>NZ_CP135052.1:2580551-3225689 GCF_029193595.2 Providencia hangzhouensis
CAATCTTGCAAACGGTAGATAACACGGTTTTACGTTCATCTTCATTTAAAGCGTAATATTCCCCTGTTGTCCCACAAACTACTAAACCGGTAACACCTTGCTCAATAAGTTTTTCAGTTAATTCAGCAAGTGCACTGACATTTAGTGTTAAATCATCATGAAACGGGGTCACTAAAGGAACAAGAATGCCATGGAAATTCATTTGAATTCTCCTCAAAATTAAAGAAATCGTTCAATGGAAAAAGGGGTACAGTCGATGCTTGTCGGCTGCTGATGAATAAAACTATTCACAATATCTGCGGTGATCGCCGCTTGGGTTAACCCCAAGTGTTGGTGACCAAATGCAAAAATATAGGGACCTTTGTGGTCTAAAACTGGCAATGAGTCTGATGTGGATGGGCGAAACCCCATCCATGATGTCGATTGTTGGCTATTTAATGCTTCTTTGAGCATTGGTTGTGCTAACGGAAGAAAATGTTGAGCACGCTGCATATTTGCGGGGCGCTTTAGCCCTGCGTATTCCACGGTTCCTGCAAGGCGTAACCCTTGAGACATTGGCGTCATAATAAAACGCCTATCCATACTTGATACAGGTATTGATAAACGGCTTAATTCATTAGGCAACATCAGGTGATAACCACGCTCTGTTTCAAGTGGCACTTTGATGCGGCTGACCATTTTGACTAATGATTTAGAGAATGCGCCACCTGCAATAACAATTTTTTGTCCTGTGAACTGCCCTTGGGTCGTTGTCAATACGGCTTGTTGATTCGATGTTGATGTAATTTCTGTTACTTCACAGTGGGTTAATGCCTGCCCACCCGCTTGTAAAAACGCCTCGGTCAACTTTTGGTGTAATGCACATAAATCCACAACATGGCCTGTATCTGGATAAAAAACACCCCCGATTTGGCTTTCAGATAAAGCAGGTTCGCGTGTGAGTAGCGCATCTTGACCAATCAATTGATTTGTCACACCAATACTTTGTAGGTACTCACTGTGCTGACTTAATTTATCGAGAGTTTCTTTTTTCTCAGCCACCAACAGTGACCCCTTCATTTTGACAAGGTCACTTAATTGCCATTTTTGAATAAATGCTTGCCATGAATCAAAAGCGGCACTATTTAATGTCGTCAAAGTGTGATGAATATGGGTAAAAGGCTTATGGCGCATATTACCCAATAATTTTATTAACCAAGGGGTTAAGGGTAATAGATAACGCCAATCCAAGCGCAAAGGCCCTAATGGGTCAAGTAGCATTTTTGGAAGTGATTTTAAGACACTCGGGTCAGCAATCGGAAAAACTTGTTCTGTCGCAATATGCCCTGCGTTGCCAAATGAGGCGCCTTGGCCAATTTCATGTTTATCAAGCAACAATACGTTTGACCCATTAGCTTGAACTGTCAGCGCAATACTCAGGCCAATAATACCGCCACCCACTACAATCACTGGATATTTGCGTTCCATTTCATTCCCCTATGCCACCGAAATTCCAAACCGAAATGGGTCTTGTTCATCTATCAATAAGGTATTTTTCCCACTGATATAGGCATGTCCGCGAATAGTAGGAATAATGCCGTTTTCATCTGCCTGCTGAAAACTGGTTTGAAATTGGCTACCAATAACACTGGCTTGATGCCAAATTTCACCAGCTGCCAGCTTTTTATCTGCCGCTAAGCAGGCAAGTTTGGCGCTAGTCCCTGTTCCACAAGGCGAGCGGTCATAAGCGCCACCAGGGCACAAAACAAAACTTTGGCTATTAGCATTGGGGTGTGAACCGAATAATTCGATATGGTCAATTTCTTGGTCATCTTTACCGTAGATACCTTGATCAGCTAAGGCTTGTTTAATCTTTAAGCTGACTTCTGTCAGTAATTTAATATTTTGGTAATCAATGGCGACTGGTGACTGTTCAACAAGAAAAAACCAATTTCCGCCCCAAGCAATATCCCCAGTAATGGGGCCGAGGTCTGGAACATTAACTTGTACCGCTTTGCGATAACGATATGAATAAACATTCTGAATGCTCACGCTACCATCTTGGTGTAGTTGCGCCGTCACATCTCCTACCGGAGTTTCAATAAGATGTTTGCCATAAGTGATATGACCGAGAAAATGCAACGAAGCCACTAAACCGATAGTGCCGTGGCCACACATTCCCAGATAACCTTGATTGTTAAAAAAAATCACACCTGCTGTTGCCGCTGGGTTTTGTGGTTTGCAGAGTAATGCGCCAACAAGAATGTCATTGCCACGTGGCTCTAAAATGGTGGTTTTACGCCATACATCATGTTGCTTGCGTAATTGCTCCAATCTCGATGCCATGCTTTGTTGCCCTAAATCAGGGAATCCATCAATGACTAGCCGAGTTGGCTCGCCTGCGGTATGGGAATCGATAACTTCAATTTTGGTATATTGAGATTGCATCAGCTAGCATCCTATTTATTATCATTGTTAATAGAATGCTTGATTTTTGTTAACAACTCTTGATATCTTTCTAACAAACTTATGCGGTTTTCTGCACAATCTCAAAATATTTAACAGAATTAGTAAGATTAATTTAATATTTCGGAGCGCAGCATGATCAATCTAAATAAATTGCTATTGATTAGTCAGGAAAATATGCTGTTTCCCGTTGATAATATTGACGTTTTATTAAATCATTTAGGTTTAATCATGCCTCTAATTAATACCTTGCCTAATGTGACTTTTTTTATAAAAGACCATAATGCAAAGTATTTATTAGCTAATGATAATCTAGCTACTCGTTGTAAAATCGACAGTGTTAATCATCTCGTTGGTAAAGGCGCTGAGGATATTTTTCATTCGGAACTCGGCCAAAGCTATAGTTCTCAGGACTATTTAGTGATGGAAAAGAAAATTAGCGTCATTAATAAACTAGAGCTTCACCTGTATAAAGCGGGTTTGTTGGGATGGTGCTTAACGACTAAGGTTCCTATTTTTAATACACGTAACCAGGTTATTGGGGTTGCAGGAATTTCAGTGGATTTACAAGATGTAAAATCTGTCAGTCCTAAGCTGAACAACCAGCTTAGCCGTGTTGAACGCCATATTAGTGAACATTTTGATACCGCTATAAAAATGACAACTCTTGCTGAAATATCTGGCCTCTCCCTTTCCCAATTAAACCGCCAGTTTAAAGCTATTTTTTTGATAACCCCTCAGCAATATATTCAAAAAATGCGGCTTGAACATGCTATTGAACTGCTCGAAGATGATTTTTCAATCACTGAGATTTCCAGTAAATGTGCCTACGCTGATCACAGCGCTTTTTGCCGTAAATTCAAAGAAATGACCACAATGACACCCAGCCAATTTAAACGAATGCGTTCAAAAATCGATAAACAAAAGATATTGACGTGATCGGGTATCATATTGTTAATCTGTTTTCCTCAACGTGAATAAATCCATTCCATTTAATTTCATTAAATGTTTTTAGTTAATTATTCAAATAGTTAGAATAATTTTTTTACTAAAATAACACGGCTATATTCCTTGGTTATTTTCTAACTTAAGATAGCTCTTATTGCAGACATCAATCAATCGGGTATTGATATATCCCAAAGCTGCATCATTGTGCAGTGACGAGAAAGGAACACTCAATGACCATTTACGATCTGAAACCTAAATTTCAAGATCTGCTTCGTCCAATTGTTCATAAGTTATTTAGTGTGGGAGTTACCGCCAACCAAGTCACCTTGGCGGCTTTACTTTTATCCGTGATCAGCGGAATGCTATTACTGTTCATTCCAAATCCGCACCTGTTTATTTTATTACCTTTCGTTCTGTTTATTCGTATGGCACTCAATGCGATTGATGGCATGTTAGCAAGAGAACACAACCAGAAAAGCCATCTGGGTGCAATATTAAATGAGCTTGGTGATGTCATTTCAGATGTCGCACTCTACTCACCATTTGCCGTTATTTTCCCTCAAGCATTTTGGCTTATTTTATTAATTCTATTTCTTGCGCTACTCACTGAGTTTATTGGCGTTATCGCTCAATCAATTGGTGCATCTCGGCGCTATGACGGCCCTATTGGTAAAAGTGATCGAGCCTTTATTTTTGGTACGCTAGGACTGCTCGTTAGCATTTTTCCACAGATTATCTTTTCTAGTTGGGTAAATTATCTGTTTATCCTTTTAACTTTGTTGCTGTTTTATACTTGCTATAACCGTATTCGCCGTGCTCTTTGTGAATTATCTACACCTGCGAATAATAATTAAGGAAGAATTATGAACGTTCAGACAGATTATCTGACGCAACGTCCCGTTATTGAGTCCCAATTTACCACCAGTGACCATACTTCTCTTTTTTATCGACATTGGCCAACAGAAACGCCGACCAACAAAGCGATTATTTTATTTCATCGAGGCCATGAACATTCCGGCCGAGTCGCCCATTTAGTCGATGAACTCAATTTACCTGACTATGCTATGTTTGCATGGGATGCCCGTGGCCATGGTAGAAATGATGGCCCTCGAGGTTATAGCCCTTCACTAAGCACATCCATCAATGATGTCGATGAGTTTGTGCGTTACATTTCCGCTGAATATAATATTCCGTTAGAAAATATCATTGTCATTGGGCAAAGTGTTGGTGCCGTTCTTGTCTCCGCTTGGGTTCATGACTACGCCCCCAAAATTCGAGGGATGGTACTCGCCTCCCCTGCATTTAAAGTTAAATTGTATGTTCCATTTGCCCGAACAGGGCTTGCTTTAATGCAAAAGGCTCGAGGCTTGTTCTATGTAAATTCGTATGTTAAAGCTAAATTTCTCACTCACGATGCACAACGAATTGATTCGTTTAATCGCGACCCATTGATCACTCGCCCTATTGCCGTCAATATTTTACTTGAGCTGTATAAAACGGCTGATCGCATCGTTGCTGATGCGGGTGCAATTACTTTGCCCACTCAACTATTTATTTCGGGTAGCGACCACGTTGTTCACCACCGACCTCAACATCAGTTTTTTGAAAAATTAAACACCCCAATAAAAGAAAAGCATATATTACCCGGTTTTTATCATGACACTTTAGGTGAAAAAGAACGCCATATCCCACTTGAGAAAATCCGTGAGTTTATTGGCAAATTATTCGCCTTACCGTGCTACCAACATAATTATCAATATGAAGATACGTGGAGTGTCAGCGCTGAAAAATATCGTTCACTCATGACTCCATTACCTAAATGGTGCCCCAAAAATCTTGCTTATAAAATTATGAGCAAATCAATGAGCACACTTGGCAAAGCTTCTGAAGGTATTCGTATTGGTTATGATAAAGGGTTTGATTCAGGTTCGACCCTTGATTACGTATATCGGGATAAAGCGCAGGGGAAAGGCTTGTTTGGCCGTGTGATTGATAGGCAATATCTCAACAGTATTGGCTGGCAAGGAATACGCCAACGCAAAGTCAATATTGAAAACATCATTCGGCAGGCTATTCGTGACCTAACAGAGAAAGGGACTCCCGTGCGAATTATGGATATTGCCGCAGGCCAAGGTCGTTATATTTTTGATGCGATTAATGACTATGGAAAAGTCGAGTCCGTCCTGCTAAGAGACTATAGCCCTATCAATGTTGAGCAAGGGCGATTACATATAAAAGAACGTTACCTTGAAGACAAAATCCAATTTACTGAAGGTAATGCTTTTGATGCCGATGATCTAGCTGCGGTTTCACCATCGCCAACAATTGGCATCGTCAGTGGTTTGTATGAGCTGTTCCCCAATAATGAAATGATAAAGGCTTCATTAAATGGGCTTTCTCGGGCAATTCCATCTGGCGGGCTATTAATTTATACCTGTCAACCATGGCACCCTCAAGTTGAAATGATTGCCCGGGTACTCCCAAGCCACCAAGGTGGGCAAGCATGGGTTATGCGTTGCCGTAGCCAAGGCGAAATGGATGCTTTAGTTGAAGAAGCGGGCTTTGAAAAACTAAACCAATCAATTGATAACTGGGGCATATTCAGCGTATCTATAGCTAGACGGCGTTAATCTAGTTATCCTCCAGAGTGATTGGTGACACATTATTGCCATCAATCACTTACTTCAACTTTAGATGATAGCCGTTGTTTATTGTTAGCAAAGCACCTATGCTGCTTAGCGTTATTTGTTTTCCCAATCATTTACTAATATCACCACCAGTTCGTTGACATTTAAGGAATAGGATAAAGGATGATAACTGCAACCCGCGAACCTCAACAGGTTGTACCTCGTCGCAAAATATTACTGTCTGGTTTGTTATGGTTAGTTTTTCTAGCACCTTTTTTCTTCTTAACTTATGGCCAAGTCAATACCTATACCGCAACGTTAGACCAGGTTCCCTCTATCGTTTTTTCTTGGGAAACACATATCCCATTTCTTCCTTGGACTATCATTCCCTATTGGAGCATTGACTTATTCTATGGGTTATCATTATTTATTTGCACGACCTGTAAAGAACAAACCATCCACGGCTTACGGCTGATCACGGCTTCTCTTGTTGCTTGTATTGGTTTTTTGCTATTTCCACTAAAGTTTAGTTTCCCTCGACCAAGCACTGATGGCCTATTTGGCTGGATGTTTAACAGCCTAGAGCTATTTGATCTCCCCTTTAACCAAGCCCCTTCATTACATATTATTTTATTGTGGATCCTATGGTTACGTTTTCGAGCACATACACCAACAAAATGGCGCTGGTTGCTTCATAGTTGGTCTGTTTTAATTTTAATTTCAGTTCTAACCACATGGCAACACCACTTTATTGATGTCATCACTGGCTTTGTCGTTGGCCTATTAATTAGCTATTTACTTCCTATACAAACCCATTGGCAATGGCATTACACAGGTTCTCCTCGCAGTTTTAAAATGAGTAAAAACTATGGAACCAGTTCTCTTGCTTGTTTTATTCTTGCTTTTACCTTCCAAGGGTTCGCTTGGTTACTATTATGGCCTGCTATTGCCCTCTTTTTTATTACCCTTGGCTACTTAGGAGCCGGAGCCAGCGTTTTCCAAAAAACACCGGAAGGTAATATTTCCCCTTCAGCTGCTATTTTATTACTGCCATACCGGCTGATTGCTTGGGGAACCTATCATTACTTCGCTAAGCACTGCGCACAACCCAGTATTGTCAGTAAACATATTGTTTTGGGAGGGCGCCCGCTTTACGCTTTGCAAACTCAAGCTGTTTTAGATATGACTTGCGAATGGCCTCGCAATTCTTACAGTAAAGGGCTGAAATATTGTAGCCAACCGCAAATTGATTTGTTACCTCTAAGCGCGGAAGATATCGAAAAGTCAGTCCATACTATGGATGAGTTGGTAAAACACGGTGCGGTATATATTCATTGCAAATTAGGTTACTCACGAAGTGCGACTGTGGCTGTTGCATGGCTGGTACATCATGGTGATGCTAAAAATATAGAAGGGGCCGTAGTATTAGTTGAGCAAACTCGCCCACAAGTGATTTTAAATACAGCAACGATAGAGCAGCTGAATTATTGGTATACCCATTACCACCTAAACCGAGTGAAAAAATGAATACATTGATGAATAAACAACAAGGTGAAGTCATCACTATTTTGACTCATAGTTGGCGTTATTTCGCTGTAGGGTCTGTATTAGCATTATTTTGCCAATTAAGTTTATTTTTGGATTCTAATTACCCTAAATATATTTTATTCGTCAATGTAATTATATTTATAATTTGCCAATATTATATATATCGCCTATGGCTAGATAACCATTTCTTTAAAATTATCTACACACATAATGAAACAGAACATTTTGATAACGCTTTAAATTTTTTATTTCCAAGCAAAATTAAACATTGTACGATGCAGCAAAGGTGGTCTGGGACTAAACGTCTTTTCATACGTGCTCTTGGGCTAGTACTACTGCAATGGATAGGATTATTGGTAGCAATCATAACAATCTAGCCATTATACGTGTTGACTAATTATTTATTTATAATGATTTATAATTACTACTTAAAAAATAAAATTACGATTACATCATTCACATATACAGTCTAAAAAAGAAAAATAGCCATATAAAATGTACTCTAACTATTTTTCTTTATAATATAACGGTTTTTTACTTTTGTTACTGAAAACGTTATGATAATTGCAGATTCATTGATACATAACAGATTTTTTTTAGATTGCTAAGCGTATCCTTATAGGTACATCTTTCGTTTATTTTTCACCCTGTTATTTGGTAGGGTATAATGAGTACAAAAAAAATTAATAGGTTGCGCCCTTTTAGTGCGCTAATAGATTCTTGTTGGAAAGAAAAATATACGGCTACCCGCTTTATTAAGGATTTAATCGCGGGTATTACCGTGGGTATTATCGCTATCCCCCTCGCAATGGCTTTGGCTATCGCTAGCGGTGTTCCGCCTCAATATGGGCTTTATACTGCCGCGATTGCTGGGATCGTCATCGCGGTAACTGGTGGGTCACGCTATAGCGTTTCAGGCCCCACAGCGGCTTTTGTGGTGATCCTCTATCCTGTCTCTCAACAATTTGGGTTAAGTGGGTTATTAGTCGCCACATTGATGTCGGGTGTCATACTTCTTGCGATGGGGTTTGCTCGCTTTGGTAAGTTTATTGAATACATACCCGTTTCTGTCACCTTAGGCTTTACTTCGGGAATTGCTATCACCATTGCTACCATGCAAATTAAAGATTTCTTTGGCTTGCAAATGGCGCATGTCCCAGAAAACTATGTTGATAAGCTCATTGCTATTGGCAATACCTTCCCCACTTTTCAGTACAGTGACACACTAATTGGTCTTTCAACCCTTTTGGTGCTTATCTTCTGGCCTAAACTAAAATTAAAACTTCCCGGCCATTTGCCAGCCCTTATTGTCGGGACTTTCGTCATGTGGGTACTTTCATTATTTGGTATGGAAGTCGCGACTATCGGTTCTGAATTTAGCTATTTATTGCCTGATGGTACTGAAGGTAATGGTATTCCCCCTATCCTACCGCAGTTTATTTTGCCATGGGAACTCCCCGGAAGTGCGCCAATCAACTGGGCGATGATCACCGCATTAATGCCTGCAGCATTTTCTATGGCGGTACTTGGCGCAATTGAGTCACTGTTATGTGCTGTAGTATTGGACAACATGACAGGAACCAAGCACCATTCCAATAGTGAACTTATTGGCCAAGGTGTGGGGAACATTGCGGCGCCTTTTTTTGGTGGGATCACAGCAACCGCTGCAATAGCACGCTCTGCAGCTAACGTCCGTGCAGGTGCTACATCCCCCATTTCTGCGATTATTCACTCAATACTGGTGATACTTACATTATTAGTTCTTGCACCAATGCTCTCTTATCTGCCATTAGCCGCAATGTCTGCATTACTATTGATTGTGGCTTGGAACATGAGTGCTGCGGGCAAAGTCGTTTACCTGATTAAACGCGCGCCAAAAGATGACATTATTGTATTAGTACTATGTATGTCTCTAACTGTTCTATTTGACATGGTTATTGCTATCACTGTCGGGATTGTTCTCGCGTCATTATTGTTCATGCGGCGTATTGCCAATATGACCCGTTCAACACAACTCGCAGAAACAGACGAAGAGCGAAGCCGTTTAGTCGTAAGAATAAATGGCCCGTTATTTTTCGCTGCTGCTGAGCGTATTTTCGATGAATTGCGCGTCAAAAGCGCAGGTTATGAAACCATTATTATGCAATGGGACGCAGTGCCGGTTTTAGATGCAGGTGGTTTAGAAGCTTTCGAAAAATTCATAGATGCCGTACGCAAAGATACCCATGTCTTAGTTTGTGACATTCCGTTCCAGCCATTAAAAACTTTGGCAAGAGCGAAAGTGACACCTATTGAAGGCATATTGAGCTTTTATAATTCAATGGATCATGCACTTGAAGCCGTTAAAGCTATCGAACAGGCAGGTTCTATCGACACAGAAAAACCAACAACAACGCCTTAACTTAGGTATCAAAGCAAACCGCCATGCTATTTCACATGGCGGTTTAGCTATCACTCACTAAAACAAAACATCTCATTCCCTGCATTTTTTCCTTTTTCGCAGGCTATTTCCCTTAATTTTTTTGCTTTAACTTGGTCGATGGTCACCGTTCCTGTGTTATCTTCAGAAAATCTAAACGCAGCCATCCACTCTGCATAGCCTGGATAAGTCATCTCATTTGCTTTATCAAACCATTGCTGTGCTTGCTTTTCGTCTTTTGCAACGCCTTTGCCATCTAAATAGATAACACCAAGTAAAATTGGAGCAATAAAATAATCCGGGTTATTTAACGCATTAACTTCATTAAGAAGTTCTATAGATTGTTGATAATCCGTTTTGCCTGCAATTGGATTTATCAATGACTCTGCTAAACTGATTTTTCCGCGCGTACTGCCCATTTCAACCGCTTTTGTCGCGTATTTACGGGCATCAGCCAATTCCTGCGAAAAGTAACTATCACTTAATAGATTGATATCCGCCAATAATGCATAACCATCCGCATTACCGTTTTTTGCCGCTTCATTTGCCCATAAACGCGCATTATTAAAATTTTGTAGGACACCTAAACCGGAAAAATACATTTGAGCAAGTTGGTACTGAGCAAGGGCATCTTTCTTGACTGCTTTTTGGTAAGTTTGTACGAATTTTTGTTTATCTTCAGGAGTAATATCAAGTTGAGCGGCAGCTTGAAAAGAAAACGTAATTAGAGATGAAACGATAATAGCTTTATAAAAATTTGATTTCATAGTTGTTCTCATTAAAGAAGTCAAAGCGCGGAGCCTTGCCCTCCCCATTTTAAGAAATATTGATATAAATTATTCATTCCCACCCAATGATTTTCACACCAGTTCGGGGCGAGCAAAGTTGGCTTTCTTGCACTTGCACTGATACGGTGGTAGACAATGTCAGTCGGAGTATGACGTACCATTTCACCAGCAGTTTGGGTATATTCATCAAGAGAAAGCGTTGCCAAGCGCCCTGCTCGCCAACTTTTGGCCATCACACTGCCTTCAACAATATGTAACGGATGTAATTTGATACCATCCGTTCCGCATTCAAGCACTTTATCAAGTGTTTCCATGTTCATTTGGCCATTTTCCCCGGGTAATCCACAAATCAAATGCGTACACACTTTTAATCCAAGGCTACGGGCTTTTTGCGTTGTTTGTCGGTATGCATCAAAACCATGGCCACGATTAATACGATGTAGTGTTTTATCATGAGCACTTTGTAAACCTAGCTCAAGCCATATTTCATAGCCTTTCTGTTGATACTGGCCTAACAAAGACAAAACGGATTCAGGGACACAGTCAGGGCGAGTTCCTACGCATAAACCAACAATATCGGCTTGCAGTAAGGCTTCTTCATAAAGTTGTTTTAATAGGCTTACTTCGGCATAAGTGCTGGTATAGGCTTGAAAATAAGCTAAATAACGTTTTGCGCGGGAAATTCGGGTGATCTGTTGGTGAATTTGTTCACTAATAGTTTGAGATGACTGACTTTCATCAGCAAAAGAGGCCACATTACAAAAAGTGCAGCCTCCTCGCCCAAGGGTGCCATCACGGTTCGGGCAATTAAAGCCACCATGTAAGGTGATTTTATAGATTTTTTCACCATATCGGCGCTGTAAATCAGCGCCGAACATAGAAACGACTTCAGTGAGTTGCATAAACCGCCTAACTTAGCGACTTGTATCTAACTCTGGGAAGCTTTTTACAACTTCGTCAATTGCTTTCATTTGTTTCAGGAATGGTTCCAGCTTATCTAATGGCAGTGCTGATGGGCCATCGCAACGTGCGTTGTCTGGGTCTGGATGCGCTTCAAGGAATAAACCTGCTATTCCAACCGCCATTCCAGCTCTTGCCAACTCAGCAACTTGACCACGACGGCCACCAGATGCTGCACCGAACGGGTCGCGGCATTGCAGTGCATGGGTTACGTCGAAAATGACAGGACAGCCTTTTGATGCTTGGACCATGACATTAAAGCCAAGCATATCAACCACTAGATTGTCATAACCAAAGTTCGCACCGCGGTCGCAAAGAATAATTTTATCATTACCGCCTTCGATAAATTTCTCGACGATATTCCCCATTTGCCCTGGGCTGATAAACTGTGGTTTTTTAATATTAATTACTGCATCTGTTTTAGCCATTGCCGCAACTAAATCTGTTTGGCGAGCTAAGAACGCAGGTAATTGGATAACATCAACGACTTCAGCAACAGGGGCGGCCTGTGCTGGCTCATGAACATCCGTAATGATTTTTACGCCAAATGTTTGTTTCAACTCTTGGAATATTTTCATTCCTTCTTCAAGACCAGGGCCACGATAAGAGTGGATTGATGAGCGATTTGCTTTATCAAATGACGCTTTAAAAACATAAGGAATTCCCAGCTTTTGTGTCACCGTGACATAATGCTCACACACTTTCATCGCCATATCGCGGGATTCTAATACATTCATTCCACCAAATAACACAAACGGCAAGTCGTTCGCGACATTGATATCACCAATATTGACTACTTTCTGTTGCATACTCTTACCTTAAATATTAAAACAGGGGATAGGCCTGTATGTTAATTAATGTAATACGACCGGATGGTTATCCAGCGAATAAATTTGTATTTTAATCATTTCAGAAACAGGGTCTTCTGGGCAATGCTCAATAAAATAATTGAGATCGCTCAATGCCACATGATTACAGTCTAAATGTGCCAGAATTAACCCTCGGTCACGAATTTCGTAAGGGTCTTCAGGGTCAAGAGTCAGAAGCGTTTCACAAACCCGCAACGCTAATTCCATCTTTTTCTCTTCCATTAATGACGCTTTTAATGTGTCAAAAATTTTACGAATGACAACGCTGTTTTCTGCTACATCCAGTTGGTCATGGTAAAATTCAGAAAAAGGATCAACTGTTCCTTTGAGCCATAAATTTAATGTGTGTAATGATAAAGACTCGCCATTAACAGGGTTAATTACCCATTGGCTGCCATCATTTCTTTCACTGATAAATAATAATTGCGTAGGAAAAATAGCGGGATAAATCGCAATACCAAGGCGTTCGGCAACATACAAGAAGATAGCACCGAGTGTCACTGGCGTACCTTGCTTAGATGACAATACTTTATCTAACCACAGCATATCCGATAACAAATAAATTCCTTCAGCTGGACCAAACGACCATTCTTGGTAGAAAAGTGAAGTCAATTGCTGAATTTTTGTTTCATTATCAGCAGTTAAATCGATACAAGACTTGGCTGATGATACTAAGCTATCTAACTGAGCTTGCACTTTCATCAGCGGGAAATCATGACGGATACATTGTGACACAGTCATGATCCCTTCACTTAAAGGGAGTTGATTAAACTCTATATTCGCTATGGTTTTCATTACATTCCCACTGCTACGCCACTTAACCATTCCATTGACCGAGTGAAATTCGCTCTCTTCCACCATAATCAAGACAAGTCTCAATTTTGGTGTACCCATGTACTTTAAATAAATCACGCACCGCAAGACCTTGTGTCCAGCCATGCTCAAGAAGCAACCACCCTTGATTTTTAAGATACTTTTTAGATTCTTTAATGATATGCATTAAATCAGCTAAGCCTTCATCCTTCGCCACTAGAGCGGTTAACGGCTCAAATCGCACATCACCTTCACTGAGGTGCATATCATTTTCATCAATATAGGGTGGATTACTGATAATCATATCAAATTGTTGAATTGATAGTGAAGAAAACCAATTACTTTGTATAAATTTGACATTTGAAATATTCAAACGCTGCTGATTTCGTTGTGCTAAAGCAACTGCATCAGGGTTAAAATCAACACCAATAACCTGACTTTGTTGCATCTCTGACGCCAAAGCCAATGCAATCGCCCCTGTCCCAGTGCCTAAATCTAAAATTTGATTTTTTTGCTCTGTTAGCCTAGATAATGCTTGTTCAATAATGCATTCAGTATCTGGCCTAGGTATTAGTGTTGCAGGAGAGACATAAAGAGGAAGAGACCAGAACTCACGTTCACCGATAATATAGGCGATAGGCTCACCTTTCTCACGGCGTTGTAAAAGTAATTCAGCTTGTTGGAATTCTTCGGCTTTGAGTTCTGTTTCACCAAAAGCAAAAAGATAGGTACGACTGCGGCCTGTGACATGTTCCAGTAAAATTTCAGCGTCTCGCTTTGCACTGTCACTTGCAGACAGCCGATTCGCTGCCTGCTTGACCCATTCGATATATTGCATTATTCCTGCTCAGACAACGCAGAAAGTTGGTCTGCCTGGTATTCATTGATGATAGGTTGGATAAGTGAATCCAGTTTTCCTTCCATCACTTCATCCAAACGGTATAACGTTAAGTTGATACGGTGGTCAGTCACTCGGCCTTGAGGGAAATTATAGGTACGAATACGGTCAGAACGGTCACCAGAACCCAACAGGTTACGACGTTCAGAGGCTTCCGCGGCTTGGCGTTTATCCATTTCTGCTTGGCGAATACGCGCACCTAACACAGACATCGCTTTCGCTTTGTTTTTATGTTGTGAACGTTCATCTTGGCACTCAACAACGATACCTGTTGGAATATGGGTAATACGAATTGCAGAATCTGTGGTGTTAACGTGCTGACCACCCGCTCCCGATGAACGGAAGGTATCAATACGTAAGTCCGCAGGGCTGATCTCAGGTAACTCAGCTTCTGGCAGTTCAGGTAAAATAGCCACAGTACAAGCAGAAGTGTGGATACGGCCTTGAGATTCAGTTTCAGGGACACGTTGAACACGATGACCGCCTGACTCAAACTTTAAGCGACCATAAACGCTATCACCGGAAATTTTCGCGATAACTTCTTTAAAACCGCCATGTTCACCATCACTCGTGCTCATTAATTCAACGCGCCAGCGGTTGTTTTCTGCATAGCGGCTATACATACGGAATAAATCACCCGCAAAAATTGCCGCTTCGTCTCCCCCTGCTCCCGCACGGATTTCAACGAAGCAGTTATATTCATCATCAGGATCTTTCGGAAGCAATAACAATTGTAATTGCTGTTCGAGCTCTTCATTGCGCGCTTTGGCTTCTTTAAGCTCTTCTTGAGCCATTTCTTTCATTTCAGGATCGTCTAACAACATTTCAGCTGTTTCGATGTCATCCTGTACTGTGCGCCATGCGCTAAAGCATTTAGCGACATCAGACAATTGAGCATATTCTTTTGATAAAGCACGAAAACGGTCTTGATCGGCAATTACACCTGCATCAGCAAGGTGCGCTTCAATTTCTTCGTAGCGTTCTTGTAATGCTTCTAGTTTTGCGACAATAGAAGGCTTCATTCGTTATATAAGACCTATGATTAAAATGTGGTTATTGATGGTCCAGCCCTAAGCTGTCCCTAAGTAGATTTAGACGCTCTACATCCCCATTTCCTGCAGCTTGCTGCAAAGACTTGGTTGGAGCGTGAATAAGGCGGTTGGTTAATTGTTGCGATAATTGCATGATCACTTGCTCAGGGTCTGCACCTTGACGGATAGCCGTCAACGCTTTTTCAGTCATATTTGCCCGAATGGCCTCAGCTTGTTCTCTGTAATCGCGAATTGTAGACACTGCCGCTTGTGAGCGCAACCAATCCATAAAGTGGCTACTTTCTTGCTCAACAATGTATTCAGCTTCAACGGCTGCGGCTTTTCGCTGAGCAAGGTTCTGTGCAATGATAGATTCCAAATCATCCACAGTATAGAGATAAACATCTCTTAATTTTTCAACATCTTGTTCGATATCACGAGGAACGGCAATATCAATTAATAACATCGGCTTACTACGACGTATTTTCATAGCACGCTCGACCATCCCTTTCCCTATAATGGGTAAAGGACTCGCCGTTGAACTAATGACAATATCCGCTTCAGCTAAACGGTTATCAATATCCGATAACGAAATAACTTGTGCATTCACCTCATTGGCCAATAGCTCCGCACGTTCACGTGTTCGGTTAGCTATCATCATTTTTTGTACGCCGTGTTCGCGCAAATGACGAGCCACAAGTTCAATAGTTTCCCCTGCGCCAACTAACAAAATATTTAAATGCTTAAGTGATTCAAATATTTGACGAGCAAGTGTACAAGCAGCAAATGCCACAGAAACTGCATTCGCTCCAATATCGGTTTCTGTACGCACACGTTTTGCAACAGAAAATGATTTTTGGAAAAGACGCTCAAGTTCGCTTGATAACGAATGGTTACCTTGCGAAAGTGCAAACGCCTTTTTTACTTGCCCTAATATTTGTGGCTCTCCCAAAACTAATGAATCCAAGCCACTCGCCACACGCATTAAGTGGCTCACCGCTCGGTCGTCTTGGTGCCAATATAAACTTGGCTGTAAATCTTTTTGGGTTATACCATGAAAATCACACAACCATTTTACTAGCTGTTCTTGAGCTCGTTCTTGTGATTCAAGGCTCAAGTAAAGCTCAGTTCTATTACAGGTAGACAGCACAACGCCACCATTCACTTGAGGCTGTTTGAGAAGTTCCTCAAGTGCATGGTCAATTTTTTCAGGACCAAATGTCACCCGCTCACGCAGGGCTACTGGTGCTGTTTTATGGTTGATGCCTAAGGCTAATAAGGTCATTGTGCTTTACGACTTACTCACATTGCTTACAGTGCTAATTATTTTCAGTAATGCTCGATGGGTATTCCCCATCAATTTAGCAATACTGTTATTTATATTGTTCTATTGTAGATGATCCGCGTCTCTCTTTCTACGGTTTACATAAGCCTATCCTTCAGAAAGATGACCCACGCCAAAAAATAAACCGAAAAAAACAGACGTAATGGTTATTTTACCAATCACAACTGATCGTAATTTTATCGTTTATTTATGCTATATGAAACTGATTATCAGCCATATCATTATTTACAATGATAAATTAACTACAATAAGATGCATAGAGAATGCAATTATTTCGCACAGAAAGCAAATGGTGACTGGTGAGGTTTATCCTGATAACTTAACGCCACATGAACCCAAACTGGATTGGCCTAATAACATTTTTAAGGAACCATTTTCCCTGTCAATACACTATGTTATTTGTATACAAACGGTAAATCACTTACAGGTTTTTATCCGCAAGGTATATCATCTAGTGTAATAGATGACTCTGATGGCCTTAACGCGCTAAACTGAACTTCTTTAAATGCAAGTAACTCAATTAGAGACTGCTATCAGCGCCCAATACAACTTTGAGATTTGATATGCAATTAACTCAAACTTTGCCCTTTATGCACATAAATAAGCATTTTTTTCGCCTATTGCCACTTTCATGCGTCTTGCTAACCGCATGCGTGACAACGTCACAAACGACCACAAAAGGAACCAGCTCCGCATCCGATGCGAAATGGAAAGCACATCAACAGGAATTAAGTCAGCTACGTGACTACCAAACCCGTGGATCATTTGCCTATAACGGCGGAGAAACAAAAACGTATGCTAAGTTTTTCTGGCAACAATATACACCTGAAAAGTACCGTTTGTTGCTGACCAACCCATTAGGTAGCCGCGAACTTGAGCTTACCGTTGAACCTGATTTAGCTCGGTTAACCACTAAAGATGGCCAAACCCATATGAGTGACGTTCCAAGCGAGCTTATCTATCAACTTACTGGTATGGAAATTCCAATTGATGACCTAACTGCATGGTTAACAGGCTCACCGGGACGTGCAACAGACTTTACCTTAGATGAAAACCACCTGCTGAAAAGTGTCACGTTTAAAAGCAATGGTGAAACTTGGCAGCTCAACTACATTTCGTATGACAGCAAAACGGTACCTATGCTGCCAAACTACCTAGAGCTACGCCAAGGGGACAGGCTTATCAAATTAAAAATGGATAGTTGGACACTGAAGAAATGACGTTAACATGGCCTTCTCCGGCAAAATTAAATCTTTTTTTGTACATCACAGGCCAACGCTCTGATGGCTACCATGAATTACAAACTCTATTTCAATTTGTTGATTATGGCGATGAAATCACCATTACAGCACGTGATGACGACCAACTGAATTTATTGACTGACATGCAAGGGGTTCCCCCCGAAAAAAACCTAATTTTACGGGCAGCTAAATTATTACAATCCTATTGCCGCGATACCTTACAATACGATGGCCCATTAGGGGCTGATATTTGTATTCATAAAGTATTGCCCATGGGCGGTGGTATTGGTGGGGGCTCATCAAACGCAGCAACAACCTTAATTGCGCTTAACGAACATTGGAAAACACAGGTTTCTGATGAAGTCCTTGCAGAATTAGGTGCATCATTAGGTGCTGATGTTCCTGTGTTTGTTCGTGGACATGCCGCTTTCGCTGAAGGGATTGGTGATATTTTAACCAAAGCTTCCCCTGAAGAGAAATGGTATCTCGTCGCTCATCCCGGAATTGAAATATCAACCCCGATGATCTTCACAGATCCACAATTAAATCGAAATTCTCCAAAACGCTCCCTAGCCGCATTATTACTGGCTCCGTACGCAAATGACTGCGAACCAATCGCAAGAAAACGTTTTCGTGAGGTTGAACAGCTTGTTTCTTGGCTGTTAGAATATGCTCCGTCTCGCCTTACAGGAACAGGCGCATGTGTTTTTTCTGAATTTGAAACACAAGCGGATGCCCTGCAGGTGTTAAATAAAGCCCCATCGTGGGTGCAAGGGTTCGTCGCTCAAGGCGTTAACGTTTCCCCACTGCACAAGTTCCGCGCTGGGATAACCCGTGTATTGCACCAATAAGCCTTGTCGCTATTGGTCAACAATATCTCTCTGGACGCAAGCCTGAGGTTTTTCTCGTGCCCGATATGAAGCTTTTTGCTGGTAACGCTACACCGGAACTAGCACAACGTGTTGCTAACCGCCTTTACACTAATCTTGGAGACGCGGCTGTTGGTCGTTTTAGCGACGGCGAAGTCAGTGTTCAAATTAATGAAAATGTTCGCGGTGGTGATATTTTTATCATCCAGTCAACTTGTGCACCAACCAATGATAACCTGATGGAACTGGTTGTTATGGTCGATGCGCTACGCCGTGCATCTGCTGGTCGTATTACCGCTGTTATCCCTTACTTCGGTTATGCAAGACAGGATCGTCGCGTACGTTCTGCCCGTGTACCAATCACCGCTAAAGTTGTTGCCGATTTTCTGTCAAGTGTAGGTGTAGACCGTGTGCTCACTGTCGATTTACACGCAGAGCAGATCCAGGGCTTCTTTGATGTTCCTGTGGATAATGTATTTGGTAGCCCTATTCTTCTGGAAGATATGTTACAGAAGAATTTGGAAAACCCAATCGTTGTATCTCCAGACATCGGCGGCGTGGTACGTGCTAGAGCTATCGCAAAACTCCTGAATGACACTGATATGGCCATTATTGACAAACGTCGCCCACGTGCGAACGTTTCTCAAGTTATGCATATCATTGGTGATGTTTCAGGTCGTGATTGCATCTTAGTGGACGATATGATTGATACCGGTGGTACTCTGTGTAAAGCAGCTGAAGCACTGAAAGAACGTGGTGCTAAACGTGTATTTGCATACGCAACACACCCGATTTTCTCAGGTAATGCTGTAGACAACATCAAAAATTCAGTCATTGATGAAGTCATTGTTTGTGACACTATACCTCTTTCTCCTGAAATCAAGGCGCTGAGCAATGTTCGCACCTTAACGCTTTCAGGTATGTTAGCTGAAGCTATCCGTCGTATCAGCAACGAAGAGTCAATTTCAGCAATGTTTGAGCACTAATTCTCCAATATTGGGTTTTAGCGTTCAACCATAATGAAAAAGTCACAATAAAAAATATAAGCCCCTGCAATGTCATTTGCAGGGGCTTTATGATTTTGGCAGGAAAGAAACCATCGATGCCTATGTTTATATTCTATCGCCAATCATAGTGGTGATTTCACGTAATAAAACGATAAAAATAGCCATCTAAAATAACTCACAATCTTCACGACAAAAGAGCAAAATTCTTTGGAATTTCACTCTTCTTAATGCCTAATTATCAAACTTGTTCACCATTATCAGCAATTAATTGCTCTAGGCTATTTATGGATAGCGGTGATTATCTCTGCGTGAATGATATTGTTGTTTTAACTGCCAGTAACGGTCTGCAACTTTTTCACGGCCGCCGATCCTTGCACCGACTAACCATACCATCGCACCAATAAAAATGCCGAATAAGGAACCATTGGTAATAAGTTCTGAAAGGCCTAAGTTAACAATATGAGAGAATAAGTTGACACCAATACTCCCGATCATCAACACCATTCCGATTCCCATGAAGACATTACCAAGAAGATGAGCGCTTTTCCGTTTCATATATACCTCCAGTACCAGTAAACTGATAAGCAAGCATGTGTAAATAAATTCGGTCATACTTTATATTTATGTAATGATTATAGTGCATTAAGTAAAATTTTTTGCGATAGACATCACAAGGAAGGAAGTTAGCAAGAATATCTGTACAAAAAGTGCTTTTTATCAAAAACCCAGAAAATCCGAATAGTTTATTCGGCAATTATAATCATAGTGACTTTTATCTATCACAATTTTGTACATCCTGTATTTCACAAGGTAAACTAAGGCATTATTTTCATAACTGATAGTGAAATCATCGCCGTGAGCAAAATTAAGTTAATTGTTGGACTTGCCAATCCAGGTGCTGAATATGCACAAACGCGCCATAATGCAGGTGCATGGTATGTTGATTTACTGGCTGAGCGCCATAATCAGCCATTGAAAGAAGAAGCTAAATTTTTTGGTTATACCGCTCGCATTAATATGAATGGTAACGATATCCGTCTGCTGGTTCCAACCACCTTTATGAATCTAAGTGGTAAATCTGTTGCCGCTATAGCTAATTTTTATCGCATCAATCTCGATGAGATCTTAGTCGCCCATGATGAGCTCGATTTACCACCAGGTGTGGCTAAAATGAAGTTAGGTGGCAGTAATGGCGGGCATAATGGGTTGAAAGATATTCAAAGCAAATTCGCCAATAACCCGAATTTTTATCGTTTACGCATTGGTATTGGTCATCCGGGTGATAAAAATAAAGTTGTTGGTTTTGTTTTGGGCAAACCGCCTTTATCTGAACAAAAGCTCATTGATGATGCGATTGATGAAGCAGCTAGGTGCACAGATATTCTCCTGGCTGATGGGATGGACAAAGCCATCAATCGTTTACATGGTTTTAAAGCAACCGCATAAGAGTTCATTTCATCCGAATCAACTTTTTGTGTATAATCAGCGCCAATTTCTAAACATTGGGTGCAGCGTGAGACTGCCCCTTGCTATTAAGGTGAGAAACATATGGGTTTTAAATGCGGTATCGTTGGTCTGCCTAACGTGGGTAAATCCACCCTATTTAATGCATTGACCAAAGCCGGCATCGAAGCAGCCAACTTCCCTTTCTGTACAATTGAACCAAACACGGGTGTTGTGCCAATGCCAGACCCACGTCTTGATCAATTAGCTGAAATTGTGAAGCCACAGCGTATATTACCAACGACTATGGAATTCGTTGATATCGCGGGCTTAGTGAAAGGTGCATCCAAAGGTGAAGGCCTAGGTAACCAATTTTTAACGAATATCCGTGAAACCGAAGCCATTGGCCATGTTGTTCGTTGTTTTGAAAACGACAATATCATTCACGTTGCAGGCCAAGTTGACCCTGCCGCAGATATTGAAGTCATTAATACTGAATTAGCACTTGCTGACCTTGATACTTGTGAGCGCGCTATTCACCGTGTCCAAAAACGTGCAAAAGGCGGCGATAAAGACGCAAAAGCGGAATTAGAAGCATTAGAGAAATGTTTGCCGCACTTAGAGCAAGCAGGCATGTTACGCACATTAGATTTATCTAATGAAGATAAAGCGGCTATCCGCTACTTGAGCTTCTTAACATTAAAGCCAACCATGTACATTGCTAACGTTAATGAAGATGGTTTTGAAAATAACCCGTTCTTAGATGTGGTGTATAAAATCGCAGAAGCTGAAGGCTCTGTGGTTGTTCCTGTCTGCGCAGCGATTGAGTCTGATATCGCAGAACTTGAAGACGAAGAGCGCGATGAATTTATGGCGGATTTAGGTATTGAAGAGCCGGGTCTTAACCGTGTTATTCGTGCTGGATATCAGTTATTAAACCTGCAAACCTATTTTACTGCCGGTGTTAAAGAAGTGCGTGCGTGGACTATCCCTGTTGGTGCAACTGCGCCACAAGCTGCGGGTAAAATCCATACTGACTTCGAAAAAGGCTTTATTCGCGCGCAAACTATTGCATTTGATGACTTTATCCAATACCGTGGCGAACAAGGTGCTAAAGAAGCAGGTAAAATGCGCGCAGAAGGAAAAGATTACATCGTGAAAGACGGCGATGTGCTCAACTTCCTGTTTAATGTGTAAACTTACACTTTAGTCTCACACTGTTTCATAAAGTATCACTTAATAAGAAAATAGCATAAAATTCATGATATTAACTGGGTTTTATGCTTTTTTATGTCTCATTAAGTTTCATAAAAGCTCGCGATTAAATGAGTACGTAACTGAGTACAATTTATTTATCTTCCCTTTTTAAGTGAGTATAATAATATCAACTTACATAACTCGTTGAACTCATTATGCTTACTGATACAAAATGCCGAACTGCAAAACCTAAAGAAAAACTTTATCGTATCAATGACTTCAACGGTTTGTACCTTGAAGTGAAACCTAATGGTAAAAAAGCATGGCGATTCCGTTTTCAAATAAATGGAAAATCAAGCATGCTTGCATTGGGCAACTACCCATTGGTAACACTAGCTGAAGCCAGATCTAAATGTGATGATGCCAGAAAACTCGTTTCAGAAGGAATTAATCCAACACAAGCTAAGCAACTAGATAAGATTAGAAAAGCGAACGAATCTGCAAATACATTTCAAATCATCGCAAAAGAATGGTTGCAAATGAAAGATTGGGCTGATGTGACCAAATACCGTCGCCTTGATATGTTGGAGCGCATTGTATTTCCTTCTATCGGCACATTACCAATAAGAGAAATTACATCTCACCATATTCTCAAAATATTGCAACGTGAGGTTCAAAGAGGTGCTCCAACAGTTGCTGCTGAAGCTAAACGGACTATATCCTCGATTTTTGAATTTGCTGTTGCCACATTAAGAGCTGATAGTGATCCAGTATGGGCAATAAGAAAAGCTCTCCCAGCAAACAAAACACAACATAAAAAAGCCCTCACTACGGATCAAATAGGTCAACTACTCAATAACTTTGATAATAGCCGTGGCACCTTTCAACTGAACTATTGTATGTGGTTAATGTGGTGGACGCTTTCTCGTCCATCTGAAGTCGCTGAGGCTGAATGGTCTGAATTCGATCTTGATAATGCACTTTGGACTATCCCAGCTGAGCGTATGAAAGCACGAAGAGAACATATTGTTCCTCTGCCTACACAAGCTATTACGATTCTAAGATCTCTTTATGGTTTTACTGGTAACCGCAAACATTTATTTCCCGGTCGTGATTCTTGCCATAAACCAATGTCTACTAACTCGCTAAGGCAATTTCTTAAAACGAGAGGTTGGAGTGGTATATATAGCCCTCATGCGACACGTACAACAGGCAGCACACGATTAAATGAGTTAGGATATCGACCTGATGCTATCGAAGCACAATTAGCCCATATGGACTCAAATAGCGTTAGACGTTCATATAATCATGCAACTTATCTTGAAGAGCGCAAAATCATGATGCAAGATTGGGCTGATAAACTTGATATTTGGGTAAAACAGGTCAACCTAGAATCAAAATCATGATGCATGGGTGTGTTAGTATTGATATATAACGATATTTATTAATTTTTCAGCAAAACCTATAATTTAACCTACACTTAATTAATCCGTTGATTTATAGGTAGTTATTATTTATTTGATGTTTTTAGCATTATAACGTACAAAATTCATACCCACACCACAAGAACACGCTTATATGAATAAATACGATGTGTTTAGCAGCGAAGGAAAATTTGCTGACGGATCTGATGAAGAGGTACTGGCTAACAAGCTGGGGCTTTCAAACGTTGATGATATCAATGATGCTGAGCTTGTCCTGTTAGAAAAACTGTATCAAGTCATTTTTGAAGAACAATTTCCCACTGAGCAAATTACCGTATCACTTATTCAGCGTTGGCACCGCCAATGGTTAGGGAATGTTTACGAGTGGGCTGGTCAGTTACGTACGGTGAATATTAGCAAAGGTTGCTTTATGTTTGCCCCTGCGGGTCGAGTTGCAAGGTTACTTGCTCAATTTGAAAAAGAGTTTCTAGCGAAGTACACACCCTGCACCAATATGAGCCGAGAACAAGTCATAGAAGCTATAGCAACAGTACATGTGGAATTAATTCTGATACATCCATTTAGGGAAGGAAATGGGCGCTTATCGCGTTTACTCGCAGATGTGATGGCAGTACAAGCTGGTTTCCAGCCACTAGACTATGAAAGTTGGACTCAACACCCTGAGCAGTACATCGCAGCAATCCACGCAGGGTTAAACCTTAACTATGAACCCATGAAATATTGGGTTAACGAAGCCTTGAAAGCGAACTAAATCGCAAGTTTCAAATGTCCAAACTTCTCACGTTTCGCTTTCATTTCTTCTTCAAGGCGACGGGACTCCTGCCCTGTTTCAATCGCCGTAGAGGTTGCTACCGAACGAATAAGTTGAGTACGAGTTGGTCTTGTTGCTTGAATTAATTCACTCTTTTTCATGGTAGTCTCACTTCAAACTGACAATAGTGTATTTTATCAGCTTTGTTTTATATGACAATATAGATCACTGTTCTAGTTAAAAATTTTACAGCACAATGTCACTTCATTTCCATCTGCTTTGAGCGAAGAGCGGACATTCATGATTGGCAGCCTAGAGATTTACTAGTATGAATATTTGTGAATCATTTGGGAGCAGGTCACCTGAGCTTGGTAGTAAGAGGTTCGGTTACACATTCTTTTTCTATGCCACCTTCGATTTCCTGAACTGTCTGGTGCGAAAAAAACAGCCTCCCCCCTTTGCTGAATGGTGGAAATTTGGTCTAGCTCTCTTAAAGCACATAGGTTTGCAGACGCTTGTTGCATTATCTCCTGATTATGAGTCCGAAACACATCAATATGTAAACTTATAAATCAATCACTTACATCGCTTGCCTGTGTATTTATCAATTGAAACCAATGTAACTAAAGCATATTTTATTAATGTCATGACACAAATGTGTCACACTATAAAAGAAATATGAACCATACTTTAAGCAGTAATTTTCCTAGAACGAACCAGATGTTCTCGAAGGTAATAGGCTCGTGCAGAACCCGTTTCTACGAGACCATCTAAGAGAACAAGACAAATCTTATACATTCTACGACTCAACATTCCTCGATTTTCTACTTGCAAATATCTTGCTATAGACATTTCTAAATAGAATGCAGTGTTAACCTGCTTTGCTATCAGAGCAGAGTCATTGGTAAATTTTTCAGCTAGAATTTGAATACCCTTGTCAAAAAACAAATCATAAAAATGATATATCAGCGAAGATAAAGCCATGAAAACATGACTGTTATTTGCAGATTGCTTAGCAAACCCAAGTAAATGCTCAACACCTTTTTCCATACATTTTCTATCACTTTCATGCCCTTGCCATGAAGTATCTGCATAAAGCTCTCCGCGTAGCAATTTATTTAAGTCACTCTGTAGGCCTTGATAAGGATCATTAACATCATTTAGAGCGATCTTATGTAATTCAGGCTCTATAACTTTCCATAGTGACCATATAGCATCAAAATCATTATCTTTCCCTGCAGCAACGTCAAATGATAATTTCACTGAATAAATAAAACTTGGTGCCCGTAAACACCCAGAAATTATTAGCTCTTTATAAGGCATAAAATTGTAATTCTTTGAATAGATAACATGTTCAACAAAAGTATCTTGAATATACTTTTTGATATCATGATTTATATTTTCATCATCATTTGACTTATAATTTTTGTATTCAGAGTCAAAAACAAAATTTACAATTTTTTTGATCAGATTAATTTGTTGAAGCTCTGTAGATCCAAGCGGAATCATTAACATAGGTAAATGAATAAACCATGATGAATGGCTTTCCAAGGAAATATCATCGACACTAAATTTAAAATCTCCCGCAATTAATTTGAGACGAAAATTTACTATCTGAGTTTTTTTATTTTCAAGGGCAACGTTTAATTTCTCTCCTTGTAAATAATAAAGCGCATGACTATCCGTTTCCTCTTTTCTAAACTTAGCATATTCAACAACTCCACTTAGACAATCAGATGCTAATTTACTGTCAATTGGCCAAAGAAACTCTCTCACACCTTTGGCTGCCGAGGCACAAACATTAACATTTGGATGTGTTAAAGCTGTCGCTAAAGCAAGTTTTAAATTATCTATTCGCTCTGCATCTAGAGGTAATGCTAATAACTTTGGCAAAACAAAAGCGCATGCACTTGAACCGTAATGATCTGTTAGATCATACTGAGATGAACCTTCTGTAATATCCGCATGCATAAAGACTGCTTCCATAATTATACTTAAGCACCACTCTATATTTTCACTACTTAAACTTTCTATATCATCACGAATGCAAACAGCCACCACAGTTGTTATTGTTTCAACTGCCATTTCTGAAAAATCATGAATTTTTCGATTTTTAAGATCGACTAATAATTGCTTTGCGGCTTCTAATCCCTCCTTATATGAAGCAAAATACTCTGACTTAAATTGTTTTTCTTTAAATAATATACTTGCCCATAAATTCAAACTAATTATTGAACTATGTGCACTATGCTTTTCCGTAACCTGCTTCTGATCTTGTTTTAAATCTTCAGGGAGTTCAGAGGAAGTTTTAAACACAATTCGATTATTTTCTTCATCATTAATAACATCCCAAGTTCTTGAATCTACTCTATGGACTAAATATCTAATATTTTTTTCATTCCTACCAGAAGCTTCAACTTTAAGCTGATCTATGATTTTTAATGCATCTTCTCGCAACTCAGAGTCTAATTGTAGTCTCATTAATAAGTTCTCTAATGACTCTCCTCTCCAAGGTCTAAGAGCTGCTTCTTTTCTCTCCTCTGCATAGACTTCACTCATTACATCATTTGGAAAATATCCAAACCAATTAAGCGTATTTTTGCCTCTTTCCTGTATCATTCGAGCCAAATCTAAAGAGTACACATCTGGATTGTATAGGATTGGAAATGCTGCTTTTCCAATCTTAGCTGGAAATCCAACAGCTACTGACGATAAAACAGAAGTAGTCATTACAGAGTTACTATTTTTTAATATATGATTATAAATCCACTCAATTTGATTTTCCTCACCACAATTACTAACATAGCCTATCAACCAATTTTCCAAAGCCATGAGAGCGCACTGTAGTATATTAGGTAAGGTCGATTGTCCTCGATAACCTTTCCATAAGTGAGGAGATGCATACTGTTTTATAAGCATTTCATCGTTCAGTTTTAACTCAATTTGTTTGACTGTCACTTCACCTACATATAAATGTTCTGCTGAAGGATTTGCAAATTCAGATTGAGCATAAGTTTCTGCACTTAGATTGCATAATTCAAGAATAAAATCTAAACCTTTTCTAGGATGATATTTCAATAAATATATAAATGGTCCTTTTAAACCACTAGATGGAGAGAAATCTCTTTCTTTATCGAGCCCAAAAGATTCATCTATCTCTATTCTGTTGTATCGTGACCACTCATCACTTTCTTTTTCTTGTAGTAACCATTCATGCATTGCTAGCTTAATAATAAAATCAGGCCGGTTCTTACATAACATTGGTACATGTATTCCAACTAAAGCTAAACTTGTTAATTGTTCTACATAACTCAATCTTCTAGGATTAACTTTAGAAACAAAAACATCTTGTACCATTAACTGATCAAATTCTGCTTCTATTGATGGAGAGACTTTAAGTAAAACAGTAATGATTTTTTTTCTACCAATTTTATTTTGGTAATCATCCTTTAAAGGCTCTAATAACCAAAGAGCTATTAAACCAACGATTCTAGATTCTGTCGGAAGATCATCGTTAATGTTTATAACACCATACCATTCATTAATTAACTCAATAATTTGATTATGGATAGATTTACTTAATTCATTTCTAACCTCGTAGATAAAATTAAATAGGGCTCCCCACCCTTTACCGTAAGGTACTAAAAATAACGTCCGGAGTATTCCAGATTTCTTATCTAATGAGAGTGAATCAGTAAAATGAGAATTTGGTTTTTGACAAGTAATTCTCAAAATAAAACAAAAACGAATCAATAAAGCACAATCATTATTAAGAAGATTATCTTTCATAGACTGTAAAAATATATTTGGAGAATTATGCTGTAAAATTGCCGCAATAGTTTCATCTTTCCAGAAACTTTCAATATTATTATTGGTTAATATATCACCAACAAAATCATAAGTAGATTCATCAAATTGCAATCGACGGTATAACCACAATCTAAAAGCTCTACTTATAGCAGGCTCATTACCTATAGCAGATAAAAATTCATCCAAATTATCTATGTTATGTTTATATTTATCTTCAATAAATTCCTCTAATGCCCAATCCTCTAGTACATCATGGGGGAGGCTGATAGTTGAATTTTTTGAATCTCGATAAATTAAGTTATCCTCTTCAAGTTTAGATATTACTACTGGATCAAATTGATCTGCTGCAATACCAAACACCATTTTTTTTGCTCGCTGTGTAGCAATTTCAATAAATGTTTTTCTACGTTTTATTGGCATACCAGATTTTCGGTCTTGCTCTTTAGCAATAACTGAAGACCAAACATTCTTTCTAAAATCAATTTCAGTATCACCTGTTTGAAATTGTGCGCCGTTACTTATCGCACGAACAGCAATATCAATAAAAAATGGTATCCGAAGAATATCTACTAATGCATCATTTGATATTAATGTTTTAAGCTCAGGAATATGTTCACAAACTAGTTGTACTTGTGCTTCAGAAAAACCTTCAATGTTTACACTGGTAAAATTGATCTGATTCTGTTGCAAAAAGTTAAAACAAAGCAGTTGAAACGCGTAATCACGTCCTGTCGCAATGATGGTCCATCCTTCCTGTTGACGGATAAACTGAAGTAAATCAATAAATGCTTCTTGATGGTCAAGTTCTAAAATTTTTTCAATAGACTCAATAACTAGAATTTTCTTAGGAAGTAAAGAAAAATATCCTTCAATTTGACCTAAGGTTGAACTCATACCGATAGATGAGAAAACATCATTAAGATGAGTTCGGTCTAAGTCTTCAGCTCTCAGATAAAAAACTGGTACATCCTTACCTTTGCTTGAAATAAAATCTTTTACTATGCCTGATTTTCCAGAACCTCTCGATCCTGTTACAAATACGAAATCACTTGTATCAAAAGCTTCTGAAATTTCTAGTAAATAATCATCTCTACTAACATGAAAGCCTTGGATTTTGTTTGAAATACCATCATAAATGTGACGTCCACGCTCTTGGAGTTTAAGAAAATCCATTTCAAAATTAACTTTACTATTAACTTGAAATAAATCTCTAACCTCTTGAGGAATATTTTCAAGCGTTAGTGTTCCTGCATTCTGGTTATATTCCTGAACACACGTAATGACTTTAGATAATATAAGTTCCGGTGATTCATTAGAATGACATTGAATAAGTGAACATAATAAGTGGGCAACTACCGAATGTTTAGCATCTAAATCAAAAGAAATTAGATAAAAAACTCGAAGAAATTCCCAAAACTGTTCGTCAGTTATTGCCAGACCACCATTAGCATGATCTAACTGCTTTCTTAAAGCCTCTAACTTTTTTAGCTTTGCTGCACTAGTAAATCCTTTAGTATTTGATTTTTTAATAAAGTCTGATGCACTTGATGAATACCTAGCCCATTCTAAGAGTGGAAGCATATTGGCTATATCCAGCTTAGGAAGTGGTCCTGTGATTAAAACAATCGCATCATTTTTTTTATCAAAAGAATCCTTCTGGAAATCTTCCCATGCACTCTTTATAACATCTGAAAAAATAGAACTATTTTCATCACTTCCAATCGATCCACTTATTGTTATTTCATGTTTTATTTGAGCATATAATTTACTTTTATTACCCAATTTATCTGATGCGACTAAAACAAAATCATCAGTATTCGAACCATCATATTTATTTTGGAATTTTAGTTCTTGAGGCCTCATATTTTGAGACAAACATGGAACACAAGATTGAGTAAGTAGTGCGATAGCAAATGATGCTTGAACTCTAGTTTCAAAATTTACACCACCTCCACCTGTTGAAAACGGATTGCTTTGCTTTTTTGAGTCCACGCTCATTCTGATCTTCCTTCAATAAATATATAACGCTATAAATTCATGATTATCATAGCTAATTAAGATAATTGAAACATGTTATAAAAGTTAAAGGCTTTTTCTCCTTTTATCATTTTTATAATGATTTTTTTCAAGCTCAATCCATATTTTTGCTTCCATATAAATATCTTCAATAAATAACGGCACTTGAGTGTCTTCCTGCTCATTATCAAGTAGTAAATGGAATCTAGCTGTAAATTCACCCCAACTCTTAGAACCTATCCCAATAGGGTTTTATTCCAGACAATGATACCGCAGGCAAAATGCAGCATCGCCTCATAATTCTCGACCTTCTTCTCCCAACGAGTCAAGACACGACGGTAGCGATTCACCCAACTGTGTGTTCTCTCTACAACCCAGCGGTGAGCCTTAAAATCCGTGTTTTTGATGGCTTCTGATTCATCCTTCCTTGACTGGATATGAGGTTCATAGCGACGACTTTTCAGATACGATCCCAACCATTCCGCTTCATACCCTTTGTCCATGCATAACCGGAGCCTCTTGCCCGGTCTGCCCGTCTGGAGGGCATCGAGCGTATCCGCAACCAGCTTTATGTCGTGCGTATTTGCTCCGGCAACAACCAGTGCAAGCGGAAGCCCGTTCCCGTCAGTCATCAGACTGCGCTTTACGCCCCGTTTCCCCCGGTCTGTTGGGTTCCTGCCTGTTTTTTTGAGCCTGCCAGCGGTGATTTGGTCATACAACACTCCATCGACAGCCACGACCAGTCAATAGCGTCCAACTGTTCGCAAGCAAGCAACCCGTTTTGCCAGAAGCGTTCAAATACGCCAGCATCCCGCCACTCCTGAAATCGGCGATGAGCAGAGCTTGACGAGCATATACCGGTGGCATTTAGCGCATTCCACTGGCAACCCGTCCTGAGTACGAAGAAAATGGCGTTCATTGCAGCGCGATTATCAACCCGCTTGCGGTGCGTACCCAGCGGGTGTTGAGTTCTATGCTCCGGGATGAGAGGAGCCATTTTCTCCCAGAGTTCATCACTGATTTGCCACTTGTTGCCCACCATGCTTCGCCCTCAGAAATTATCATTATGTATTATCTGACAATTCCTTTTGGGATAGGTTCTTAATGTTATTTTATTCTCACAGAACTGCGCCGGTTACGTTATCAATGGCACTCGCCATCAGTATAGAAGTAAAAGTTACTTTTATAGTATTTATTTTTGAATAAGTCAGCGATGTGCTCATTCACTATTTATAACTGAACTCTGCCTGTGCAGGTCAATCTAAAGCGTGCCACGCACATCTTTTGACCTACCCCCGTTAATCAATACAGAATGTTGTTAGCCGCTTCCGCTTCTGGCACAGAACTGCCACTTAATTAAGCATGATTCTGTGCCACAGAGAAAGCGCAAACTAATTCCAAGAAATTAATTTTAATTCACTACTAACAACCATGTTTCAACACAATCTCCAAATACTCGTGTTTCCAATCACCATCAGACAGCTCATGCAAACTCACAAATCCATCGTGTTCTAGTGCACAGACACCGTTGTGCGACCTTACATAATCATAGACTGCACGGCTTTCTAGTCCTTGAATCATGTGGGCGAGTAGCTTACGTCTCATCACATCACGACGCCACGCCTTCCACTCCTCGTTTTTTGTTTTTCGCTTTGTCGTATTGAATGGCTGCCCAGCCGCATTCACGACAGAAAGCCCATGCCTATTTTTCTTTCCTATTTTTAGATACTCGTCAATGAGTTGATTTATGCTTTCGCGTAGCTCTGTTGTCTCTAATTTCCAATGTTCCAGTATTTCTGATACATAATCGTCGGAATAGAGCTTTCGTAGCTTTTTCACCATACTTCCCTTCGCTGACAAACTAACAGAGCCAGCATTAAATATAGTACCGTAGCGGATAGTTTTAACGAGATTATCATCTACACCTAGCGTATCTTTGATAAAGTCAGTTTCTAGTACAGATAGTGAATCAGTGCTAATCCCATATTTCTTGAATTCTTGCTCTAAGATAGCTAACTGGCAGCCTTTAATATCATAATTGTACCCGTTGGCTAAACATGCCCATTTCATCTTGCTGGGTAAATATTGAAAACCTGTACCTACCTCAAAAGAACGGCTACCCACTTTGGCGGTTTTATACGCTTGTCGATACTCAACGATTAGCGGTGTTTCACTCATCACCTTGACACCTACCTCCATCAAATGAGAGATAAAATTAAAATAAAAGCTCTTATTTTTTGCAGTAGGATGGTCATTACAATATTCTTGTAGTTTATCAAGGTTGATCGGTAATGCTTCGAGTTGTTGATACACACCGATAATACGCTGTCTAAAATTGGCATTTTCGATGGCTCGTTTCGATGTTTTATGCTTAGGAGGCTTTACATTATAATAGCTTTTTAACATCAATTCATACAGTGTTTCGGGTTTCTTACGCTTATCAAAAATATTCGTCAAATAGGTATAGCGATCGGTGCGTTTAAGATAATCCTTTCGTTTACCGGGAAATAAGGCTTTAAGGACACTTTTAGATAAAGCAAATTCACGACATTTATGGATCCCAAAGCTATGTGGAATAATCTTAATAATATTAGCTTGTTCTAAGCACTCTAAACCGCGCTCTAATCCTAAATCACGACTTTGCTTAAAAATCATAGGGAATTTCTCTTTCCCCAGTTCAGCGGAAAATGGCACAGAGTACGTCCATTTTTTATTTCCTTTAAACCTCGCTTTTTTCTTCGTATTTTTGCTAACCGTCGCACTACAGATAATATGCTGTAAGAACAAGCCAATTTCACTGTAATATTGAGGTTTTTGACGTTGATCGACGGTATTATCAAAGGGAACGCTCAGAACAATCGCTTTATAGGCTTCTACTGTAGCTTCTGTAACAAGAATGTTATCTTTGGTGATATATGCTGTCATTTCAATTTACCATGTTGTTAATAGTAAATTGAATTACGCAAATGCATTTTTAATGGGGTTAATCCCTAACCCCATTTTTTAGTGGGTAATTAGAAAAACCGAGAAAGCGTCAAATACCCGTGCCAGCTACTCAAAGCGATCAGTTAAGACCAACAACTCGCGGTCTAGACGAAAATAGCTAATCCCAATATCCCCACACTATAGGCATTATATATATACGTTATTATTCATAGCCATTATGCTTATGATGCTTGCTAAACTTGATGTTATGCTGGTAACCAGCATTGATATATATATACATATATTATTATGTTGAGTCGCCACACAATACTGCCGCAGCGACCCTACACCATTACCCGTGATACAGGCTATTAATAACCGTGTTTAAGAGCCCATTTTTCACGTAAATTCTTCTGCCAAAGAGCATCATTGCCAAGAATGGCAAGGTCGTATTTCAGTATGTAAAGCTGATCCCACACCTTTTGGTGATCAATCAACTCCACATGATGTTTTTTTAACAAACGATCAAGCTTCTTCACTACTTTTTTCGGGTATTTCTCTTTAATGTATGCCCTTATTTCTGGTAATGTCCGCACTTTATAGTCAGAAACTAACACGGCTAGTTCAGATGTCACCTTAGTGTCAATGAAGATCACTTTTTCAAGTAAATTAGGCATATTATTCATCTTACGTAATAACAGTTTTTGTTTTTGTGGCTGGTAACGTAATTCAATGCGTAAAAATTTCGGATACTGTTCTACATCAACCAAAACATTACCGAGTTCATCAACTTCCTCTACAACATCCGATATATCCTTTCCTACATCGCATTTAGGATAGACAGAAGCATAAATTTCAGAGTTACGACTGCCCAAATTAATACCAACCCCACCATCTGATGAATTCTTATTGACCTTACCTTTGCTTGCACTCTTTAGGTGGATAAAGTAATCATCGATGTTAAGTCCATAAGTATCAAGTGCATAATCTATACGTGTCACCCACGCTGATTTTAAGAGCTGAAATAAATATTCGCCTAATAACGGTTCGCTACCTAACCACATAAAGAGAGCATTAAGCTCTTTTTTACGAAAGTGTTGAGGACTGAATTCAAAGCGAAATTCTCCCCTCTTCCCCTTTCCGGTTGGATGAAAATTGATTAACAAATACTGGTTACGGTTGCGCTTACTTCGAATGAACACTTCTGAGCGGTAGTACTTGCCCATATCGCCAGTCGAAGAACGACGTTCTACAGTATATTTAGCTGTACCGTCTATTTTCTCAATTCTTTCATCTATCAACTTCGAAATATTAGACCCGCAGGTAGAGACAATAGATAACTTATCAAATCTCGCTTTTATTAATTGTCCCATTACATTTCGACCCACTTCGCAGGAATAAGTGAGATCATCAATCCGCTTTGCCGACATACTATTCATAGATACTTCCCCATAAATATATAAATTATCAATCAGATACTGGTATATGGTCATGCCATATCATCATCATTTGTCCATATAAGACGCTTAAAGAGTCATTCATTAATCTTCCTTTTCTCCAACCAATCATGAAGATCGCTAGCTAACCAACGTGCGGTTCTTCCAGACGGTACGAGTTGACATTGCGCAGGAAATTCCCCTGCTTTCACCCAGCGATAAATGGTCGCTTTAGATACCTTACAGCGCTCCACTACATCACTAATCTTGAGTAGTTGATCTTTATGCATATACCCTCGTCATCTTTCATGCTTCGATGGGAATAGCTTAAACCATGGTTTTTTGAGGGTTCTGACACGCAATTGAAAGGAAAAGGTCAACGTTTATGACGCAACCGATTGCGGATTAAACGATGAGAAATTTGACTAATGATTTATTCTATGCAGTATAGGGAAAATAATTGAAAATAGTTTACCAGCTCTCTTGCAAGCTAATATCGAGAATTTTTTGATCTAAAAATCAGATTTTTATATTAAGGATACTCATAATGCTAATGGATAAAGATATTCTAAACCAAATATACCCTTACATTGGAAGTGATTCACTAAAAAAGCTATTATTGATACTAAAAAAAACCAATCCTAAATTTAATAATCGTGATATTAAAAGCGGTGATGCTTTGAGCTTAACACTTAGCTACTGCATAGAGATTGCCTATAACGAGTTATTTAATTCATTCGATGATAATAGCCCCTCACCTCTTCCACCGCCCAAGACACCCAAATCGCAACTACTTTATGGAATTTTTCAGTTGGTGACATCTTTACGCGCTAAAAACCTAAGTAACAAAAAAATCATCAACTACTTGAATAAAAAGCAGATACCTACGCCAGATCATGTCATGAACAAATATAGCTTAGCCCTAATTCAACAACATACCCCTAGATGGGGACTGGCTGATTTAACCAGTATCCTTACAGAACAAAACAAAGCTGAAGTGTTACTTTATGAATACCTAGAAGAATTGAATCATCGGGCACAAAAATAGTCATACAACAATATTGTATCCCTCTACTCACTTTATTGCTTTAAGTGTCTAGATTGAGAGTAAATCAATTTATGGAGGAGATATCTCCACAAAATAAATAGATTCACTATACAACCGCCGTACCTTGTTACCTCGTAATCCATAACGGGTGCGGCTTACTCGCTCTTGCTGGTGGCTATCAAAGAAATAGAGATAGTCACTATCCATACGCTCCACCAGCGACCAATGCCACTGATCACCCAGAAGAATAAGCCGACGTGACGTTGTATGTGCGTCTAAGAACGCCTGACAAGTAGACAGTATTTTTTGTGTGGTAAGTCCATCTTTGTAACGAAATGGCGTGGTGACGTGTAGAGAGGCTTGTGATGGGTATTTTGAGGTTAGGCGCTTAATCAAGTAATCCATTTCAGGAATATCAATACCTTGGGTTAAACACTTGTACAGTGACCAGTATTCGCTGTATTCACGCAAAAGATAATTAAATAACGGGCGGGGCTTAATGCGGTCGCCATAGAACCATGTACTCATATTCACCAGACTGTAAATCCCACAGAGGCAATCTAAATCCCCTTGCTTGGACGGTATCAACATCAACTCAAACCTTCTATTGATTGTACTGTACTTAATGGAATCACCAGCGCTGGTATTATTTTTTACTTAATTAGTGGGTTTCCCACTGAATACTGACTTCATAACATTTCATTTTGTGGTATTGAATAAAATTGCGTTGCCACAGTTCAAACAGTGCTCCGCCCTCTTCTTCATCAATATCCCCCATCATAAAATGATAAACATAACCCTGCGACCAACAAATATCGAGTTCCTTTTCAAGCTCAGGATAATAGCTCCCCATGTATGAAAAATCTGTCACATAATCAAACTGCCATTGCTCATGCAGCCGTAACAAGCGTATTTCGACAGGATGGAAACCGCCTGTTTCAGAACTATACAATGGGTCTCGAAAATTTAAGGTAACCGCCCTAACAGTGGTTAAATCAATCGCTGAGTTAATCACTGAATTATCCAGTTCATGTAATAACAATTGGCTAAATACTTGTGCGATAGGCAAGCGTAGCCCTGACTGATGAATAGTCATATAAAGTTGCCTTTAAATAAAAAAGTAAAAATAAACTGTTAAGCAAAACCCAATCATATTTTGGGTATAGTGCCATGCTAATATTTTACCATAACCACTAGCAAAGTAAAGCATTTTATTATTTATAATCAGGTAGTTACGTGTATTTAGCCATCATTGCTATTTGGATGTGCGTACTGTGATTTTTATTGAAATAAAGACATTATCAACGTTTACATTAGCCCAAAACGTAAAATTTCCGTATATCAGATTTATTGATTCTGAATCACGCCATTTACCCAAAGGATCCCTCCCTATCACCTCTTGTCCTCGCGTTATACCCAAATAATTAGACTGCCTCCCTTAAATTTTCACTCACATTAGAATCTCAGCAACCCATGACCGATCGTTTTTAACGATCGATAAATCATTATTGATAGGCGTAATTGATTCTAACAATCGTTTTGATCATATTGATAGGTAAAACAGATCATATTTTGTAAGCTTGTGTTTGATAGGTTCACACGTTGTAGCCCTTTTTAATTAAAATTTTTGTTATTTTGTTCTACAAAAGGTTATCAAGTGAACCTAATAATCGATGTAACCGCCTATTTTAACGGGCGCTTATCCATTTTTTTTCATCAATTAATAAAGATGTCATTATGAAAAAACAATTAAATACAAACTATCGTCTTGTCTGGAGCGCTGTCCAAAACGCGTTGATTGCCGTCTCTGAACTAACCCATGCAAAAGGTAAGAAAACAGCGGGTATCATCGCACTTTCAGCATTATCATCACTGGCTTCAATACCTGCCTTTGCCGATGATAGCCGTTGTGTCAATGGCACAACAGTGACCGATAATTGCACCGTTGAGGCTGGGGAAACAGTGTCAAATATGACCGTTAAGGAAAATGGCAATTTACGAGTAAACGGTGAATCAAATAATACCGTTTTAACAGGACAGAAAAATCCAACCGGTTCAGGGGCGTCATTTGATGATGGAAGTCGGTATGATTCAGCGACAGAATGGGTTTATGGCACGGCGACGGGCACCATCATCAATGCAGGTGGGATCCAAAAGGTCGACGGTGGTACAGCCGACCAATCAAAAGTCAATTATCACGGTGTATTAGAAGTTAACAACGGGGGCGCAATCACTAATTCAACAGTAGGCTCTAATGATGCCGTTGATGGGTTAAAAACCGATGAAGCCTATATTTCTGTTATCGGTAATGGTAGTTCAGCTAAGAACACCCATATTAACAATGGTGGCGTTCTGAGTGCGTCAGAAGGAGCTATCGTCACGGATACAACCATCAATGCCGGAGGGCGTCTAGAACTTTCAGTGGATAACGACCTCGATAACAACGAGTTTAGGACGAATGCAGGCATAACTACAGCTAATGGTGTAACAATTAATAAAGATGGCATACTGGCGCTTGATAAGGATACAAAAGCAACCGATGTGGCCGTCAATGAAGGCGGCACCCTATGGGCTGAAAATGGCGCTATTCTTGAAAATATAACGACCGTTGGAGGAGAAACTAAAGTTCAAAATGCCACACTCACTGGTAGCAACGTCTTTAATCAGCAAGGAACATTGACCGTCTCAGGGGATGTATCTGCGGAAATCATTGAGTTGTATGATGCCAATATTCAATTTGAGGGGGCGTCTGTTTCACAAGCCTCTTATCGCCGTAACACACCAGAGTTCAATGCGGGGCATCTTACCGTGAAAGAACTGAAAGGTGAAGGTGACAATAACAACATTACTCTGCGTATAGATGCCACATCGGGAGAGCATGACACATTACAAGTGACTGACGCTATTGACGGGCATTTTAATGTCAATATTAACAGTCAAGGTAAAGAAATAAACACATCGGCGTTAGATTCAAGTTTCATTGAAGCAAAAGGCAGTGATGCTCATACGTTCTCTGGTGATACTGATATTGGCGCTTACAACTATTCGCTTTACCAAGATGGCGATGACTGGCGGCTCCAACGCAGCGGCAATTTATCGGCATCTTCGAGCAATGCCATGATGCTCGCAAACGTCACACCAACAATTTGGGCGAGCGAATTATCCGTCTTACGCAACCGCCTAGGCGAACTCCACGCAGATTCTGAACAAAATGGTGTGTGGCTGAAATACATAACTGCCCGTAACCGCGTTAATAATAACCAGACAAGCTACAAACAGGACATGAACGGGTTTGTCCTCGGCGGCGATCGACAGCTTGATGTAACTAATGGAAAACTGTTCCTCGGCAGTCAGTTCGGTTATTCCTACTCATCTCTTGATGCAGCAAGCAGCGACGGACAAGTCAAAAGTTACAGTTTAGGCCTCTATGCGACATGGTTACACAATAGCGGCTACTACGTCGATGGCGTACTCAAAGGAAATCGATTCTTTAGTGAGAATAATGCACGCTTCAATCAAGGTACATCGAAAGCCAATGATGCGACCAATGGAATTGGATTCTCTCTTGAAGGAGGGAAACATATTAATATCAATACGTACCAAATTGAACCTTATGTTCAACTCGCTGGATTCCAAGGACAAAAAACACACTACACGTTTGATAATGATCTTCATGTTAATGCGAATGCAACCCGCTCTTTAAAAGCTGAGATAGGTACAACATTGGGTAAAGAATTTACACTACCTAATGGCGGTAATGCAAAACCTTATATTCGTCTGGCGGCAAGCCAAGAGTTTATCAAAAATAATGATGTCACTATCAATAATACCGAACGCTTTACCAATGATATGTCTGGCTTAACGGGGAAATATGGTATTGGTATGAATACAAACATTGTTAAAGATCTGGACATGTATGGTGAATTTAATTATGCCAAAGGCAACAAGCTTGAAACACCGTACAGTGGCACTGTGGGGATAAGATACAGTTTCTAACCTTTTCACTTAGCCCTCGACTATCAGTTTGAGGGCTTATTTAAACCACTTCCACCATGCGATATTAAAAATCAGTCTTTAGATGACTTTTTATCTCAATTGTTCCCTTTGGCGTGATTAAACAACGTTGATGATTTTTTTATGGCGGGGGAATATTGATGTGGAAAGTGAATGAAATAATAGAAACGTCAAATGGTAAAATGCCAACCTAATAATAGGCTGGCATAGTAATTAACCGTTGAGTAACGTAACAACAAAACTTTTTTTATCATCCGTGAGCTGCACGGAATAAATTACCGTGACAGAGCCTGCTTCTCCCGTTGCTTCGGCAGCACAGAGATAAACGCCTCGTTGTGTATTTTGACGTTGCGTTCGCACATTCTCAAGCTGCTCATACATTGCCCAACCGACATGTTGATTGACCACTTGTAACGCTAATGCTTTTGCACCATCACTATTACAATTAACGGTACTCTCATTGCATCCCGTTAAACCAACCATCGCAGTTAATATGCTTGATTTCATCCATTGGCTAAGTTTCATTTTTACATTGTCACCTTATAGCAGAAAATTCACGGTTATTCCTGCTAATATATCGAGTGCAATCACAACCAACGCCACGTAATACCAAGCACGGCGATTCGGTATTTTCACGATAAAGTAAAAACAGCAAACATCCCAAATGAGAATCAATGCTTCCACTTTATTCAATGTCACCTTTTTAGTAATAAAAAATTCAACGATATTTAAGAATAAAATCGGTAAAAACCAAAATAGCCAAAAGGTTTTAGCTAATCCAAAGCCACCGTTGAGCAAACGCTGTTTAAATAAAGCCGGATCATTTAATCCTTTTACTTCGTTTTCTTCTCGGATTTTTTGCAATTTATTTTTGATAGACATGACTGTTCCTTCAATTAAATGAATTAAGTTTTTTTTTCCATGATGTTGGCGCCAGAATGGGTGCAATGCCTTACCGATAGGCAAGGGTAAATATTTAGGCTATTTCAATGACCGTCCATGATTATTAGAGGGTGGCTTGTTGATGTAACGACTCGGCCATATTGTTTCAGGAACCGTGCCAATCACATCCGCAATGATCTGTTCAGCTCTTGGGTACGCTCGCTCTAGCGCATTATTTAACGTCCGAGAAGAAAGACCATGCTCACGAGATAATTGCGCTAGTGTGACCCCTTTTTTATGCAAAGCCGCCACAATATCCGCACGGTGCCAATCCGCAACGCTTCCTTTTCGGGGCTTTTTTTGAGATGCTACAGGGTTAGACATAGTAATAACTCCACTGTTTAATTCCTCGTCTATTAAAAACCAATTAAAGGGAATTATCAATAGATATCTTTATGATTTTAACATCTTTCTAGTGCGGTTATTTTATCCTTTTGATATATATGGGATTTATAAAAATCATGACTGATAAAAAACAATTAACTGAAATGGATAATGCGCCCAAGCTCTGGTTTACCAGTGGGGAGCTAGCTGCTATAGGAAAAGAAAAAGCTGACGATCCAACACGTTACCCTGAATATAAAGAGATGGATATCCCTACCACCGCGAAAGGCGTTAGAGTCCGTCTAGAGTCAATCACAGCTCTTCATCCCCACTTTCGCAAGAAAAACCCTAATAAGCGCGGCGACCTCTATCATATTGATGCATTTAAGGTGATCCTAAACACGGATGAAAAAGAGCTCATCAAGCAAAACACACTATCTTCTGAAAGTGCAGATCTTAACCTTTTACTTGAAATCTACAAATCACTGTCAGTTGAGAAAAGAAAAGCGTTATTAAAAAATGCACTCACAATGAAACAGGAAGAATTAGATTAGTATCTTTTAATACCTTTTGTTATTTTAATAACTGTATTTTCGTCACTGACTCAGAGGCACTATGCAGTTATCTCACCACAACACGCTAGACAGCAGCTATGACCCATTGACAGTTAAAGCTATTGATTATGTCATTCTCATTAACAGAGCCTCACCGAGACGTTTACAGCGCCATTTTCGGATAGGATTTCACCGTGCTGAGCGCATTATTTATCAACTTGAATATTTGGGTGTGGTTACGCCTTTGAATCAGTATGATTATCGTGAAGTGCAGGGATACCCAACTCACTACCAATCTTTTGATGCATCAGCCTTTGCAGCACCTATTGAGACAGCACAGACACCGTTATTCATTGATTCACCACTAGATACGCAATCCCTAGAATACCGTTGCTTAATTCAAGCTATCGTCTGGCAGCGTATTGTGGTCTGGGTCGAAGAAATCGAGATTGAGGGCGGTACAGCCAATATCTTGAAATCTGTTTCACCGTTTGAATACCTAATTGATACGCACAGCGATGACATTTATCAGGATACTCTTCGCAACAACGCCAGTTCTTACCGTTTTCTTGCCACACTTCGTCCTGAAACCCCATTGGATGTACTACGGCAGCATGGGCGCATTAGTTATCAACCCTGCTGGAAGCTGCCTCGAATAGCACAAGAAGAATGGCAAGGTTTATGGGTGCCAAATGAAGCAGGATGGGAAAGCCTATGTGAGGAAAATATTCATCAGCCAAGAGGGATTGGCGAGTGGCCTGATTTACCCCATAGAAGCATGAAACCGTTTGTACATGGGCTGCAAGAGGATGGTGGGGATTATTTACGGTATTTGATTTATTGGAAGAGTCATTAGTTATTATATAAGTGTAATATTTTTACAAATATGGACATACTAGAATATCCAGCCAGTGGGATATCTTAATCGAACAAGAATACCGTAAGACTCTTCCCAATGAAAAGAAGATTTTATGTTGTATAATATATAAACATGAAATACCATTAATGTATTAATGATATAAAAGAAAGGAACTGAAATGGATAATTTATTGGAATCAAATGATATTTATAAAAATTATTCGACCAACGAAGAGAGCAACACTTATAATAATGCATTAGGAACTTATAATACAGAGGATTTTACTATAAGGTTAGCTTATTTTATTCATGATAAACTAGAAAATTTAGAAACAGGAAATCTTAGTTTTTCAAACATAGATGTAGATACATTACGTGCATATTCGACTTATTTTCATGAAACAATACATTGGCGACAACATATAGGTTCAACATCAGGGTTCATTTTAAGCCTGATAATGCCCTTTCAGTACACAGCTATCGAACAATCCCTTAAAATAGTTTTAAAAGAGATCGGTCCAATAAAATCATTAAAGCAATATTATTATAATAATGTGAAGACCAACACCCCAACAGATGAATTATTCATTAATTTGAATAATGTTTTCAATAATTTCTATGACATGCTTCATTATAAAAATCTAGTAATAAATCCAAAAATAATAACTCAGGAAATGCATGAAGAATTCTATTTAAGTTACGGTCATGCAACAGCGTATACTTATATAAACTTACTAGACCAGCTATCTTATTTTTTCGATGATAAAGATAAATTTAAAATTAATAATAAGATTGAAAGTTTAAAAAAACTAATATCCAGCCAACAAGGATCCCCTTATGTTGAATTCAATGCATTTAAAGAAAATAATAAAGTAATCCCTCCTTTAGGGGTAAAGCAAATTTATGAAGGTCAAGCTAGATTTCTTCAGCTTCAATTATTATATTTTTCAAATAAAAACTTATTCAATATAGAATATTTTAAAGATAAAGATTTGCTATCTGGAATATATGGAGATGCATTTGAGCTTTATCTAAAAATAATTGAGCATGACTTCCCAGAAGATTTCGGTGATTCAATCATAGCCATTTTTTTGATTGTATGTGACCTAGCAATTAACCCCTCCACCGCATTTCCATTAGAAATAGAGCATGATGATTCGTTTTTTTTTGATGCTATCCCTGGTATTAGATTTTATGATTTATGTAATGAAGTAAAAAATCTCATTAATTCAAATGAAAATATAAGTATTAAAGATTATTCGAAAGATGAATATGATAGAATAACCTCACTACTATGCGAGAATCTATGCTATCCAAAACCTAACTTTTTCCTCAACAAAATAATTAACTGGAAGAATGAGAATAAAAAAATATCTGAAATAATAGATGAGGAAATTGATTATTCTTTTAAAGATGAATTTTACCAAGTTAGATTTTTATTTTCAAAATTCATTACATTTAGTCAGGATAAGCTAAATAGCCCTGAATTTTTTTGTTGGACTGGAGCTTGTAGTGCAGGAAAAAATGTAAATGATGAATATAGAAAATTAACAGAAAAATACAAAGCACCATTTATAAATCAAAAAGATTTAGATGTTTATGCTGCATCAATAGACAATATCAATGAGAATAATTTAGAAAAAATGAAAGATAGTTTTACTCTAATGAATATTATCTCAAATTTAACTCGCCAATGGATAAATAATGACGGTGATTTCAAGATTGATTTCATTAAAGAGATTAATGGTAAATACTCATATGATGAATTGTATCAATCATACAGCCTAATATTTAAAAATCACTTTGGTGTTGATTTTGAGCAATTCAAATCCCCTAATGAATAGCACCAATAAATTCATTTTTCATTACAAAAAATAAAAAAATGACCGTTTAGTCGGTCATTAAATAAAACGCTATTTCATATAACGATTTATTTATATTTTTTAAACTTAACCCTAACAATTTAAATTTACAATCGATAACTAAATAATATTAGCCTCTTCAGCTGAATCTAGCATCACTTTAATTAATGAAACTGCTCTCTGACCATGAAATAATACCCTTAAAAAAAAACCATCCATTATTGCAAACTCTGCTTTAGCATTACCAATGAAAATTACTTCTCCTTTATATTTAAAAGGCTTGTTACTTGTATTATCTAGACGTCCCCTTTCTTTTTTAGTTGCAAATCTTACCTGTAATCCTTCTTTTCTACACTCGTTGATTAGTCCATCAATAGATATCCCCATACAGACATGCTTTCGGCCAAATAAAATATCAAATTTATATTTGTCCGGTATGCAACGACTAAATATAGGTAAAGCAAGTGGTATTTTCATACAATCTAATAAACTAACCCTAGGACAATCTGATGAGCCACCGCAACCGTCAAACCAAAGATTAAATGCTATATGCCCCCCCTTCCGCATATGCTCGGATGAGTAGATCCCCAAAAATAAACAATTATCTATTACATCAATAACGTAACTTTCTTCATCTGATTTTTCTAATGCGCTTTCAAGCCGATCATCCCATGTGGTTATCTCAAAGAATTGTTCTGGTATATATATTTTATCTTGAGTATCTGGATCTACACCTATACCTGTTGAAAGAACTTTAGAAACATGTGACATTCTACTTGCTTGTCTAAACATTCTTTGAAGCTGCTTCAGAGCGTTAGTACCTTCTTTTTTAGTGAAGTAAAATAAAGATCTGTCGCAACGTGAGCTAATATAAAAGTTCATGAATTCTCCTATTTTAGAATTCATTTCTCCTTCTTTAACTTCACATAACCTGATACCTTTCTCAGGCTCAAACATTAATAAATCGCCAACTTGAATGAATGATGTTAGATCTGATATTAATGGTACTAAATCAGGTTTATCTTTACGCAGCTCTTTCACAGCAAAAACAACAGAATCAAAATTGCAATTATATAGATCAGGCTGCTTTACAGCCTTAAAAAATCTTCTTCCATAACATAGTTGTTGACCTAATAACTGCCAAGCAATTGCGTCAGCAATCCCTCGGAGCAAAAGCTCTTGTGGGTAATCAATCTTATCACTACCTTGAATAATGGAAATAATACAATCTTGTGCTTCGTTCATGCCTTTATTAGCTGAAGCATAGAAATCTTTTTTTAACTGCAAATCATGAATTAAATCATCGACATTTGTGATTTTATCCCAAAGCTGACTAGACCCCCTACAAGCTTTATCATACAAATCCTGTATTAACTCCTCATATTCTAACGGAAATATTTGTTGCTTTAATGTTTCAACTACATCATATTTAGATTTGTATCTTTTCTTACCCATCAAATTTCCCTTCCTATCAATAACCAACAATTATTCCTTTATGTAGGATAAAGGAACAAGGTGCTTTTAACCATAACCTAAATTAACGTTCTTATTTTCACTGTCTTATTATTATAGTTATATGTTTAGTTGTACGTTTTAAACGTGTCCACTTAATACAGGTAGGATCAATAGAATTATACTTAGCACTTGTATTTAAATGGGTACTCCGGTAATCCCCCCATATGATCCGCCCACCTCTGCAATCACACCTTGCATTCACTCTCATAACCACATAAATCATACGTTCCTTCGATACCACTACGTGAATGCCCAAGTATCGCCTCCCCCACTTCATTAGGGCAACCTAATTTAGCCAACCCAGTACGTACTGTTCGACGTAAATCATGAGGTGACCAATCAGGGATATCTAGCATCTTGCCTTCTTTGCGTAAACGTCACGCACATTCTGTTAGATATTTTTGTTGAATCGGCAACTTGGTTACTTGAGATGGGAAAAGATATTTATCGGAGTTCATGCGCATTGATTTCAAGTAGGTGACTGCTTGCTCGGGTAATTGCACATATCGTTCAATTCCTGTCTTGGTTTCTTTCAAATGAATAGTTCCTTTTTCAAGATCCACATCATCCCAAGCCATTGCGCACACTTCACCAGTTCGGCAGCTTGTCCAAAGCGTCAGACGAAAAGCATTGACTGGTAATATCCGTATCAATAGATAGCAAGCTAATCAAGTTAACTTTACCTATAACGCTCTTTAGCATATTATCAAAAAAGGAAAATATAACTTTATGCCACTTTATAATAGTCATTGCGAAGTAAATTTATTGTATGGAATTGTTTAATTTTAACAATAATACGCTATTTTATCAGACACCTTGTTCTAAATGAGTACACCGCTGAGTACAAAATCAATAACACAAAATTAAATCAATAAAAATCAAATAAATACACCCTAAGTTAGTGCTTAATGTGTAAGCCTATATTTTAGATTTGCACCCAACTAAAAAGTATCATTAATCAAAAAAACAGCATAATATTTAATTTATAAATATAATACTATGCTGTTTTCCCTCCTGTTATATCATAAAAACTCACTATTGGTTCTCCTTCTCTTTCTAAATAAATAGAATCTAGCTTACTTTCATAACAATTTGAATTTACAGGCTAACAAAGCCAAGTTAAAAAATATCAGACTAATGACCGCCCTAAGTCATATCTTAAAATAAAACATTATGGTAAAAAACGACACATATCCGTACTTGTTTACTACTCTGCAGTAACTCTCTTACTAGATATAAAGTAAGCTAGAAGAGCCCGTAACAAAAAATTTAAGCAGATAGAACCCTATAGTGTCTCGGCTATGGAGGTATAAATATTTAGATAAGTAAGGCTATTGATGTAATGATAAGAAGCCACACATCATCTCTGCTAGCTACTATAATGATTTAATTGTATTTTTTTGTAGATTTTTACTCCAAATGAGAGTATTAATTAATCACTTGATTTTACTGTCTTTTTTCTAAAGTCTTTCGTTTTTCAAATTACATAATCACTCCTTATGTGTGTGTTTTTGATTGAAATCAAGTTATTTTGTTACAATCTAAGAGGATTTATTAAAATTTGTTAATTTCAGATAAAAATACTTTTTTTTATGTCAAACCAAGCCTAATAAACTAACAAGCTAACTTCTAAATTTGATTTTAAAAAAATTGTTAAAAACTTTAAATGTTTATAACTTATTGTTAGATAAGAAAAACAACTGAATTGTAAAAAGTGTAAATATAGCCAATTAAATAGACTCTATTCTTTTTCGTGGTTTGATTTAAAAAATACTACTCATTATAATTGTAAGCACTTAAAGGGAATATATAAGAGCACAACAAATTATAAATTATTAAACTGAGACCTTGTTATTAATTATGAGTAAAGTTAATAGAGTCATATCCAAATATGAAACACAAGATAATCTATTTTCTATTTACTGTGGATTAGTTATAAGAAAAATACGTAAAGAGAATGGTATTTCTGCTTGTGAACTAGCAAAACAAGTAAATGTTTCACAGCAACAAATGTCACGTTATGAACGTGGAATAAATAAAATTAGTATTGATATGTTATTTAATTTAAGCGTAGCACTCGATTGTCCATTTGAAAGAGTCATTAAGCTTATTATTGCTGAAGTTCAAAAATCCCCTTCGGATGATGTAATTTCTTTAAAAAATAAGATATCAGCATCTGATACAATTTATTTTTATTAGTCCATTTAAATATATTTTATTTAAATATTTTTTTATTAAAAAAATGCATATAAATATTTATATGTATATCTATACTTATCGTTTGAGGAAAAAATGAAAAAAATTATTTTAGCAACTATGATTTCTGGTTTAATGAGTACATCTGCTTTAGCTGTTGATGCAGGGAGTGGAACGGTAACATTTTCTGGTTCTATTATTGAAGCGCCATGCTCTATTGCTCCTGGTGAAGAGAATCAAGAAGTTCCATTAGGCCAAGTATCTAATGTGACTTTAGATAACGGTGGTGAATCATCAGCACAACCATTTCAGATTAAATTAGAAGGCTGTAACCTAAAAGGTGATAATCAAGTTGCGGTAACTTTCAAGGGAACTGAAGCGGGGAAAGATACAGGTTATTTACAGATTACAGGTGATGCTACTGGTGCCGCAGTGAAGATCATGAATTCATCGGGTACTCAAATTAAAGTTAACTCTGGCGCAAAACAAAATTATGTTGAAGGGAATAACACATTAAAATTCCAAGCATCATTAATTGGACTTCAGTTAGTTGATGCGCAAAGCAAAGTTATTCCAGTAACACCAGGGAAATTCCAAGCAGTTACTAATTTTACATTAGCATATAATTAAATAAATTTTTATAAGATGCTATCTCACCACGGGGTTGATAGACCTCGTGGTGTATATTTTAATGGTTATAATATGATAACAAAGAAAAAAGAAGTTATTTTATCATTGTGTTTTTTTTTACTATTACCCTTTTTTAAAAATGCTTCTGCAAATAACTCAATGGATCTGATAATACAAGGTAGCATTATGGATACGGCATGTAGTATTGATACTGGTTCTTATGAACAATCCATTGACATGGGAATTTTACCACTATCATTAATACAGCAAAAAGGACAAGGACAAGCACATGATTTTTTTATTACATTAATTGGTTGCAAACTAACATCTTATACAGGTGAACCATGGAAAACATTTGAAGTTTCATTTGATGGGCCTGTTAATGGGGATTTTTTTTCAGTATCGGGGTCAGCACAAGGTATAGCACTATTATTAACTGATTCGAAAGGCGTACATATTTACCCAGGAAAAAAAACACTACCGAACGATATAAAAGCTGGGAAATATATTTTGAATTATCAGTTAAAAGTTATTTCAGATAAAACACCTTTACGTGCTGGGCAGTATCAAACATCACTGCGTTTTAAACTAGATTATTACTAAATAATAAATAAATTATTGTTAGATTTTAGGAATGTTTTATGTCTTCGTTACCTATTTATACACCAAAATTAAAATGGTTAAGTATTCTTATTGGATTAACAATCAGTTGTGTGACTTTAACTATCAATGCAGATAATCATATTGAATTCAATACTGATGTTTTAGATTTAGAAGACAAAAATAACATTGATTTAAACCAATTCTCTCGTGCGGGTTATATTATGCCCGGAGTTTATAACTTTACGCTAAAAATCAATAACGAACAAATATCTGACATTAGCATCCCCTATTATTCTGGTGAGTATGATCCTGATAATAGTCAGCCTTGTTTATCTCCAGAAATAGTTAAGCTACTCGGGCTTACTTCTGAGTCGCAAAAAAAATTAACATGGTGGCATGAAGGGCAATGCCTTAATGAAAACAGCTTGCCAGGATTATTGCTGCGCGGTGATTTAGCTACGTCATCTCTATATGTCAGTATTCCACAAGCGTACCTAGAGTACACATCAGAAAACTGGGATCCCCCTTCTCGCTGGGACAATGGAATATCAGCATTACTTATTGATTATAATGTGAATGCTAATGCCACTAATTCCTATAATGGAGGAGCAAATTCATCCTCAGTAAATAGTAATGGTGTTGCAGGTATCAATTTAGGTGCTTGGCGGTTTAGAGCTGATTGGCAAAGCCGCTATAACCATACAACAGGAAGCCAAGGACGTGACCAATCTGATTTCACATGGAACCGTTTTTATGCATACCGAGCTCTATCTGAATTAAAGGCTAAACTCGTACTGGGTGAAGACTATTTGGTTTCAAATATTTTTGATGGCTTTAGATTTATTGGTGCAAGCTTGCAATCTGAATTAAGCATGATGCCACCAAACTTGCGAGGATATGCCCCTGAAATAACAGGGATAGCACAAAGTAATGCTACAGTGACGGTCATGCAACAAGGACGGATACTGTATGAAACACAAGTTGCGCCGGGTCCCTTTCGTATCCAAAATTTAAGTGATGCCATAACAGGAACTTTAAATGTTGCCATTAAAGAGCAAGATGGTTCAATTCAAGAGTTTCAAGTTGATACCGCAAATTTGCCATATTTAACAAGACCTGGGCAAGTTCAATATAAATTTGCGCTCGGCCAGCCAACGAATACCGAGCGCCAAAGTGAAGGGGAAAATTTCATTACAGGTGAATTTTCTTGGGGTATTAGTAATGGTTGGTCTTTAATTGGCGGTAGTTTGAATAGCCAAAATTATAATGCGCTATCAATGGGATTTGGACGGGATTTACTCGCATTTGGTGCACTTTCATTTGATGTTACTCAGTCTATCGCCCGTTTATCCGGTGAAGGGACATTAAGTGGGAGCTCATACCGAGTTAACTATTCTAAACGATTTGAAGAGTTCGATAGCCAGATACAATTTGCAGGTTATCGTTTTTCAGAACGAAGTTATATGAGCATGAGTGATTTCTTAAATACCCAACGAACAGGGCTACGCAATTATGGAAGCAAAGAGCTATACACTATATCTGTAAATAAGAATTTCCAGGATATAGGGTTATCATTATATTTAAATTATAACCATCAGACGTATTGGGATAAAAAAGATAATGATTATTACAGTTTAATGCTATCGAAATATATGGATATCGGTCCAATAAAAAATATGAGTATTAGCTTATCTGCAAATCGTAGTTTTTATAACGGTGTGACCGATGATAGCGCTTATGTATCATTATCTTTCCCACTAAGTAATGGGGCAAATGTTGGTTATTCGATGAATACAAGCCGCTATGATACGACTAATCGTGTTTCTTATTATGACCGATTGGATGATAGAACAAATTATCAGGTAAGTGCAGGTGCAAATCGAAAAGGAGGAACCGCAAGTGCTTTTATTTCACATCAAGGGGACAATGCTCGTTGGTCAGCCAATGCGAATCATATAAATAACCAATATAGTGCTTTTGGCCTTTCCACTTCAGGTGGCTTGACCTTAACAGGAAAAGGTACGGTTGCACATAGAATAAATAATCTCGGGGGAGCACGTATATTAGTTGATACTGATGATGTTCCAAATATTACGATTCGTGGTATTGGTGTTCCTGTTGAATCAAACCGATTTGGGAAAGCAGTTATTTCAGATGTCAGTAGCTACTATCGAAATAAAGCGCAAATTGATTTAAATAAGCTACCTGATGATATTGATGCCCAACAATCTGTTATTCAAGCAACATTAACTGAAGGTGCTGTTGGATACCGTTCATTTTCGGTTATTTCAGGTCAGAAAATTATGGCTGTTATCGTACTTACTGATGGTACTCATCCACCATTAGGAGCTCAAGTAACAAATCATAAAAAGCAAAACGTAGGGATTGTAGGTGATTTAGGTAATACTTATATAAGCGGTGTTCATCCTTCAGAAATAATGAATGTCACATGGGGTAAAAATATGTCATGTGAAATAATTTTTCCCTCTGAATTAATGAATCAAGAAATTCAAGACAATTTATTACTTCCTTGTAACTAGGCAGTAAAAAACAAACAAATAATTATTTAATTTAAATAGATGAAATTAATGTATAAAGGTAATAACCAAGTGAATATCAAAAAAATATTAACAAATGTTTTTTTAGGGTCATTAGCCCTAAGTGGTTTTTCAGAGGCTGCAGTATCATTAGATAGAACAAGAGTTATCTTTGATGGAGAGAACAAGTCAATCTCTTTAAATATTAACAATAATAATAAGCAACTTCCTTATCTTGCTCAAGGTTGGATTGAAAATGAAGAAAGTAAAAAAATAACATCACCATTGATTGTATTACCACCGGTTCAACGATTAGAACCAGGGAAATCTAGCCAAATGAAAATTGAAGCTTTACCTGATATAAAAAATTTACCTCAGGATAGAGAATCATTATTTTATTTTAATATGCGAGAGATCCCACCGAAGAGTGATAAACCAAATACTTTACAGATTGCATTACAAACAAAAATAAAATTATTTTACCGTCCAGAAGCAATTGCACCACAGCAAAACAGTGCACCATGGCAAGAAAAAATGCAGCTTGAGAGAAAAGGAAGTGTTGTTTTTGTTAAAAACCCAACACCTTATTATATCACAATAATTAATGCAGGGGCTCATGAAAATACAGATGCAAAAGAATTTACTCCAATTATGATTTCACCCTTTAGTGAAATCAATATTGGAATGACAAATGAGCAACTAGGTAACACCCCTGTAATTACTTATATTAATGACTATGGTGGTCGTCCAAAATTAGCCTTTGATTGTAAAAATACAATCTGCTCTGTTACTAAAAAAGATCATTAAATAAATAGCAAAGGAATATAAAGCTAAATGAGGACATATTTATGAGCTTAAGAATATACCACTGGCTACGTTCAAAACATGTGGTCATTTCACTTTGCTTAGCCACAGTATTGCCGGCAACTGCTGACAATAATAATCTGTTTAGGCCTACAGATGGTTGGGAGGTTGATGGCCAGCATGGAGTCATTCATGTTTCAGGTTCTTTAACTGAAAACCCATGCGAATTAGCCATGAAATCTAGTAACCAATCAATTTCACTAGGAAATATATCATTCAGTGATTTAAATTCTTCTGAGCAAGTGATGCAGCCTATTCCATTCCAAATTGAGTTGTTAAATTGCCTGCAAGTTCAAAGTGAGCTTCAAAATTTCCAAACTGGAAAAACGGTATGGAGTAGCACACAGCCTGCGGTCAAAGTTAAATTTTTAGCAGTAAGTGAACCTGAATATTCGAATATTATTCGAGTCAATGGAGCATACGGCTTTGGGTTGCAAGTAGCAAATTCAGCAGGGAAAATATTACCAATAGGTAAAGAAAGTAACCCAACGTTAATTGCATCAGGCCAAAATAACTTAACTTATTATGTCTCAGCTATCCGAACGTCCGGCCCACTCATACCTGGTGCTTTTTCTGCATTAATTGCTTTTGAAATGCTATATGATTAACGTCATAGCATCGCAATAATAATTTATAAAAATTGATAGGTAATAGCGTAATGCTAAAAAATAAAAACATTTATCTTATAAAAATATTGATGCTAGCTTTACTATTCATAATTAATAGTAAAGCTAACGCAAGCCCATTAAATCCTAACAGTATATATACAACAAGTATAAAGCATCCACTAATTAGTGATGCATACAATGTTATACCAAAAACGTTAGGTCCTTATTTTTTGTATATTCCAGATGAGATCAAAAACAGCACAAATACTGAGTGTAATATTACAGTTATTGCAACTGGTCGCTCATCGACAGGCTCTATATACGCTATGTCAACACCAGATATTACTCTACTATCTGGGTTTAGTAGTATATATAATCAAGGTTTAGCTAAATACTATTCAGTCACACGAAACACACCAAAGCACTGTAGTGAGGTGCTACCTGATTTTGGCGTGAAATTTGGGCAGTTTAATGTTAGTTATATCAATTTCTTCGATTATTCTGCATCTGCAACAGGTTATGCCGATACCTGTTTACAAATAATTGTGAATGACAAAACTGTAGGAACAACCTGTTCAGTTAATGTCCCTGAAATCCCTGTATTGCCTTCTTGCAATGTATCTATGCCATTAACTATATCTCATGGTAATGTCAATTCAAATAATATAAATGGAAATATTGCAAAAATTGACGGAAGTATATCATGCACTGGCGATATGAGCGCCACATTCCAATTTTTACCTGAAAATAAAATTGATTTATTACATGGTGTAGAAAGCCAATTAGATGTATGTGTCTCAGGAAAATGTATGTCAAATAATTTAGTTCAAACTGAGATTAAAAAAAATACTAACTTACCATTCTCCATTAGCTCAACTCTATCTGCATTGGGAAATCCTGAGCCAGGTTCGAGGGTTGGAAATGCTATTCTATCTGTTGTAATTAATTAATAAAAATAAATTATTTAATTTATTGATTGGAGTATAAATAATTATGATATTCTTAATTCAAATAATAAAAGAAAGATTACTTTTACTATTTGCAATACTCACGAACACACTAATTATTTTTTTTAGTGGATTTTGTATTGCAGAAACCTATACATTAACAATTAAGGTAGATGTTATTGAAAGCACTTGTGATGTATATGGTGAAAATGGCCCTGGACAACCTATTGAGGTCTCATTTGGTGAAATAAATCTAAATAAGTTTACCAGTGAACGCTATACAAAAAATATTGACTATCATTTGGATTGCGGAAATAAATCATCCAGTAATCCAAATCTTAAATTAAAGCTTGAAAGCTCTAGTGCTGGCTTTAATACTGATTTAGTTGAAACATCCAACCCTAATTTAGGTCTAAAAATTCAAGCAGATAATACGCCTTTATTACCTAATGAATATCGTAATTTTACTTACTATGCACAGCCAGTATTAACTGTGTCCCCAGTTTTTCATGAAGGGAAAGAAATTGAACTAGGTTTATTTACCGCTTCTGGAATATTGAAAGTGGAATATCAGTAATAGTTTGTTTAGCTTTCAAATGATTATGCACGGTCGAAATTTTTATCGTGAAGGTAAGGTTTATCTACATCATCCCAAGCCAATCAAGTCAGCTTCACCTATAACGCTCTTTGGCATATTATCCAAAAAAAGGAAATACGACTTTATGTCACTTTATAGTAGTCATTGCGAAGTAAATTTTTTGTATAAAATTATTTAACTTTAATAAAAGTACGCTATTTTATTTGATAGATTTAATTAAATGAATATACTGCGAGTACAAAATAAACCATTAAATATAAAAATACTATAAATCAATAAAGCAAAATAACGGTTTAATATATAACACCACAACTTAATGTTAGATCGTTCTAAGTACCGTAAGATTATTGAAACAGCATAAAGCTTGGGTGGTTGCCTTGATTTTATGCTGTTTTTCTATTATTACCTTATCGCAAGGCTAATTTGCGTTCCTATCTTCTATAATCATCGCTGCTGCGCGTTCTGCAATCATGATCGTTGGGGCATTTGTGTTTCCACTTGGAATTTCAGGCATCACAGAACAGTCCACGACACGTAAGTTTTCAATACCATGTACACGTAACCGCAAGTCAGTCACTGATGTTGTAGTATCCGTTCCCATACGGCAAGTTCCCACAGGATGGTAAACCGTTTTACAAAAATTTCGGACAAACTCTTCAAGTTGAGCTTCATCATGGCGCACCGACGCTGGCGGCATTAGAACTTCTTTGCTTAATACTTGTAATGAAGGGCAATCCAATACTTCCAGTCCAAATTTAACTGCCCGTTTGCAACCTTCCATATCTTCAGGTGACGCAAGATAATTAGCATGTATCTTTAGTGGTGCTTGTGGGTCTGCGCTGCGCAATAAAACTTCACCACGGGACTTAGGTTGCAGGTACCCGACCTTTAAAGAAAAGCCGTGGGCGGCGGGTAGAGGTTCGCCAGGAACATCATCCCAACTATCTAAAATAGGTAAAAAATGAATTTGTACATCAGGACGACCTTGGCTGCAACTGTCTTTAAATGCAGCGCCTTCTAAAACGTTAGAGGTGAGCAGTCCACTGCGAAATGCTATCCACTCTACCCCGTGTTTAATCGCATTTAGACCTTGGTCTGCGCCGAATAAGCTAATTGGTTGCTTAGTCGTGACGTTAATTGACATATGTAGGTGGTCATGAAAATTTTGGCCAACAGGCAGATTCACATGAGTATCAATCCCCAACGAAGATAGGTGCTCCTCTGGCCCGATTCCTGACAGCATCAATAATTTTGCAGAGCCCATCGCACCAGAACAAACCAATACTTCGCAACTAGCGAATGCCTCAACTTCATGGCCATTTTTCCCTTGATAAGCAACACCAATAGCGCGGCCATCGCGAATTATAATACGGTTCACTTGAGTGCCAAGCTTTAATGTCAACTTATCATTCTTTTCCACTGATTTTAAATAGGTTCTTGATGTACTGGCTCTTTCTCCATTATGCGTTGTCGTCTGGTAAAAGCTTGTTCCTTGCTGGCTTTCTCCATTAAGATCATTGAGATAAGGAAGACCATGCTCTTGTGCTGCACGAATAAATGCCATTGATAATGGGTGCCGATATCTATTTTCACTGACAGGAAGTGGGCCTTCTGTTCCATGATGTTCCCCTGTCAGGCTTTCATTGTTCTCTGCTTTTTTAAACCATGGCAATACATCCGCATATCCCCAACCTTCACAACCATAGTTTAGAGCCCAATTATCATAATCTTGTTTCTGTCCTCGGATATAAATCATTCCATTGACAGAACTACTTCCCCCCAATACTTTCCCTTGGGCAATTTGCATTTTACGGTTATTAGCATGAGGCTCTGGCTCAGTTTCATAAGGCCAGCTTTTTTGGGCGATAATTTTAGCTACACCTGCAGGCATACGAATAAACAAATGGTTATCGCTATCGCCCGCTTCGATAAGTAATACTCTAGATTGCGTTTCTTGGATCAACCGAGCAGCAAGAACACAACCGGCAGAACCCGCACCTACAATAATATAATCATATTTTACTGCGCTCATTTGTCACCCCGCCAAATAAAATAAACAATTTATTTTTATTTGCTTAACAATAGCGCCTTTAATTCATTAATGTATGAACAATATTCCGCATATGTGATTTAAATCAAAAATAATTTCTTATGTAATTATTTTATAATCTCAATAGATTCTGTTTATTAAAGAAAATTTTTAATTAAGATAAATATTTAAACCTTAGCAATATTCATTAATAAATGAATATTTTTGGGTGGTTTAATGCAAGACTTAGCAATACAGGACTAACTGCCTCATCTTGCCCTATTGGCCTTTAATATAGTTAACGCCAAATCATGCCATGCTTTGGCACGACGGCTTTGGTGGTGGTTTTTTACTGTCGCTAAAGCAATATCGTAAGCCAATATTGGCTCAATAACTGGAATAACGGATAATCCCACTGAACTGGTATTCTGCCACATACTATCTGGCAGTAGCGTTACCCCTACCCCGGCTCTTACCATGGCAGTTACCAAATCTAAATGGCTACTGCGTCCGGAAATAGTGGGCTTTTTGCCATAAACACCGCAAGCACTGACAACCAGTTCATTAATTAGAAAATCATCAGAAAAGAAAATAAAAGGCTCATCGACTATTTCACTAAATTTAACAAATTCACGGATCGCGAGTGGATGTTGTTTGCTGACTAATAGCATTAATCGGTCCGTTGAAAAGGGGTGTACTTCAAAGCGGTCATCAGCAAAAGGTAACATCACCGCGGCAGTTTCAACTTCACCATTTAACATTGCCTCACGCATTTTTCGGGTACCTAACTCAAGAATTTTCAGTTCCACCTGTGGGTAACGTTGGCTAAAAGCCATAATAATGTCAGCAAAATAGGTCGATGCTATCACGGGAGGTAGCCCAACAGGTAGCACACCAGATATAGGACCCGACCTTTCCTGTAACGCTTTCTTCATACAGCTAAACTGTGAAAGAATTTGCTTCGCATGAGCCAATAAAATGTCCCCTTCCTCCGTTAATTTAACGCCATCGACTTCCCTAATCAGCAAGGTATAACCAAGCTCATCTTCTAATTTTTTAATACTGCGGCTAATCGCCGGTTGCGTTACAAATAAACTTTCTGCCGCACGACTAAAACCATTGAGCTGTACGACTTCAACAAAATAACGTAATGAACGAATGTCCATTCCACCCCCTATGATTTTTAGTTATAGATAGAATGAGTTTAAGTGATTTCCTTTAAAGCACAATAAACGATAAAAATAATTCAATTTAGAATTATTAGCTAAGCAATTAATGGAGATCAGCATGATGAATAAGACGGTTATCGAATACGTATTGGACAGACTTTACCAAATCGGTATTCACGATATTTTTGGTGTTGCTGGTGACTACGCATTCCCTATTGAAGATGCAGTATGTGAAAGTGAAAATATGCGCTGGATTGGCAACTGCAATGAACTTAATGCTTCATATGCTGCAGATGGCTACGCCCGCGTGAAAGGTGCAGCGGCATTATCGACGACTTTTGGTGTCGGCGAACTTAGTGCTTTAAATGGTATTGCAGGCGCTTATGCCGAACATCTTCCCATTTTTCACCTTGTTGGTATGCCAGCAAGTGGGGTTCAAAAAAACCACCGTTTAGTTCACCACACTCTAGGAAATGGTGATTTCGATGTATTTTATCAAATGAGCCAACACTTAAGCTGTGCTCACGCTATTTTAACGCCTGAAAACTGTATTGCCGAGACAGAGCGCTTAATTACAAGCGCTTTACAAAAATCTCGACCCGTTTATTTAGGTTTCCCTTCTGACTACGCTGTTATGCCAGTTAAAGCAGATAAAACATCTGAAACTATCACTATAAATAAAAGTCATAGCAGGACATTATCAGCTGCCGTTACAGCTATTGTCGAAAAGCTCACATCGAGTACAAAAGCCTGCATTATTCCTGGAATTTTAACAGCACGTTTCGGCTTAACGACTGATGTTGAGGCTATTATTCAGAAAACTGGCCTACCCTATGCCACTATGTTTATGGATAAAGGGGTCTTAAGCGAATCTAACTCTCGATATATGGGGATTTATAACGGAAAACTAATGAATCCTGAAGTGAGAGAATTTGTCGAGAGTTGTGACTGTGTTATGGGGATCGGTGCAGTATTAACGGACTTCAACTCCGGCAGCTTCACGGCAGCTATTGCCCCTGAAAGCTGTATTAACATTCTTTCTGACCGCGTGAAAGTGGGCTCTGCTATCTATCCAAATGTATTGATGAAAGATGTGTTACATAAATTAAAAGAACTTGTGCCCTCACTGAACCATGTTGGGATCAAAGCCCAAGATTTAGGATCTCCACAACAAGGTGAAAATGGCCAAATTACTGCCTCATATTTGTACCCTCGCCTAGAAAAAATGTTCCGTAAGAACGATATTATTATTGCAGAAACGGGAACTGCATCCATGGGGTTAGGTTTTGCTTTATTACCTGAAAATGCACAGTTTCATAACCAAACCTTGTGGGGCTCTATCGGTTGGGCCACTCCTGCTGCATTTGGTGCAGCAATAGCTGAGCCACACAAACGGGTGATTTTAGTAACTGGAGAAGGTTCTCACCAACTCACTGCCCAAGAGATTAGCCAGTTTGCCCGTTTTGGCTTAAAACCCATTATTTTTGTCCTAAATAATGACGGCTATTTAATTGAGCGGCTTTTGTGTAAAAACCCTGAAGCCTATTACAACGACTTACCCCAGTGGAATTATGCACAGCTTCCCGCGGCATTAGGCTGTAAAGATTGGTATTGTCAGCGTGTTACCAACTGTATTGAATTAGACAATGCGATTAAACAAGCCGAGCTATCGAACCATGCGGCCTATATCGAAGTGATCATGGATAGATATGCGGCATCTGAGCTTGCTGAAAAGCTTGGTAAATCAGTAGCATCTTTATATTCATTTTAAATTGACAAATTATGGCAGCCATAGCGCTGCCAATGTATTTATGATTCAAATACCAGCCCTACATCGTCCCGTGATTGATGCAATATTTTTGAAACAATTAATGCTAATTCAAGCAATTCATTACATTTAGCATGGCTTTTAGTGCCAATTTGCTCACGAAAGAATGCAAACTCATAGACCATATGATTGATTGTTGTATCCCGAGATACGCTGGATATTTCCCCGTCAATGCAAACCTCGACTGACTGGCAAAGACTTGGAGCCCCCTTGATACAAATATACCCTTTGGTACCTTGAATAATAAAGTAACCAGGGCTCGCCGAATCTTTCGCTCCCACGCACGATGTAACTGAACGCCCAAAATGGGCGGTTAATATCCCTGATGTATCAATTCCATTAAACCCTTTATTACAAATATAATGGCTACTATCGGGTGCTCCCATCAAGGCCGATAACAAATAAATGTTATATAGATTAATATCATAGAGTGCACCGCCTGCTTGCTGTGGGTCAAAAGCGGCATGAATACGGCCTTGTAAATAGTCATTGTATCGACTTGAATATTGGGAGTAATTACCGTGAATCACTTTGATTTCACCAATTTTATCAATATGTTGTTTGATAAAATGAAATTCAGGAGTATGAATAGACGTAATGGCTTCAAACAAAAAAAGCCCTCTAGTCTGTGAAATGGAAATTAACACCTGCAATTGTTGCCAATTTGGTGTAAACGGTTTTTCGCATACCACATGTTTGTCGGCCATCAATGCATCAAAGGTATACTGAAAGTGCAAATGATTTGGCAAACCTATGTATATCACCTCAACATCAGGGTCTTGCAGGAGTTCTTGATAATCAGTATACAACTTTGCTATACCAAATTGTTGGCAAATAACCTGCCCCTTTTCAATACTTTCCGCCCGAACACACAGTGCAACTAGCTCTATCCCCTGCACCTGTATTAAAGCATCAAGAGCCGACATGATTATTTTTCCAGAACCAACTAGCGCGAGTTTCATCTCTGTTATCCATTAAAGAAAGTGAATTTCATTCTGCCATAAGGCTCATTATTTAAGAAATGCCTTCGATGCTTTTTTGATAACCTCTGCCATTTCCGAATTTTCCCCTTAAAAAATCAATAAAAGTGACGCATTTTTTCGCTGAAGGTTCTTTTATTTATTGCTGGTGTACGAATCAATTTCACTAGGTGAACCAAATAACCGCCATAAATGACGATTAGCTTCCCATTTACAATCATTTCTATTCGCGTTGTCATCAAAATTTTCTTATTTTAGATTTCCTATAACCAATTGTTTTATATTAAAAATACTTCACTTTCATTTTTATCACTGAAAAATACCTTTTTAAAACCCTAACTCACCTCACAATTTATTAACAACTCTCTTGAATCATTTTTTATTATTCTCCATGCTAATTTTATTAAATAAACCAATGGTTTACTGTATGAACCAGTCGAGGTTGATATGAAAGAAAATATTGTCACTGCCGTTGATGATGCTTTATTGTTATTGATGCTATTAGGTGAAAAAAACAATCTTGGGTTAAGTGAACTTGCACGCTTATCTGGCATGAATAAATCCAAGGTATACCGCTTATTATGCACACTGGAAAATCGCCATTTCGTACAAAAAAACGAAAATCCGGTTACTTATCATTTAGGCCATCAATTATTAAGCTTGGGGAATTGCGCTCGCCAACAAATTAACTATATCCAAGTCGCAGAAGTTGAAGCAGAGCAACTACGTCAACGTTTTGATGAAAATATTCAAATGCGTATACGTGACAACGATGAAATTTTACAAGTTCTTCATAAGCCATCAGGACAATCACTTCAAGTGCGCAGTGAAGCTGGTAATCGCCGACCGTTAGGATCTGGGGCTTCAGGCAGAGTGCTATTGGCTTACTCACCTAAAGATGTTCAAGCACATTTTATTGAAAAGAACCCCTCTATTGAAAAATCTATTGTAACCATACGCTCACAAGGTTTTGCAATTACCCGGGGTGAATTAACCGCAGGTATTGGTGCGATCGCCGCACCTATCTTTTCACAACATGGGGAATGCATTGCTTCACTGAGTATTAGCTTACCTCTAAGCCGTTTTTCTGATGAAAAAGAACAAGATATGACTGAACAACTGCTTCTGTCTGCTTTACGTATATCGAGGCAGCTCGGTTACGACTCATAATTAATACAATAAAAGAGACAACATCATGCAACCAACAAACAGCACAATACAAAGCCCATCTTCACCACCAGGCTGGCAAATGAACCCGGTTTTAGTAATGTTAACTATAGTTATCATTGCCTTTTTAATGACTTATTTTGTTAATTCAGGCCAATATGAGCGTGATGGCAAGAAAGTTATTCCTGATTCTTACCAAACTATCACTAAAGACATTACGTTAGAGCAATTATTAGGCACTGAGAAATCGGAGGAAGGTACTGCCGCTCCTGTCAGTTTGCCTCAACTATTTAAAGCGATCCCCGAAGGAATTGTTAAGCAATCGCCACTTATATATATGGTGCTATTCATCGGAGGAATGTTTGGTATTCTCAATAAAACAGGGGCTATAGAATCAGGGCTAGAGCGATTGCTCCATGTTACCCGAGGCAATATCTACTTGTTAATCCCTTTCTTAATGATTGTATTTTCCATGGGAAGTACCTTTATGGGGTTGGCCAAAGAGTATCTTTTGGTTATTCCCATGGTTATAGCCTTAGTGAAACGCGTTGGGTTGAATGAACTTATTGGGCTTGCCATTGTAGCTATTGCGGTTAAGGTAGGATACCTCGCCTCCATCACCAACCCATATGCACTTTCTATCGCACAACCGCTTGTTGGTTTACCCGTGTTTAGTGGTTTAAGTATGCGAATTGCGGCGTACCTTATTTTTATTACACTCGGTATTTTATTCGTTTTCTATAGCATTCGTAAAACGACACTCACAAACTATGTGGTTGAAGAACATAATCAAACCACACAATTAACCCATCGCCATAAACTTATGTTAATTGTCTTAGCTATCGGTGTTGCATTTTTAGTCTATGCCTCTAATCGCTGGCATTGGAAAAATAATGATTTATCTGCTTACTATTTATTCTTAAGTGTCATTTTAACTTGTTGTAGTGGTTTGACCGCAAGTGCCGCCGCTAATGCATTTGTCAGTGGAATGAAAAAAGTCCTCATCGCAGGGGTGTTAATTGGGTTAGCGACTGCTGTCGAAATTATTCTTTCTCAAGGTAAAATTCTTGATACCATTATTCATCAATTAGTTGGGCTTGTCGGTAATCACGGTCCTTATGTTTCATCATATAGCATGTTTATTTCCCAACTATTATTAGACATTGCTATTCCATCTACTTCTGGGCAAGCCGCTGTCACAATGCCAATTTTAGGCCCCGTTGGTGAAATTTCTGGTGTTTCCCCTCAAACAACGGTTTTTGCATTTTTAATGGGTAATGGGCTAACCAATATGATCACACCAACATCTAGTGGGTTATTGATCTTTTTAGCTACAGCCGGTGTCAGTTGGACCACCTGGGCAAAATATATTTTACCGCTTTTTATCATTTTTATGGCAATCAGCATTGGTTTACTGAGCGTCGCCGTTACCATAGGGTATTAGTAAGATGGATATGAAGAATTACCGAATAGAAATGCGTGATGGAATAATGCTATCAACCGATATTTACTTTCCACAAACTCAATCAACTGCATCTTTTCCCGTTATTATAGAGCGAACCCCCTATGATAAAACCGCACCTTCTCGTTCGGAAAAAACGGTATCAGGCCAGCAAATAACACGCCAAGAAATGGCGAAATACTTCAATAAACATGGTTTTATTGTCGTGTATCAGGATTGCCGTGGACGTTATGAGTCCGAAGGAAAGTTCACAAAATATATTAATGAAGCTGAAGATGGTTTTGATACATTACAATGGATTATGGAACAACCCTGGTGTAATGGCAAAATAGGCTCAATGGGTCTCTCTTATGCCGCTCATACACAATTAGCGATGGCGTGTTTAAATCCACCAGGTTTACAGACGATGGTGCTGGATTCTGGCGGTTTTGCCAACGCCTACCAATGCGGGATCCGTCAAGGGGGGGCTTTTGAACTCAAACAAGCCACTTGGGCGTTTAAGCAAGCTAAACTAAGCCCACTCGCCCAACAATCTCCCGAAATTTTAGCCGCACTCGAACAAGAAAATATCCATGAATGGTTTACGACAATGCCATGGCATCAAGGACAAACATTGCTTAAACATGTTCCTGAATATGAATCATATTTATTTGAGCAATGGGAAGAAGAGTGTTTTTCCGATTATTGGCAGAAAATAGGCATTTATGCCGAAGGCTATTATGACCAAATACCGGATATCCCAGTGTTATTTATGTCTAGCTGGTACGATGCCTATGTCAGTTCAACATTAGATAACTACTATGCATTTGTTACCAAAAAACAATCACCGCAAAAATTGATCATGGGGCCTTGGCTACATGGTGACCGTAATATCACGCATAGTGGCGACGCAGAGTTTGGTGATATCGCAGCATTTGACCACAATGTTAGTGAAAGTTGGTTATCTTGCCGTTTAAACTGGTTTGAAACTCACTTAAAGGATAAGAGCGCCAAAAACCATCGTGACGAAGTAACAATATTCATGATGGGTGGTGGAAGTGGTAAACGCAACCAACAAGGACGTATAGAGCATGGGGGAAAATGGCTTAGCCACCATCAGTGGCCTTTGCCAAATACTGAGAAAACTGCGTATTATCTGTGGCCAGATAACAAATTACATCATCAGCCCTACACTAAAACAACCACAATATCCTATTGTTATGACCCTAAGCACCCAGTGCCTACCATTGGCGGTGCCTTAACCTCAGGTCAGCCTATATTTTGGGGTGGGGCTTTCAATCAATGTGAATTACCAAAGTTTTTTGGTAGTAAGCATAATAACTTACCCCTTTCTGCCCGCTGTGATGTATTAGTATTCGAAACCGAAGAATTACAAGCAGATGTCTGTTTAGCAGGTGAAATTGAAGTGTCGCTTTGGATAAGCAGTGATGCATTAGATACAGATTTCACTGCAAAACTTATTGATGTTTACCCTCCCAGTGCCGATTACCCTCAAGGCTATGCCATGAATATTACTGATGGCATCATCCGTTGTCGTTTTCGGCATGGTTATGAACGGAAGGAATTATTAACCCCAAATGAAATTGTCGAAGTAAAAATTAAGCCGTTTGCCTGTGCAAACCGTTTCGCAAAAGGACATCGTATCCGATTAGATATTTCTAGTAGCAATTTCCCTAAATATGACTTCAATACAAATACAGGTAAAACTATCGCGGGTGATAGAACCTGGAAAATAGCTTGTAATAGCCTACATATTTCTAGCGAATACCCGTCAAAAATCATTTTGCCCGTGCTCAACGAAACTTAAAAATAATATAATTAACCAATAAATTTGCCCGCTTTAACTGCCAACACCACTAAAGCGGGCTATATGAGAAGATAATTATTCCGCTTGAACCCAAAACACACCATCCCCCTCTAGGGCAGTAAAGGTCTGGTGTAAATAATCGCTATCTGCCTGTGGGTCAAGGTCTGCAAACAACTCTGGGTGGATAAATTTTGCAATCGCTTCCACCGCAATAATGTTAAATGGCGTATCGTAGTATTGCTGGTATAACGCTAATACTTGCTTGTTTTTGTAAGCAGATAATGAACGAAACTTAGGGCGATCCATTAGCTTACTCAAGCGAGCTAAAGACTTTTGTTTATCCCCCGTATAACCTAACGGCACAGAAGCACTACCTTTACGGGTACTATCCCAATCAGCTGCGGTCATTAAATAATAATCAGGGTTGCTGTGAATCAATTGTTCTTCACTGATTTCCCCACCCATTCCAATACTAAACCATTGTGAACCAAGGTTATTCCCGCCTGCCGTTTCAACAAATTCGCCAAAATTACCATTACCGAACGTTTTACAGCAATAATCTTCCCCTTGGATACCAGCAGCTCGTTCAATGAATACGCTTGGACGCTGCTCTTTGCTAAGTTTAGCCACTCTTGAACGGATTAAGTCTAACTTTTGTTGATAAAACTGATTAAATGCTTGTGCTTGTTGTTCCTCACCGAATACTCGGCCAAGTAATGCCATACTCGGCATGGTATTTTTTAATGGATATTGCCTAAAGTCGATAAAAATAACGGGTAAACCACTTTTTTCCAATAACGATAAGGTGCCACTTTCAGCAAGCTTACTTTTTAAGCCAATATCAAAAATTAACAAATCAGGTTGAGCGACTAAGGCTTTTTCAACACTAAAATCTGTCGTATAAGGGTTGGGAAAAACAGGGATTTGACTGAGTTGTGGAAATTTTTTGCTGTACGCAACACTCAAATCAGGCGCTTTTTTAATTAACGCATCATCCCAAGCAATAATCCCTTTTAATGGGTCTTGCGGATGTAATATATTTAACGCAACTAAAACACGGCTGTCCGCCAGCATCACTCGAGATACAGGGGCATTAACCGTCACATCCCTACCCGCAATATCCGTCACAGTGATAGGTGCCGCCAAACTATTAGTTGAAAATAGTAGGCTAACAGCACTAAGAATCAGCACGAATGCATTGATAAGTTTTCTCATCATCATTGTTCTGCCTTATTTTTATTAAAATTTTACGGATGCTTGAACATAGTAAGTTCTTGGCTGCCCCACATAGATACCATAATTGTTATCCGTAGAACGTGTAAAATAAGTTTGATCAAAAAGATTTTTAATACCAGCAGATAGCGTTAAATCAGACAAACTTTTTCCAAAATGGTACTCGCCTCGTGCGTCCCACACCATATAACCGGGGATTGTTCCGTATCGGCCATCAGCACTTGGTTTTGTTACATAATGGCTTGATGTTCCTGGCGATTCTTGAGTAGATTGTGCATAAGTATTTAAGTTCCATATCCAATTACCAGTTTCATAACGGCTACCTGCGGTAAAGACTTGCCTTGAATAAAACGGTAAATCCTTATGAGCGAAATCCCCTTTTTTACTTACCGCTTTAGTGTAGGTATAAGTACTATACACACTTATACCATCCAATTTATCGCTCAGCTCAGACAGGTTATACCTTGCCGCCAATTCCACACCTTGATGAGTTGTGGCTCCCAGATTTGTCCAACCCGTTGTATTTTCAACGTAAAGTAGTTGGTCATCGAAATCGATATAAAATAATGTCGCTTCAAGAGATAGCGCAGTATTATCGTATTTAGTCCCTACTTCATAGTTATGTGCTTTTTCTGCACTTAACCCATTTGCGGGTGAATTCCCTACCCCTTTCGTATTCAACTGAAAATACTGCAAACTGCCAAATGACGTACTCGCATTGGCAAATAGTTTCCATTCATCATCAATGTGATAGATCACCGCTAGCGCAGGAAGCGGTTCGCTATATCGCTTACTTCTGTTTTGGTTTTTAAAACTGTCATTTAAATGAATATTAATGTTCTCATAGCGGATCCCTGGGATCACCGTCCAATTACCAACATCAATGGTGTCATCAAGGTAAATAGCGTGGGCTTCTGTTCCACCTGATGTGTGTTGGTAATAATCATTAGTACTCGGCCGCGAACTTTGAGTGCCGGCTTGGTACCAATTTGAACGGTAAGCTTTTTCGTCTGCGGTTTCATTTAAATAACGGTATCCCACCGTCACTTCATGTGAAATATCATTAAAACGGAATAATTGTGAATAACTCGGTTCAATTGCATACGCGGTATAGTGACGAGGGTAAGAAACTAACCGTCTTTCATTCGCTTTATCTTTATGGTCACTTTCTATATAACTCCCCCGATAACTTTTACTAAACCATGTCATTAACTCAAATTGTTTATCATCTTCTTCATGTTTATATTTCAATGACATGTCTTGTCGATTTCCTTCAAAACGGTCATAAGGCCGTGTTGATTGGAATGGGTCAGCGTTATATTGCGCTTGAGTTAGCCCACCTGGCATACCTGACATTGCATGATAATAATGAAAATTAGCCAGTAACTCGTCGTTATCGGTTATGGCATAACGTGTTTTTAAAATCAGGTCATCAATATCTGTATTATCATTGCTTTTACGGTAGCCCTGCCCATGTAACCCTGAATACAGCAGTATCGCTCCCGCAGAGTCATCGGCTTTTGAGCCCCCCACGGACGCATCGACTAGGGTTTTGAGCCCTCCTGTTTTAGCCCCTTGGGTTTGTAACGAAACACCACCAGAAAAGTCTTTCGGGATAGGTTTTGTCACAAAGTTAATGACGCCCCCCACATTTTGTGGCCCATAACGTACGGAAGCTCCTCCGCGGATCACATCAATAGATTCAATACTCCCTAGTGATAATGGCGACATCGACAGCTGAGGTTGGCCATAAGGAGCTGCCGCTAGTGGCATACCATCGAGTAAAATCGTTGAGCGGAGTGAAAGGCGTGAGGTTAACCCACGAACCCCAACATTCAAGGAAACATCGCTCCCACCTGTCCCGTTACTTTCTCGTACCTGCACACCGGGTATCCCTTTCAATGCATCAGCAATGGTTTCACTGCCTGATTCTTTAATTTGTTGTTGCGTTTTTACCGTTCGAGCACCTGGGTGATTAAATACCACCTCACCATCTTCAGTATTTTCAAGCCAATTGCCTGTAACTGTAATCTGATCATTTTTTGGATTATCAACAGCAAATACATGATAAGGCGCTAATGCCGCTGAAATAGCTAATGATATGAATAGCTTGCTAGTTTTTAAATTCATAAGGAATAAGCAATAAAGGAGATTAAGAGAGATAATGATAATTATAATCATTACAAACAATCAACTTAATTTACTATTTATTTTGAAATTATTCTGTTTTAATTCCTTATTATATAAAGGGTTATTGAGAGTGAAGAAAGCTAAAAAAACCGAAGGGAGATTCCCCTCGGTTCATATTATTGGTAAACATTATATAATTAGAGGCAAATATCATTTTGCCTCTAAAGGCATTAACCACCCAGCGAGAAAAATACCACTCGGCCAACCCCCTCACCAACAAAAATACAGAGTGTTGCCAGTGACATAACAAATGTTGCATTTACATTGCGCCCATTTTTTTGGCACAGTAAACGGCCAACAAACAAGATTCCTAATGCAATAAGTATAACTCTAACAATGCTTAAGTTCACTAAACCCTCAGGTAGTTCACGCGGCGTCATTCCCATATAAATAGGCTCCCCGATATTTCCGAGTAGAGATAATGTGCCCAGCAGCATAAGTAAGATCCCAATAACACCAATACCAAGTGTAATTTTAACCACTCGCTTTAATTGCTCTTCTTTATCATTGCGACGTAAAGAACCTACCAGTAATAATGCCGCTATCACGCCACCAACCAGTAATACCGCCCCAAAGAAACTGGCGTAGGTAAATAAGCCATTCCAGAGATTAAACAAGGTGTTAGCATACAATGCTGACATTGCGTACATATAGATAATACCTGCTAACGCACTAAGCAACAGTAGCAACGCGTTCGCTTTTTGTTTCAGCAATAGCAGCGCGACACTGAAAAATAATAGCGCCATATAAATTGCAGTCGCCCACACTTCGCGACTCATCCATGAGGTCGATACATGCAACATGGTATAAAACATGTGTAGCGGGTTACCCATATGAAATAATGAACCCAATAACCCAACACAACCCAGAACAAAACTAGCTAGAATAGGCAGTTTAATAAACTGGACGCTTTGTAGGTTATTTCCGCCTTCAAGCACACGAAAATAGCATACTAATGAAACTAACAAGCACCCCACAGAAGCTTGCATAAATAAGGTGAAAATCACCAACGGAAATTCATGCATGATAATTCTCCTTATCCTTTTGTACCGACAACTAGGTTCGGTTTGGTAATACTTGAGCTAGGTAGCCCGGCAATATCTGCATTCGAGCCATATTTTTTACGTAATTCGCTAATTAGACCGAACTCAATCGCACGCATAGGGCAAGAATCAACACACATTGGATTTCCTCCTTTTTCACGGAGATCAAGACAAGTGTCGCACTTAGTCATCATTCCAATACTGGCATCAAACTGAGGTGCTTCATATGGACAAGCCCACGTACAATAGCGGCAACCCACACATTTATCATGGTCGACTAAGACAACGCCATCTTCCTCTCGTTTGTGCATTGCGGTGGTAGGACAATGACTTACACATTGCGGATCATCACAATGGTTACAGGCAATAGACAAGTGCCAAGTCCGAGGACGTGGATACTCCCCCACTTCAATATCATACACACGGCGAAAGTTGCGCCCGACTTCAAGGTCATTTTTGTCTTTACATGCAACAACACAGGTCTTACAACCAATGCAAGTGGCAACATTAATATAAAATCCGACTTGTTTATCCATTTCTTATTGCCCCCTAAAATATAATACGCTGTGGAATTGCTGCATCTGGAACTAACTGGTCACCATGCCATTTTTCGATATTACATAGCATCGTGTTCCACCCTGATGTACCAAGCCCTGTAGGGACTTGAATGGTTAGCGTATTGTCGGCCCCCGCCATATCTATCCCTGTTTTTTCGTCAACATTGGTCCAACTGCCATGGGGTAATGCGACCACGCCCGGCTTCATCGTTTGTGTCACCAATGCAGGACGAACAATCTTCCCTTGTGGGCTCGTTATCAACACAGTTTCACCGTGTTTAATACCTAAACGTTTCGCATCAGACGCATTGATATAAATTGGGCTTGGCCACTGCTCACGTAACCAAGGCACATTATCAAGCGTGCTGTGAGAGCGGCGTAAATAGTGTGGATTATAGATTTGGAATGGGTAATCCCCTTTCTCCTTCTTCGAGAAATCGCTAAAGCTAGCCTCGTAACCACTTGCAGACGGAATATACTCAGGAATTGGTGGTAATTTAGTCCAGCCACACTCATCGGCTTTTTCGACTAATGTTTGGCAGTAAATTTCAAATTTGCCACTTGGTGTTGGTCGTGGATTGGCCTGTGGGTCGCGAATGAAATCTTCATAGGCAATATAGCCATAGTTATCACCAGCCGTCCGTTTTACTTGGTATTTCCCAACAGTAAGAAATTCATTGAGGGTAATTCGCCCCTGTTGTGGCTTGCCTGTTACTTGCCATTCATCAATGTCCGCTTGAGTGATTGTGATTAATGGTTCTGTTGTCTTACCATCTTCACCAATGATTGTTGCGCCATTGAGTTTATTGAAAAATTGTTGTTTTTCCGAAACAGGAAAAACTTCATCGACATTAATACCTAGACGCTTACCTATTTCTTTGGCGATCCATTGGTCACTTCTCGCTTCATAAAGTGGTGGCGTTACATTCACCGCAGCTATCATAACTTCACGGTTACTTGGATTTAATATGGTTCCTTCACGCTCCCATTCAGTCGTCACCGGTAAGACAATATCCGAATATTTGGCGCAAGTATGCGGAACATACGCTGCGGTCACAACCAATTCCACATCTTTACGGTAGGCCTCAACGCTTTGCGAAATATTGGCTCGTGTTTGTAACGTGGCATTGAATGGATGAATGATCATTTGGATATTTGCATCGACATCTCCCACACCACGTTGGCGGAATTTTTTCTCTAATAATGCACGGTTAAGCTCATTGTGATTGATTTTTAAACTGACTGGGTTTGGTACTGAAGGTAGCCCACTTGCTCCCGCCATAACGAGCCGCGTGCCATTATTTCCAGCAGCGAAATGGCAACTAACTCCTGTCATCCGGCCAGGCCTTCCCATATGGCCAGTCATAAAGCCTAAGGTTGAGAATGCTTGCACCCACCCTTCACCATTATGAATTCGAGCAGGTGCCCAACCTGTAAGCAATGCGACTCGGTTAGTGCCACCGATTTCACGTGCCAAAGTGCGAATATCACTCACTGACAGCCCACAAATATTAGAGGCCCACTCAGGTGTTTTTGGCTCTCCCGTATAGGTGCCTAATAGATAATCTTTGAAGTTCCCCTTCGGGTCTGCGCCTGCGGGCATATTACTTTCATCAAAACCAACTGTGCAACGGCGTAAAAAATTCCAATCAATCAACGGACTGTCAGGGCTATCCATTTCTAATAGTGCGTACATAATACCCAGTGCTAATGCATGGTCAGTACCCGGATTGATGGGGTACCAATCTGCATCCATTAACTCTGCCGTCGTCGTATAACTTGGGTCAATGCTAATGAAGCGAGCCCCAGCTTTTTTTGCCTGATAATAATTATAGGTTGGGCTACCCGGGCTACTCCACGCTGGGTTTGCCCCCCACATCACGATCAACTGGGAGTTACGCATATCAAAACGGTCATTGGTACCAAAGGTATAAAATCCTTCAAGTAATCCTAAATGGGCTGGTGTTTCAAACCATGCTCCCCACGAGGTTGTTCCCCAATCCCCAACAAAACCCCCCGCTTTGGCGTAAACGTTTTGGATATCAACACCGTTACCACCCGTGATCCAAATAGACTCGTTACCATATTTTTCTTTAATACGTTTCGACTCTGATGCCACAATATCTAATGCTTCATCCCAACTGATGCGCACCCATTGGTCCCGTCCTCGTAAGCTTTTGTCCCCACCACCCGGGGCCCAGCCTTTACGCTTCATGGGGTATTTCAGACGATCCGCCCCAAAAACTTGTTTACGTTGTGAACGACCACGTAAACAACCTCGCTGTTGTGGGAAATCAGGAGAATCTGCAACCACATCATCTGTTTTTTGTCTAACAACGACACCATCGACCACCAATGCTTTATTAACACAGCGGCCACCACAGTTATGCCAACAGGCTACGGGTTTCCATTTCCCTTGAGTCACTGCATCAGTAGCTTGTGCAACCGCTTTTTCTTCCTCTGGTGTTGCCGCATATAATTGCTTACTCAGCGGTAACGTAGCCATTACTGATGCCGCTGATGTCCAAGCTATAAATGAACGGCGACTTAAGGCTATTTTCTGTCTTTCTGACATTGCTCTTACCTCTTCATTTTGTTTTATTATTATAAATTGACTAATTCATTGATTTTTTTAATATCATTGCGTAAAAAAAGTTCAAGTAATGAACTTAATTGACGATAAAATACGGTTTCTGCATGGTTATACATTGAACGGCAAAATGGCGTAATAAAAGCCAATAAATGGGTATTCAGGAATGTCGCAGACCCGAGTAATAATGCGTTTACTTTAGTCCAATCAACGTTTTCAGTTTCGCTATCAATAACTTCAGTAATACGCAGACTTAAATGCCACATAAAATCTAACTCATAACCAATATGGTCAGCGGCTTCCATATCACCTTCTGGCAAGTGAACGCCATACTGTTCATAAAAAGACTTCACTGCTAAGGTACTTTCTTGAAATAACAATTTGTCACGAGAAACATACGTTGATTCCCATGGCGCTGCCGGCGGGGCTTCTGGGCCAATAAATAAGCGAGTAAAATCCCAATGCAAATTTTCGAAATCTTCGGTATTGGCTTGTATCCGCCTATTGTTTAAGTCTTTATGCATCTCATTTATCGCATTTTTCATTGCAGGTAATGCTTCATCACAGGGGAATAACAACAACCCTGAATCACTTAAATAACTTAATAATTCTGGCGTCGGCTCTTCCATAAACAAGCGCCGTAATACGTCATAAGCAAATTGACGCGCATAAAGAAAATCTAAAATTTGGTCATCATTGGTCATAAATGTTTCCCTACAGGTCAGTCAATAAAAATTCAGTGGGTGTGGTGAGTTCAACTCGCACTTCTTTAATTAAAGGATTGCCCTGTTCATCGGGCTCAATAATGTGGGAAGTCAATGCAATAGGTAGTTTGGCTAGCGGGGTTAATAAGCAAATTGCTTCAGGATTAAACTGCAAAAATCCATGCAACAATTCTTGATGATAAGAAACGCCTGCGTTTTTCAATAAAACCGCCACTTTTTCACAATCGTCACCAAAAACTTTGGCGCTTTTAAAAAAATAATCCCGAGAGGAAAAAATATAATGCTTTCCTATTATTTGTTCATTGTGCTCAAAAAAAGCATTGCTTTGGTACACTTGCCCAGTATGCTTATTTTCTAAAGAGCAGTAGTGCACTCCAATAGATAACTGATTTTCTAGTGCAAATTTAAGAACACGGAGGCAGGCTAGTTCACTCTGTGCGACAGCTAATCCACCTGCATACCAATAGTTGTAATACACCTCATAAGGTGGGTTTTTAAGCATGAACCCGCGAGTTTGATAAGCCTCGCTATTTGTTAGTGGAAAGCAAAACTCTAATAAATTGATACCATCAATACCAATATCATCAAGCTGAGTAAGTAATTGATACATCTGCGGTTCTGTACCGGGGATCACGGGCATTTCCACCATTACAGCAGGAAAAATTTCGCGAGCTAAAGTAATGCGATGTAAAACTTTAGTAATTCGTTCTTTAGGATCATCAATTTTGATACTAAAGCGGATTTCTTGTAGACCAGCTTTAGCTAGAGCTAATGCCGTATTACGGTCTAATGGATCACCTGCTGTATATAAACGGCTATGAGCCAGAGGTAATTTCTGTTGGACTGCTTGGAAAAACGCAATGCTTTCTTGGCGAAAAAGTAGAGGTTCCCCTCCTGTTAGTGCGATATGGGTAAGTGGATAACCTTGTTTTGCTATCGCATCAACTTCACTAATAGCATCGCGCATTTCCTCTTGAAATTCATGATAGTTTTCTTGATTTGGATTAAAACAAAAGTAACAATCGCGGTGGCATTTTAAGGATAAAAATGTCGTGTGACTCCCTTCCCCTGTACGGCATTGTACACAAGCACTTGATAGCCAATTACAATGTATACTCTTTCCACTATTCGCAAAAATTGCGCCTTTACTTTTTATATCTAGTTTGAGTTGTTCAATCTCATGTTGCTGTGCAAAAGGGTCTTCAAAATTAAGTCCATATTCGATAATTGCCTGCTGTGTTTGCTGTTCAATATCCAAATAGCGAATAGCATAACGCTTAAACTTTTGGTTATTTACTGTAGAGATTGTTCTATCTGTAATAGGATAGATCATAAATTTACCTTCAATTTATGAGCAAATAGTTCCTATTATTCGTTGAATTTTCAATTGGACTCAGATCGCAAATAATCAATTAATAGACGGGTATGACAATACCTGTGACAATTAGAAAAATGCTTATAAAGACTCACATCATTACCGATTAAATTGAAAATATTTTTTAAATAGGAAATATTCGCATTATTTTATTTTGATTTAGTATTAATGGCAGTATAAGTTAGTGGCATTATATGATGTTGCGCAAGATCAAAAAAACTTTCCTTTCATTATTTATATATCAACCAATTAGCTGATACTGCCAGCATAGCCAAATTATTACTCAGCAACGTTCTCATTATATGAGAATAATCTCATCAAATAAGTCGCTATATAAAAACTAAATAGCCAATTAGACAACACTTAAAAATAAAATAAAACTAACCTGTTAACATTAAAATAATCATAATAATATTTCAATTTGTAAAATTAAAATTCAAAAAATGTTCATCTATTCATTTTTTTATTATTATTTATTTTTATCTTATAAAAATAAATCTCCCCAACAAATAAAGCATAGTGACTATTTATCCTTTTTATCATATTTAATTTATATAATTAAAATTAATCGTTAAGCATTTTCAATTTGTCACTATCGTTCTATTAGCTATTATCATCAAAGTGGTAAAGCATAAGTAACCTTAACCGTTTCCATTGGTACCTCCGTCTTAATACTTTGAATACTACTAATTTGTGTTAAATGATCCGCATGGAAACGACGATATGAAGCTAAGTCTTCCGTCACAATACGGATCAGTGCATCACATTCCCCAGCCATTAGATGGCATTCGACGACTTCAGGCATCTGTTTAATGTCTTCAACGAATTGGTTGATGGTTTTAGCATCCTGTGTTTTAAACCAAATACGAGCAAATAAAGAAAGGCCAGCTCCAATTTTACTGCCATCCAACACCGCTACATAACGTTTGATAACCCCAGCCTCTTCAAGTAATTTCACGCGACGTAGGCAAGGTGACGGGGAAAGCCCCACTTCTTTAGCTAATTCAATATTCTGAATTTTTCCATCTCTTTGTAATACTTGTAAGATATGCCTATCAATGGCATCCAGTTTTAGTCTACTTTCCTTCATTGGCATTCCACCTCAATTTTATATTAATTAATGATATTAAATACCAATTTTTGTTTGTTTTAAAGCAATAAAAAAATCCAATATCATTGGATTATCGCTATAATTTTATCGCTACTGGCCAGTTGCGTGAAAATAACAATGAACAATAATGAGGAATTGAAATGGAGTTACAGAACTTACTCTTATTTAGCGCAACCGTGATCCCTTTAGTCTGCACACCAGGCCCAGACATTCTATTTATTTCCGCACAAGGATTATCAGGAGGAACCTCAGCGGCCTTGAAAGCGAATTTGGGTATTATATTGGGTTATGTGGCACATGCGATTCTGGCTGCACTTGGTTTAGCGGCGATTGTTGCAGCTTCACCCATGATTTTCCACACCATTAAATGGGTTGGGGTCGCTTATGTCACTTACCTTGCTATTCGCATGGTGTTATCTGCAATGAAAGCCGGAGACTTAAGAATTCAAACTGTGTCAACAAAGGCGGTCGTGGGTAAAGCATTTTTAACTAGCTTTCTTAACCCCAAGGGGTTACTGGTGTATTTTGCTATTTTACCGAATTTCATTAAGCTAACAGAAAGTGTCGCTGTCCAATCCTTGATACTTTCAGCCACTTTTATACTTTCGTGTGTCTTGATCTACGGCGTAATAGGTGCATTATTTGCATCCATGCATAATAAACAAGCTTATAATGATAAAAAACGTCGTATAACCGAAGGTGTTGCAGGTGGAATGCTAACGCTAGCCGCTATCGGTTTAGCAACCAGTTAGCGGGGTAATAACTCAATCCAGATTAACTTGCTATCGGTGCTAAGTGGTTTTATATCTCCTTCACCGATATCAGGTAACCACCACGCTCCTTGTCCTTGCGCCATATGATGGCAATTTGCCCCTGAAATTTCCCATTCGCCATTGAGCACGTAGACTAACCCCGCTTGGTTGGCGGGTAATCTACAATCTTCAGTGATGAAATAGTTTATAGCCACCCACCTATCATCTCGAAAAATAAAATTCATTAACTTAACTGATGGCTCTGAGACTTTTACCGCGCAAAATTGCTGAGCTGAAAATTGGGCGTGATCACCTGCGCGCTCTAGGCGATGCTCAAACGCTTTGGTATCGGTTAAAAGAAGCGGCTGGTCATTCAACAATACCACCAGCCTTTCCCCTTCTGCATAGCGCTTTAAATAGCTATCTTGGTTAATGGTTGCAATGCTTGCGCGTAATGAATAATCCGATGCAACCGGCCAGCAAAACACTTCTTGGCTGGCCCCCGCACCATCATTCCAATCAAGGATAGGTAATTCCATTATGTCAAAACATTTTATTTTCACATTACCTCCCGTCTGTTGCTGCTAACACATTTAGATTTATACCTAGATTGGCAAAGTTAATCTTTCAGGGCAATGAATTAACGATGATAATGTGACTAATCACGCCTCTCATTGATTAAAAAGTGACATAAACGACCTAAAGTTTTCATTGCTTCCTCCACCCTCTCATTCCATGTAAACGATGCATTAAGACGAAATGCATGATTAAACTGGTCACTTGTGGAAAACATGCTCCCCGGCGCGATACTGATACCTTCTTTTAGTGCGAGTTGATACAACCGAATTGCATTAAACGGCGGTTCAAACTCTAGCCATAAAAAATACCCACCTTTTGGTGTATTAACTTTTACTGACTGAGGCATGTATTTTGCTATTGCACTCAACATTTGGTGCTGACGCTGTTCCATCGTTAAACGCAGTTTACGAAGGTGGCTGTCATATCCCCCTAATGATAAGTACTCCGCAATAGCTAATTGCGTGGGAACGCTGGCAGAAACGGTACTCATCATTTGTAAATGTTGAATTTTTGTCGCGTGTTGGCCTGCAGCCACCCAACCCACACGATACCCCGGTGCTAAACATTTCGAAAATGAAGAACAATGAAAGAAATTACCTTTAGTATCAAGTGCCTTTGCGGGTATTGGCTGTTTGCTACCAAAATAAAGTTCCCCATAAACATCGTCCTCAATTAAAGTAATTTGATGCTTATTAAGGATATCGACCAGACGTCTTTTGTTTGTTTGCGGCATCGTTCCGCCTAATGGATTTTGATAATGCGTCATTAGCCAACAGGCTTTAATTGGATATTTGCTCGCAATATCCTCTAATGCGTCAAGATCAATACCAAATAACGGGTCTGTTTTAATGGCAATGGCCTTAAGTTTTAACCGCTCAATTGCCTGAAGTGAACCATAGAATGCAGGAGATTCGATAACGACCCAATCCCCGGGCTGAGTCACCGATTGTAAACTCAAGACTAAAGATTCCATTGCCCCTGCTGTAATCACGATTTCATCCGGAGCGACATGGATCCCTTGGGTTGCATAACGCTGAGCAATGTTACGACGCAGTTGTTCATTACCAGGAGGCAAATTAGCCGGGGTATTAAATTTCGATAAGCGCCTAGCAACAGACGCAAGAGACTTCGCGAGTTTTGGATCATCCAATAAGGCGGGTTCTGGAAATGCAGAGCCAAATGGGATAATATTCGGGTCCTTACAAGCTTGTAGGACACCAAAAATAGAGGCATTAATCTCTACATTTTCATTCAAATGTAGCCCTTTACCTCCTTTTGCGGCAGCAAATGCGTTATTGCGGTTTGCCACGTAATACCCTGATTGCGGCCGAGCAACGACCCATCCTTGGCTTTCAAGTAACTGATATGCTTGCACAACAGTCATTAAACTTAAACCAGACTGTTTAACACTTTCCCTCAATGAAGGTAATCTGTCGCCCACTTGCCAGATATTGTCTTCAATTTGCTGACGAATTTGCGCTGCTAATTGTTCGTATCTCGTCATAGCCGCCTCAACTGTTATAGTTAATATCCCAATAATTGTTACTATTATAGTTTATCGTCTCATGTTCTACTTATCCACACATTCACCTGACTTTTTTTTAACTATAAGCACAAAAAATTTTTCGTTGAATTGCGGTTATTTTGCATTCAGGTGTGAGCAATTCCTTTTGCTAGGGATTAGCGCCTCAATTGCTCTCATCAAAACGTTAAATATTGCGTGCCATTAACATATCCACTCAGGGGTCAATATGTTTGGACTAACTGCGCTGGAACTTGCCCGTATACAATTTGCTTTTACGGTCTCGTTTCATATTATTTTTCCAGCCATTACTATTGGGCTAGCAAGTTACCTTGCGGTGCTACAAGGTCTATGGCTTAAAACTCGTGACGAGGACTATATAAAACTGTTCCATTTTTGGTCGAAAGTTTTTGCGGTTAATTTCGGAATGGGCGTTGTTTCTGGATTGGTGATGGCATACCAATTTGGTACCAACTGGAGTTTCTTTTCAGATTTTGCGGGTGGAATTACCGGCCCATTGCTCACGTATGAGGTATTAACCGCGTTCTTTCTTGAAGCCGGTTTCCTTGGTGTCATGCTGTTTGGCATGAACCGAGTGGGTGAAAAACTGCACTTTTTTGCCACCTGCATGGTTGCATTAGGTACCATCATTTCCACTTTCTGGATTTTGGCATCTAACAGTTTTATGCAAACACCGCAAGGTTTCGAAATCATCGATGGGCGTATCGTTCCTGTTGATTGGCTTGCGGTTATTTTCAACCCATCGTTTCCATACCGTTTATTGCACATGACCACGGCTGCTTTCCTTGCTGCGGCATTCTTTATTGGTGCTTCTGCGGCATGGCATTTACTCAAAGGCAATAAATCCAGTGCCATGAAAAAAATGTTTTCCATGTCCCTGTGGTTGATTTTAGTGTTAGCCCCTGTTCAAGCTTTAATCGGTGATGCTCACGGCCTAAACACACTTAAACATCAACCTGTTAAAGTGGCTGCAATGGAAGGTCACTGGGAAAATAAACCTGGAGAAGCCACTCCGCTTATCTTATTTGGTATACCAAACCAAGAAAAAGAAAAAACAGAATTTGCTATCGAAATCCCTTATTTAGCAAGCCTGATTTTAACCCACAGTATCGACAAACAAGTGCCTGCGTTAAAAGAATACGCGCCAGAAGATAGGCCTAACGTGTTTATGGTGTTTTGGTCATTCCGCGTAATGGTCGGGCTCGGCTTATTAATGATCGCGGCTGGAGTCTGGGGTTTATGGCTACGTTATCGTAAAAACCTGTATGAATCCAAAACCTTCCTACGCTTTATGTTCGTCATGGCTCCTTCTGGTTTGATTGCCATTTTAGCGGGTTGGTTTACAACAGAAATAGGCCGACAGCCATGGGTTGTTTATGGGCTACAACGAACCTCTGATGCAGTCAGTGCACATGGTGAAATGCACATGAGTATCAGTTTAATCGCCTTCTTTGTGGTTTACGGTGGGGTGTTCGGTATCGGCTACATGTACATGATGAAATTAATTCGTAAAGGCATCGCGGAGGACGCAGCTCATGGGCATTGATTTACCTCTCATTTGGTTTGTCATCATCGTATTTAGTATGTTGATGTATATTGTTATGGATGGGTTCGATTTAGGCATCGGGATCCTTTACCCTGCGCTAAAAGACAGCCAAGACCGTGATCTGATGATGAATAGCGTTGCCCCTGTGTGGGATGGCAATGAAACTTGGTTGGTTTTAGGTGGGGCAGCACTATTTGGTGCTTTTCCTCTCGCTTATGCGATTGTCCTTGATGCCCTGTCAATTCCATTAACTTTCATGTTATTGGCCTTGATTTTCCGTGGTGTCGCCTTTGAGTTTCGCTTTAGAGCGGATGAATCACACCGCCGCCATTGGGATCACGCCTTTATTTGGGGTTCAATTTTTGCCACCTTTGTTCAAGGTGTGGTAGTTGGTGCCTTTATCCAAGGCTTCCATGTGGAAAACCGTGTTTACATGGGTGGTTATTTCGATTGGTTCTCACCTTTCCCACTGTTTTGCGGATTTGGCCTCGTGGTCGCTTATGCGCTACTAGCGTGTGGTTGGTTGATCATGAAAACGGAGGGCCACTTACGTAGCACCATGTATCGTGTCCTACGGCCATTAACATTACTGATGTTAGCGATCATAGCAGTAATCAGCTTCTGGACCCCAATGTTAAATGAGGCAATCTTTGAGCGTTGGTTCTCACTGCCGAACCTGTTCTTCTTTTTACCTGTTCCGTTACTGGTATTAGCCTGTACTTGGTTGATCCTAAAAAACGCTAAGTGCCAACAACATGACAGCGTGCCATTCTTAGCGGCTTTAATGTTAATTTTCCTTGGGTTTACTGGTCTAGGTATCAGCATCTGGCCAACGCTCATTCCACCTGCAATAAGTTTCCGTGATGCCGCAGGCCCATCCGAAAGTTTAGGCTTTATGTTAGTGGGTGCGTTATTCATTATTCCTGTTATTTTGGTTTATACCTATTGGAGTTACTATGTCTTCAGAGGAAAAATTACCCCAGAGCAAGGCTACCACTGATAACGTGGCAGCCTCCTCTTGGTGGAAAAAACTCGGTTGGATGGCCATTATCTGGTTCGGAAGTGTACTTGCTTTATTTGCATTTTCGTCAGTGTTTAAATTGATGATGACCGCCGCTGGAATGAAAGTGAAGTAATCAACTTACTGAATGCCGCATAAATTTTTACGCGGCATTTTTAGACTTTTCAGGAAAGGCACTGTCGGGTGTGATGAATTTGACCGCCGCAAAAAAGACGCCTCGGCTAATTTATCCAAATCATTATACTTCCCATTATACACTTCAACCATATTATCGATATCTACCATGGTAATTTTATTTTCACCCAGTATTTCACTATTTTTTGTTTCAAGATAGCTTCCAATATTACTCCAATTTAAATCTTGAGCTAAATATTTACCTTTGCTATTCCAGTCAGCTATTTTTGTTTTTAAGAGGTCGTTATAGTCTTCTTTTTTACATACAATATTTGCCCATGGATCAATATTATAATCTTGCCCATTGATAGCAATTTGACAAAAAACATGATCAAAACGTTTATTTTTCACATCTATTAACCGGACAAAATTTGGATTAAGACCAGCATGACATGATAAAACATAACAAATTGCCGCTAATTCACCGCAATTCCCCGTTTTAGATTGAATGGCTGCGAGTAAAAAAGCTTTTTTATCTTTAATGGCTCTATTTTTGCTTAACTGTTCTAAACAATTTTGATGTTGTTGAACAGTACGATTTAACCTGATTTTATTTGCTGATTTATTAGGACTTCCCTTAAAATAAGAACGTGTTTGCAACAGGCAATCATCCGCTTTTTTTAATAATGTGATGTGTTTCTTATCGCTATCAGCCTTATATAATGAGTTTAATGAAGGTAGTGATGATAAATTTTTAATATTAACAATATGTGATTCAATTCTCGTCTCATTTCTGGGTGATAATTGTGAAAAACAGATATCCTGTGTTCTTTGTTTATTTATTCTCATGACGATTGTCTCTTATAATAGTGAATAACTGATACGCAGCATAAATCTATCACGCCTATTTGTATTTAAAGAAACGACACAAGACACTGCGATATATTTACCATAAGAACCGCTGATAGCACTAAACTCGCTCAAGTTCGTAGCCATCATTTATCAGCTGCAATCAGTGTTTCCCTCTTGCAACCTTTTAATTTATTCATGATAATGATAATAATTACCAAATAATAAAATTATCATTAACACATAGGAGAACGTCCGTGGCCACTGAACAACCTGTTGAAAAAAACATCTACCGCCCGGCTCCACCACAGCTCATTCAAGTCAAATCCATAACCGATATCAGCCCATCTATTCGTAGTATTACTTTCACCGGTGAAAGACTCAATACATACCCAACAGATTGTGAAGGTGGGCACCTGAAAATATTTTTAGCCCCTGATTTAATCAGCCAGCCCGCACTCCCTATCCTAAGTAAAGAAGGCCGTAGCTGGCCAGAAGACAAACCTCGCCCATTTGTTCGTACCTATACCGTCAGAGCCATCCGTCCAGAAGTTAGCGAGATAGATATTGAATTTGCTATGCATGATGGCGCAACTGGCCCTGCATATCTATTTGCTCGGGATGCAAAACCAGGAAATTGGATGGGAATTACCAACCCAGGTGGCCCAGACCCATTATTACCTGCCAGACAACATTACTTCATGGCTGGTGATTCAAGTTCCCTACCCGCTATCGCCGCATTATTAGAAAAAATGCCAGCGAATGCCCAAGGCAAAGTTGTACTACGATTAGATAACCCAAAAGACGTAAGAGAACTAAAAAAACCTGAACAAGTTGAGGTGATTTGGGTTTGTGGTGATATCACCAAAACCGCTGAATTAATTAGCACATTTAAGTCTTGGGACATCCCAAGCAGCGACTGCGCTTTCTGGATTGCGGGTGAAGACCAAATTATTCGTGATTTGCGTCGTTATATTCGTCGTGAAAAAGGTTTTGGTCGTGATGATATCTATGCGATCCCTTACTGGCGATATGGCTATGATGAGGAAGGTTACCATCATGAGCGCCATGCTGTAATGGATAATCCTGACGATTAACTTCACTTCAAATATTTAGTTCGCTTATTGGTTTATAAATTCTAATAAGTGAACTTATTTCCTGATCTTGCCTGTCTTCATCAAGTTGTTAGCCATTATATTCCCCAACAATAAACGCCCTAAAATACTTTTCATACCCATTAATGTTATGTTATAACGTAATTGTTTTTATGGTCGTTATATTCACTACAAAAATAGGAAAACCACTGTGTACAAAATGGCAATTTTAAAAACTAGTCTTTATATTGCATTAGCTCTCACTAGCTATACTGCTGCTGCTCATGGCTCACATAGTCACTCCCATCCACAATCAGAGAAAGCGCTACAAGCTTCAAAAGGGATTTTTGAAGATACTGACGTCAAAGATAGATCTCTTAGTGACTGGCAAGGCATCTGGGAATCTGTTAATCCATTACTATTAAATGGAAAACTTGATGAGGTTCTAGAAAGTAAAGCGAAGAAAAATAAAGACAAAACTGTTGAAGAGTATCGTGAATATTATAAAAAAGGTTATGCCACTGATGTTGACAGTATTGGTATTGAAAACGATGTTATTGAGTTTACTCAAAATGGTACTGTAAGTAGCTGTAAATATGACTATGCCGGTTACAAAATTCTTCATTATACTTCAGGAAAAAAAGGCGTTCGTTACTTATTTGAATGCAAAGATGCAAACTCAAAAGCGCCTAAATTTATCCAGTTTAGTGACCATATTATTGAACCACAAGCCTCGGGGCATTTTCACCTATATATGGGAAATGAATCTCAGGAAAAATTATTAAGTCAGCTAGAAAATTGGCCAACTTATTACCCATATACCCTCACAGATGAGCAAATCGTACATGAGATGCTCTATCACTAATCGGCTTCCTATATAGGAGTCTAACCTATGCCCCGTGGGTAAATCGCGGGGCATATAGTTAATAGCAATGCTAATTAGTGGTTATAAGCCAATAATGCCTTATGGCATAATTGTGATCTCACACAATCCTCTATAGTAAAATTCACCATTGAAACCATTTCATCACTACTAAAACGTTGTAATGCATCAGCTAACCCTGAAGACACACCTTCTGGTAAATCACACTGGGTCACATCACCATTGACTATCACCGTCACATTTTCACCAAGCCGAGTTAAAAACATTTTCATTTGAGTGACTGTGACATTCTGAGCCTCATCTAATATCACGACGGCATTTTCAAATGTTCGGCCTCGCATATAAGCAAATGGGGCTATTTCCACTTTAGCAATTTCGGGACGCAAACAATATTGCAAAAAAGATGCGCCGAGCCTTTTCACCAAGACGTCATAGACTGGGCGAAAGTAAGGCGCAAACTTTTCTGACATATCCCCCGGTAAAAAACCGAGATCTTCCTCCGCTTGAAGAACGGGCCTTGTCACAATGATCTTATTGATATCTTTATGAATTAACGCATCAGCCGCAAGTGCAGTACTGATGTAAGTTTTACCACATCCCGCTTCGCCATTCGCAAAAATTAATTGCTTATGTTTAATGGAATTAATATAGAGTTTTTGAGCTTCATTTCTGGGCAATATAGGGGATTCATCACGCCGTTCTTTTGCCATACCGATAGCTTCAATACCAGTAAATTCAGCAAATGATGCGACGTTATTGATATCAAAACGACCTGAGCGATCTTTGCGTGATGAACGTTTCATTTCACGGCGTGCCTTTGTTGCAGCTTTCTGTCTACTCATAGTATTAACCCTTCCAGGTATCAGTGATGTCAATTCAAATGACGGACTATTCAAAACAGAGGCGAGCTCCCTTCAAGCTCAAAGTTAATATCAAATATCTATTATGTGGCTGTAACTCCATGCCATAACTCGGCTAATAAAAAAACCGGTTACCAATCTCACCATGGAAATCTCATGATGGAGTGGTAACCGGCTTTGTATTCTCGTGTACAAACACTTATTTCCCATTAGTTTCTCCTGTAACAGCGATACTTTTAAACTAATGAATCTATGTGACAGTAATATGACGAACTGCAATATTTTTTGTGCCCCAATGAGTCCATGTTTTTATTGCAGTTTTCACTGCTTTAAATATAGCGTCATTTTTTTTGATAAAGCAACATTTTTCTAACAAAATTTTGGGCGTTTATTAAAATTTTTCGTTATCACACATAAAAACAAAAAAAGTAAAACCACAATAATCAGTTAGTTAACTATTGTGGTTTGAAAGGATAATTAGCGTATTTTACAATTTCCCGCTAACTCAAAACCTGCGGCTTTAGCCGATTGTTCGTCAGTGAAGATGACGGCATTTTTATCAGCGATGGTATTGAAGCTAGCGCAATGTGAAAAATGATATTTTTTAGAATTACGATTACCTTTAATTTCAACCGCATCTGATACAATAGATTTATCTTCTATTACTTGAGGCTGATTTAAGGGTGAGACTGGTGAAATATTAACTCCCTCTGCGCTATTTTTATGATTTAAATTCCATTTTTTCTCCCCTGTCACAAATGGGTTATGATGCCCCATTACCTTAGCGATTCGATTATCTCGCTTGATTTCCCAAGAGGTTGGAGGATATTTATTATCCCAAGCCATCAATAACTGTTGTTGTTGACGTGACATAGACAAGTTATAGCGGTCATACATATAAAAATATACTCGGGCTACCTGCCCTTTGGCTTCATCTCTTGGCTCAAAGACTTTTTGTTTAAAATCAACTCGGCTACGGCACATTCCGTATGGATACGGTGTATTAGTGGATAATTGCCCAAAACTAAAATTGCTTCTATCACCATTCACTTCACCAATAGAAGGCGCTAAATTATGCATATCTGCTTCCATTCGGCCAAAAATAGGGTCACTAGACACACAGTTTTTCCGCCCCCCTTTTTGCCAGCATTGCCTTTGATGACCAAACACCCATGCTGGAACAATATGCTCCCATTCAATACGCTCAGCTCGGTTCTGTTGTTTACGCACTTGGTAGCCACAAGAGGCTAAGTCAACCTTTCCCCCGCTTTTTCCTACCCATTCCCACTGGCAACCACAATATATTGTTCCCTCTCCTTGATGATTTTGATCTGCATAAACCTGCGTTTTACTTAGCACTTTAGCTTCTGTAAACGAATTTGGTGCGGAAAATGAAAAAGCAGAGAAAAGAAATAATAGAATCGAAAAAATGAATTGATAATATTTGGACAAGCTAAATTGTTTCAAAATAACACCACTAATAAGAATATATGCGAAGAATTAATATAAATGCATTAGTTTTTCCTCTAACACATTAATGCATAAGAAGAAATATCACATATTCTAATCAAATAGTAGCATAAATGATATCAGAGATGACCCAATTTTATGGCTCACCATCCATATCGGAATTTATGCAGCTTTAATAGGATATCTAAATCTTATTAGTAAAAAGTAAAGTATGACTTACTCACATAACGAGAATGCCAGTAAGCCACACCATTAAAAATTACACGCTTGGTCTTTTGCGATATAACCATAAACCAGGTAAAGAAATACCAATAGACAAGGCTCCAACAATGAAAGAGGCTTTTAAGAAATTAGTCACTAGAACTTCAACTAATTCAGGGTCATAGCCAAATTGCGATATTTTAACGACTGAAATCATTGCAATATAGGCACTAATACCTGGAAACATTGGGATCACGGCAGCAACAGTAAACACTTTAGGATGAGCTAACCACCAACGCGACCACTGAATACCGATAATACCGATTAAAATTGCAGCAAGAAAACTTGCCCACTCAATTTGCAATCCTAATGTCATCAGTATCATTCTAAAGCCATAGCCAATAGCACCCAATAAGGCACAATATTTCAATGCCCTTACAGGCACATTAAATACCATAGCAAACCCTGCTGCCGGTATAGCGGCTAATAGCATTTTCTCACATAAAGAGAATAGAAATTCTATGCCCATTCTTTTAAACCCCAGATTGTCATTGCTAACACAACCCCAATACAGGTAGCCAAAGTGAGAAGGCTCGCCATTGTCCAACGCGCTAATCCTGTATTAACATGCCCTTTAAACATATCAGCGACTGCATTAATTAATGGAAAGCCGGGAACTAAAAGCAATACACTGGCAGCCATCGAAATTGTTTCAGTCACAGCCAAATACGGTATTTTCAATAATAAACCTGAGACCGTGGTAGCAACAAAGGCAGTAATACAAAAATTAATTAACGGATTCATTTGATGGGAACTTAACACTTGCCGCACATACATTGCACAACCGCTGGCTAAAAATGTAATTAACGCACTCTCCCATCCACCTCCATTCAACCTACTAAAACAAGCACAAGATAGTGCCACCATCAGCACCATTAACCATCGAGGATAACGCAACGGTTTAATTGATAATAATTTCTTTTTTAATTGTTTTCGGTCTAACAAATGATGTTCGACTAGGATGACTGCATGCTGAACTTCAGTAACAACATGCATATTTATACCGCGGTCAATAATGCGTCGTGTTGACGTTAAGCAGCGACCATCAATTATAGTGGTTAAAACTAATGAATTAGATGAAATAGCACTATCGACTTGGCTTGCTCCAAGTGCAATACCCAAACGGGTCGTCAATTGTTCAACGAGCATACTTTCAGCGCCATGTTGCAATAACAATAAACCACACTCAATACATAGCCGAGTTACCTCACGTTGCTGATTAACAGGATCATCTTGGTCTGTTTTTTGCTCATTTAATACATGCTCTGTCATCTTGCCCCCAACATTGTGACAACCATTCAGATATCTACCTAAACATGTTAATCTTTATAAATATCATAAAGACAAATATCAGCTTAAATGATGATCTCTTTCAGGTAAATCTGTGATTGAGGTAACGTGATTTAAACTATTTCGTAAAATTTGTTATGTTATTTTCTTATTGAAGACAAATTGTAGGATTAACCATTCATGAATAGCCCTCTAACAGCTAAAACCCCAAAAGGCCAACGTCGGCATCAGGCGTTGATCACTGCAGCAACTGAAATTTTTCTGCAATATGGGTTTGAAGGCGCAACTCTGGATATGATTATTGAACGTGCTGGGGGCTCTCGCTCAACCTTATATAAAAATTTTGGTGATAAAGAAGGGTTATTTGCTGCAGTTATTGCATCAATGATTGATGATATTTTTCAAGAGCCCGACGAAAAAACACCACCACTGGATACGATTGAGTCCATACTTTCTTTTTATGGTTCTCGATTTTTATTGAATGTGCTTAAGCCTGAATCCATTGGGTTATACCGGTTAATTTTAGGTGAATACAACCGTTTCCCAGAAATAACTCACGCATTTTTTGAGCAAGGTCCAGTAAAAAGCTATCGTCTGTTGACACAAAAATTGGCTTTGCTTCCTGACGTTAAAGTGGATGAAAAAACATTGTTAAGCATTTCTTCACGCTACCTAGAAATGCTAAAAGCAGATGTGTTTATCACCACTTTCTGTATTGCTGATTTCAAGCCCAGCGATGAATTTATTCAACAGCAAATTGCTATGTCTGTCGATATCATCGCCAGTTATATCCGTAAAATCAGTAAAACCACAGCCGACTAAGCTAGAACTGATTGGGCTTGTTCTTTGGCTGCCATGGAATTATTTGCGATTAAAACTTGAGGGCCGTACAACGCAGACAGCATGGGTGCCATTCGTTCCATTTCTTCTTGATCTCGCCCGTCAGGTTGTAGGGTAACAACCAGAGCACGACAATGTTGCTCCATCGCTTCTTTTGCATCTTTCAACCAACGACGTATATATTTCATGCTTTCCATATCTTCTAAGGATGGTTTTTCTTTTTTAACCACCGGAGGATATATCAATACAAACTCATTTCTTCTTGCCAATAGCATATCCATTTCCTCTAACCATAAACGGGTTTCATCCATCGTTGAAGGAAATACATTCATCTCACAGATTGGCCAGCTTTCTGTTTCTATCATCTTTTTGTTCATCATAATCATCTCTTTTGTCATCATTATTCAAAGTGTACTCAAATGTACACTTTTACATTGCACTCAGTCAAGAATGATTATCATTTGTGTTTTGCAAATTATGCTATTACCGCGAGTTACTAACAGGAATACTCTCAATATGCAGTAAAAATTTATCAATTAAAAACATTCACGTGTTCGAGTGATGCGTTTTTGAATATGGGATGTTATTCTGACGATATTATGAATTTTAAAAGCGAAAATATGATGAAAAAAACTCTTCCAATTGCATTTAGCCTTTTAATGGCTTTCGCTGCATTTAATGCAAATGCAGGTGCTACCTGTGATACTTATTTCAAAGAAATGAACGACCTTGTTAAGCAAGCTGAAGAACAATATAAAGATGAAGCCAATGCAGGTGAACAAATTGCATTAATGAAGTCACAATTAGAGGAAGCGAAAAAAGCCCTTGCTAGCTACCCTGATGATGCACAAGAGCAAGCTTGTAGCCAAGCACTTAAAGCAATTGAGCAAGCCAAAGAAGCAGTTAAAACCCCCTAAATTTGTTCGCTTTTAATAGACAAAAAATAGCCTGCTGAGCAGGCTATTTTATTTTATCGAACCACAAGAACTGAAATCTTAGCATAGGAAACAATCCCAGAAGCATTTGAACCTAATAAATGCGTTGAAATACTTGGATTGCGTGAGCCGATAACAATAAGATCAGCATCAATAGCTTCAGCTTCTGATAAAACTTTGTCTCTTGGTGAACCAAACTCAACCTTATAAGAGATTTTGTCTGATGGATAATCAATTTTTTCAATGATTTCTTTTAACTGTTCTTCTGAACGTTCAAGTGCTTTTTTAGCAAATGAGGACAATAAATCATAATGATAACTGTAGCTCATTGAAAATCTTGAAACATCCGGAACTGAGTGAAATAAGTGAATTTTCGCATCTGAAATTTTTGCTAAATAAATAGCATGTTTTAATGCATTATCTGTTAGTACATCTTCAGATATATCCACAGGAACCAAAATTGTTTTATACATATGATGCCCCTTATTAGTTATGATTACATTTTTATTCAAGCTGTATTGTTGTGTATTTTTACAACTTGGTTATTAGGCGTAGCGGGTGAATATTGTCCTTTTAGTCTTCTAAGTATAGTCTTACTACACTAAAAAAAGCTGTGAAGCCCCTTACTATTACAACAAAAATTATTCTTCTAAATGCCATTTATGCAAAACACGATGAATAAAAGGAGTTACGATTAATCCAATACTGATAATAAAAACGCTTTGTAAAAATAGACCATAAATAGCAATAAAGAAACGACCTCCCCGTGTAATAGGAGCCGGCTCAATAGCTTGTCCACTCAACATAGACAACGCATTAAGCATTGACTCAACAACTGAGTGACCTTCAATAAAATAAAAACCAACTATACCGGGTAATAAGCCAAGAAAAAAAATCAAAAGTGCGAGTAAATAAAAACGCAAAACTCTCAGAACAAAGTGTTCAACACGCAGTAATTCTTGCGAAAACTTTTCCATATTGACTCAAACTCACCTTGTTATAAGTAAGATCAATTAACTTGAGTACTAAAATTAATTAAATTGGCAATATAAATAATCAAATAACAAAGAACCCACCCGATAAGCAGGTTCTTCTCTAATTATTAACGTACAACCAGTACTGATGTTTCCGCGTAGCGCACTATTCCCGCGGCTGTTGACCCTAAAAGATGAGTTGTAATATTTGGACGACGAGAACCAATAACAATAATATCTGCATTAATGTCTTTTGCTGTATTAATCACTTCATCTCGCGGGGAACCAAACGTTATAGTATAACTAACATCATCATGAGGTAAATCAATTGAATCCATTAACATTTTCATGTCTTCTTCCGCTTTCACCGTCGCACGGTCTTTGATTTCCATGTAACCTAAGGCGTACGCATTAATAATTGCTGAAGAAATGGGTAAAACATGAATAAGATGAATTTTAGCACCGGATTGCTTTGCAAGATTAACCGCGTGACGGACTGCTTTACTGGTTAATTCATCTTCTGTTAAGTCGATAGGGACCAGAATCGTTTTATACATAACCCCTCCTAAAATAGTTAAAATGAAGTTCTACAACAAAATTATAAACAATTACTAATAAATGTCTCTTATCCACAAAGATAAATGAGATCTCTAACTACAAATAAAAACAAGCTATTCCCTTAGCCATGGCGTTACGGTTAAACCAACTAACATACCTTCAGGACTTAATAACCTTGTGACTGTTTGCCCCCAAGGTTCCATTCGGTTATTAACTAATAAGACATAACCTTCTTTAAGGCAAATTTTTGTAATTTTTTCAATGTCTGAAACCTCAAACTCCATCCAGCTTTGCGGGGTAGGTATGTTTTTAGGCCATTCACCTTGACCAAAACACGATTGAGCGGCTTGCTCTATAGGCCAAAGTGCAAAATGTTTGACACCTTCTAGCCCTTCTTGCTCACAAGTTAAATATTGGCTCCCTTCTTCAATTGGTTTTAAAGGTAGCTTTAACAACTCAAGATAAAAAGAGTGACTTTTTTTATAATCTGTAACTATTGGTCCAAATCCTGCAACAAACAATACATCAGAGCTATCTTGTAAATGTATCATCTCGCGTTCCTATAAAGTAATGAGATACTAAAAATTTACTGTTTAATAAAATAGATAATGACTTTTAACATAGAAGATAATTAATCACTGATTGTATTCGCTGTAGATATCATCTTTTCAACCATTCTTTGAGCCTTCAAGCCCTCTTCGCCACTGACCAACGGTTGAGTTTGATTTGAAACAGAATCAATAAAATGGCGAATTGCACCATCAAAGCCGCGTTGAACTAAAATCGAATCCCAATTAGCCGGTTTTCTCTCGCTAATCCCAATGGCATTTTCGTTCCACCAATGGTTCATATTGGTTATTTGGTGAATACTGTCTTCAGCCACCACAATAAGTTGCTCTTGTTGGCTTCCTGCTTTGCGATGCATCGATGTTGTTAGGCAACTTTGGCCAGCTTGCATATGGTGCTCTGCATAAAATAGCTCACCAGCATTTGTGTTATGAATACTACCACTGATTAATTCTACATTTTTTTGCGCTATCCACATTACAGTATCAACAACATGCAAATAATCATCTAATAACGTAAATCTAGCGTCATTCGGCCCTACGCTGTTCATACGGTGCTTATCCATACGAATAGACGTGATATTTTTAATATCCTGTTTAACTGCCAAATAAAATGGCGAGAAGCGGCGGTTAAACCCAACCATTAACATTTTCTGGCGTCGCGCTGCAAACTCAATTAATTGCTCCGATGGTTCAATTAATTCAGTCAATGGCTTATCAACATAGATATGGACGTTTGCCTCTAATAGCCGCTTGATTACTTCAAAATGGCTTTTCGTCGCACTATGAACAAAAATAGCATCACATTGCTGTGCTAGTGCGTCAATATTGCTAAACAGGGGGATTCGATAACTATCACAAACTAATTTTGCCTTTGATTGATTAGGAGAAAAAGCGCCAACTAACTCCCAATTTTCTTCTTTCGTTAAAACCGGTAAATACGCTTTTTGTGCAATAGAACCTAAGCCAACTACACCTAACTTTAATTTTCGCATCGTAAACACGCCTATTAATGATTAATCTGAGCAAGAATAATCTCATTAATATCAATTAAAAAATTTTTTTTGGAGTAATAACGTAATTTTAATTAGAAATAAATATACAACATTTTGTTTTTTATAAATAAAAAACAAAATCAAGTGAAGAATGAGAATGAGTAACTACATAAAAAAAAGGGTTGATTTCTTAAATGAGAATGGTTATCTTTTACCTCGTGAATACTTGAGTAAATCACTCAGGTTTATCACAAACGACATTGCTCACATTGCTTCCAGTTTAGCAGGCCAACTTTATATGTTGGCCTTTTTTTTGTTTAAAATTACACACTATTTTCTGCGTATTGCACTACTAAAGCTCCATGATTTCAAATGCCCAACATACGCTAGACGCTGGGTTGGCATGAAAGTTGGCACATCACCTGTACGCATATGTAATATATCCGCAGGTGTTATCCACGATGAGTTACCTTCAAATAAGGGAATACCTGCATATTTATAAGCATCGAGGACAAACTGTGAACAAAAGAAACCATTAGCTTGGTCTATATCATCGCCTAATTGAACTTTAGCTAAAGTTTTTAAGCAAAAATTACGTATCGTTTCACCAATTAATGGAAGCTCACATACCCTTTTTGTGATCATCCAAGGCGCTATCATCACAATACCTTTATAATTATATTTATTTCCATTATTTTGAACTGAAAACTCGCGTAATTTTTCTGCATGCAATGATGTTAAGCCTGTTTGCCTCAGCACTACCATGTTGTTAGAGTCTCTCACTGCTTGGTCTAATGTAATGATCCTAACGCCACTTCCAACAGACTCAGCTACTTCCCCCAACCCCAAGTAAATAGATGCGTGACTTACCCCACTAATACTAAATAACCGAATTCCCCATGAATTTAACCCTGTAGCAGAAGATAAAAGAATATCGCCTGGCAACATGTCAGAAACCGCCAACGGCTCAACAGAATCCTTGATAGGAATCGTGTTTGCGTGTTGAATATTAAAATTTAAGCGATTAGTTTCTTCATCTGATTTGAATTGAGTTGAACACCCTGAAAGAGAAAAACAAAATAAAAATAGCAGGAAACAATAAAATTTCATTCAATAACACCCGATAGTCATCTTTCTTTTTAGTTTTTAATTAATGAAGATAATATCGCTTAATCTATTTTATGACTACTGTTTATTTCTATAATAGAAGAGTTAGAATATTACTCATATGAGTGGTGCATATTGAAATGAGCTAACGTAATCTAATGAAAAATTAGTTTTAACAACTTAAATTTAACCCTCTAGTAAACACTAGAGGGTTACATACATTCAATTAACTAATAACATATTCTGGGTAAAAAACGGTTACTGAATGATATGTCTTCTTTTCTGTCGCTTTATTCTTTTGTACTGCAACTGTAGTATTATCTTTAGAACCAAGCGAAACACGTATGTTTTTTTTAGAGCGACTTAATTTATAAGGCATACCTAATAAACGACGTGCATTATTATTACTAACCATTATCGACTCCTTAAACTACTAAATTAAAATTCATTAAAAAATGAACATCAAAAAATATAGTCATCGTTGACCACAAAGGCTTTCTTGTTTCATAAAATGACAAAACAAAATGTAACTCTTTTAGTATAGCACTAAATCACCAATATATAATCCAGTTTTATTTATTAATTTCTATCAGTTATCATTTTGCTGGTTACAGCTCTTCATAAAATAATCAAATTATAGTGCGTTAAAAATATTAGCATACGTCGTTCCCTACTCAAGTGGTGAGGCAGGACTTGAGCATTTATCATTCCAAATTTGGTTAACCTGTTCAGGCAATAATATTTCATGTCCTCCATCAATAAATGGAATTGAAATATCCATGCGACCTTCATCATTAGTATAAGCTTTAACAATAAAACGCTTAAATCCGTCAGGCTTATCATTTTTATATCGATAAACCTCCCCACAAACATAACCTACCTTACCATTATCTGCAGTGTAACGAGAAAAATGATATTCAATATTTCTAAACTTTGCTGCTTGTGGGTACGCTAGAACGTCATAAACATTCTTTTTCACTTGCTCAACTAAACTTAATTGAGTTGGTTTCATATATAGTGCTCCTAACAAAAATGCAGCACCAAAAATGAGTATCGCAATGATTACTTTGAAAAAATTCATTTTTATTCTCGCCATATATGACCAACTTTTTAGAAAAAATATTTTTTACGATGATAACCAGATATCAATTAAAATCCATCTTTAAAACGTAAATGTTCTTATATTTATCCTTTTTTAATTTAAAATATGTTAAATATAAAAACCCTTCAAAAAGTAATGTTAAGTTGTGTTTAATATTACAACTGTTTTTTACTTTTAATCATCTAGAAAATTTTTCTCATACTATTGTGTTCTTTTAGAAACTATCAGTATAGTAAGGAAAACATTACAATAATAGGAACTAAAAAATGAAAACAATAGGCCTTATTGGCGGCATGAGTTGGGAATCAACGTTACTTTACTATCAACAGCTTAACGAAGGTATCAAACAACAACTAGGTGGCCTGCATTCGGCTAAAATTGTTTTATATAGCGTTGATTTTTCTGAAATAGAACAATATCAATCTAGCGGGCGATGGGATTTAGCCGGCCAGTGTTTAGCTGATGCAGGAGAGAGTTTAAAGCTTGCAGGTGCTGATTTCCTTGTTCTTTGCACAAATACCATGCATAAAGTTGCACCACAAATTGAATCTCAAACAGGTCTTCCTTTATTACATATTGCTGATGCGACGGGTGAACGCATTATACAATCAGGTATAAAAAAAATTGGACTCCTAGGTACCGCTTTTACTATGGAGCAACCCTTCTATAAGCAAAGATTAATTGAAAAATTTAACGTGGATGTACTAATACCTAACCAGCAAGATAGGAAAATAGTTCATAATATTATCTATAATGAACTATGTTTAGGGATAATAAATGACAAATCTAAAAAAGAATATCAGCGTATAATGGCATCCCTTGTAGAAAACGGGGCTGAAGGTATTATTTTAGGCTGTACCGAGATAACATTACTAGTTAATCAGAATGATACGACCGTAGGAATATTTGATACTACTGCCATTCATGCTCAAAAAACAGTAGAAGTCGCACTATCTGTTTAACCAACATTAAATCCTTTCTTTAGTAACTATTGTTAAATATAGTCATTGTTAAAGAATAGTATCAAAATTAACATATTATCTAGTGCAAAATTTCATTTAATACTATTAAAAAGAATTTTGCACCCATTAAACTTCATCTTTAGATCATAATGTATAATAATATCTTTCCCTGTTGTTAATTATACCTGAGCTAATCTTATAAATATCATTTATACTTATTCACCTTAGTTCATCTATCTTAAATTTACAGATTATTACCCATTGAATATTAATTTTCTTCTAAGATAATAAAAAAATTTATTATCGAATTGACAATGGATCACTATGAATAAAAATAATGTTGGTAATGCCGTGTTGGGCAAATTTATTAAACAAAAACGTATAGAGCATCAAATTACGACAAAAAAAATGGCAGAATTAATATCTATCTCTGAAAAGTCATACATAAAATATGAAGATGGGAGCCTTTCCATATTCATTGAACATCTTATGGTAATATCTAACACATTGAATGTAGATGTTAAAACATTATTTGAAACCTACGTCAACGCACAACCATGTACATAAGTATATTTCACTATCGTGCAAATTGTGCTTTACATTGAAAGAGTAAGGTATAGGCCTCGACAAGCAAAAATAAGCTAGATAACATACAAACATAACTTCAACACGAGATAAGAAATCACTATGAGCCAATCAAAAGCGGAGAAACCTCCCTTCTAATATCAGTAACATTAACTTATTAGAAGGGAAAATTATGAATTATACTAAATTTAATATAGAGACATGGTTACGTAGAGAACATTACAATATTTACGAAAAAACCATAAATTGTGGGTTTAGTTTAACAACTAAGATAGATATCACAAACCTAAAAAGATATATAGATTCAAATGGTTATGAATTTTATCCATCAGTGATTTATTTATTATCACGGGTAGTTAATACCTATAAAGAATTTAGGTTTGCAAAAAAAAATGATGAACTAATTTTATGGGATGAAGTGCACCCTAGTTTTACTATCTTCCACAAAGATACCGAAACTTTTTCTTCATTATGGTGCAAGTATTCTTCAGAAATAACAACATTTATGGAGAACTACCACCAGCAATTAACGTTGCATAAAGATAATCTCGATTTGCACCCTCAACCACAGCAAGTTGAAAATGTCTTCTATGTGTCATCTTTGCCTTGGGTTTCATTCGACAGTTTTAATCTAAATATTGCAGATATTACTAATGTTTTTACCCCGATTTTCACTTTGGGAAAATACTATAGTGAGAATAATAAAATGTGGCTTCCTCTAGCTGTACAAGTGCATCATGCAGTTTGTGATGGCTTCCATGTAGGTCAGTTTTTAACTACTTTACAAAAGCTATGTGACGAATTAACCCATTAGCCTAGATTACTCTCAGTCATGAAGGAAGCTAGCCTTCCTTCATTTATAGGAAATTAACCTCGTTAAATGGATACTCTCATCATCTTTAATTCAAAAATAATAAGCTTATGTAAATGGCATCCCCAATAGCGTCACTTTGAATAAGATATTCCGTTGGAGTAATCACCATTTTAATGGTGTTGGCGAGTAAAGAAAAAATCAATTCAATAGGATCAGTTGCAGGCATGTTTCCTCCATATTTTTCTATACATTAAGTTCTCATTGGCGCTTATACAATAAGATAAAGGCTATAGCGAAGACACTATCCCCTAACAGATTTTCATCTTTTGATAAATCTCACTGATTAAAATTTAAGCATAGAATAATCATAACTTAAAAAACTGGGCCATTACCTATGGTAAGCTCCATTATATTAAATAATTATCAACCGAGGCTCTAGTTGGTACTCTTTACCTCAAAGATTTATAATACGTTCTGTAATTAAAGATATTAATTTCGATGTATCAACGTCAGTAATAATTTTGCATTTAGCTTCATTATACTTAGCTTTTGGGTCATGATTAATGGAGGTAGATGTGTAAGCAAAACTATGACCGAATAATTTATTAGACTCATATTCGATAGTAATTGAACCGTCAATACCTGAAAAAATTTCAGGTTGAATGAGGTATGCAATAACGCAGGGATCATGGAGAAATGGGTCAAACTCTGCATATCTTCGACACATTTCTGCAACAGTCTGAGCGATAAGGCCACCTTTTTCCAAAGGACTACACAAACCAGCCCTTATATCAGCCTTACTTGTTACATCCAAACCAAGCATAGTAATATGGCGTGCACTATCAAAAACGATATGAGCAGCATGAGGATCTACATAAAAATTAAACTCAGCAGCTGGCGTTATATTCCCCTGTGTAAATGCAGCTCCGCCCATGACTACAATGTCTTTTACATTATCAACTAATTTTGGTTCTTTGATGATAGCGACGGCTATATTAGTAAGAGATGCTATTGTGCATAATGTTATTTCACCTGGGTTTGACATTACCGTATCAATAATAAAATCTACGGCGTGACCAGAATAATTTGGATAATCTGATGCGGGAAGCAATACTCCAGCTAGACCATCAGTACCATGAACATGAGTTTTACTCCCACTTTTGGACATTAGTGGACGCTCACAACCTTTTGCTAGAGGAATATCCTGCCTATTTGCTAACGCAAGTAATTGTCGTGCATTATTGTGAACCTTTTCTAATTCTACATTACCTGCAACTGTGGTTATGCCTATTAATTCTATTTCTGGAGAAGCTAAGGCTAAAAAAATGGCCACAGCATCATCTACACCAGGATCACAATCAATTATTATTTTGTTCATTCTATTACTCCTTGATTTATATGTTATACAAAAATACCAACAATAGTCGCTGATAAACAACTGACTAAAGTTGAGCCAACAATCAATCTAAAACTATTTGATGCGATCATTTTTCCATGTTCTCGGCTTATACTTGTAACGCAACCGATAATCATTCCGATAGAGCCAAAATTTGCAAATGATATTAAAAATACGGACATAATTGCATCCGTTCGTGGTGTAATGCTTGTTAATTTCATATAGTCAATCATAGCAACAAACTCATTCGATAAAATTTTAGTCGCAATAATTGTTCCAAAAGTAACACTTTCATCCCATGAACTACCCAAAATGAAAGCTAAAGGTGAAAAAATATAACCAAGAATTCCTTGAAAACTAATTCCTAAAATATTTAAAAAAACATCATTCAGCATACTAATTAAGGCGACAAAACCGATAATTATGGGAACAATTGCAAGAATAAGCTTAAAGGCATCCTGCATGTGATCTGTCAATACCTCAAAAAATGAGCCCCTTTCACCTTTATTTGCCCCCAAAGGACAAGTTGTGATATTTGTGGGTTCACTTGGATTAATAATAGAAACAATAATAAAAGTACTAAAAAAATTGAGACTAACACCAATAAAAACATAGCGTGGCTCAACCATTTGTGTATATGCGCCTAGCAATGCGATATCTACTGTTGAGATAGTACATGCAGCAATAGTATACATCTGTGCTTTAGATAGCCTTGGAATGTAATCTTTAATTGATACATAAGCAGGCATCATTCCGACTATCACAGCGCTAATAGCGGCAAAAGACTCTAATTTTCCAACTTTAGATATTTTGTTAATTAGAAAGCCTATAGTATTAATAATTAAATCTAGCGCACCGATATATTTAAATATTCCAATTATAGAGCAAATAAAAATCAAAGGTAAAAGAGCTACAACAACAAAAACCATAGAAGTTTTACTGCTTATATCTCCAAAAACAAAATCAATCCCCTTATTAGCATAATTAATTATATAATGAATACCTGATGCTATACCGTCAAGAGTAGTAAGCCCAATGGTAGTATTTAGCATGGTAGACGCGACAATAATCTCCAATGTTAACAATGTTAGTATAGATGGAAGTTTATGTTTTATATTTTTTTTACTAAAACTAAGCAAATATGCTATAAGAAAAACAAATATTAGACTAAAAAAGAATATAAGGTATTTCATAAATATCACCATGTTAATAGATTTTAATTATGATTAGTTGATTTAATGTCTCCTTAACCCACTAATTAAAAGCAAAAAAATAATTTTTAATATCAATATATATGACCTTGCTTAAAGGTACGATTTTAAGCATTTACATTCAATTTATAATTATATTTATAGTTCAAGCGCCAAACACTCAGGAACATAATAATTCAAATAAACTCTCCTAGTTTGTATTTTTAAACACATAATTCTTAAAATGTGAATCATGTCGCACTTGTAAGCCATACTTAAAATAAAGCTTTTTCTTTTCACAAATAACTCAGAGCGTTAGTTACCTTATAATTTTTTTCAATATCTTATTGTTATTAAGCGTTAAATTCTAATGATTCTGCAATTATACATTCACTCTATCTCGCTCTCTTTACCACTGCACTGGAAAACTTGCTAAGTTTAAATAGAAGAATATGTTCTATCTAAATATTATAAACATAGGCTTTATAATGCCCATATAATTCTTACCGTGATTAACAATTTATTAAGTTACTAAAATTTCTAGTGACTACTAAAAATATAAAATAGCTAGTGGGATAAATATTTATTACTTATTTACCTTGCTTATACTAAATAAGAATAAGAAAAACTCAATACAGCTATATTATTTTAGCTCAAAAATAGATACTTTAGTCCCCAAAAAATGGAAAGTAATAATTGAAAAATTTATTGGTTCTGTATCTAGGCATAAAAACAATAGTATTGTTAACTCACATCTGAATAAGGCAGCTATAATTAGATTTTCTGACCTAAAATTTGCAGATGTCATCATGAAAAAGCTCAAATACTCAAGGGGCATTAGGTTTCATGCACGAAAATTTATATTGCAGTAAATACGTTAAAACACTCAATATTATTAATGAAGAAACACACGAATGCTTAGCGCATTTTGGTTGATACATCATTGCAGGCTAAAATATCATCAGAGCACTTGAAAGTTTAAATCAGCTTCCACCGGAGGCATATCGTCAACAGTTAGAAAACTCTAAGTTTGTGTGTCTCTATTAAAGTAGGATGGACACCAATTTTCACCTATTTTATCGAACTGGTATCACTCTTCCCTCATGTTCTGCTATCATGAGCCTCTTTTTATAACTCTCGCTGATTAGGCTTTAAGCATAAAACAATAATAATTTAAAAACCAAATGTACAATTATCCATCAGCAACATAAACCCCAGTAGCAGAACCTATAGAATGACGACCAATAAAGAACAGTACAACTTAAATAAGTTGCAAAAAAGAATTCGCCGCGATGTTGGCCAAGCAATCGCTGACTTTAATATGATTGAAGACGGTGACCGGATAATGGTTTGCTTATCTGGAGGTAAAGATAGTTACACACTACTTTCCATCCTGCAAAGCTTGCAAAAAAGTGCCCCAATCCAGTTCTCATTAATTGCGGTTAATTTAGATCAAAAGCAACCCGGGTTCCCTGAGCATATCTTACCTGCATACCTTGATAAACTTGGTGTAGAGTACAAAATTGTTGAAGAAAATACCTATGGGATCGTAAAAGAAAAAATTCCTGAAGGGAAAACAACCTGTTCACTGTGCTCGCGTTTACGTCGTGGAATTTTGTATCGTACGGCTACTGAATTAGGAGCAACTAAAATTGCTCTTGGTCACCACCGTGATGATATTTTACAGACTATGTTCTTGAATATGTTTTACGGTGGAAAGTTAAAAGGTATGCCCCCTAAATTGATGAGTGATGACGGAAAACACATTGTCATTCGCCCGCTCGCTTACTGTCGAGAAAAAGATATAGAACGCTTTGCGCAGGCTAAAGATTTTCCAATTATTCCATGTAACCTATGTGGTTCTCAACCAAACCTGCAACGTCAAGTTATTAAAGAGATGCTACGTGATTGGGATAAGCGCTATCCCGGCCGTATCGAAACAATGTTCCGTGCTACTCAAAATATTGTACCGTCTCATTTATGTGATACCGAATTATTTGACTTCAAAAATATTTCTCATGGAGATGAAGTTATCAATGGCGGAGATCTTGCGTTTGACAAAGAGGAGCTACCGCTTCAACCTTTTATAGATGAAGATGATAAGCCCGACTTTACAGCAGAACGCCTTGATATTATTGAAGTTAAATAAACATTTATTGATAACCTCCTCGTATGGAGGTTATTTTTGCTCGGATTAGATGCAAAAAAAAGCCGATGTAAAATACATCGGCATTACAGTGGTCAATTATTCTGTATAAGAACTCAATATGAGAAAAACTACAATTATGGAGCACAACGTTCATCGCTCAACGTTGCATTCACCTGCAGGACTAATACTGCACTAAAACCTCAGTAGTTTTATTGATTTATCTCAAACTAGGTCCGGTTATCGCAAATAAGTCATCAATATTAGAGCCATCGGCTTTTTCTTAACCACCACAAAACGGTTCCAATTAAAACGGCTAATAAAACACAAAATACACTAAAGGCAAAACGGAACTCATTACCAGGGATCCCGCCTAAATTCACACCAAACAGCCCCGTTAAAAAAGTTGTTGGTAGGAATATCATGGCCATTAATGACATTGTATAAATGCGCCGATTCATCATCTCAGTCATCATATTCGTTATCTCGTCAGAAATAATCGCTGTACGTGCAATAAAACCATCGAGATCTTCAATACAACGTCCTAATCGGTCAGAAATCTCTTGAATTCGACGACGATTGGTTTCATCTAACCAAAGCAATTTTTCTGTTGTTAAACGGGAAAACATATCTCGCTGTGGAGCCATATAACGGCGTATCACAATAATTTGTTTACGAAGTAATGCTAATTCCCCTCTCTCAGGAATTTGGCTATTTAATATGAAATCTTCCATATCAATTAAACGCTCATGCAAAGAATCCGTAAAATCACTTATTTCATCTGTAATAGAATCAGCAACCTCAACTAACCAGTCACCTGTACTTTGGGCCCCGACTCCCTGCTTTAAATCATCAATAATAGAATCTAAGGAATTTACTTTTCGATGACGACTAGAAATAATTATCCGATTATTAATAAATACCCTAAACGCAACTAATTGCTCAGGCCGCTGGCCAGCATTGGTATTTAATGTTTGCAATGTTAATAAAATACCATCGCCAACACGAATCAATCGCCAACGTCCTGAATGCCCAGATAAAGCAGACTTAACTTGGTCATTAAAGAGATCTGATTGCTGAATCCAATTAAAACTTTGTGGGTCCTTATAATCATAATGAAGCCAAAACGGTGATTGCTGGTTTGCGCTAGCATTCACGTCGATAGGAAGTAACCCACCGTCTCCATTTAACTGAAATGCATGTACAGGATTTGAATTTTGGAATAAAGAACCATAAATCAGTCCCATGCAATATCTCCCTTTTATAATCAATACGGTATTTTTAGTCGAATAGTGACATATTTGTCATTATTTCAAGAATCGTTCTCACGATACATAAAATAACAAAAAAAAGATTGAGATTAATATCTCATAAAAACAGACAATTTCCCATAAATCACAAAATATCGCCATTTTTGCTAAATAACACTACATAATTGACACAAACGAGCAATAAAGTTCATGATGATTTTTTTATTATGAAAAGGTAGTGTTTATTCCTTTTTTGGTCCTCCTTCCCATTCTCCAGAGGAAGGAGCTTTTTTTCTTTCCTTTAGAAAAAGCAGCCCGTACCTTGCACAGGCTGTATCCTATTTTAATGTTTAATGATATAAAAACTGTGGCTATAAGCGACATCTTCGGGGTTGTTTATCGGGTACCCCTTCAGCCAAGGCTTAATTAAGCGTGCATTGGTATATTGGTAAATAGGCGCGATTGGAGCTTCTTTTGCAATGATTGCTTCCGCATTATTATAATAACGGTTGCGTAATTGTGCATTCGTTTCAATACTCACCGACTCAATAACGCTATCATATGCAGGGTTATTAAATTTTGGTATATTGCCAGTATGTTGAGATGTAAGCAGAGACAAGAATGTTGAAGGCTCATTAAAATCACCTATCCATGATGCACGTATAACATCAAAATTTCCTGTATTGCGGCTATCTATATAAGTTTTCCATTCTTGATTTACTAATTTGACTTCAGCGCCTAATTTTTTCTTCCACATAGAAGCAATTGCAATCGCAATTTTCTGATGATTTTCTGAACTGTTGTACAACAATGTTAATTCTAACGGGTGATTTGGACCAAAACCTGCTTGCTGTAATAACACTTTTGCTTGCTGGTCTAATTCTTTTTGTGAGTAGCTATTGTAAAGCCCTTTTTCAGGTTTAAAGCCATCGGTGACATCGGGAGTAAAATAATTTGCAGGTTTTTCCCCTGTACCTAATACTTTATTAGCAATTAACTGGCGGTCAATCGCCATGGATAAGGCTTTTCTAACACGAACGTCATCCGTCGGTGCGCGTTGGGTATTAAATGCATAGTAATAGGTCCCTAATTGGTCTGGTGTAAAGACTTCATTAGGAATATCTTTCAATAATTTTTGATAGCGTTGTTTTGGAAATGATTCGGTAATATCCAAGTCTCCCGCTAAATAACGATTAGTTGCATGAGACTCTTGGTTAATCGGGACAAAAGTGACTTTAGTTATCACTGTATTTTGATGATCCCAATAATTTTTGTTTGGAACTAAAACAATTTTTTCATTAACCACTCTGTCAGATAAAACAAAAGCGCCATTTCCGACTAAATTACCTACTTTTATCCAGTCATTACCAAACTTTTCAACGGTTCCTTGGTGAACAGGAAATAAACTAAAATTAGCTGCTAATGAAGGGAAATAAGGTACTGGTTTATTTAAAGTAATCTTTAATGTATGCGCATCAACCGCTTCAACACCTAGCTGTTCAACAGGCAGTTTTCCATCAATAATAGCTTGCGCATTGTTAATACCTGCTAATGCTGCAAACCAAGCAAATGGTGATGATGTTACCGGTGAAACCAGTCGTTGCCAGCTATAAACAAAATCTTGAGCCGTGACAGGGTCACCATTCGACCAACGAGCATCAGTCCTCAGTGTAAATGTCCAAATCCGGTTATCTGTTGTATTCCAATTTTGGGCTACACCTGGGATAGGTTTTCCATGGTCATCCTGGTTAACAAGCCCTTCAAATAAGTCACGCATGACTTGCGCTTCCGTTAACCCCACTGACTTTACCGGGTCCAAAGAAGCCGGCTCGTCTTTTAAATGACGCGTAACTTCTTGGTTTTCAGCTAAAACTGTGCCAGTGGGTATCACCGCACTAATAGCTTGTGTAGTAAAAATAACTGAAGAAATCAAAACAGCTAAAGATGTGAATGAATGTTTATGCATTTTATTTTCTATCTTGTTAGTATAAATAAAGTTAACTAAAAGCCTAGTTAAATGATTTCAAGTGAAGGTGCTATTGTTAGCAATATTACTGCATTTACGTCTTAAGTTTCATTTAGGTAAATTAATTATTGAAACATATTTCCGTATATCCATAAAAAATAATAGATTATAGAGCAAAAACTCACTCAGTTTAGATAATATCAAACAGCGATACACTTGAGTTATTCTGTAGTTTATCTTAATTTATCATATGCTTTCATATTTCAGAAATCTACATTTCTCTTGTAACCAATTGATTTACCTATCTAAATATACATAAACTAATACTCGCATTATACAATAATAGCTATGCCCATATCCTTGTCATTTTTCTGATCAGTAAATAATGACTAAAGAAATCAATACAGACAGATTTCCTTTTGTTACACTCCATAAGGCAATTTAAAAAGGTGCATAACAGAAAACGCAAGCATTGAAAAAGCTTAGCTGTTATATAATGATAATGCACCATACCCTAATAAAAAGTATGTAATATTACCTTACTTTGCCCCATGTAGAACTCAAAGTAAGTGATAAGGTTTCTGTATAAAATTTGGTCATTAGTAGAATGTAAAACTCAGCACTGTATAACTACTCATTAAAAAACCTTTAATCGCAAAGATTTTTTATTAGAAGTTAGATTAAGTTAACAGTGAATCACTTTATGAACGGGAGAAAAATTCATGTCGCAAACAGTTAAATTAAAAGGTAATGACATCACAGTTAATGGTGTTTTTTTACAAGCAGGTTCAAAAGCTAAGCCCCTTACCCTTGTCACCAAAGATCTCAGCGAAGCAACGCTGGAAACTTATGAAGGTAAAAGAAAAGTTTTAAATATTTTTCCAAGTGTAGACACTGGCGTATGCGCGGCATCAGTTCGCAAATTTAATAAGCTCGCAAACGAGTTGGACAACACGGTTGTGTTATGCATTTCTGCTGACCTGCCTTTCGCACAAGCACGTTTTTGTGGTGCAGAAGGTTTAGATAATGTCGTTATGCTATCTTCTTTCCGTAGTGATTCATTTGCTAATGACTATGGTGTTGCTATCGCTAGTGGTCCATTAAAAGGCTTAAATGCACGTTCCGTTGTTGTCTTAGATGAAAATAATAACGTTATTTATAGCCAATTAGTTTCTGAAACTACTGAAGAACCTGATTACGACAGTGCATTAAACAGCCTTAAATAAGCTTTTTATATCATTTAACTCACTGTAATTAATAATGAAGCGGGAATTTCCCGCTTCATTACTTAATATAAAAACCACACTAATCTACGTGAGCCCAGTACAATGGCTGGTGGTTCTTCGCATTAACAACATTCGCAAATAGCTTATTGCCACTCATTATAGAGATCAAAGTATGAGAAAGCGTACTCAATACTTTTAAGGCTTGATCCTGAGTGACAGGGCAACAAGATGTCAAAATATCAATAATAAGGTCTCGAGGCTTATAACCATTTTTCACCAATGCCTCCCACGTGAAACGATTTTTCTTCGTTAAATATTTTACTGCGGCTTTATTCATCAGATAAAGTTCGGCAGCTGAGGCAGCAGACTCAAACATATCATTTTTATAATGACTCTGGCTCATGTATTCGCGTAGCTTACGATTTACAATGAAATTAATAGTGAATTGGTCCATGGCAACTCCTTGTAGGCTGAAACCCATCAGATGAGATTACGATACCCTAAAACAGTAGCTGTCTTTGTTATATAGCAGGAAAATTCACCAATTAGCAATAGTATTAGTAAGGTTTTGCCATACTAAACACGAGCTAAAAAAGGTACGTCTTTAAAATAACATTGAATTAGTGCCCTATTCTCATAGATTTTACCGACTGTTCGTACTACAGCATCTCGGCAATACTTATTCAAACCGTGGGTCGGTATTGCCGTTGCAATGCCAGAACCACTCAAAAACAAACCTATTGCTGTTAACACATAGGTTATTCTTTTGTTCATTTAAATTAGTTTTGCTCTTTTTTCGTATTGAGACCATATTCTCTTAATTTATTGGCAATTGCCGTATGAGAAATATCCAAGCGTTTAGCTAATTTACGGGTGCTCGGGTAATCACGATACAAGCGCGCTAATACTGACGCTTCATAGCGTTTAGTAATTTCATCTAGCGAACCATTGAGCGAATCTAAAGCCAGTGCGGGAGGATTTACTACATCAGGTAATTGGATATTCTCTGCTTCCAATATATTGCCATTAAGTTGAGTTAACCCTTGATAAAGGGCATTTCTCAGTTGCCTTACATTACCCGGCCAATAATAACTGCTTAAAAATTCGATTAGCGAAGGCGCCAATTTAGGCTCTGCAATATGAAGCTCTTTGGAAAAACTGGCTACAAATGTCTTGGTTAGCGGTAGAATATCTTCTTTACGTTCACGTAATGGAGGGATGGTTAATGTGAGTACATTTAAACGATAATAAAGGTCCTCTCTGAATTTTTTTTCTGCCACCAATTCAGGTAGATTTTTCTGTGTTGCACAAATTACACGGACATTAACCTTAACTTCTCGTTCCTCGCCAACACGCCTAAATGTTCCATCATTTAAAAAACGTAATAACTTAATTTGCATTTGAGGTGACATTTCAGCAATTTCATCAAGCAATACTGTTCCGCCATTTGCTTGTTCAAAAAAACCTTTTTTACCTTCAACTGCATTTGGATACGCCCCTGCTGCATAACCAAATAATTCACTTTCTACGACATCATCCGGCATCGAAGCACAATTTAAACCTAAAAACGGTTCTTTTCCTCGCGCACTATGCAAATGACAAGCTTTCGCTAAGATATCCTTCCCAGTCCCTGTTTCACCAACGAGTAATAATGGCTCATCCAGCATCGCAACACGTTTAGCCCGTTCAACCACATTTGCCATGACAGGGCTAACAGCAATAATTTGTTCAAAACCACTGCCATCTACCTCAATAACTTGTTTACGTTGCTTATCTAAAATTTCAGCCGATTTCAACAGCAACACAGCTCCAGTGCAATGGAGTTTACCATTTTCATCTGCCAAAATAATAGGAGTCACTTGCATCAAATAGTCTTGGCCTTTAATGACGACTTTCTCTGTATAAGCTTCTGGTGACTCTCGTTCAAACCAACGTACCAGCCCTTGGCTACCGACTAACTGAGAAAAGGTTTTTTCTCGAATTTTTGCCTCATCATAACCAAATAATTGCAATGTCATTGGGTTAACCAACTCAATATTTAGCTTATTATCAATGGACAAAACAGGTTCTGGAAATGAGTTTAATAGCGCCCAAACAGCTTTATGCTCTCTTTCTGAAGGCATAAAATAAATTCGGCGAACATCAATAACACCATTGATACGCCGTATTTCTGCCATCAATGTGCTGAATACCTGAAAATCCACAGGTGTAAAATTTAGGTAAATCCTACGTTGAGGAGATATTTCAATACCTTTTAAATCAATATTTTGTAGGACTAAAAGATCAAGTAATTCACGCGTTAAACCGATACGGTCTTGGCAGGTCACTTCGAGGCGCATGGATAGGAACCTTCATCAAAAAAGCCGAGAGAATAAAGGTATTTTAGCCTTAAACATTAAGGGAATACAGTGTTTGTGTCACAAATTGTTGACAGCTTGTAAGCTTCATAGGTATTAACAAATAAAATCACTGCTTTCCTTAATTTTTTAAGGCTTGAAATAACAATAAGCATATTAATCAACAAATGATGCTGCTGAGTGAGTGAAAACTGTCAACTCACTCTGCCAGCGATATTTCTTTACGCTTTATCTTTTTTACTGGGAATAACATTCTTTAATTGGCCAATTAGCTGATGACGAAAATCGGCTAAACGAGGCTTGTTTTCAATCCAAGGCAGTGGTCGGCATAATTCCATCGCCTTAATACCTAAACGTGCAGTTAACAAACCCGCACCAATACCTTGTGCTGCACGTGTTGATAACCGTGCGGTAATATCTTGAGATAACCAATCCATCCCCACTTCACGAATTAATTCAGATGCACCTGCAAAGGCAATATTAATGAGCACCATACGAAATAGCCGAATTCGGCTGTAATAACCGAGTTCAATACCATAGATTGCCGCGATCCGATTAATTAGACGAATATTTCGCCAAGCAATAAATGCCATATCCACCAGTGCTAACGGGCTCACTGCAATCATAATGGCCGATTCAGCGGAACAACGACTAATTTCTTTACGAGCTTGTTCATCAAGAATGGGCTGAACCATTCGACTATATAATTCAACAACTTCTCTATCATTATGAGAATCATGGAGAGTGGCTTGCCAATTAACAATCGCAGGATGTTGCATTGATAACGCAGATTGTTTTGCCAATTTTTCACAAAAAACCTTTCCTTGCCCCATTCCATGACTGTGCAATAATTCGCGAGCAAAGTCTCGTTCCTCTGCTCGTTCTCTTAAGCGATACAACCGCCGCCATTCACCAACGACTGACCCTACACCCGCCACAACGATTAAACCACCCGCAGCAGCAACACCTAACGCAGTCCAATCTTGTGTTACCCATGATTGATGGATCCAAACGCCCAGTTGAGCAACGACACTGACCCCAAAAATTCCTGCTGCAGCGCCAACTAACTTTCTCCAAAAACTCCGTTTTGGTTTTAACGCTTCGTTAATCAGGCTTTCAACCTCACCCTCTTGGCTATCTTGTTCTGCTTCCAAAGAAACTGGAGTGAATTTTTCGAGTTCTCGTTCATCAAAAACTTGGGCTTTTTTTAGCGATTCTTTCGTATCATTTTCACTACTTTCAGCGAAATCTAAACGCTGTTTTAAAGGTTCATTCATTTCAGTTTATCTCCCAACAAAAATTCAAGCGCACTGTCCATACGAATATGTGGCAATGGTTGATCCATTGGCGTTGGCCTTGGTCTGAAATCTTCAAATTGAAAACCTTGAGTTTGCCAGAATTGCTCATTTGGCAACCGTTTTGGGACTTCACCAGGATAAAACATTAGCGGTTGTCCATCACTTAACCGATTCCCTTTTAACGCAGGTAATTTTTCACCTTTATAATCCACAAGGCCACTTTCGGTTGCTTGTATTGATGCTAAACCAACACAATCCATGCTGATCCCTTCAAATGCAGCATGCTGCCATGCCTCTTGCACTAATTGTTGCAACAAAGCCACTAAATTTGCATGCTGGTCTGGTGTTACATGGTCTGACTTGCTCGCCGCAAAGAGTAATTTATCAATACAAGGTGAAAATAAACGCCTCAATAATGTGCGTTTACCATAATGAAAACTACGCATTAATTGGGTTAACGCCATTCTCATATCATTAAATGCATCAACACCGCTATTTAACGGTTGCAAACAATCAACTAAAACAATTTGTCGGTCAAAACGTTGGAAATAATCACGATAAAAACCCTTAACAACATGCTCACAATAATATTGATAGCGTTGCTGTAATGCGCCAATATTGGTGTTTTTTCCTGCCTGTGCGAGCTTTTTATCACCATATTTGGCTACATTTGGCCATGGGAAAAATTGGAGTGCGGGTGCTCCTGTTAATTCAGCCGGTAAAACGAAACGACCTGGTTGAATAAAATGTTGCCCTTGGGCCTTGCATTCAACTAAATACTGGGTGTAGGCAGCAGCAACTTCAGCCAGCAAATTTTCGTCAACAGGCGCTAAAGGGTCACATTTTTCACACAATGTCAGCCATGGTTGGGCTAAATGTGCACGCTCTCCCTTTATTAAAGTGTTCATTTGTTCAGACCATGCTAGATAATTTAAATCTAGCATGGGTAAATCCAACAGCCATTCGCCGGGATAATCGACAATCTCTAAATATAATGATGAGTTATCGACAAAATGGCGCAAAAAAGAGTCTTCTGAACGGTAATGCAATTTAAGGCGTATTTCACTGACACCCCGTGTTGGTGTTGGCCATTGCGGTGGTTCCCCATAAAGGGATGCAATACCTTCATCATACGCAAAGCGTGGTACTGACAAATCACGGTGAGGTATCCGTTTCACCCCTAACAACCGCTTATCACGCGCGGCAGAAAATAAAGGGAGCCGTGCGCCCGCATTCACATTCAATAATTGGTTCACCAGTGAAGTAATAAATGCGGTTTTTCCACTACGGCTAAGCCCTGTTACTGCGAGCCTAACATGACGATCAACACTTCTATTCATCAAATCAGTTAATTCACTGTGCAGTCGTTTCATGCTCCTCCCAAGACTTATCCTTTCAATTTAAACTCATTTTACGTCATATTGCGTTCTATAATTTAGCATAAAACAAATTGTATTAGGTTAACCGTTTAATTAGTACATTAAGCAACCATTTACTTGTCAATAACTTAATAAGTTTACCTATGAACCCTGCTGGGCCATACGTCATAAGCAACACTGCGGCGAATCGAATACCTTTTCGTAGCAAAAGTTTCTTTGCAAATTTTTTAATTCGATAACGAACGTTGTTTGCCATATTTCACTCACTTTTTTATCAAAAACAAAAGGGATTTGGTTTTGAAACCTAATCCCTTATCATGTGATGGTGATGCGATTTATTATAGATTTCGAAATTTACTGTTCACTGTATAAGTATCTGACGTAACGTATCTTTCAATCTGGCGTAGCTTCATTTCACCTGATTTTAATTGTGTATCGATTTGGTTAATAAGACTACTGACTTCTGGGCCAATATCTTGCTGTGAACGGTAGCCACTTGGTGCCGTTTCTACGACAAAGCACATCACGATATACAAAATCAAAGTAATACCAAAACTGACAAATAGAGCCAATACGGCTAATGCTCTAACCAAAGCAACTGGAAGTTCTAAATACTCAGCAATACCCGAACACACACCACCGAACACACGTCTATCCGTTAAACGATAAAGTTTGCGGTTGCGAAATTGAGTCATTATTTTTGCCTCCAATTTGGGTGTTCTGCATCCAAAATATCTTCAAGTGTTTTAATGCGTTGCTGCATCTGTGATGCTTGTTCTGCTAATTGCATCAAACGTTGTACTTCATTTTCAGTTAGCTGACTCCCCTGCCCACTGTTTTTTTTGCTGTAATGTAACCACAGCCAAATAGGCAGAATAAAAATGAGAAAAATGATTAATACGAGAGACAGAAAAACGTAGCCCATCACATATCCTTATACATATGGTTAACCTATCTATGGCACTGATACGATATTACTAACGTACCAGTGCATCAAAATAACTGTTACTGATCTTTATTGATTTTAGCTTTAAGTGCCGCTAATTGCGCACTTATTTCGTCGTCTGCTTTTAACTCTGCAAACTGTTGATCCAGTGATTTTTGTTTCCCAATACCATAACTTTGGGCTTCACCTTCCATATGGTCTATACGGCGCTCAAACTGTTCAAAACGCGCCATTGCTTCATCCAGTTTGCCGCTATCCAGCTGGCGACGTACATTACGACTAGATTGTGCGGCTTCCATACGAACAACCATTGATTGCTGTTTCGCACGAGTTTCTTGCAGTTTGTTTTCTAATTCAGTGATTTCACCTTTCAAACGAGTCAAGGTTTCATCAACAATAATCAGCTCGTGTTTTAAGGTATCGACCATTGCACTCACTTTTTGCTTTTCAATCAGTGCCGCACGCGCTAAATCTTCTTTATCTTTCACCAGCGCTAATTCTGCTTTTTCTTGCCAATCAGCAACTTGTTTTTCGCCCATCTCAATGCGACGTTCTAAACCTTTCTTTTCTGCTAAAGTACGTGCTGATGTTGACCGGATTTCAACTAACATATCTTCCATTTCTTGAATCATCAGACGGATCATTTTTTGCGGATCTTCTGCTTTGTCTAACAAAGAAGCGATGTTTGCATTAATGATATCGGCAAAACGTGAAAAAATACCCATTGTTTATATCCCCTTGATGGATTTAATCATTCTGTAGCGCCTCGACCTGATTTGGCTTCCAACCCATACCTGACGCTCCGTAAGTCTAACAACAATTCGCATGTTGCTGTATTTAGCTATTGCTATTACATATTTTAAATAGCAATTCGCGTGCCAACTTTTAAATTAATTCATATTGATATGATTTTAAAGAGAATAATTATAAGCTTCCCCTGAAAATCATTTTAGTCTATAGTTCAAATATCGGCATTTTAAACCAACTATTGGTGAAAAAAACCATGAAAGAAACCAATGAACCTATTCTTGGCGTTTCAAGTAACTTTCTCGATGTACTCGAACAAGCCTCTGAACTCGCACAACTCAATAAACCTGTTTTAGTTATCGGTGAACGCGGCACGGGTAAAGAGCTTATCGCAGATAGACTCCATTACCTTTCCCCTCGCTGGCAAGAAGCTTTTATCTCTCTCAATTGCAGCGGACTCAATGAGAATTTGCTGGATTCTGAATTATTTGGACATGAAGCGGGGTCTTTTACGGGAGCCCAAAAACGCCATCAAGGGCGCTTTGAACGAGCTGACAAAGGTTCTCTTTTTCTTGACGAACTCGCGACTGCACCTATGTCAGTTCAAGAGAAACTCCTGCGTGTCATTGAATATGGCGAGCTTGAACGTGTCGGTGGAAGCCAAGCTTTACACGTAGATGTGCGTTTAATCTGTGCCACAAATGCCAATTTACCCGAACTCGCCAAACAAGGTCGTTTTCGAGCCGACCTCTTAGATAGACTGGCTTTTGATGTCATTCGCCTTCCCCCATTACGTGAACGGCAACCTGATATATTATTATTAGCAGAGCATTTTGCTATTTTAATGTGTGGTGAATTAAAACGTTCGCACTTTACAGGTTTTACACGACATGCCCAACAAGCCCTGCAAAACTACCCATGGCCAGGTAATGTACGCGAATTAAAAAATGTCATTGAGCGTTCAATATACCGCCATGGAAACCATGCTGAACCCGTTGATAATATTATTTTCAATCCATTTGGTGAAAAACTTGCTGAGCTGCATGAATCACCAAGCCCCCAACCCATACAGCCTTCCCAACAAGCAAATACCATTTTACCTTCACTACCTTGTGACTTACGTCAGTGGCAACAGCAATCTGAAAAAGCACTATTAGAACAAGCGCTAGCAGATTGTCATTTTAATCAGCGTAAAGCAGCACAACGGTTATCTCTAAGTTATGACCAACTGCGTGGTTTAATTAAAAAACATCAAATAAATATTGAAATTTAATAGTCATTAGTTCAAACAATCCAAATTTATTGTTTGAACTAATGCAATATACTTAGAGATAAAAAATTTAAATTTGAAAATCGTGGGCTTTATTATTACTAAATGTTTCCAATTTCATATTGCACTTTTAAATATTACTTATCACTTAATTACTAACAGCATTAGTAAAAAACCAAATAAAATAAAAACAATAAGTAACAATTAGTTAAAAGATAACTTCATCATAAAAAATTAAGCCAAATTACACTAAAAACCATTTTGACACCCCCCAAAAAAAGTGATAATTAGTAATTTCCACTAGCTATTATATAAAAAATATAATTTTCTTTAGCACATTTAGTTAATTATATATAGATAATTCTATTTTAATATGATTAATGCTGTTTTATTATTTGTATTTACACCTTGTCATATTTAACTACTGTGCGAAATATATTTATATGATATCTCTATTAATATAATTCTTATTATATGAGGAGCCTATTATGAAAAATATAAATGTACTAGCGATCACCTTTTTTCTTCTAGGGTTATCTCCTACGGTTAATGCGCAATCATTGATGAAAACATTTTCTTACTGTGATGCCGCTTTCTTCAAGAAAATAAAAGATGACCCTGTTTTAAACGATATTTCTAATGCATTGAAAAATAACCAATTAGGCACCAATGAACACGTTTCTGTTAATCTCAATTTTTCACCAACCGGTATTGTGACTTTTAACCGTTTTTTTGTTAGTCATAGTAATTTTGATAAATATGATGGCTTCGCCTATTTAGGCTTGCGTGGTCAATACTATTTTTGGGGATTTGAAACAGCACAAAGCCTTGAAGAGGTTGTCCGCTATACGTCATCAAGAATTGCGATTATAAAGGTAGGAAATACTTATATCTACTCACCGATGATCCGCCATAATTTGCAAAGTAAATGGGTATTTAACGAACACGCAACGCAAGATTACAACTTGGAACCAAATGCTGCTGAAAAAATGCTGATTATTGAAAAAGATGAGCAAAGAGGTGTTGTTCGTTTCTTATGTACCCTTCAAGGCAACGTAACCGATGAAGACTTACACTATGTGGGTTTAAAATAATAGCTAGAAATTAAGCTAAACAAGCTCATCTATTTCTCCATAAAAAAAAGCCAGCACCCAAGCTGGCTATCAAATAAAACACTGGAAGCAATGTGAGCAATGTCATGCCTTGTCTACATAAGCACTCGGCTTAAGTGACAAAACGAATGATAATCGTTATCAGTGTCATTTGTAAAGCTTTTTAGTGAGATTTTTTCTCATTAAGACATACTTCAATGATTAATATAATAATTTAAGTTGATTATTATATTAACATCATCCCTTTTAGCTTAATTTTCATACGTTATGAGGCTAAATTTTGCTTATACCCTGTATCCCCATTTTTACGCTACAATAGGTCAATTCTCGTTAACGATGTCAGTGGTATGCGCCTATTAACTGTTTGGTTTTTATTTATCATTTCTGTGTCTGCACAAGCGCTTAATAACCAAGAGCGCTTTACCGATATTGTGGCTAACGAGGTCCCTGCAGATATACGCCAAAAAGGCTTTATTTACTGTGTAAATGGGGTCGTTACCACGTTTAACCCACAATTAGTTAGTAGTGGGCTAATTGTCGACCCTCTCGGTGCTCAAATTTATGATCGGCTATTAGATGTTGATCCGTTCACTTATCGCTTGGTTCCTGAACTGGCTGCTAGATGGGAAGTTTTAGATAACGGTGCAACTTACCGTTTATACTTGCGTAAAGATGTAAAATTCCAAAATACAACTTGGTTTACACCTACACGCAATATGAATGCTGATGATGTTGTGTTCAGCTTTTCCCGCATGTTTGAGGTGAATCACCCCTATCACTACATCAATGGGGGGCATTACCCTTATTTCGATAGCTTACAGTTCGCCAACAGCGTGCAAAGCATACGTAAAATTAATAACCATACAGTGGAGTTTCGTTTGAACTCTCCTGATGCGTCTTTTTTATGGCATTTGGCGACACATTATGCTCCTATTCTTTCATCCGAATATGCCGATTTCCTTTCAAGCATAAATCGCCAAGAGCTGATCGATTGGCGACCAATTGGTACGGGGCCATTTCATTTAGATGACTACCAAGCAGGGCAATTCGTTAGACTTCTTAGAAATGACAATTATTGGAAGGGCTTGCCTCGTATGGAAGAAGTGGTTGTTGACATGGGAGCAGGTGGAACTGGCCGTATTTCAAAATTACTCACTGGGGAATGTGACGTTTTAGCTTACCCTGCCGCAAGCCAGTTAAAGGTATTACGCGATGACCCGCGTTTACGAATTTCTATGCGTTCTGGGATGAATATTGCCTACCTCGCATTTAACACCAGCAAGCCACCATTAGATAAGCTAAAAGTACGCCAAGCAATTGCGTATGCAATTAATAATGAACGTCTAATGCAATCAATTTATTACGGCACGGCAGAAACAGCCGCATCTATTTTACCAAGAGCATCATGGGCTTATGACAATCAAGCAAAGATCACCGATTATAATCCCGAACTTTCTAAGCAAATGCTCAAAGAGATGGGATTAGAAAATCTAAAACTAGATTTATGGGTACCAATCGCCTCCCAATCATATAACCCAAGCCCACTTAAGATGGCAGAGCTTATCCAAGCTGATTTAGCGCAGGTCGGTATTGTGATGAATATCCGTTCTGTCGAAGGCCGTTTCCAAGAAAACCAATTAATGGATAGAAGCCATGATATGACATTAGCGGGTTGGACAACTGACAGTAATGACCCAGACAGTTTTTTCCGTCCGCTACTGAGTTGTGCAGCAATTGGTTCCCAAACCAATTTAAGCCATTGGTGTAACCCTGCCTTTGATGAAATCTTACATAAGGCACTATTGACACAGCAATTAGCCGCACGTATAGATTATTACCACCAAGCACAGCAAATTTTAGGGGAAGATTTACCCGTCTTACCCCTCGCCTATTCTTTACGTTTACAGGCCTACCGCTATGATATAAAAGGCCTAATGATCAGTGCGTTTGGTAATACCTCATTTGCTGGCGTGTATCGTGAAATGGAGCAGCCTGAAAAAGTTTCTCCGAAAAAACAGAGGCAGAAACCATGATTATTTATTCACTGCGTCGTTTTTTACTTTTATTAGTCACGGTGTTCTTCTTATCGCTAGTCAGCTTTAGTTTAAGCTATTTTACGCCTAATGCACCTCTGAGCGGCGCATCACTTATCGATGCCTATATTTTTTATTTTGAAGGCTTACTCCATTTTGATTTTGGTGTTTCAAGTATCAACGGGGAACCCATAACGGAACAATTAAGGGACACATTCCCTGCAACCATGGAGTTATGCATTTTAGCGTTTATTTTTGCTTTAACGACAGGTATACCACTCGGTATCATTGCTGCATTTTGGCGTAACAAGCCTGCAGATATTGCTATCAGTGTCTTTGCTTTATTAGGATTTTCTGTCCCTGTATTTGTACTTGCACTGGTTTTAACTCTCTTTTTCTCATTACATCTAGGATGGCTTCCTGTATCTGGCCGAATTGACCTATTATATAATTTAAAAACGGTGACTGGCTTTGCCTTGGTTGATGCATGGCTTTCTGACTCCCCCTATCGTAAAGATATGATTATCAATGTACTTGAGCACATGGTGTTACCTGTCCTCACTTTAGCACTCGCACCAACAACCGAGGTTATTCGGTTAGTACGTAATAGCACCGAAGAAATCGCCAGTGAAAATTATATCAAAGCAGCCGCTATTCGAGGGCTTTCACGGATTAAAATCATTCGCCGCCATATTTTTCATAATGCTATTCCACCGATTATTCCTAAGCTTGGCTTACAGTTTTCTACGATGTTAACACTGACCATGGTCACTGAACTCGTTTTTAACTGGCCGGGGCTTGGTCGTTGGTTGGTTACAGCAATCCGCCAAGAAGACTACTCTGCGATTTCTGCTGGGGTGATGCTAATTGGTGCGCTCGTGATTACTGTAAATGTGCTGTCTGATATTTTAGGTGCCATGATGGACCCATTAAAACATAAGGATTGGTATGTCCTCAGATAATTTTTATCGTGAACAAAAAATGCCATCCCCAACTCGAGTGGTATGGAATATCTTCTCATCAGATGTGACCTCTATGGTGGGGTTTGTTGGTGTGTTGGTTTTATTAATTTTATGTTTTGTTGGCTCTTATCTAGCACCTTATGCACTAGATCAACAGTTTCTAGGTTACCAATTAACGCCGCCGTCTTGGTCTCATTATGGCGAAGTGGCATTCTTCTTTGGTACAGACGATCTGGGCCGTGATATTCTAAGTCGGCTATTGATTGGTACTAAATCGACATTTGGTGCCGCTATTTTAGTCACACTGATTGCGACACTTATTGGATTAGTTCTCGGCTGCTTAGCTGGGATGACTCGTGGGTTAAAATCTGCAATTTTTAACCATATACTCGATACCTTACTGTCAATTCCTTCCTTATTACTGGCAATTATTGTTGTCGCCTTTATGGGCGCTAGCCTACAAAATGCAATGTTAGCTATTTGCCTTGCATTAATTCCACGAATGGTAAGAACTATCTATGTCGCTGTACATGATGAGTTAGATAAAGAATACATCGTTGCCGCACGCCTTGATGGCGCTTCAAACATTTTTATTTTATGGTATACCGTACTTCCTAACATTACCCCTATTCTCGTCACTGAACTGACTCGAGCACTTTCTATCGCTATTTTAGATATTGCTGCTTTAGGTTTTCTTGATTTAGGTGCGCAACTTCCCTCTTCTGAATGGGGTGCAATGCTAGGTGATACTTTAGAGCTTATCTATGTGGCTCCTTGGACGGTTATCTTGCCAGGTGCTGCCATCATGATAAGCGTGCTTTTTGTTAACCTTTTAGGTGACGGGCTACATCGTGCCATCAACGCGGGGGTTGAATAATGCCACTTCTAGACATCCGCAATTTAACTATCGAATTTATGACTGCAAATGGCCCCGTCAAAGCGGTTGACCGCGTTTCAATGACGCTATCTGAGGGGGAAATAAGAGGTTTAGTTGGCGAATCAGGTTCCGGAAAAAGCCTTATTGCAAAAGCTATCTGTGGCGTGACTAAAGATAATATTCGAGTAAAAGCTGACCGTTTTCGCTTTCAAGACATTGACTTACTAAAACTCAGCCCACGTAAACGCCGCAAACTAATTGGCCATAATATCTCGATGATATTTCAAGAGCCACAATCTTGTCTCGATCCAGCTGCTGATATTGGTAAACAGCTTATCCAAGCTATCCCAGGGTGGACTTATAAAGGCCGCTGGTGGCAACGTTTTAATTGGCGTAAACGTCGTGCTATAGAGCTATTGCACCGTGTGGGGATAAAAGATCATAAAGATATCATGCGCAGTTATCCTTATGAATTAACCGATGGTGAATGTCAAAAAGTCATGATAGCGATTGCCATCGCTAACCAACCCCGGTTATTAATCGCTGATGAACCCACCAATGCGATGGAGTCAACTACTCAGGCTCAAATTTTCCGTTTATTGGATAAATTAAACCAAAACAATAATATGGGAATTTTACTCATTAGTCATGACATGGAAATGATGTCGAAACTTGTTGATCGCATCAATGTACTCTATTGCGGGCAAACAGTTGAAAGCGCAACTCCTGAAGATATTCTACAACGGCCACGCCACCCTTATACTCAAGCACTAATCCGCTCAATCCCTGATTTTGAAAGCCCTCTTCCCCATAAAGGGCGGTTAAATACGTTACCTGGTGCAATTCCTTCACTTGAACATTTGCCCATTGGTTGTCGCCTTGGACCTCGTTGCCCCTATGCACAACGAACTTGCATCAACGCGCCACAATTACGCAATATTAAAGGCCATCTCGTTGCTTGCCATTACCCGCTAAACACCGAGGAACAACCCTAAATGGAAACCTTACTTGAAGTCCGTAATCTCACAAAAACTTTCCGTTTTCGTGAAGGGTTATTTCATCGACACGAATTACAAGCCGTCAAACCCGTTAGCTTTAACTTACAGGCAGGCCAGACATTAGCTATCATTGGCGCCAATGGCTCAGGAAAATCAACCCTTGCGCGAATGTTATCAGGCGTTGTAGAACCCACCAGCGGCGATATTTTCATTCGTGGACAACGCCTGAATTTTGGCGATTATAGCTACCGTTGCCAGCGTATTCGCATGATTTTCCAAGATCCAAGTACATCCCTAAACCCAAGGCAGCGTATTGGTCAAACGCTTGAGCTCCCTTTAAAATTAAACACTGACTTAACTGGAATAGAACGTGAAAGGCGTATTATTCAAACGCTTCGCCAAGTCGGGTTACTCGCCGACCACGCTGAATATTATCCACACATGTTAGCATCTGGACAAAAACAACGTATTGCATTGGCAAGAGCACTTATTCTACAACCCGAAATTATTATTGCTGATGAAGCGTTAGCTTCGTTAGACATGTCCATGCGCTCGCAAATCATCAACTTAATGTTAGATTTACAAGCAAAACAAGATATTGCATTTATCTATGTTACCCAGCACTTGGGGATGATGAAACACGTCAGCGATAAAATGCTTGTCATGGATAAAGGCGAAGTTGTTGAGCGTGGTAATACCGCAGAGGTTTTAGCTGCCCCTCTTCACGACGTTACTCGCCGGTTAATTGAAAGTCACTTTGGTGAACCCCTGTCGATTGATGCTTGGCGACAAGACTTGTAACTGTTATTCAGTTGTCTGTGGGTAAACACCTTCACAGGCAACAAATTAAACATCTTATTTAACGTGCTATCGTCACATTGGCTTTAATATGTTTAAGGTGAACGACTATCGTAAATGTGACAATCACCAACAGTGACCATGCTCCCCACTTACCTGCATGTACCATTGACCAAGCACCAATTTGGTTTGGATACTGCCAAACACCAAAAAATGTCCCAAAATTCTCAGCTAGCCAAATAAAAAAACCAATTAGCATAAATGCAAGTAATAATGGCATTTTTCGCTCTTTATCTAGCGGAGTGTAAAAAACCATACTGCGCGCATACAACCCCATAATAAACGTCGCTAAATACCAACGATAATCATCAATATAATGGTGGCTAAAAAAATTAATATAAATAGCCAGTGCGACTAGTGTCGCCATCCAATAAGGTGGATAGTGTTCAATTCTTACTTTAAAAAATCGCCAAGATTGAATGATATAGCTCCCTACGGCGGCATACATAAAACCAGTAAATAGAGGAACTCCCCAAAGCTTCGTATAGGCCTCATCGGGATATTGCCAAGAACCTATCGTTGCTGAAGTTTTAAATAGCTCCATCATAAAACCGACTAAATGGAAAACACAAATAGCCTTTAATTCATCCCAAGTTTCTAACTTTGACCACACTAACAAAGCTTGAAAAGCAACGGCAAAAATTAGTAACAGGTCATAGCGAGGGATACCTATTAATCCTTTAGCTGGGACTAAGAATAGTGCCAAAAAGAAAAAACCAGCGAATAAACAAGAACGAGCATTAATTAAACCGAAAAACCAAAACTCTAATAGAAAGCGTTTAATTCCATGGCTATTATTCGGCTGGTGAGCCATTAAAATTTGGTCTAACTTTCCTAAAAAATTCAATTTCTGACACAAACTGGTCATCTATTCACTCACCTATTCTTTTATTATTCGGTTTGTTTTCTTTCCGAAGATTAGGCGAGGAGTTTAGCAAAATCGAATTACTCTACATAAGGTAACTATCTTAAATTTATGCATTTTTATTATTTATAGCTTTAATCACTAGATTTACACTACCTATTAATATTGACGATACTTTCCATCCAATTATGGGTTTTATTGTTTAACTCGCACCTGATGGCAATTCGTTAATAGAAAGTAATGATATACTTAAGCAATATGTGTTTATTTGCTATATGAATGCCAACTCAACAATTTAGGAGTTTTATGATGAAATTATATTACGCTCCCGGTGCTTGCTCACTTTCTCCTCACATCATTCTGCGTGAAACAGGTTTAGATTTCAGTATTGAACGAGTAAATATAAAAGAGAAAAAAACTGAGAAAGGTGAAGACTTTTTAGCAATAAACCCAAAAGGACAAGTACCCACTTTAGTGTTAGATAATGGCGAACAACTCACAGAAGGTGCTGTAATTGTCCAATATATTGCGGACCAAAAACCGGATCGTAACCTAATCGCACTTCCTGGTTCTATGAAACGTTATCACCAATTAGAAGCTTTAAACTTTATTTCGACAGAACTACATAAAAATTTCTCACCTTTATTCACTCCAGGAACACCAGAAGAGTATAAAGATACTGTCCGTAATGTATTGTTTAATAAGTTTGCGTATGTTGATAACGTGCTCGCTAAACAGGCTTTCTTTGCTGGAGATACTTTTAGTGTCGCAGATGCCTATTTATTCACTGTGAGTAATTGGGCAAAACACGTTGGGCTCGATTTAACTAGCCTGACCCACCTGCAAGATTACAGTGCTAAAATAGCTAAACGCCCTAATGTTCAAGATGCATTAAAAGCGGAAGGACTAATCTAATCTGTAAAATAGCACGCTTTCAGTAGTGCGCTGTAAGGTTGTTGATAAAGCGGGAAAAAACATAGTTTTTCCCGCTTTATGTTATCAACTAAAATTTTATCAGCTGAAAAGCAGCTTAATCTAATTGTGTTGCACAGAAGTTATGTTCTGGGTTAACCATTTTGTCTTGAGCAGCGACGAGTTGTAATTCGTACTCCCCCATCTCTTTGGTTTTTATCATCACTTCATATACTGCAGCAGCAACGTGCTCTAATCCCTTATCTAAGCGCTCACCTTTCAATAAGTTAACCAACATTAAACCACTGGTCAAGTCACCGACACCTACAGGTTGTTTTTCACCAAAGTCAACAAGAGGACGGCTAACATGCCAACTGTGCTCTGCTGTTACAAGGATCATTTCAAAACGATCTGCGCGATACCCTGCTCGGCTTAAATGTTTAACAAGAACGATTTTAGGGCCTTTGTGACACAATTCACGTGCAGCTTGGGTAGCTTCTTCAACATTTTTAATTGTTCTACCCGTTAATGTTTCTAATTCTAATAAATTTGGTGCGATAACATCACTCGCGGCCAATGCACGCTCACAAAGGAATTCAGCAACTCCCGGAGCAACAATACAGCCTTTCTCCGGATGCCCCATTACTGGATCACAAAAATAGAGGGCTTGCGGATTAGCTACTTTGACCCTTTCCACGATAGCAAGAATATCATTTCCTTGCTCAGCTGAACCGATATAACCGCTTAATACAGCATCACAAATTTCTAATTTATGGATTTTAGCTAAACCATCAATGATGTCGGTTAAGTGTTGTGCGGAAAAAACACTTCCGGTCCATTGTGAATACTGTGTATGATTCGAAAACTGTACGGTATTGAGTGGCCACACATCTACGCCCATTCGGCACATAGGAAATGCGGCAGCACTGTTTCCTGCATGGCCGAAAACAACATGGGATTGAATTGATAATACGCTTTTCATTGAAAACCCAAAGAATTGTTATGTCGAATGAAGAGAAATCAGTGATTATCCGTTGCTAATATGGATATACTCCAAATAATTCTAATTACATGTAAGCGGCTTGAGAAAATAGCTCGAATTATATACATCGATATATAATTCGAAGAGCATAGCACAATTAACACTCATGCAACTTGAAGTATGACGAGTATAGCCCGGAAAATTCCGGGCTGATATTACAAAGGTTAGTCAGAGCTATTTCCAATTAATTAAACAGTCGTTTTTCTTACCACGACGGATCAAGGTATAACGACCAAACAGGCGATCTGCGTCAGAGAACACATACATTGGCTCTGTTTGTTTTTGGCCATTAATTGATACCGCGTTAGAACTAATTGCCGTTCTTGCTTGCCCACGAGAAGGCACTAACTCTGAATCAACTAAAGCTTGCTGTAAATCCGCACCTGCTTCCAAAGTGATACAAGGCATGCCATCTTGAGCCAATTGCTCAAAATCAGCTTCAGTTAAATCAGATACTGCACCAGAGAATAAGCTTTCTGTAATACGTTTCGCTGCTGCTAACCCTTCTTCGCCATGTACCAGTTTAGTGACTAACTCCGCTAATACATATTGAGCTCGAGGTGCCTTTCCACTGTTTTTATCTTCTTCTTCTAGCGCATTGATTTCATCTAGTTCCATGAATGTGAAGAATTTTAAGAAGCGATAAACATCCGCATCTGCAGTGTTGATCCAGAACTGATAGAATTTATACTGGCTGGTTTTCTTGGAGTCTAACCAAACTGCACCACCTTCAGTTTTACCAAATTTAGTGCCATCTGCTTTAGTAATCAGAGGAACCGTCATACCAAATACTTGGTTTTGGTGTAAGCGACGTGTTAAATCGATACCGGAAGTAATGTTACCCCATTGGTCAGAGCCACCAATTTGCAGCTCTACACCCATCTCTTTGTTCATATTTGCGAAGTCATAACCTTGTAAAAGGTTATAAGCAAACTCAGTAAAAGAGATACCAACGTCATCACGATTTAAACGTTGCTTAACAGACTCACGGTTAATCATTTGGTTAACCGAAAAATGTTTACCAATATCGCGCAAGAAAGTCAGCACATCCATTTTGCCAAACCAATCATAGTTATTAGCAAGGCGTGCACTGTTATCACCACAATCAAAGCTTAAAAACGGTGAAACTTGGTTACGGATTTTTTCTACCCACTCTTGAACGGTTTCTGTGGTGTTTAATTTACGCTCAGTAGCTTTAAAGCTCGGGTCGCCAATAAGGCCCGTTGCACCACCGACCAACGCCACAGGCTTGTGCCCGGCTAGTTGGAATCGTTTTAAACACAGCAAAGGAACCAGATGTCCCAAATGCAAGCTATCAGCGGTAGGATCGAAGCCACAATAGAGAGAGATAGGGCCCTGCGCCAGTCTCTCTGCTAACGCATCCTCATCCGTTACCTGGGCAACGAGGCCCCGCTCTTGCAATTGTTTAATCAGGTTATTGCTAGACATCAATGACTCCATCAGTTGTATTTTGTCTATCTATTTTGGTTTGAATGACCAGTAAGTTTGAGAGGCTTATCAAAAACTCACCAGTGTAATTTGTCAATTTACTTAAATGAGGCTATAGCATAAAGCGCATATCAATTAAGTGCCAGCTAAAAAACATGATCCTAAGGGGCTAATCTATCAATTTTCCAGCCATCACCTTCTCGCTGGTATAAAAAACGGTCGTGCAAACGGTGTGCACCGCCTTGCCAAAATTCAACACTATTAAATACCACTCGATATCCTCCCCAAAAACTAGGCAATGGGACGTCACCGTTCTTAAATTTTTGTTTTAGTTCTAAAAATTTCCCTTCTAAAATACCACGCGCTGAAATTTTAGAAGACTGTGCTGATGCCCATGCTGCAATTTGGCTATCTTTCGGCCTACTATGAAAATATTTTACAACTTCAATAGGGTTTAAACGCTCAGCAACCCCAGTGAAATTGACTTGGCGCTCTAATGGGTACCATGGAAAATGTAGGCTAATTTTATTATTTTTTTCTAAATGCTGTGCTTTTCGGCTACCTAAATTGGTATAAAATACAAGGCCTTTATCATCAAAATGTTTTAAAAGTACAATACGCTGGTAGGGTTGCCCGGTTTCATCCACAGTAGCAACACACATTGCTGTTGGGTCACTCAAGCGAGCTTCACACGCCTGCTTCATCCAGAGTTCGAAAAGCGTCAGTGGGTTTGGCGTTAAGTCATTACGTCTTAACCCACCTTTTGTGTATTCACGACGTACCGATGCAAGATCTATTTCACCTAGCTCGTTCATTTTTATGTCCTTTACCACAGTTATTTTTTATCGGTATTTTTAGGGTATATTGCCCCAAGCACAGTCTCTTTACTTGCCCCAGTAACAGAGGCTAAATTTCCAGGAAGACCAGATACCGTTCTAGCAGCTAGCCATGCAAAAGCCAAGGCTTCCATGTCATCACCACTTAAACCAAATTTATCACTTGGTGCCACTTCAATTCCCGGAAGCAAGGCTGCCATCCGTTGCATTAGAAAAGTATTCTTTGCCCCTCCACCACATACTATTAAGCGCTCACAACCGCCACACAGTAATACTTGTTCTGCGATAGAAGCTGCGGTTAATTCGCACAGAGTGGCTTGAACATCGTCAGCTGAAATTGATGGAAAATGAACTAAATGCTGCTCTAACCATTGTGTGTTGAAATACTCACGCCCCGTACTTTTCGGTGATGAACGTCTAAAGTATGGGTCACTTAGCATCGCTTTTAGTAATGCATGATCAACTTGACCTCGACTTGCCCATTCACCGTCTTTATCATATGCCTGTTGCTTTATACGCCAGCTCCACGTATCCATTAACATATTTCCCGGCCCTGTGTCATAACCCTTAACATAGGCACCAGGTAATAAAGCAGTGACATTAGCTATTCCACCAATATTTAGTACAATTCGTTTTTCTGTAGGATGCCCTAAAACAGCTAAGTGAAATGCAGGAACTAAAGGTGCTCCCTGTCCCCCATAAGCCATATCTCTTCGGCGAAAATCACCTACCGTCGCGATCCCTGTTAAAGCGGCAATACGGTTGTTGTCGCCTAACTGCATAGTAAAAGGCTGTTCGCCATCGGGCTCATGCCAAACAGTTTGCCCATGGCAACCGATAGCAATGATATCTTCAGATGTTAAACCAGTTTGAATAAGAAGTTGGTTTACCGCATCTGCATATAAAGAGCCTAACTCTCGATCAATTTTACCAACCTCTGATAGCGTTGTTGTTTGCCCTTGGCATATATCTAAAATTCTTTTTTTTAATTCAATGGGAAATGCAACACTCAAACTGGATTGCTCTGCGACAAATTTGTCACTAATTGCGGCAAGAACGACATCAACACCATCTAGGCTAGTTCCTGACATAACCCCTATGTAACGACCTGATTTCATCATTATTCTTGTTCCTTCAGAGTGCACATTAACTTTACAACGCTCAGCTACAAAAGATTGTGCTTTGATGACAAATTTTGTCAACAATTCGATGCAATTTCTCGGAGCGCTTCGCAGGAATAATAAATAAATGCTCTAAAACTAAAAATTGCTAGACAACCCAACTAAAAAGACGTTTTGTAATATCTGAAACTTTCATTTTCAATATAATGATACATAATACATTTATCAGCTTAGCAATACTGTTTAGTATTTCAGCTAAAGTTTTAACGCACTATTCTTTTAGCAACTGGTGCGAAATGATGCTCATAAGCTGACTACCCTATATGAATATTTAACAAAGAGTGCCTTATTGAATGAAATCATCTCGAATTTGAGATATTTTACCTAGTGTTTACACTCTATTTAAATCAAAATCGGTAATCTAACCATCGCTTTTTAATATCATTATTTTGATACTTGTTGTGTTTATGGTGAAAACAAATATACGATGCTATGTTAGTGCCACAGACAGCAAATCTCATAGGAGTTCTTATGCTTAAGAAAGTTTTTGTAGGTGTTGTAGCAGTTGCAGCTTTATCAGGCTGTGTCAATACCAGTACGCTTTCTGGTGATACTATTTCAGCCAAGGATGCGAAACAGGTACAGACTGTGACTTATGGTACTGTTCTGAATGCTCGCCCTGTGACTATTCAAGCTGGTGAAGACGGTAACGTGATTGGTGCAATTGGTGGTGCTGTTCTTGGTGGGTTATTAGGTAACACCATCGGTGGTGGTACAGGTAACACATTAGCAACTGCCGCAGGTGCTATTGCAGGTGGTTTAGCTGGTCAGGAAGCTCAAGGCGCATTAAATAGAAGCCAAGGTGTTCAATTAGAAATCCGCCTCGATAGCGGTAAAAACATTGTTGTTGTTCAAAAACAAGACCCAAGCACCTTCCGTAATGGCCAACGTGTTATGATTGCGAATAGCGGAAATACTGTTACTGTGTCTCCTCGGTAATCATACAGTACTAAATTAGGCATGCTCACCAGCCATGGCCGGTGAGCATTACTTACAAATAGTATTGCTGAATGATATCGTTACTTTATGGTAGATAATCATATTTTTTATTTATTGTGCATGGCTTTTGAATGACACAATTTCTTGTTTACATATAAATGCCTTGCATTCAAATCAATAAATCTATTTTAGCCTATCTCCTTTAATAAAGTATTTATTAGTATCTACCGATAAATTAGCTAGCTAACAATTAAAAATGAAGGTATCACATCGAAAAAATAATTAATAGCCTTAACTATATTTCATAATAATAATGATTTAATGAAAATTATAACCAAGTGTAATTACTATTTCATTAAAAAATCATATACTAAATTATTTTAAACACAAATTTAATAATTAATATGTCATTCATTAGCTAGGCATATTTTTTACATCAAGAGTCATTTTGTAGCCTCAAGATATTTTTTTCAAGTTTCATAAGTAACTGTGATAGTTGGTAAAGTTCATCTTTACTAATGTTGTTCAATATTTCTATACGCGTATTATTTATGACTTGGTCTACCGTTTTAATAAAGGGTTCAGACTCTTCCGTTAATTTTATTCTTTTAGCTCTCCTATCATTTGTACAAGTATGTCTAGAAATCAATTTTTTTTCCTCTAATTGATCTAGAGTCCTTACTAATGAAGGCTGTTCAATACCAATCGCTTTCGCTAACTGTATTTGAGATTGCTCAGGTGGTAGTTGACTTATATTATGCAATGTAACCCAATGTGTCTGTGTAAGCTTAAGAGGCTTCAAACGATAGTCGATTAATGCTCTCCACATGCGAACAACACGTGATAACTCTGTCCCAATTTGTGATTCCAATTTACCCTCCTTTATATAATTATAATGTCTAAAAAATATACCGTCCTCATATTATTTTTTGAATTATATATTAATTTCCTTTTATATTTACAGCTTTTTATTTATACATTAGCTATTAAATACCTATTCCTAGTTATAGTAGCTGTTTTATTATGCGATATATCTCTAATTAATACATCACTGATTCATCCATTATCTCAATCTAGGATTAATAAGATAACCTATCAATTATCTTATTAATAAGAATAGCCGCACTCTCCTTTTTGATCTATCTATTTTAGCTCTTATAGTAGCCATGAATAACAATAAAAAAAGTAACGCCAAATAATTCTTTAAAAAACAAATAAATATAGTTAATCTTAAAATCATGTTAATTACAGTCATTTTGATTCAACCTATACCTATTTTGAATAAATAAAATTTTATTGAAATATAAACCAAGAAATAAATATTTTGCTAATAATTCAACCTGAATTAGTTTACATTAGAAATAAAACATTTGATTTATTTTTATGATTATATTAAAAACTGTGAACTAAAAGAGTTGTTGTTGTGTATCTATGATTTTTTCTTGTTCTGTTTTTTTATTTAATATTCTTAAATAACGTTGACGACATAAACGAAGTACATTTCGTTTTTCAGTATCAGAGAATTTTAGCCAATTAAAACGCTCATCACGAGTGCGATAGCAACCTCGACAATAGCCTTGTTCATTACTTTGGCAAATACCACGGCAAGGGCTGGGGATCTCAAAAAATTCAAGTTGTTCCGCCATAAGTTTCCCCTTCAAAAGAAAAAATCACTGATAAATGTATGATATACTCCTGAAAATGAGTATTACCATTATTTGTTCAAAAAACAAACTGTAATCATTGTATTTATTAATTTAAGCACGTTATATTAATAAGTAAATCGATTCAGGCTGATTCTAAGAGGTTTAAAAATGCGCTTACTCCATACTATGTTACGTGTTACTGATATGCAGCGTTCTATTGATTTTTACACGAAAGTGTTAGGCATGCGTTTATTAAGAACTAGTGAAAATACAGAGTATAAATATTCTCTCGCATTTGTTGGCTACAGCGATGAAAGTGAAGGCGCCGTAATCGAGTTGACCTATAACTGGGGGGTTGACCAATACGATATGGGTAACGCATATGGTCATATCGCCTTGGGCGTCGATGATGTTGCAAAAACTTGCGATGATATACGTAGTGCAGGTGGTAACGTAACACGTGAAGCCGGCCCTGTTAAAGGTGGAACAACAGTGATTGCTTTTGTTGAAGACCCTGATGGCTATAAGATTGAGTTGATCGAAAACAAAAGCGCAAGTAAAGGCTTAGGCCATTAATTAGCTATATAATTTAAAAGTACTATATAATTTAAAGTTTAGGTGCCAAATCTAGCGCCTAAACTTTTATCACTGTTTACCTGCAAATTTTTACTGGTTTTGGCATAATGTTACCTAACCAGAAAACTAAAATTGAAAGTCCTAATGTCTGAAAAAAACAATCCAAATGCCCTAGTGAACCGTTTCAGGGGATACTATCCTGTCGTTATTGATGTTGAAACAGGCGGGTTCAATGCTAAAACTGACGGCCTATTAGAAATTGCTGCCATCACCTTAAAAATGGATAAAGACGGCTGGCTCTCCATGGATGAAACATTACATTTTCATGTAGAACCTTTTGAAGGTGCTAATCTTGAGCCATCTGCTCTTGCCTTCACAGGGATTGATCCAACAAACCCTCTACGCGGTGCTGTTAGTGAATATGAGGCTCTTCATGCGATATTCAAAGTCATTCGCAAAGGAATGAAAAATACAGATTGCAATCGTGCAATTATTGTCGCTCATAATGCAAATTTTGATCACAGTTTTGTGATGAATGCAGCCGAACGAGCAGGTTTAAAACGTAATCCTTTCCATCCATTTGCAACCTTCGATACTGCGGCACTGAGCGGCTTAGTATTCGGTCAAACAATTCTAGCAAAAGCTTGTGTTTCCGCAGGTATTCCATTTGATGGTAAACAAGCTCATGGCGCACTGTATGACACCAATCGAACGGCTCTGCTATTTTGTGAGATCGTTAATAAATGGAAAAAGCTGGGTGGTTGGCCAATTATTGAAGAATCCCAATAATTTTTTAATTAATCGCTATTACATAAAAAAACCGTGTTTGATAAAAAGTAATAAGTGCTTTCATCAAATACGGTTTTTACGTTTTTATTTATGGCTTAATTTAGTCTGTGCTAGCTTCATCTGCTGGACGATACTTATCAGCAGTTTCTTTAATTAGAGATTGGAGCTCACCACGCTGGAACATTTCCATGATGATATCACAGCCACCGACCAGCTCACCGTCAACCCATAGTTGAGGAAACGTTGGCCAATTTGCGTATTTTGGCAATTCAGCGCGGATATCTGGGTTTTGTAAGATATCGACATATGCAAAACGCTCACCACAAGAAGACAGAGCTTGTACTGCTTGAGCAGAAAAACCACAGCTCGGAAGTTTAGGAGAGCCTTTCATATATAATAAAATTGGGTTTTCTTTAATTTGGCGCTCAATTCTTTCAATAGTTGTCATTTTTTAACTTCCTTAAAACAAAGATGCAGGTTTTGCAGTCAGCCGGTAACTGGGAGTCTACCGCAACTTAACAGAATACATTGACTGATATAATAGGAAACTGAATTGTTTCATACAATATGCCAGTTTTATAGGGGCATTACTATAGCATTCCAAAAAACAAAAAGGCACCTTTTCTATCTTCTCTCTACTTAAGTCAAACAAGTAGCTATTTCTAGATAAAAACCGAAACTTAATATCTTTAGATTTTTCGATTACAATATCTATATGATTTTTATGTGTAATACCTCTATTTATTTGTTAACATCTTAGTAACACTATTACCTTTATCTTTGTATGGTTTATCGTGTTATCATTAATGTATTAAGTATCATATCGCCAATAGGCGAAACTGTAATGATAAGCTGTCACATATTATTTCGCTCATTTTAAGAGCAAACACCCTAAGTATATTGATATAAAAGCAATCAAGGAGTACGCAATGTCATTTGAACTACCCGCTTTACCGTATGCAAAAGATGCTTTAGAACCTTATATCTCTGCTGAAACCTTAGAATATCACTATGGTAAGCACCACAACACTTACGTTGTTAACTTGAACAACCTCATCAAAGGCACTAACTTTGAAGGAAAATCTTTAGAAGAAATCATTAAAACTTCTGAAGCAGGCGTTTTTAACAACGCGGCACAAGTTTGGAATCACACTTTCTATTGGAATTGCTTAGCACCAAACGCTGGTGGCGAGCCAACAGGTAAAGTCGCTGAAGCTATCAATAAGGCATTCGGTTCTTTTGCTGAATTTAAAGCTCAATTTACTGATGCAGCAACCAAAAACTTCGGTGCGGGCTGGACTTGGTTAGTGAAAAAAGCGGATGGTAACCTTGCTATTGTAAATACATCCAATGCTGCAACACCTATTTCTGGTGATGATAAGCCTGTGTTAACTGTCGATATTTGGGAACATGCTTATTATATCGATTACCGTAACGCTCGCCCTAAATATTTAGAAAATTTCTGGGCGCTAGTTAACTGGAAATTTGTGGAAGAAAATTTAGCATAACAATTTCTGCTTATTGCTAGGTATAGATACAATAAGGGCGAGATATTCTCGCCCTTATTAAATTCACCCTATTCGAGGCTGAAATAAAATCAGAAAATATGTGCAGCAAGAAATATAATCAATGCTAATGAGCCCAACGCAGCAAGCAAACCATATTTAACATCTGTATCCATGAGTTCCTCTCATCCAAACGTAGTTAAACAACTAAATAACCATACAAAAATCAATGTTATTCAGTATACATATCTAAAAAAGTAAAACTAGTGTCTATATCACATGTTATAACATCAATTATTTCTTTCGTTTTTGCGCTAGATCAGACAAAATCGACAACAAATCGCTAAATTATTGCCAGCAAAGGATCAATGCATCAATATGCAGGTAATTTTTTAACAAGAATTCTTATAGAGACCGGTTATTGGTCAGGAGTTTTTTTCCCCCATGGCAACGATTAAAGATGTGGCGAAACGCGCTGGCGTATCTACCACAACCGTATCCCATGTTATTAATAAAACGCGCTTTGTAGCTGATGACACTAAAGCTGCGGTTTGGGCTGCAATTAAAGAGCTCAATTATTCGCCAAGTGCGGTTGCCCGTAGTCTAAAAGTTAACAACACAAAGTCGATTGGGTTGTTGGCAACCTCATGTGAAGCTCCTTACTTCGCAGAGGTAATTGAATCAGTTGAAAATAGCTGTTATGAAAAAGGTTATACGCTAATCCTTTGTAATTCTCATAATAATTTGGGAAAACAAAAAGCGTATTTGCAGATGCTGGCACAAAAGCGTGTTGATGGTTTACTCGTAATGTGCTCCGAATATCCTGCCCCCTTAATCAGTATGCTGGAAGATTACCGCAATATCCCAATGGTAGTGATGGACTGGGGAACTTCCCGTGGCGATTTTACCGATAGTATTATTGATAACTCATTCCACGGTGGCTATCTTGCAGGACGTTATTTGATTGATAGAGGGCATCGTGACATCGGAGCCATCCCTGGTTCTCTTGAAAGAAATACGGGTATTGGTCGATTAACTGGCTTTAAAAAGGCGATGGAAGAGGCCAAAATCACCATAAAAGATGAATGGATTGTTCAAGGGGACTTCGAGCCAGAATCTGGCTATAAGGCAATGATGCAAATTTTAAGCCATAAGCAACGCCCTACTGCCGTTTTCTGTGGCGGTGATATTATGGCAATGGGGGCAATTTGCGCCGCTGATGAGATGGGATTGCGTGTCCCACAAGACATTTCAATCATTGGCTATGATAACGTGCGAAATGCGCGCTATTTTACCCCGGCATTGACCACAATTCACCAACCAAAAGAGCGTTTAGGCCAAATGGCTTTCACAATGCTGCTCGATCGTATTGTAAATAAGCGCGAAGATGCTCAAACAATTGAAGTCCACCCTCGCCTTGTAGAACGCCGTTCCGTTGCTGACGGCCCATTTATCGATTATCGTCGATAATACGCATAATTAGTTTGAAAGCCACTCGGCATTGAGCGTTTCGTTATCGCCAAGGTAATCCAATAACCAATTCAACGCTGGTGATGTATTATTTTCCACCCAAGTTAGACAACAAGGACTGGGTGGAAATGGCTGTGCTAATGCTAGTTCAACTAATAAGCCTTTTTCGCAAAACGAAGCCGCACGATGCTCTGGCACCATTCCGACACACAACCCGTTAACCAAACAAGCTAGACCATTTTCCCAAGAAGGTACGACAAGACGACGTTGATTATCAAGAGCCCATGTATCACGTTTTGGTAGATTACGAGAAGTGTCTTCGAGACATAAACTTGGAAACTCGCGCATTTGGTCGTCTGTTAGCTTGCCGCTTATATTCGCTAATGGGTGTTTAGGGCTCGCCACACACCTCCATGACATAAAACCCATATCACGGAAACTATATCTTTCACCAATCGGTGAGGCTCGAGTAGCTCCAATAGCAACATCTACACGCCCATCAGCAAGTGCATCCCAAACACCATTAAATACTTCAGGATGAATGAAAAGTTCAATATCTGGAAAGTGACGATAAAAATCCAGTATCAATTGCTCTGCTCTCTGTGGTTTTACAATGCAATCAACAGCAATACTAAATTGCCCCCGCCAACCATTAGCAACCTGCTGGCATTGATGCCTTGTATCTGTCATTTTTTTGATAACAGAACGACTTTCCTTAATAAATATCGTTCCAGCTTCTGTAAGAACAACATCGCGATGTCGACGCTCAAATAGGGGAACCGCAAGCCATTCTTCAACTTGCTTGACGGTATAACTGATTGCAGAAGGTACACGGTGTAACTCTTCAGCAGCACCACTAAAGCTCCCAGTTCGGGCAACAGCATCAATCACTTCGAGTGCATGCGCAGACCACATAACCTCTCCTTTCAAAAATTTTGATAGCAAGATCCAAATATTACCGTTTCACAACCTAAAAAAATAGCCTATACAATGGCATCATCATTAACATTTTTTTTAAATATCAGATAAGTAATAATTATGTCGAATACTGTGAAAAAAAATTCCCCTGGATTTATGGTTTACCTTGCAGGACTTAGCATGCTGGGGTTTTTAGCTATTGATATGTATTTACCTGCATTCGGTGCTATGCAAGACACCCTGCATACATCAGAAGGCGCTATCAGTGCTTCTCTCAGTATATTTTTAGCCGGTTTTGCCTTCGCTCAATTGTTATGGGGGCCATTGTCAGACAAACTTGGCCGTAAGCCTGTGCTCATTGTGGGCTTAACTATTTTCATTATCAGTAGCTTAGCTATTTATTGGGTGGAAACCGCAACACAGTTATTAACACTACGATTTTTACAGGCTGTTGGTGTCTGCTCCGCTGCAGTTTTATGGCAAGCTCTTGTTATCGACCGCTATGATGAAGCAAATACCCAAAAAGTTTTTGCTTCTATTATGCCGTTAGTTGCGCTATCCCCTGCTTTAGCACCATTATTAGGAGCATGGGTACTAGAACACCAAACATGGGAAGCAATTTTCCTGATCCTAATGGCTGTGGGTATATTACTTTTATTGCCAACACTCTTTTTGAAAAATGTTTCAGTTAAAACAATAATTGATGACAGCCAACCACAAGCTAAGATTTCTTTCTCAAACTTACTCAGTTCGCCAGTTTTCAGCGGTAATGTGCTCGTTTACGCTTCATGCAGTGCGGGTTTTTTCGCTTGGCTAACCGGCTCGCCTTTTATCTTACGTAATATGGGTTTCAACCCTGCGGATATCGGTTTGAGTTATATTCCACAAACTTTAGCCTTTATTGTTGGTGGGTATGGCTGCCGTATTTTATTAGCAAAAGTCCGAGCAGAAACAATATTTCCATTGTTACTTGTTGGTTATGCGGTAAGCATGTCTATTTTATTCATCATGGCTATTTATACCACACCATCATTAACTATGATCTTGATCCCATTCTGCTTTATGGCAGCTATGAACGGAGCCTCTTACCCAATTGCAGTATCCAAAGCACTAAATGCATTTCCTAGCGCCAGTGGTAAAGCTGCCGCATTACAAAATGCCTTACAACTAGGTTTATGTTTTTTAGCCAGTCTACTTGTTTCTGCTCTTACTTTCGACCCATTGTTAGCAACAACTGGGGTGATGGCAGTAACGATCATTCCAATGGCCATTGGCTACTTTATGCAACGCTGTGCAAGCAAAAATAACCAAACTATTAAGCAGGTTGATTGCCAAACGAATTCATAAAGTATAGCTTACCGACTCAATCATGCCGAATCTTATCGGCATGATTTTTATTTTAGCAAATTCATAAAAATTTCCTTCAGTGTATAGCACTAGTGACCATACAGTAATATATGTTCAGTATTTTGCTATATAACCAATAGCCGATTATTCTTGGCTGGTAAAACCTTACCTTTCTCATCAATTTTCTTAATTCAAAGCGGATTTCACTAAAAATTAAAGTTTTAATTTTGTCATCTACTAAGATATAGATATTTCATGGTTAATTTTCTTGTTAAAAAACGTTATCATTGCGACATTAAATAATGAGTGCTCAAGAATGATGTTAAAACAGTACTATCCACCAGATGAATTAAAATCCTTTGTTAGTTCTATTTTGATAATCAAAGAGTTTACAGAAGCAATTAAAATTTTCCCTGGAACAGGTGCTGAAATCTGGGTTTCATCAGATGCATTTCGCATGACAACTGATAACGATTCAATAACAGACCCTTACCAGCTGATTATTCCTAGGGTTAATACATTTACTGCTAGCCCTAATCATTCAAAAGTAATGGTATTACGTATTCGTCATGATGCCTTACGTTTTCTACTGCCTCAAAGAACATTAAACTATACTGACACCCCAATCGCACTAAATGAGATATGGAAAGACCGCTGGTTTGAAGCTTTAGCTAATTCTTCATTTAAAGAGTTGTTAGATTGCTTTAATAGGACTAAAGCTAAGAAAAAGCCTCACTTCATTGATGAAGTTTTAGAATTACTGTATCGAAATCCAACAAAAAAAATCACAGAAATTGCTGAAGAGACAGGATTACACGTCCGAGTCATTCAAAAAGAGTTTTTGAAAGAATACGGCATTACACCAAAAAGGTACCAGATCAATTGCCGCTTAGAACATGTTTTAAAAAGTATGGTAGTAGAACAAGACACCTACCGTTGGTTTGAAACAGGGTATTATGATCAATCCCACTTTTACCGTGATTTTAAAAGATACTTTACTATGACGCCGTCGGCATTTTTAAAATCGAGTTATTCGCTTTTTTACAATACAAAAACTAAGTACCCATTAAGATAGTTCTTAATACATAAGGAGAACGGAATGAGTATTGTTGTGTATGCCCAAATTACAACAGAAAGGACAGATGGGTATTTAACGAAAGAAATCGTTCGCGACTTAGCAAAACTGAGCCGCCGAGAGAAAGGATGCATTCAATATGATCTTATGGCTAAAGAAAATGGTTATATTGTTTTTGAGGAATGGGAAGACACTCAAGCATTAGAGATGCATAAAAATAGTCCGCATTTCAGGCGATTAGTTGAAGCAATTGAACGTGATAACGCCAGCTTCTCTGTCAACTTCAGTGAAAAATGATCTATTAATATTGAAAACCGGAACTAGTCATATTTTTTGATAATGTTAATTTTCATTATTTAATAGAACTTCATGACAGACATTCAATAAACAAAGACTAACCATATTTTATTTAGGCTATAGCATAAATCATTATAGCTATAGCCTACTTGGCTGTTTCTTCTGCTATTTTTCTTTAAAGTAAATAACGCGGTTATCACCTTTTACGTCTGTTTACTCTGTTTTCGCTATGTCCGCCATCTCTTCTGCTTGCTGTAGTAATTTTTCTTGTTCTTTTTGATTTAAAACACGCTCAACGGTATCAACAATAGCCTGAGTTTGAGGGTCTATCTCAATATTTATTTTATCACCCAACCGTTTTTTACCTAATGTTGTTCTCTCTAATGTTTCAGGGATGAGATGTACGCAGAACCGATTGTTGATTACATCTCCGACCGTTAAACTGATACCGTCAATCGCGACAAAGCCTTTATGCAAAATATATTTCATCAAAGATTTATCACGAATTGATAACCAAATCTGGTGGTTATCTTCAGATGTGAAGATCTTACTAATTTCAGCTGTTGTCATAATATGACCTGAAACAACATGGCCACCGATTTCGTCACCATATTTTGCAGCCCGTTCGATATTAACAACATCACCTTCTTGTAATTCCCCCAAGTTAGTTAATCTCAGGGTTTCTTTAATTAGATCAAAACTAACTCTTTCACCATCAATCTTTGTTACCGTCAAACAACAACCATTATGTGCAACGGAAGCCCCTGTTTCTAAACCTATAAGTAATTCTGGGGTAAATTTCATTACATGAGTTCGAAAGTTGGCCCTTTCTGTAATTTCAACAATAGGAGCAGTCGCTTGAACAATGCCTGTAAACATAATGATTCTCAGTGTAGTGGATTAATAGGCTCAGTTTACATCAGAATTGTTAGAGATCTATCCTATTTGAGTGATAAACAAAACGATAATAAACCTAGTATGTAACAATATATTAGGTTCTAAAATGCTCTTTTATAGTTTGTTACCATATCATTATTGGAATCCATTTAGAAACGGGATAGAATAAGCGGTTTTTAGCGATCGATGTGTTTTTAGTAACTCATTTATTTTTCTAGTTTTTTCTCTTACTTGCTTTTATTACAAAGGTGTATGCGTGCAGAAATATTTTACAGAAGCGCGTAGCTTGTTGGCACTTGGTATTCCTATCGTTTTAGCTCAATTTTCACAAACTGCAATGGGGTTTGTGGATACGGTTATGGCTGGAAGTGTTAGTGAAATTGAGATGTCCGCAGTTGCAGTTGGGTTTTCCATCTGGCTGCCAGCTATTCTTTTTGGCCAAGGAATTTTGATGGCATTAACCCCAATCGTTGCACAAATGAATGGGTCAGGCCGTCGCAACCTAATAGGCGACCAAATTCAACAAGGTCTATGGTTAGCGCTACTTTTAGCCTTAGGCATTATGTGCCTTCTTTATAACAGTCAGCTTATTATTAGCAATATGCCCCATATTGATAAAGAATTGGCAGATAAATCTGTCCGTTTTTTACATGCCATTATGTGGGGAGCACCAGGCTACTTATTTTACCAAGTATATCGTAGCCAATGTGAAGGGCTTTCAAAAACCAAGCCGGGGATGGTGATTGGTTTTCTTGGCCTAATGATTAATATTCCTATTAACTATATCTTTATTTATGGTCACTTTGGTGCACCTGCTTTAGGTGGTGTGGGTTGTGGTGTCGCCACTGCATCAGTGTATTGGGCTATGTGTCTGATGATGAGATGGTATGTGAAACGTGCTACTGCGCAGCGTGATATTCGCCCTACACTCTCTTTCACATCGCCAAATCCATTAATCTTAAAGCGAATTATCGTGTTAGGTACGCCTATTGGTCTGGCACTTTTCTTTGAAGTCACTTTATTTGCTGTCGTTGCACTGCTAGTCGCCCCATTAGGTGTTGTTGCAGTAGCTGGTCACCAAGTTGCGTTGAATTTCAGTTCTGTGATGTTTATGTTCCCATTATCATTAGGAATAGCAGCAACCATTCGCGTAGGTTATAACTTAGGACAGAAATCGACTGAAGCTGCTAAAGTTTCATCTTATACTGGTATTACTGTTGGCTTAATGGTCGCTTGTTTTACTGCAGTTCTCACCGCCGTTTTCCGTGAGCCGATTGCAATGATGTATAACAAAAACCCAGAGGTAGTTGTTTTAGCAAGCAGCTTAATGTTATACGCCGCTATTTATCAGCTGTCAGATTCTGTGCAAGTTATAGGTGCCGGAATTTTACGTGGTTATAAAGATACTCGTTCCATTTTCTTTATTACCTTCACCGCATATTGGTTACTTGGCTTGCCTTCTGGTTATATTTTAGCGTTAACTGATTTTATCGCACCGGCTATGGGGCCTAAAGGCTTCTGGATTGGCTTTATTATTGGTTTAAGTGCCGCTGCAATAGGAATGGCAACACGAATTATATGGATCCATAAGCAAACAGAGGATGTTGTCTTACTTCGCTCAGCTCGCTAATTGACGGTTTTTTAAGCTTTTTATTATGGGAGAAGATGTATTTCGCACCAGATAGTTTTAAATACGAACAAACTATCGCGAAAATACATTTTCCCCTTGCCAGATGAACTTCATAACGTTAATATTCATCCCCGTTGTCACCTAGATATCTTTTAGATGCGTCCGTAGCTCAGTTGGTTAGAGCACCACCTTGACATGGTGGGGGTCGGTAGTTCGAGTCTACTCGGACGCACCATTTCTAGTGAACACAATGTTAATTTTCAGCGCGTCCGTAGCTCAGTTGGTTAGAGCACCACCTTGACATGGTGGGGGTCGGTAGTTCGAGTCTACTCGGACGCACCATTTCAAATTAACACAATCAAATTTTCCAGTGCGTCCGTAGCTCAGTTGGTTAGAGCACCACCTTGACATGGTGGGGGTCGGTAGTTCGAGTCTACTCGGACGCACCATTTTATTTATCTCCCTGCTACCTAAAATTTCTCTTGATTGTCTATTATTATTCCCTTAATTTGTTGCGCAACAATTAACTTCCTTAATTTTAAATGAATTTTTGATCTGAATGGTCTCTTCTTTCAATTTCGTAAAATTTGATTTGTCTCACAGTTTTTTGTTGTCTATAATACTCACGCTGGCTGAAAGGTTTCACCAGTAGTAAATCAATACGTTAGCTTTAATTGAATTTGTCATCTACACTATAATAAGAAACAAAATGTGACAAATTTAAGTGTAATAATGCATTAAACACCAGACTGTCGCCTATTCTTATAAATGAGTTGCGCAACAAAATTTACCATGCGTACGATTTATAAAATGTACTAAGCATCGGCGACAATACCGATTTCCTTTATAACATTAGATAGACTGCCATGAAAAAAACCAAAATTGTTTGTACTATCGGTCCAAAAACCGAATCAGAAGAAAAACTGACTCAACTTCTTGATGCTGGCATGAATGTCATGCGCCTCAACTTTTCTCACGGTGACTATGAAGAACATGGTCAACGAATCAAAAACCTTCGTTCTGTTTGTGCCAAAACCGGCAAACAAGCAGCTATTCTGTTAGATACCAAAGGCCCTGAAATTCGCACCATGAAATTGGAAGGTGGTAACGATGTTTCACTCGTTGCGGGTCAAACTTTTACATTTACTACCGATACCTCTGTTGTAGGCAATAAAGATAAAGTTGCCGTGACCTACGCAGGCTTAACTTCAGATTTAAAAGTTGGCAATACCGTATTAGTTGATGATGGCTTAATTGGCATGAAAGTGACTAATGTCACTGCAACTGAAGTCGTTTGTGAAGTTTTAAATAACGGTGACCTCGGAGAGAAAAAAGGGGTTAACCTGCCAGGCGTTTCTATTGGCTTACCTGCATTAGCAGAGAAAGATAAAGAAGATTTAGTTTTTGGTTGCCAACAAGGTGTTGATTTTGTTGCTGCTTCATTTATTCGTAAACGCTCAGATGTCGAAGAAATTCGAGCTCACCTGAAAAAACATGGTGGTGAGAACATCCAAATCATTTCTAAAATTGAAAACCAAGAAGGTTTGAATAATTTTGATGAGATTTTAGAAGCCTCTGACGGCATCATGGTTGCTCGCGGTGACTTAGGGGTCGAAATCCCGGTTGAAGAAGTTATTTTCGCCCAAAAAATGATGATTGAAAAATGTGTTGCTGCGCGTAAAGTCGTGATTACTGCTACACAAATGTTAGATTCAATGATCAAAAACCCACGTCCTACTCGTGCAGAAGCGGGTGACGTAGCCAATGCTATTTTGGATGGTACTGATGCAGTTATGCTTTCAGGTGAAAGTGCGAAAGGTAAATACCCTGTAGAAGCCGTAACTATTATGGCGACTATCTGTGAGCGTACTGACCGCATCATGCAAACTCGTATCGATAATCAAAAACCAAGCCAACGCTTACGTGTCACTGAGGCTGTATGTCGTGGTGCAGTGGAAATGTCTGAAAAATTAGATGTTCCACTAATCGTTGTAGCAACCTACGGCGGTAAGTCTGCTAAGTCTGTTCGTAAATATTTCCCTACTGCACCAATCCTCGCGTTAACGACTAATGAAGAAACTGCACGTCAGTTATTGTTAGTAAAAGGTGTGATCCCAATGATAGTTGGCGGATTTACATCTACAGATGACTTTTATCGTGAAGGTAAACGCGCAGCTCTAGAAAGTGGATTAGCGGCTCCTGGTGATGCTGTTGTGATGGTTTCCGGTGCGTTAGTACAAAGCGGTACAACCAATACCTCTTCAGTTCACGTGCTGTAATTAAATTTTATTTGTCTTTTAAAAGGCCGATAGAGATCACTTCAAGATCACTTCATCTATCGGCTTTTTAATTTAAATTTAACATATAGTGCTGCCCTGATGTAACTATTCATTTATTTCATTTTCTCTAGTAAATATCTTATTGCTATTTAAGCGTAATATCATAAAACGCACTCAAATTGGTCAAATAACAACCTTCATTGATCTTAATTTAAATTTTTCTTCTTTTTCCTAGTACTAAATATAAAGTATTTCTAGCAAAACTTTATATTTAGTACTAGCATAAGACATAGTAAGTGCCATACCCTAATTTTCATTAGGTTGTTTTAAAGGGATATAGCAAGCTGTAAATAACAGTCTTAGCTCTATTGTTTGGTGACTTGCTTTTTATATTTTCAAGATAAATCAATCTAGAGGGTAAAATAATGATTCGTACTAAAATTGTACTGGGCTCTATCGTATTAGCTTCAGCATTACTAGCGGGTTGTTCTAACAGCACTGAAGTGCAAAAACTCTCTTCAGACGTACAAACTCTGAATGGTAAAGTTGATCAACTGAGCAACGACGTTCAGTCTCTGCGTTCTGACGTACAGACAGCTCAAGAAGAAGCAGCACGTGCTAACCAACGTTTAGACAACCAAGTTCGTACTTACAAAAAATAAGTTAGATTTGGTCGTTGTCTAGTTGAAACGGTGCTTCTTTGAAGCTAATAGTATTTATGAGGGCCTATGAAAATAGGCCCTTATTATTTGGAGTAGTTATTCAACTACAGAGGAAGAGCGATATTTAGTAGGAAGCACTGCGCTGACTTTATGGTCATAGATAGGCTGTGGCTGTGAAATAGTAAAAGGTTCAATAGGCACTAACCCTTCGTGCTGCGTTTCAGAGTCTGAAGAACTATTACCCTGATCATTATTCACACGCACAGGCATCCCAGAACGCCTTGCTAGCTCTTTTTCTACTAAAGCCTTATCAACCCCTTCATTTTCCAGAAAACGCTTGAAATCGTCAGTCAGTTTGATTGGCATTGTTTGTGGGTCATCATTACTTGTCCGAGATAATGGCTGATGCACCTCAATGTAATAACTGCCATCAGTTTCTTTGGAGTATTTTACAGGCTGATCAATAACTTGGACACGAGTTCCTTTTGGTACTGTCTTGAATAACGCTTCAATATCATCAGGACGTAAACGAATACAACCGGAGCTCACCCGCATACCAATACCAAAATCTGCATTAGTACCGTGGATCAGATATTCACCACGCCCATATGCTAGTCGTAATGCATACAAGCCCATTGGGTTTTCAGGACCTGCTGGAACGACAGCAGGAAGCGTTATACCTTCTTTAGCATAATTTTTACGGATGTTCGCCGTTGGCGTCCATGTTGGATCTTTAATTGATTGGCTTACTGAAGTTACCATTTCAGGTGTATCACGACCTAATTGGCCAATACCTATAGGGTAAACAATCACTTCTTCGCTGTTCGCCGGATAATAATATAAACGCAGCTCCGCTAAGTTAATCACAATTCCGGTTCTTGGCGTTGACGGTAACAACATTTGTGCTGGAATGATAAGCTCTTTTCCAGCTTCAGGAAGATACGGGTCCGTTCCAGGGTTTGCTTCAAGCATGCCTAGTAGCCCAATTTGGTGCTCACTGGCAATGGCTTCCAGTGGACGCCCGTCATTGGGTACGATATACGTGTAATTTTCCCCGATAAGTCGAGTGTTACTGTCAGGTAATGGATATTCTTTTGCTTGAGCTGGAGCCAATAAGGCGCTCATGACAAACAAACTTGCCACCGTCAAAACTCTTTTCATACCTACTCCAAGGAAAATAATGTTCTTACAATAATTCAATGATTATTGTTCATAATAGCAACTATCTCTCATATCTTTAATACTAAATAAATATTTTTATTAAGTATTAATATGGAAGTAGTCTTTTTATGATAACTAAATACGATGACTTTAATGAATTGCTCGGATAAAGAATAATACCCAAGAAGTAAAATATAAGAGAGGGAGCATAACGCTCCCTCGGTAAGATTATACTAATTGTGCCGCTCGCGATAAAATTGTGCGGATCATCGCATTCAAACCTTGGGTACGTGAAGGTGTTAAATGCTGCTCTAATGCTAATTGTTCAAAAAATGACTTCACATCGAGTGCTAATATTTGTTGCGCTGTTTTACCTTGAAAAAGAATAATAACAATGGCAACTAGCCCTTTAACGATGGCTGCATCGCTGTCACCTGCAAACGTAATTGTACCGTCCGCTTGTTTTTGCATATCAATCCACACTTGGCTTTGGCATCCAGCGATTAAATTATTATCGCTTCTTTGTGCCTCAGAGAGTTCAGGTAAACGCCCCCCTAGCTCTATCATATAGAGGTAACGCTCCTCCCAGTCCTGACAGCGAGAGAAATTACGTAATAACTTACTTTCATCGGGTAATGCGGGCATGCTCAGTTCCTTTACCATCTGTTTCTTATGTGCTTAGCCTAACAATTTTTTGATGCGCTGTAACGCATTGCATAAAGAATCGATTTCTTCTTTAGTGGTGTATATCCCTACAGAAGCGCGGCACATAGCGGGAACTTGGTAATGTTCCATTAATGGTAAAGCACAATGATGCCCAGTACGGATTGCAATGCCATACCTGTCAAGGAAAGACCCAACATCATAAGCATGGTGCTTGCCTAAATTGAAAGCCAGAACACCTTCCCGTTGGTCATTGCCATATAATATAACTGAAGGTATTTCTTGCAATTTCTTAGAAGCATAAGCCATCACTTCAGCTTCATGAGCAAACACATCAGATAAATTTAGTGCATTTAAATAATCAAATGCCGCCCCTAAACCAATAATTGCGCTTACATTAGGTGTTCCCGCTTCAAAGCGCCAAGGTGCGTCAGCAAAAGTGATCCCTTTGGTCAGGCTGACTTGGCGGATCATCGCCCCACCACCTTCCCATGGTGGCATCATATCCAAAATAGCTTTTTTACCATAAAGGATACCAATACCCGTCGGGCCATATAGCTTGTGACCTGAAAACACATAGAAATCACAGTCTAAAGCTTGTACATCAACCTGCTGATGCATTGCACCTTGCGCACCATCAACCAATACCGTGATTTCACCGCCTTTTGAGGCAGCAATTGCTCGTGCTTGCTTGATTATCTCCTGTACGGGATTAACTGTTCCCAATACATTAGAGATATGTGTAAAGCTCAATAATCGCGTGCGTGAATCAATGACATCATTTAATACCTCTAACTGTAGCCTACCATCATCAGAAATTGGGATAACTCGGATTTCAAAACCAATTTCTTCAGCTAACATATACCAAGGTACAATATTCGCATGATGTTCCATTTCAGTGATGACAATATTGTCCCCTTCATGGAAATACTTTCGACCAAAACTATTTGCTACTAGGTTAATACCTTCCGTTGTGCCTTTAACAAACACAATTTCTTCATTTGAAGCTGCGTGAATGAAAGCGGCCGCTTTTTGACGAACCTCTTCCATCATTGTCGTGGCATTTGCACTGAGAGTATGTATACCGCGGTGAACCGCGGCATATTGATGCAGCGTAAATTCACTCTCTTTTTCAATGACTTGCAAAGGCTTTTGTGCACTTGCTGCACTATCCAAATAGACTAATGGATGATTATTGACAGACTGAGATAAGGCAGGGAAATCCTGCCTGACTGAAGCGACATTGAATAGCATGGGGATTAAACCTCCGCTAAGCGCTGGCGGATGTTTGCCATCACAGCGTGTTTTAACTCTTCCGATTCAATAGATTCTGTAAGTTCTGCAGCAAATGCGATGATAATCATATGTTTTGCTGCTTTACCCTCAATGCCTCTTGAACGCAGATAAAACAGTTGTTCGTCATCAATACGACCGACCGTTGCACCGTGACCACACTTTACGTCGTCCGCATAAATCTCAAGCTGAGGTTTAGTATCAATTTCAGCTTTTTCACCTAACAACAACGTATTGTTAGTCATCTGACCATCTGTTTTTAATGCATTCGGCGCTACTTTAATCATGCCATTAAAGACAGCTTTACTGCTATCCATCGCAATGACTTTATGTAGTTGGCGGCTATTACAGTAACCCTTATTGTGCTCCAAATACGTACGAGTATCTGCAATTTCATTGCCTTTAGGCAGCAATAAACTGTTAAGTTCAAATTCTGTATTTTCACCATCAAGGCGAGCACTGGTATGGTTTCGCGTTAATAATGCGCCAAGTAAAAAGCTCGTACTTTTCACCCGACTATCGCGCCCAATAACAATATCATTGTGAGCAAAATGCTGAGCCTGACCATTTTCAATATTTAACTTAAAGTGACTAAAATCTGCATTATCACCGACTTCAACCGTTAAACGGCTGCCCGTCATGTGCATTTGGTCATTCAAACTGACATAATGCTCAATCACTTGAGCTTTGCTGTTCGCATCTAACGTTAAATGGTAGCGATACTGGCTAATATTCGTAGCTTGTTTATCGCTGCTACCCGTTGAAATATTCAGCAGATACAATGGTTTCTCTGCTATTTTATTTGCAGCAAGATGAACAACTAACGGTTGTACCGCCAAGCTTTCTGTTAAATGCAAGAAAATCTCGCTATTTACAGGCGAAGGAAGCAAGTCTTGGTTATCAAGCAAAGACACTTGGAATGGCCCCATATCAATGGAGCTTAGTGCTGAACTATAGCGCCCATCAATTAAAACAAGGCGATAGGCGTCAATCGGCAGAGCCAATGCTTCACAGTCTTTTGCTTCAACATCGCTATCACTAAAACGATACTGAGCCTCAAGTACCGTATTTAGTGGTGTATAGTGCCAATCTTCATGGCGAAACGCAGGCAAGCCAACTTGTTTTGCCATTTCCCAATGCGTTTTAGCATGTTGAGAATTCACACCGTGTCGTTGCTCAAACAATTCAGAAAAACGTGACATTGCTTGCTCATTGAGCTTTGCAACTTCAGCACGTTTTTGTGCTCTTTCACTGTTGGTCAATAAGCCAGCCATAACCCTGCTCCTCCAGTTTTTTCGCTAAACTGAAATCACCTGATTTGATGATTTTCCCTTGATATAACACGTGGACAAAGTCAGGCTTTACATAATCCAAAATGCGTTGATAGTGGGTTACGATAATAAATGAACGTTCAGGCGAACGTAATGAATTCACACCGTTAGCCACAATTTTCAGCGCATCAATATCTAAACCGGAGTCAGTTTCATCAAGAATACACAATTGAGGCTCTAGAGCTGCCATCTGCAAGATATCGTTACGTTTTTTCTCACCACCGGAAAAACCCACGTTAACAGAACGAGCAAGTAAATCTTCTGGCATTTCTAATAATTTGATTTTATCTTCAATAAAATCTTGGAAATCAAAACGATCTAATGCTTCTTGCTGGCGATATTCTCTGACCGCATTAACGGCGGTTTGTAAGAAAAATTGGTTACTGACCCCTGGAATTTCAACAGGGTATTGGAATGCGAGGAAAACGCCTTCCCCTGCACGCTCTTCTGGATCTAACTCAAACAGGTCTTTACCTTTAAACGTCACTTCACCGCTATCAATTTCATACTCTTCGCGGCCAGCAAGTGTGGCTGATAATGTACTTTTACCAGAGCCATTTGGGCCCATGATGGCGTGAACTTCCCCTGGTTTTACTTCCAGAGATAACCCTTTTAAAATCTCATTACCTTCTACACTCACGTGTAAATCTTTAACACTTAACATATTTACATGCCTTTAGCGCCTTAGCGCAAATAAACTCGATTAGGATCAACCAACACTGTGCTCTAAGCTGATTGCCAGTAATTTTTGTGCTTCTACGGCAAATTCTAATGGAAGCTCCGAGAACACATCTTTACAGAAACCATTTACAATCATTGATATCGCATCGTCTTCGCTGATACCACGTTGTAAACAGTAAAATAACTGGTCTTCTCCAATACGTGAGGTTGTCGCTTCATGTTCGAGCTGTGCCGTATTATTTTTAACTTCCACATACGGGAAAGTATGTGCACCGCACTGTGTACCAATTAACATAGAGTCACATTGGGTAAAGTTACGAGCATTATGTGCACTTGGTAAAATTTTCACTAAACCGCGATAACTGTTTTGGCTTTTACCTGCTGAAATACCTTTAGAAATAATCGTTGAACGGGTGTTTTTCCCGATATGGATCATTTTCGTTCCGGTATCTGCTTGCTGATTACCATTTGTTAATGCAACAGAGAAAAACTCACCGACAGAGTTATCCCCCTTAAGGATAACGCTTGGGTATTTCCATGTGATGGCAGAGCCAGTTTCTGACTGCGTCCATGACATTTTTGAATTTTCACCTTCACACAATGCACGCTTAGTCACAAAGTTCAGGATCCCACCGGCTTCGCTATCTCCACCGGAGAACCAGTTTTGGACAGTCGAATATTTAACTTCGGCATCTTTATGAATAATCACTTCAACAACCGCCGCATGGAGCTGATAGCTATCACGAACAGGCGCAGAACACCCTTCGATATAACTGACATAACTACCTTCATCGGCAATTAAAATCGTACGCTCAAACTGGCCTGTTTTGGCTGCGTTGATCCTAAAATAAGTTGATAGCTCCATTGGACAATGTACGCCTTTTGGTACATACACAAACGTACCATCTGAAGCTACCGCCGCATTTAATGCCGCAAAAAAGTTATCATGGCTCGAAACGACTGACCCGAGATATTTCTGCACCAGTTCAGGGTACTCTTGAATAGCCTCACTGAACGAACAAAAAATAACCCCATGTTTGGCTAAGTCATCACGGTAAGTTGTAGATACCGAGACCGAGTCAAAAATGGCGTCAACCGCAACAGCCTTCCCTTCACGTACAGGAACACCCAATTGGTTAAAAGCTTCTTCAACTTCAGCCGTTAAATAATTATTGGTTTCCGCTACACCTGTGCCTTGGGTTGCACCAGATTGCGAACCACAGGTATCATCACATGAGCCACAAGATGGCGCAGAATAATAGCTATAGTCTTGATAATCGAGATTTGGGTAATTCGCTTTAAGCCAATGAGGCTCTTCCATGCCTTTCCAGTGATTAAAGGCATCAAGACGGAATTGGAGCATCCACTCAGGCTCATTACGTTTTGCTGAAATTGCGCGGATCACATCTTCGTTGATGCCTTTCGCCATTTCATCAGTCGCGACTTCGGTAAAGAAGCCTTCTTTATAACGCTGGTCATCAAGCCAGCTTTGAACATCATCGCCAACTTCTACATTGCTCTGTGACATAATCTGACTTCACATGTTAAACGCCGAAGCTTTCACCACACCCACAGGCATGTTGGGCTTTCGGGTTATTGAATTTGAAAATTTGATTCAGCCCTTCTTGGACAAAATCAACGACTGTGCCATCAATAAATGGCATTGCTTCTTTTGGCACATAAAGATGTGCGCCATCGAGTTCAAATAACAGGTGTTGCTCTGTTGGGTTTTCGATCATTTCAAATACATAACCAAAACCCGCGCAGCCGGACTGTTTTACGCCAAGTGAAAGCCCTTTAGTGTTTGGGTTTTGCACCATCAATTTTTTGATTTGTTTTGCAGCGCTTTGTGTCAGGCTAACTCCCTGCCAATTGTTTTCATCAAATGAAAATGTCTCTACACCGTCAGTCATATTGACCCCACATTTCTTATGGCTTTTCAGCCTGTTATCAGGAGATTAACTCTGCCTACCCTATGGTAATGATTAGCTAATTGACTTCAACCATTTGTTTTAAGAGGTTATAGCTATTTTAGCTCTTTTCTTGCTCATTATCAGGTTAAAAAACAAACAAACACCTAGCAAAATAAGATTAACCCATTGATAAATAATGAATAAGTAGAGTTGTATTTTTTATTCAAATTTGTACTAAATAATACACTTAAATGACACAAATTAATAAAGATGCATTTATTATACAACTTAATTAACTTGATAAAAAATGAATTTATAGAAAGAATGGCCATATAACCATACAAGAACAAGGGTTTTATAGGGTGTTCTGGCATTTAATTAGCCAAAAAACCCTATATATAGAATGGTTATTATTCAAATAATACCGCAGTTGTCAGGCGAGAAGTACAACACAATTTGCCTTGTTCATTGAAAATTTCAATATTCCACACTTGCTGGCGACGTCCTAAATGAATAGGCTTACAAATACCTTTTACAACCCCTGAGCGAGCAGCACGAACATGATTTGCATTGATTTCCAACCCGACCACCTTTTGTTCCCCTTCCGAGCACATATAACCCGCAATTGAACCCAAGGATTCGGCTAACACAACAGAAGCACCGCCATGCAATAACCCAAAAGGCTGTTTGGTACGATGATCGACAGGCATTATTCCCTCTAAATAATCATCTCCAATTGCCGTGATTTCAATGCCAAGATGCCCTAACATGCAGGTTTTTGACATTTCAGCGAGTTGTTGCAAATTAAATTGACGTTTCCAAATCATTAAACTATCTCCAACAGTGCTTGAATCGGATGTTTTATCGATACATTTTCCATTCGCTTAACTTGGCTACGGCAAGAATAACCTGAACTTAAACAGCGATCTTTTGGCAAAGAAGACATCGCGCCTTTCCACGATAAATCATAAATTCCTTTTGAATTTTGAAGATTGGCCACTTCGTGCCCATAAGTCCCTGCCATGCCACAACAGCCAACACTAACATTATTTAATGTTTGCCCAAAGCGAGCAAATAACGCTGCCCATTGATTCGCACTATTAGGTAAAGCCGTTGATTCCGTACAATGACCGAAAAAATACCATGGTTGTGTCGAAGCCACTTGCACATTGTGTGGTTCAGGCAATGTCATTAACCACTCATGCGCCAACATCACCGTAAATTGGCACTGTTCTTTACCTAAAATTTCATGGTATTCATCGCGATAACAAAGTACCAGTGCAGGGTCAACACCGACCATTGGTAACTGTAATTTTGCCACTCGATTTAAAAAGTCCGCTGTCTTGCGAGCTGTTTTAGCAAATTTCGCTAAAAAACCTTTGATATGTTGCGCTTTTCCATTCGGTGAAAACGGTAACAATACAGGTTTAAGACCTAACTTTTCAATTAAGCGGACAAAATCTGCCACCACTTTGGCATCGTAATAGCTAGTGAAAGGGTCTTGAACCACCAGCACATATTTTTCACGCTGTGAATCCGCCATACTTTCAAGTTGTTCAAGCGTAACAGAAACCGCGGCATGGCCTGAAAGTTCTTGTTTTAATGTGGGTTGAGAAAATAACGGTAAATCCACCATACCAATGGTGTGTTGGCTCAGTTTTTGCACCACCAGTTGACGTAAAAAGAAATTAAATACGCTAGGTACCTTGGAAAGTATTGGTGCACTCGCTTCGACGTTTGCAACAATATGGTCCCGAATAGGTCGCAAATAACGCCCATGATACAATGCTAAAAATTTAGCTCTAAATGATGGCACATCAATTTTAATCGGGCATTGTGTTGAGCAGGCTTTACAGGCGAGGCACCCAGCCATTGAAGCTTTCACTTCATGAGAAAAATCATAATCCCCTTGCTTCGCACGCCAAGTATTACGGGTTTTCTCGATTAAGCCTCTTAATGAAGGCTGGTTGTGCGTAATTCCTTTTTCAAGGTGTTCTGGTGTAACGCCTTGTTCCGCTAGCAACCTTAACCATTCACGAACAAGTGTTGCACGGCCTTTCGGAGAATGGACTCGTTGACCACTCACCTTCATCGATGGGCACATTGGGCTCTTTACATCAAAATTGAAACACAGCCCATTGCCATTACACTCCATAGCACCACGGAACTCTTGGCGCATTTGGACTGGAATTTGCCGGTCATACGTTCCTCGCTTGATGTCATCAACCTGCTTCATCGGTGCATCCAACCCCGCAGGTGGGCAAATTTTACCTGGATTCAAACGGTTATCGGGGTCAAATGCCGCTTTAATATTCCGAAGCTCACCGTATAATACATCGCCAAAAAATTCAGGACTATATTGCGCACGGAAACCTTTCCCATGTTCACCCCACAAAAGCCCACCATATTTAGCGGTTAATGCCACAATTTCATCAGAAATTTGTTTCATCAATACTTCTTGCTGCGGATCACACATATCAAGCGCAGGACGGACATGTAATACCCCTGCGTCCACGTGACCAAACATGCCATAATTCAAGTTGTGACTGTCTAATAATGCACGGAATTCCACTATATAATCAGCAAGATGCTCAGGAGGAACACAAGTATCCTCAACAAACGGAATTGGCTTTGCAGCCCCCTTGCTGTTCCCTAACAGCCCAACTGCTTTTTTACGCATGTTATAAATGCGCGTAATATCTTCAAGGTCATGACAGGTTTGATAACCAATCACGCCGGCTTGGTTATTCGCCATTAACTCATCAAGCCGCTGACAAAGGCTTTCAGTTAATTGGTTAATTTCCGCTTCATCATCACCACTAAACTCAACAATATTCAGCCCCAACATTTCCTTATTTGGAATGTCAGTAATCAATGCTTTAACTGAGTGCCAAACAATATCTTCACGCGCTAAATTCAATACTTTCGAGTCAACTGTTTCAACAGACAAGGCTTTTGCATCAACCATAAAAGGTGCATTACGCAATGCGGACTCAAAAGAGTCATATTTGACGTTTACTAAGCGGCGTACTTTTGGCAAAGGTGTGATATCAAGCGTCGCCTCGGTAATAAAGGCTAAAGACCCTTCAGACCCAGTCAAGATACGGGTAAGGTCAAATTCTGTTAGTTCATCATTAAATACATGACGTAAATCATACCCTGTCAGGAAACGATTTAACTTGGGAAATTTTTCTTCAATTAATGGACGTTGCTCTAAACAGCGTTCTAATACTGTTTTATATATACGCCCCACTGTTGAATCTTCTGACGCAATCGTTTGGGCGAGTTCGATAGGCATAGCACGTGTATCTAGGCATTCTCCACCTAACACCATGGCTTTAACGCCTAACACGTGATCAGAGGTTTTACCATATACTAATGAGCCTTGACCTGATGCGTCAGTGTTGATCATTCCACCTAATGTTGCTCGGTTGCTGGTAGATAGCTCCGGCGAAAAGAAATAACCGTAAGGTTTGAGGTATTGATTTAATTGGTCTTTGATGACCCCAGCCTCAACTTTAACCCAACCTTGCTCTGGGTTTATTTCTAAAATCCTATTCATATAACGGGACATATCCACAACAATCCCTTCAGTTAAGGATTGCCCATTAGTTCCCGTCCCACCACCCCGAGGTGTAAAGCTGAGCTCACGAAATTTCGCTTGCCCCGCAAGCCGAGTGATAATTTGTACATCTGCACTCGAACGCGGAAATACAACCGCTTGGGGTAATAGTTGGTAAATACTATTATCTGTTGCCATGGATAAACGCTCAGCATAGCTGGTGCCGTTATCCCCAGTAAAACCCTGTTCTTGTAGCTCATGCAAGAACTCAATAACTAGATGACTAAGATGAGGAGCTTCTGATATACGCGGGATCATTATTAACGATGACTCTTGTTGTTTAGTGTTCGCATTACTCGTTATGTACTATCTTTATTTTAAGTTGCACAATAGTGTCTTAGGTCTATGATGGGTTACCTTCACAGCCTGTAAAGACAGCACAGCCGCTGATGACATTGTCATTATGAACCATATCACAATATTGTTTTTTTTAACCGTGAAAAAAAATTACGTTATTTTCACCTAAAAATTTGCCACAGACACAGAATTTTCATTTGTAAAGGACCAGTCATTAATGGAAAAATCGCAAAAACGCTTGGATCTTCCCAAACTTATTTTCGGCCTATTATCCATCGTTTTAATGATAGCAGCCTGCTTTTGGGTACTTAATCCATTTATTCTTGGCTTTGTATGGGCTGGAATGATGGTAATTGCTACTTGGCCACTATTATTAAGACTGGAAGCTCGCTTATGGCATAAGCGCTGGTTAGCTACATTGGTGATGGTTCTTCTTATATTACTGCTGTTCGTTATTCCATTGGGTATTCTAATTGGCAGTATCATTGAAAATAGCACACCACTTATTGATTTAGCGAAATCGCCGTCAAGCCTAACATTGCCTGATTTAGAATGGCTCAATACCATTCCAATGGTGGGTGAGAAAATTTACTATGCATGGCATAGCTTAGTCGCCAGTGGGGGGAATGCTTTACTTGCTAAAATTCAACCCTATTTTGGCCAAGCTGCTGGCTGGTTTGCTACACAGGCCATTAGCGCAGGAAGATTTGTTTTTCACTTGATGCTAATGCTGCTATTTAGTGGCTTGCTCTATCTTAAAGGCGAATCTGTCATGGTTAGCATCCGTCACTTTGCGGTCCGTCTCGCAGGGATCCGTGGGGATGCTGCCGTCGTGTTAGCGGCACAATCTATTCGAGCTGTTGCCCTTGGTGTCGTCGTCACCGCGCTAATTCAAGCCATCGTCGGAGGAATTGGACTTGCCTTGTCGGGTATTGGTTATGCGGCCATCTTAACTGTCTTGTTGTTTATATGCTGTGTGGCGCAATTGGGGCCTCTACTCATTATGGTGCCATCCGTCATTTGGCTATTTTGGACAGGTGATACGACATGGGGAATTATCCTTGCTATATGGGCCGCCGTTGTTGCCACTATGGATGGCGTTCTTCGCCCATGGCTCATTAAAATGGGGGCTGACTTACCAATGGTTCTGATCCTTGTTGGTGTTATTGGTGGAATTTTATCATTTGGCATGATTGGTTTGTTTATTGGCCCTGTTGTATTAGCCGTTTCATATAGCTTATTAAAAGCTTGGATGAATGAGGTTGCAGTTCCAAGTGAAGACTTAACAGAAACTGAAAAATTTCTAGAAGAAGAGTTTTCGATTAAAAAGTAGTACGTAGTTGATTAGTAGCAGGCATGTTCAAGCAAGACATGCCTGCTAACTTAATAAGTATTGCTCCATTAATATTTAGAAACAATATTTAACATTCTAACGTTAGTATTTAGTCTAATTTATGTTAACATAAATCTATTGAATTAATTCTCTTTAAGTAACAATGAGTAATATTAATATTGAGAGTGTTCTTAATGATTGTATAATATGAATAGTTTAATATTCTATTATTGAATCATATGGATATAAAAAGCGATGCCCCTCCCTTTTTAGGCATCGCTTTATTTAACTGAATTGCTGTGTGTAGTCTTTGCCTGTCAGCCCATGATAGGCTTTTTTTTTATCCTCATTTAATATGAATATTATTCATATCGTAATCAGAACATCACTTTATAATTATTGATTAATATCAATTTTTGACATAACTAGCAGTTTTCATACTCCTTTAGCGTTATATAATTAAATAACTTTCGTTATTTCTATTTAAGATATATTTTCTGTTCAAATCAAATACACAAAATAAGAGTAATTATATTCGTTTTTTATTTATACCTAAAAAGTATTATATGAATATTTATTTAGAACTGTTTGCTATCAACCTATTAATAATAGTATTAATCAATTTCTGTAATAGGTAATTTTAATCAAATAAATGCGAAGGCTGAATGTTATTCACATTCAGCCTTGATAATTAAAAAACGAGATAACTATTGATTCTCAGCTATCGTCAGCCATGTTTGTACCACGGTATCTGGATTCAAAGATAAACTATCAATACCTTCATCTACCAGCCATTGAGCAAAATCTTGATGGTCGGATGGCCCTTGACCACAAATACCTACATATTTGTTTTGTCGTTTTGCAGCCTGTATAGCCATAGATAACATGGCTTTTACCGCATCGTTTCGTTCATCAAATAACTCAGAAACAACACCAGAATCCCTATCAAGACCCAATGTTAACTGAGTCATATCATTCGAACCGATAGAGAAACCGTCGAAATGTTCGAGGAATTGATCTGCCAGTAAAGCATTTGATGGAATTTCGCACATCATAATGACTTTTAGACCGTTTTCACCACGTTTCAAATCATGTTTAGCCAGCTCAGCAACTACAGACTCAGCTTGTGCAACTGTCCGCACAAATGGGATCATAACTTCAACATTCGTTAACCCCATAGTGTTGCGAACACGTTTAACCGCTTCACATTCTAATGCAAAACAGGCACGGAAGCTGTCAGATACATAGCGCCCTGCACCACGGAAACCTAACATTGGATTTTCTTCTTCAGGTTCATAAATATCCCCACCGACTAAGTTGGCATATTCATTAGACTTGAAGTCAGATAAACGGACAATAACGCGTTTTGGCCAGAAAGCAGCGGCTAGAGTAGAAATCCCTTCGGTTAATTTACCGACATAAAATTCAATCGGGTCATCATAACCCGCCATCATTTGGCGAATTTCTGCTTGTAACTCAGGAGATTGCTGATCAAATTCCAGTAATGCCCTTGGGTGAACACCAATCATACGATTGATGATAAACTCAAGTCTAGCTAGACCCACACCTTCATTAGGTAAGCAAGCAAAATCAAATGCACGGTCAGGGTTACCGACATTCATCATGATTTTGACATCTAGATTTGGCATATCACTCACTTCAGAACTGTGAATTTCAAACGCCAGTTTACCTTCGTACACAAAGCCCGTATCACCTTCTGAACAAGAAACTGTCACTTCTTGGCCTTCTTGCAAACGGTCAGTCGCATCACCACAACCCACAACCGCAGGAATGCCTAATTCACGCGCGATAATCGCAGCATGGCATGTACGTCCACCACGATTCGTAACAATCGCAGCGGCTTTTTTCATGATAGGCTCCCAATCAGGGTCTGTCATATCGGTAACAAGTACATCACCCACCTGAATTCTATCCATTTCACTCAAGTTATGTATGACTTTAACAGCCCCAGAGCCAATACGATGACCGATTGCACGTCCTTCAACTAAAACTTGTCCTTGTTGTTTTAATTGATAACGCTCCATCACTTGTTGATTAGAGCGAACGGTTTCTGGCCTTGCTTGGACAATATACAAACGCCCATTATGACCATCTTTTGCCCACTCAATATCCATTGGGCGACCGTAGTGCTTTTCAATCTGTATAGCTTGGCGTGCAAGCTCTTCCACTTCGAGATCAGTTAAAGAGAAACGATTGCGTAGTGCTTCTGGCACATCTTCAATTTGTACTTGTTTACCGTGCTCTTTACTGTTGGCGTACACCATCTGTAATTTTTTAGAGCCCAGGGTACGGCGCACAATTGCAGGACGGTTATTGGCTAACGTTGGTTTATGGACATAAAACTCGTCTGGATTCACGGCGCCTTGCACCACCATCTCACCTAAACCATACGCAGAGGTAATAAATACGACTTGGTCGAAGCCCGATTCAGTATCAATCGTAAACATAACACCCGATGAGGCTAAATCTGAACGTACCATGCGTTGAACGCCCGCGGACAGTGCTACACCGCGGTGATCATAACCTTGGTGAACACGATATGAAATCGCACGGTCATTAAACAATGAAGCAAAAACGTGTTTAATCGCAACTAATACAGCGTCAATTCCTTGAACGTTAAGGAATGTTTCCTGTTGCCCTGCAAACGAAGCGTCAGGCATGTCCTCAGCAGTTGCCGATGAGCGGACAGCAAATGAAGCTTCCGCTTCACCTTCTGACAGTTGTGCGAAAGCATCACGAATATCTTGTTCCAACTCCTTCGTCAATGGTGTATCAATCACCCATTGACGGATCTGAGCACCTGCTACAGCCAGTTGGTTCACATCATCAATATCCGTTTCATCTAGCAGGTTATAAATGCGTTGATTTACACCGCTCTGCTCCAGAAAATCATTAAACGCCTGTGCGGTTGTCGCGAAACCGTTAGGTACGGATACTCCCAGATCAGATAAGTTAGTGATCATTTCACCGAGAGAAGCATTTTTGCCCCCGACACGGTCAACATCATTCATCCCTAATTGGTTATACCAAAGTACATTACACGGAGTGAGGCCATTTGTGGACATTGAAAGCGATCCTTTTATAGCAATTTAGTGACAGAGTACAAATCGTAAAAAATCTCGTTGGCGAAATTTCGCCTCGTGAAATAGACTAGCACAGACGCTAAGAGAAGATGGACTGGTGAATCGTTCCATCACTGAAGAAAACTTTTTTGTTCTAAAAATCGTTCAAAAAATGGCTATAGTTTCCCCTATAAACTAATTTTTAAACTTTAAACAAAGATAATATTTCCCAATATCCAGTGATAAATACAATAGAGACGAATAATGATGAGCGAATTAGGAGCAATGAATAATATGGTAAGCCAAGTTCAACGTACTGTTTTTTTTATTTCTGATGGAACAGCGATAACCGCTGAAACTTTGGGGCACGCCGTACTTTCTCAATTTCCTCTGTCATTTATTTCTTATACTCTGCCGTTTGTAACAAGCGAAGCTCGTGCACATGAAATTAAGCAAAAAATAGATATTATCTTCGAAGAAACCCAGTTGCGTCCTTTAGTGTTCTATTCGATTATCTCCCCTGAAGTTAAGCAAATCATTACCCAGAGTGCAGGTTTTTGCCAAGATATCGTCCAAAGTCTAGTCGCCCCAATTCAGAAGGAAGTCGGCCTAGAACCTGAGCCAAAACTCAACCGAACCCATGGCCTATCCATGCAAAATATGAATCAATATGATGCACGTATAGCTGCTATTGAATACACACTGGCTCACGACGATGGGATTTCTTTACGAAATTTAGACCAAGCTCAAGTGATACTAATTGGTGTTTCACGTTGTGGCAAAACGCCAACAAGCCTCTACTTAGCGATGCAATTTGGTATCCAAGCGGCAAATTACCCATTTACGGCTGATGATATGGATAATTTACAATTACCTGCAGCATTACGCCCATATACACATAAATTGTTTGGTTTAACTATTAGCCCTGAACGGCTAGCAGCTATCCGCGAAGAGCGCCGTGAAAATAGCCGTTATGCATCCATAAGGCAATGTCGTATTGAGATAGCTGAAGTGGAAGCTTTATTTAGACAAAATAAAATCAACTACTTAAATACAACTAACTATTCTGTTGAAGAAATTTCAGCAAAAGTGATTGATACCATGGGCTTACAAAGACGAATCTTTTAATGAATACAAATAAAAAAAATATTCATTCCTGCTAAGTTGGAGGTTGAAATTAAGCCATATTCGTTTATTGTGATCTTAATCACTTATAGGGCATACGCCTATTAAAGTTCTTTGAGAAAGAAAATGCACAAAACTGATGAATTACGTACTGCGAGAGTGGACAGTTTAATTACCCCACAAACTCTTGCTGATGAGTTTCCTATTTCCCAAAAAGTCGCTGAAAACGTGACAGCGTCACGAAAACGCATAGAACAGATATTATCCGGCCAAGACCCACGTTTACTGGTCATTGTCGGCCCTTGTTCCATTCATGACATTGATGCCGCTATTGAATACGCTAAAAAACTAAATGTGTTAAGAGAGCGTCATCAAGACCGTTTAGAAATTGTCATGCGAACTTACTTTGAAAAACCACGTACTGTCGTTGGTTGGAAAGGGTTAATTTCTGACCCTAACCTCGATAATTCTTGCCAAGTCAACACTGGTATCCGGTTAGCTCGTAAATTATTGATTGAAGTTAACCAGTTAGGGTTAGCCACGGCAACCGAATTCCTTGATATGGTCACGGGCCAATATATTGCCGATCTCATTAGTTGGGGAGCAATTGGCGCTCGCACAACAGAAAGCCAAATCCACCGTGAAATGGCATCCGCATTGTCCTGTCCTGTAGGTTTCAAAAATGGCACCGACGGCAATATTAATATTGCTATTGATGCGATAAGAGCTGCAAAGGCGCAGCATATGTTTTTATCGCCGGATAAGAATGGCCAAATGACCATTTACCAAACCAGTGGTAACCCGCATGGCCATATCATTATGCGTGGCGGTAAACAGCCTAATTACACGGCTGGTGACTTAGCAGCAGCCTGTGACAAACTGCGTAAATTCGAATTACCAGAGCATTTAGTGGTCGATTTCAGCCATGGTAATTGCCAAAAAATTCATCGTCGCCAACTCGAAGTTGCACGAGATATTGCGGAGCAAATAAAAGATGGCTCGACCGCTATCAGTGGAGTGATGGCAGAAAGCTTCTTAGTTGAAGGCACACAAAAAGTGGTTTCTGACCAACCGTTAGTTTATGGCCAATCTATTACCGACCCATGTCTTGGCTGGGAAGATACCGAACAACTTATTGAAATTCTTGCTCAAGCTGTTGAGTCACGCTTTAAATAAGCCAAATCATTCCAATTTTTTTATTATGAGCCCTTTAGTGAACATAGAAACTAAAGGGCTTTTATATTTACAAAAAAAATAATTATCATTTAATGCATAATTAAATAATATAATAATCTAATTAATAAAATAAATACAGAATTTTAATCCAAAAAATCCTTGACCCACCTCGCGCCAACGATAATAATTCTCACTACAAACTAATTTATCCGTTAGAACTTCTGTAGCCTAGCCCATTATTCGCTACGACATTACAGGGCTAAATAGTTCTAATAAATAAATGAGTTACATAAATATTTATTGCATGCCACCCAGATTATTTATCCAGGCAGCCAGCAAATTCTGAAACCAAAGGAAAGGATTTCCTATGCTGTTTAAATCGATGCCTGCATCAATCCATCAAGATCATAAAATATCACTCTCAGCTATTGCTGCCACCGTTGTAATGACCGGGTTTAGCAACACCGCTTTAGGTGAAAACTTATCGACTCCAAAAGCGAATACCCGCGACATTATTCACGTTTCGACCTCACCTCTTAGTTTAGAAAATATCGCTGTAGCAGAACAAGTCGATGTAATTGATGCAAAAGCGCCTGAATATCAATCTGCGACATCCGCCTTAGATTTACTAAAAGGCCAAGCTGGGGTATTTGTTTCTGGTTCCAATAGCACTTATGGCCAGGGTATTCAAATGCGGGGTTATGATTCACGAGGTGTTAAAGTCACCGTTGATAATATCACCCAAGACTTTTATTCCGGCTTATATGAAGCTACATTTATTGACCCCACCTTAGTAAAAAAGTCTACGTCCATAAAGGCGCATCATCTGTACATCATGGCGGCGGGGCGTTAGCCGGAGTCGTATCATTCAAAACAATAAATGCAGCTGACATATTAAAACCAGGGCAAAAAATCGGTGGTCAGGTCTTTAGCGGTATTAACCGTAATGATCACGGTTACTATGCAGGTGCAACGCTATTAGGCAGAACTGAATCAACAGATACTCTGTTTACCTATAGTCAACGTAAAAAGCACCTACTCGGCTCACCCGAGTTTGAAGAGGTTGATAATACTGAACAGCTAAGCAACTGGATGCTCAAAAGCAGCTGGCTTGCCCACCCTTCATATAACTTGACGTTACAATTAAAAGAATACCGCAACAACAGTTTAGGGGTAAAACAACCCGCTAAACCTTCAGAAAAAAATAGATATCCAAATACACCGCATGAAAGACAAAGCCATCAGCGAGATGTTGCCATTAGCCAATTTTTTACACCCAAAAATGAGGTAAATTGGCAAGCCCAGTGGGATATTTATTATACAGATTTATATTTAGATCAAACTGATACAGTTAAGGTCAAGAGCAAACCAAAAGAGTATGGCTCTGAAACGCGAAATCAATATACCTATGGGACTAAATTTACTAATAGCTTCACTTTACCTATGTATAACTGGGTAAATCATCATATTCAAAGTGGTTTCGAATATTATCAGCAAAAGCAAACGTCAAATCAGTATGCAATAAGTTATCCACCAGCAGAACTTGATAACCTGTCTGGCTGGTTAGTCAATGACATGACATTGCATCAATTACCGTTAACTTTATCAATTGGAACGCGCTTTACACAATACCGTGCATCGAGGAATAATTTCCCTGAAAATAAACATATCAACTTGTCATCCCGTATGGCTGTTAGTATTACTCCAACCCATTGGCTCAATCTTTACTCATCATACGCTGAAGCATACCGTACCCCACGTATGTCCGAGCTTTATAACAATTCTAACCATTTCACTATACCCTTTTTTGGCACTCCCTCGAACTTTCGCCCATCGCCTGATTTACGTCCAGAAACGAATAGAACCCTCGAAACAGGTATAAAAATCAGTTTTGATGGGGTATTTATTGATAATAGCGACCTTCAATTCGGTTCAACCTACTTTAAGACCAAAGCTAAAAACCATATTGCCCTTGAAGGTCTTTATACGCCAAGGTATGGCCAATGGTTCCCAGATGAGCTTTATTATATCAATATCCCCAGCGCATCCATTTATGGCATTGATAGCTTTATAAGCTACAGAACACGGTGGTTTGAATTAAATATCAATCACAATAAAACCACAGGTAGAGAAGACGGCTCACATTATTCTCTTTCGTCTATACGTCCTGAAACACTAACGGCTCGATTCAATGTACCGGTTGCTAGTACTGGCTTTACTCTAGGTTGGATAGGGGAATTCTCTGCAAGAACGCAACTTCAAGGTAACGATAAATATAAAAAGTGGCATCACAGATCTGATAAAGGCTTAGACCGCTATCATAAAGAAGTCATTCAATATGCGGGCTATAGCATTCATGATTTCTATGTGAATTACCAAGCAGATCAATTCATAAAAGGGTTAAGTTCGACTCTCACAATGAAAAATGCATTTGATAAGCCATATCTATCTTCCACTGGCGTACCCCAAGAAGGTCGGAACTTTTATCTCAACATGAATTACAACTGGTAGTTAAGTAGTAAAAAACCATGTTATCAACTGATTTTATTAAATTTATCAGCAGTATAAAAAATAAATCAGTTGATAACTTTTCACTATGTCTTTTAATTTTATTAAGGAAAAATTTGTGAATTCAAACCTCTATAATGATTACCTGCAAGCTAAGAAAATGCACTCTGATAAGCACTCCCAAGAAATAGCGGCCTTACTTAGCGTATCGGAGGCCCAACTAATTCATTGTCGTGTCGGTAAAGATAATGTTCAACGATTGGTCAGTAAACCTATTGATATCTTGCAAGATTTAACCACAATAGGCAAAGCTATAGGGATCACTCGTAATCAGTACGCTGTTAGTATTCAAACGGGTGCATACAATAACCCAAAATTTAGTAACCACGGTGGGCTATTTCTAAACCCTAAAGCATTAGACTTACGCATGTTCTTTGCGCAGTGGAGCTCAGTTTTTGCACTCACTGAAAAAATGCCAGAGGGAACTCGCCACAGTATTCAATTTTTCGATAAATATGGTGATTCGTTACACAAGGTCTTTTCCACCGACAACTCTGATATAGCTGCTTGGCAAGCCATGATAGAGCGCTACAGCACATCAGAGAATCCGCCTATCGAACCTAAAACAATTTCGCCATTTTCAGAACAGAAAATTAGCGAAGAACTCGCCTCTCAATTAGAGCAACAATGGCGTGAGATGACCAATGTTCATCAGTTCTTTGGTATATTAAAGAAACACAATTTAAGTCGTCAGCAAGTTTTTCGTGTCGTTAGCCAAGAATTAGCATGGCAAGTCCCTACTACGGCTTTATCTGAATTACTCTCTCTTGCATACCATGCAAAAAATGAAGTTATGCTCTTTGTAGGAAACCGTGGGTGTGTGCAAATATTTACAGGAAAAATAAATGAACTATCATCACTCTCTGTTGAAAGTTCTCAAACTGATTGGTTAAATGTTTCAAGTACAAACTTTAAACTTCATATCATTGAAAATGGCATTTCTGAGTGCTGGGTCACACGTAAGCCAACTAAAGATGGCTTTGTGACAAGTCTTGAGGTCTTTGATACCCAAGGTAACCAAATTATTCAAATGTATGGCCAGCGTATTGAAGGCACTCCCGAACAAATAGAATGGAGCAAGCAAATTCTTTCAATATCTCGCATATAATAAAAGAATAATAAGAAAGTAGATAATCTGTCATGGTAATTTTCTAAATACTTTTCAATCATAAATTGTGGTTTGAATTAGACATGAAAATTGCCATAGACCCTTTACCTCATTAATTCACAACAACGATACAAGCCACTTTTTGATATAGAAATAGAATAATCATCCATCTCTCGCACAAAGTATTTAACTTACCGCATATATTAGTTATTCATACTACGAAAACTGTAGTTACAAGCACTTTCAATCATAACAATTACCTCGGAATTTCCTGTTTATTGTTATAGAAATACGATTATAAATGAAGCAATAATATTTCAATTATTTACTTGGTTAATAATTTCGAATAGCTTGAACAATTTTTTTGAACATGATGAAAACTTTCTCTTTTTCTCATCTATAAAAATGACATAAAAACATAGTTACTTGAATTAAAAGAATTTTAAACATACAATATTGAATGTTTAAAATGTTAATTTTTTCAACATCTATTGTACTGATAGTTATTCTCATTAAAAAACCGCACGTTTAGCCTATCGATATATCGGAAAAACAGGAAGAATAGACCCTAATTTCGTGAGTTATTATTAGTTATTAATGAACAATAGCCTACTTGAGTAGGAGGTAAATATGTCAGAAAGTGTAGTCAACGATATTGTTAAATGGCTTGAAAGTCAGTTGCAGCGCAATGAAGGCATCAAAATCGACACAATTGCCGATAAAAGCGGCTATTCAAAATGGCATTTACAGCGTGTTTTCAAAGAAATGAAAGGCTGCACGCTTGGTGAATACGTCCGTAAACGTCGTTTATTAGAAGCAGCTAAATCATTACGTGAAGGCAACTTACCTATTCTTGATATCGCATTGCAATATGGCTTTAGTTCACAGGCGACATTTACCCGCATCTTTAAAAAGCACTTTGATACAACGCCTGCAAAATTTCGCCAATCAGGTGAATTACCTGAATGCAAAAACTTTATGACTTGTAGCTGTCATAACTGATTATTTTAGAACATCCCTTCCTATTAGTTATTTGCAATTTTGAAGTCTATGTCTGAGCCGACTATGTCGGCTCTTTTTTTAACTTAATTCATGAACTAACCAGTTTTCCAAATCAGCTAACTGCTCCTGCAATTGAGGCCATTTTACGGCCATTTGTTTACCTAAAGAGCGTATTGTTTCTGTCTGATATGTTTTACCCGTCAATTGCTCACTTAACCACTCCAAAGGAGATGGGTCTAAGCTATCTGTAAAAAACTGACAGCGATTTATCACGCCTTTTTCGATATCAAAATGAAACTCAATTCCTCCCCAAGAAAAACGTGTATCTGAATAGTGAGTGAACGCTGGTGCTTGCCCAAAATTCCATTCCCAACTACTTTGTTTAGCAAAGGTTTCTGGAAAATTTGGCAAATCAGGTAATTTTTCAGGGGAAATATACTCCGCTTCGACCGTTTCACCGAAGTAATTAAAAAAACTTTTAATTATTCCCTCACAAACAATTTCATGAGAAATATTAGGAACAAGCTCAGACAAGTTAGCCACACGAGAACGCACTGACGTAATCCCTTTTGCCTGTAATTTTTTAGGATCTGGATTCAGGTAATTAGCTAAACGACTTAAATCTGCATTAATCAGCAAGGTTCCATGGTGAAAACCTCTATCTTTCGTTTCTCTGTATGCAGAACCGGATATTTTTCGCGGACCACTTTCTGTATCTAAAACCAAATCATTGCGACCTGAAATTTGTGCGTTAATACCGACCTGTGCTAATCCATCAACAATGATTTGTGTAGAAACTGTTTTATCATATTCTGGCTTTCCCGCCATAAATGTGAAACAAGTGTTACCTAGATCATGAAAGACAGCACCACCACCACTACTGCGCCGAGCTAAACGAACATTATCTTCTTCCATCCGCCGTGTATTACATTCTTTCCACGGATTCTGAGCGCGCCCTATGACCACGGTATCCGCATTTCTCCAAAGAAACATAACACGTTGGTCGGTTGGCATTTGTCGGAAAATAGTTTCTTCAACCGCAAGGTTAAACCAAGGGTCGTAGGATTCTGAGATGAGTAAACGTACTGTTGACATTGAGCTATCCTTAAAACAAAACTTGCCCTTAAGATAGCATAATCACTGAATAAAATAGTGAATTTAGATACGTCTTGCTTGCCAAAACACTTTTCGCCAATAAACATTATCCATTGATGAACGAATTACCCCTTTACTCGTTGATGCGTGAATGAATGTATTATCGGTATCGTAAATCCCCACATGCAATCCATTCTCCCCTGAACCTGTTTTAAAGAACACCAAATCCCCTGGCATCAAATCAGATTTATCAATCCGTGTGCCTAATTGAGTTTGATCTACTGTTGTTCGAGGTAACTGAATGGCAAAACGGTCGTTAAATGTGCGATAGACAAAACCGGAACAATCCACACCATTTTGATTCATTCCACCATAATGATAAGGCGTACCATACCACTGCTCTAGCTGGTCTTTTAATTGCGCTATCGTCATGATTGGGTCTGATAATTGTGTTTTTAATGGCGGCGGCGTTCTTTTAACGGATGTCGATGAACAACCAATTAAAACTAAACACAATAATAGTGGTAGGTGTTGTATTTTGATAACCATAAAGCACCTTATTTATCTATCTTATTGCGATAACTTGCTTATATTATAGTGCGTGAAGACTATAATATAAGCAACTAAGAAATTATTCCGTTCTATCACTTGGTGATTTATTGGGCCGGCTAATTAGCCATACCCCTAATAAAATAAAGCCAATTCCAATGGCCTTTAGTCCTGTCGCAGGTTCATTAAACCAAGGTAAGAAAACTGCTAATAAATAAACGAAAACATAGCTTAAGCTAATAAGCGGATAAGCTTTATTCAATGCTATGTGTTTTAAAGCTAATAGCCAACATAACATCGATAACGCATAACAAACTAACCCTAAAAAAATAATTCCTAAGCTAGTAATATTTGCGAGTAACCACTCTAATTGTAGCCAATGCCAGCCAAGTGTGAATGAGGGTAGTTCAACTACCCCGGCTTTTAAGCTCAGTTGAGCGACTGTGACTAATAAAGCACTGCTAATCACCCACAAATAACCCTTGTTCATACGCCGATACTCATTAGCAAAATACCAAACATAATGGCAGCAACCCCTAACCAGTGGTTAAGCCCAGTTTGCTCTTTATAAACAAACTGGCCAATTAAAGTAATTAATACAAAATTAATACTTAACATTGGATAAGCGATACTCAGCGGCATGGTTTCCAATAATTTCAACCAAAACAACATGCCAAGGCCTAGCATAAAAACCGCCAGCACCAGCCACCGAAAGGCTGATGCTGTTTTATTGGTTTTATTACTCTGCCAATTGACGACGGCTTGCTTTTGAGCCACTTGCCCAACGCAGGTCAAAACGCTAACCAGCAATAACAGCAGTAGTTGTGCAATCATTGTTGATGGTAAACCACAATCGCCATACGTGAATTTTTAATGACTTCATCTGGCTTAGGAATATCCGGTAACCCTTCTTTACGGCCTAATAAAAAGACAACAGTTACCTGCCCTTCTTTGCGTGCTTTTTCTAGCCACTGTGCAAATTGATCCGGTTTAACTAAGCGATGTTGGCTATCTGGGTATTCCAAACCGTAACTTAGCTCTCCACTACTATTGTATAAATAGATATTGGAATTTTGTGTTTCCCACGCAAGACCTGCTGCCACCCCAACATTACTTGCCATCAAATATTTGCTATTCATCAGTAAATCATGATTTTGATGAATAAAGTTTTGAGGTAATTTAGAATCGATGGTGTTGTTCGGCAGAGCACTACCAATACACAAACTCACGGCCAAAGAGCACGAGGCTGCCCATAACCAATATTTAGCATTTAATACCGTACATAGGTAACCGATAATCGCCCAAATAGAAAATGCAACGACACCTAACACCATTTTTGACCATTCATCAGGTTCGTATAACGGTTTTTTGATCACCGTGCTCACGACAATTACCGCTATAACCGCAGCGATCCCTAATACAACATTAATGATCCCATTGGCTTTCAATGCTTTCATTTTACCATTACGAACGCAATCAACCCCATACTTCGCCATAAGCAATGCCAATGGCGCCATAAACGGTAACATATACGTTGGTAACTTACCGCGGGAAATACTGAAAAAGATAACAGGAACAACAAACCAGCACAGTAAGAAAAACATATCGGGGCTAGATTTACGTTCTTTCCAGCCTTTCATTATCGCACCTGGCAACAGCCCTGCCCATGGAATAGCGCCAAGAATGATAATTGGAATATAATACCAAAACGGTGCAATATGCTGCGCATCATCTGCTGTGAAACGCTTAATGTGCTCAATCCAAAAGAAATAGTGCCAATAGTCTGGTTCTTGTTTTGCAACCGCCAAAGCCCATGGCAAACTGATAATAACCGCCGAAATTATTGCAAGCGGCCCGTACTTTAGTAACTCAAGGAACCGCTTTTGATAGATTGTGACAGGAAGCATGACTATCACGGGGATCGCAAGGGCTAAAAAGCCTTTAGTCATAAATGCCATGCCACAAGCCAGCCCAAGACAAAGCCATGCCGCTAGTTTAGATTTTACTTCTCTCGATTTCATTGCCCACAAGCAACAGAACATGCTTGCCGCTATCCATAAAGACAACATTGGGTCGAGTACACTGTAAGTTCCGATGGAGAATACCAAGAACATTGAGATATAAATGAGGCTAGCAACATAAGCAACGTGGTTATTACGCCACATCATTTTTGCCATACGGTAGACAAGTAATGCACTGAGGAAAATACAAAAAACCGAACCAAAGCGAACAGCAAAATTAGTTTCACCAAAAATCATTTGGCTAATATTGTTTATCCAGTAACCTGCTACTGGTTTTTCGAAATAACGTACATCCAGCATGTAAGGAACAATCCAATCCCCACGCTGTAACATTTCACGGCTAATTTCCGCATATCGTGTTTCATCTGGTTGCCAAAGTAAACGGCTATCCAACGGCAATAAATAGGTTAAGATAAAAAAAAGAGCCAGCAGAGAGGCTCCTACTTTGCTCGCTCGGTTATTCAACATAGGTTGCTTATTCCTCTTCTTGGCAGCCTAGCCAGCCTTCACGCCCAGGGAATGGTGCCCTCACCACACGCCCTTTTGGCAATGAATTCAAATCGTCTGGCAGTAATTCACTCAATGTACAGAATTGGATATCTTCTTGTGTAATTCGTTCCAATAATTGTGAAAATTGTTCCGATTTAGACATCCCTTCCACTTCAGTGTGAATAGTATAAACTGGAATGCCTTGATCTTCTTTAATTGCTTGAAGAATAAAATCATTAAATGCCTCATCACTCACGACTGTTCCCACAACTTCATCGTAAGTCGGCAGTGTTACAGGAATTTGAACTGTCCCTAATGAGCCATCCGCTAAAATTGGCCTAAATGGATATTTACCACGGCAATCACTGTTGTAGTCAAAGTTAAACGTTTGTTTAACTTCCAATACGCGCTCATCGCCTCGCCAACCAGCGACGGCTGAACAAGTCACACGATGCCCAATAGCTTGCTCCAATGCATCAACACCTAGCTTGACCTGCTCAGTCAGTTGCGGTTTGCTCCATTTCGCAACCTTAGCCTGCCAGCCTTGATGATCCCATGCATGTAAGCCAACTTCATGGCCAGCATCCAAGGTTTGTTTCATCAAGTAACCTAAATCCTTAGCAATTTTTTTACCCGGCCATGCTGTGCCCGCTAATAAGATATCTAACCCATAAAGGGATGCTGCATTAGACCTAAGCATTTTCCACAGAAATTTAGGACGCAAAAGGCGCCATAAATGGCGCCCCATGTTATCGGGTCCTACGCTGAAGAAAAAGCTGGCCTGAATATTATGCTCTTTGAGCACTTTGAGTAACTGTGGAACCCCTTTTAATGTACCTTGGTAAGTATCCACATCAATTCTCAAGCCAACTTTTTTCATTAGTCTTTATTACCTAACTCTTCAACAGCACCTTGTAAGAAGAAATCTAATGTTTCTTCAATGGTATCTTTCATATCGATAGTTGGAACCCAGTCTAGTAAACGACGTGCGTTTTCAACACTTGGTTTACGGTGTTCAACGTCTTGATACCCTTGGCCATAATAGCTGCTGCTTTCGATTTCACGGAAACCTGCAAATGGAGGGAATTTTCCACGTTGTGGGTGTTTTTCGAAGCTTTCCAGCAACATTTCCGCTAATTCACGAATACTGGCTTCATTCGTTGGGTTACCGATATTGATGATTTGGCCGTCACACTTACCATCTTTATTTTCGATAATACGGAACAGTGCTTCAATACCGTCTTTAATATCTGTAAAACAGCGTTTTTGTGCTCCACCATCAACTAGTTTAATCGGAGAACCTTCAACTAAGTTCAAGATCAACTGTGTAATTGCACGAGAACTACCAATACGCGCAGAGTTCAAGCTATCTAAACGTGGTCCCATCCAGTTAAATGGACGGAATAAGGTGAACTTCAGACCTTCTTTTGCACCGTATGCCCAAATCACTCGGTCAAGTAATTGTTTAGATACTGAGTAAATCCAACGTTGTTTATTGATTGGACCTACGATCAGGCGTGATTCATCTTCATCAAACTCTTTATCATCACACATACCATAAACTTCAGAAGTTGATGGGAAAATGATGCGTTTGTTGTATTTCACACAGTAACGTACAACTTTTAAGTTTTCTTCGAAGTCTAACTCGAAAACACGCAGTGGGTTACGGGTATATTCGATTGGCGTCGCGATCGCAACCAAAGGCAGAATAACGTCACATTTTTTGATATGATATTCAATCCATTCTGTATGGATGCTAACGTCACCTTCAATAAAGTGGAAACGTGGGTTACCAATAAAACGTTCAATTGCGGAAGAACCGATATCCATACCATAGATATCGTAATTACCGTCTTTTAACAGGCGCTCAGTCAAGTGGTTACCGATAAAGCCGTTAACACCAAGGATCAGAACACGTGTACGACGTTTTACTTGTGCCGTTGGTTTTGCACCAACACGAACATCTGTCACGATACCCATTTCGTTAGCAAGGCGGCTACCTTGCATATATAAACCCGTCTCACTTTGGCCACTAATCACTTCGATAGCACCTTGACCACAAGCGATACGCAGTGGGTCACTCGAAAGTACCGTACCTGCTGGTTTACCTTGGTTATCATCTAAAACGCGTGCGCGCCAAATAACCATTTTGCGTGCACCTAAATAGGTAAACGCACCTGGGTAAGGTTCAGTCACTGCACGAATCAAGCAGTTAACGTCTTTTGCACTGTCGTTCCAATTAATCAAACCATCTTCAGCGGTACGACGACCAAAGTACGTTGCTTGACTTTCGTCTTGTGCAACGGCTTTGTAGCTACCAGTTTCGATTAATGGCAGTGTTTTATCCAGCAAAACTTCCGCCGCTTCACGGACTTTTGCATGTAAAGTTAGGCTAGTGTCTGTATCGGTAATAACCACTTTTTCTTGAGCAATGATATCGCCAGCGTCGGCTTTAGCTACCATTTTGTGTAAGGTTACACCTGTTTCGCTTTCGCCTTTTAATAATGCCCAATTAATAGGCGCACGACCGCGATATTTAGGGAGTAATGAACCATGTAGATTAAACGCACCTTTAGGCGCGATAGCTAACAGCTCTTCACTCAACATATCACGATAGTAGAAGGAGAAAATCACATCAGGTTTCATTTCGCGAATACGTTCAATCCACAATGGGTGATTAACGTTTTCAGGCGCAAAAACAGGAAGCTCCATGTCAGCACTTAAACGCGCAACAGAGGAGTAAAAGTGGTTTTCATTTGGGTCATCAGTGTGGGTAAACACTGCTTGGATATCAAAACCTGCTTTTTCAAGCGCTTTTAGCCCTACGCAGCCAATATCATGATAGGCAAAAACAATAGCTTTCATTAGTCTTCTTCCTGATTTTTGTCGGATTTCGCATCTGCTCCAACGACTTTTTGAATAAAATAACGGGGTCTCGCGCGCACATCATTGTAGATCCTACCAATGTATTCGCCCAATAAACCCATGGCAACAAACTGTGCACCAATAAACATAAAGAGTACTGCAAACAGCGTGAATACGCCATCTGCGGCCCACTCTGCGCCAAAAATTAAACGCAATGCAATTAACAATACCGCTAATAAAAAACCGCCAGCGGCGATAATACTACCGACAACACTCAATAAACGCAGTGGTGCCGTAGTCAGGCATGTTAATAAGTCATACATTAAATTAATCAGCTTCATAAAGCTGTATTTAGAATCACCAAACTCGCGTTCTGCATGCGCTACATCAATTTCAATGGTTCTACGTGCAAATGTATTTGCTAAAATAGGAATAAATGTACTTCTTTCATGACATTGCAACATAGCTTGAATAATATGACGGCGATACGCACGTAACATACAGCCATAGTCACCCATAGAGCGGCCTGTTGCTTTGGTGATCATCGCATTAATCATTTTAGACGCTGTTTTGCGAAACCAAGAATCTTGGCGATTCGCACGGCGTGTACCAACTACATCATAACCTTGCATCGCTGTTTGCACTAAACGAGGGATTTCCTCTGGCGGATTTTGCAAATCCGCATCCAAGGTAATTACTAAATCGCCATCCGCTTGGTTAAAACCTGCCATAATAGCAGAATGCTGCCCATAATTACGGTTTAAAATAATTGCAATAACGTGGTTTTCTGGATTTTCCGCTGCTTCTGTAAGCATTTGCGCTGAACGATCGCTACTACCATCATCAACTAAAATTAATTCATAAGATTGAGTTAATTGTTTACATGACTTGATAGTACGTTCTAGTAATTGCGGTAAGCTCTGCTCTTCATTATAGACAGGGATTACCACTGAGACTTTTTTTATCTCATCAAATTCATCTGCGTGTGACACTATTTTGACTCCAAAAGAACTGCTTCTACAGCTTTGACAACCCGTTCAACATCTGCATCCGTCATATCGGGAAATAAAGGTAATGAACACAATGTGGCGCTATTCCAGGTTGATTCAGGTAAGGTTAATTCAGGGTATTTTTCGCGATAATATTTTTGAGTATGTGCGGCGCGAAAGTGCAACCCTGTTCCAATATCATGCTCTTTCAATTTTTCCATGAATGTATCGCGATCAATTCCACATTCGGCTTTATCGACACGTACCATAAATAAATGATTCGCATGTAAATGTGAGTAGCTAGGTACACTCAACATTTGCAAAGGAGAGTTTTTCAGCAATTCACGATAACGAGCAGTTAGCTCAGCACGACGCTGATTTAATTGCTCTACTCGTGATAACTGCACCACTGCAATCGCGGCATGAATATCCGACAAATTATATTTAAAACCGGGTTCAACAACCTCTGCTTGCGGCTTACGGCCTTGCATTTGTCTATCAAACGCATCAACGCCTAGACCGTGAAACTTAAGCGTTCGTACACGCTGAGCGAGCTTGTCATCATCTGTTGCGACTAATCCCCCTTCCGCACAGGTGACATTTTTGATGGCATGAAAAGAGAAAATAGACGTTCCCTTTTCGCCAATCCACTCATCTTTATAACGAGTACCCACTGCATGTGCTGCATCTTCGATTAAAGCTACACCGGCTTTTTGAGCAATCAAACGCAATGCGTCAAGATCACAAGGAGCCCCCGCATAATGAACTGGGATAATGGCCTTTGTTTTTTCTGTTAACGCTTTTTCTACGGCATCGGGTTGGATCATTAATGTGTCACGATCAACATCAATCATCACAGGGGTTGCACCAAGCAATTCAATCATGTTAATCGTAGAAACCCATGTTTGTGATGGTGTAATAATTTCATCACCAGGGCCAATACCTAATGCCATTAAGACAACATGCATCCCCGCTGTTGCAGAAGAAAGTGCAATCGCATGCTTACAGCCATAACGCTTACAAAAATCTTCTTCTAATTGATGATTCTGTGGGCCTGTAGTTATCCAGCCTGAACGCAGAACTTTTTCAACTGCCTTGACCTCTTCATCACCGATTGCCGGTTTTGAAAATGGTAAGAAATTGCTCATATTGTTTATAGCCTAGTTTTCATTGTGAATAGAATATTCTAGTTAATTATACTTTAACCGAACCTCAACACCTGCAAACATTGCGGGATTATCATGCAAAAATAAGTGATAAAAACACCTTATTGCTTATCCGTTAAATTTATAACCTGCCACACCCGGTGAGATGCACTGTGGCTTAACTTAATTTCAGACATAAATATGTCAGATAAATTTTTTTCTGTCATTATACATTCTGGTTTCCCTACTGCGACTAACTGTCCTTGTTTTATCATCCAAATACAAGATGCATTTTTATACGAATGGCTAAGGTCATGACCACTCATTATAACGGTTCCTAAGCAATCACAAAAATATTTAATCCATTTATCAAGCATTGCTTGCTGAATAATATCTAAATTATTGGTTGGCTCATCCAATAATATAAATTTCCCCTCGCATTGCTGTTTATCCCAGACCTGCAAAAATGCTGCTACAATTCGGACTCTTTGCCATTCACCACCCGAGAGTTGGTTAATAGGTTTACTTAACAATGATGTTAGTTGAAAATCGCTACATAAACGCTCAAAAATACTAGCTGAAAACACTGTTTTAGGTGAAAACAGGCCAATATATTGAAACACTTTGAGTATTGGAATGTAACTAACTAATTGTGAAAGATAAGCACGTTGTTGGCTCAATTGAGCAATATGATATTGCCGTATACTTCGCCCACCAATTAAAATATCGCCACCTACAGGCAAATAACCGCTTATCGCAGCTAATAATGTACTTTTTCCGGCCCCATTGGCACCCAATATATGAATTTGTTCACCAGCTAGCACTTGAGCTGAAATATTGACCAAGCGTGTATCGGTAGTAATGTTTTTAATATCAATAATTAATTTATTTTCCATCATTTTTACCGCCATTGTTGGTGACGAATTAACAAGAAAATAAATACCGGGGCCCCTAAGGTTGCCGTAATAACACCAATGGGAACTTCCGCATTGGCGATTAATAACCGAGACAGAATATCTGCTGTTAATAACCCTAATGCCCCTGCCACTGCAGAACCAACCAATAATACGCGGTTATCTGTTAAACCACTTAATCTCAATATATGAGGAATAACTAAGCCAATAAAGCTAATCGCCCCCGCAATAGCAACGCTGAGGCCAATTAATACACCGCTAATAATAATCAATATAACGCGCCATTTATAAATTGAGATACCTAATTGATAGGCTTGTACCGTTCCTAATGAAAGATAATTCAGTATATTTCCTTGGAAAAGCACCCAAATTAAAAATGGTAAGCAACCAATAACAAGACCAAATTGTCGCCAATCAACCCCACTAAAACTCCCCATCATCCAATAGAGTAACTGTCGCAAATCAAGGTTGCTGCTCATGTACACCATCCATGTCATACAGGCACCACTAATCACGCCTAGAGCAACACCAACAAGCAATAAACTTGAATTATTCAAGTTTTTACGGCGAGCAAAATAGAGCAATATGGAGGTAAAAAATAGTGCTCCCATAATTGCGCTAATACTTAATAGCCAATAGTGCGTCACGCCTGAAGACAACAATACAGCCAGCACCACAGCAACACCCGCTCCATTGCTTACCCCCAATAAGCCAGGCTCGGCCAAGGGGTTTTCAAATAAGGCTTGCATGATAGCCCCTGTGACCGCAAGAGCTGCGCCAATAACAATCACCGCAAGTGTGCGGGGAAAACGAATTTGTCCCACGAACATGTGTCCTGCATCACTCATCCATCGTGTTGGTGGTAACCACACTTCACCTGCACACAGAGAAAGTAGCACAGCAGTAATCAGCAAAGCGCTCAATAGAGTAATTAGCTTTAAGTCGGAACATCGCTGTTGATGATGCAAATTTTCAAGTTGCTGATCCATTGAATTTTTTCTTATTTTTCATTAAGTCAGGAAATTATAGCTTTTTATGTAAGCAAAGCGATAACAATAATCTTATGCTCCTGCATAATTTAACGACCTCATTAAAAGGAAATTATATGAATACTAAATCAAATACAAATCTCCATCCTAGGCTTAAATCGTTTAACCTACAACCAGCCCAACCAATAGAGACTGTATATAGCGAAAGAAAGGGGGTTTTTGCGTCCATAAAGAAAATAATAAATAGCTGCAAAAGTTTCTTTGGTTTCGTCTCAAATCACAATTTCGAACCTATAAATGTAGAAAATGTAAAGTTCAGAGCATTGACAGAACAAGAAAAATTAGTAAACAGTATTATTTCTGATGCCGTTAGCAGAAACGCACTCTCGCCACATGAAGTCTCTCTGTTAGAAACAAAACTACCTAGTGTACAAACACTAGTTAAAATTCTAATTGAAAAAAATAACGCCCTATCAACGGAAGGAATTTTTCGAATTCCAGGTCAAGAAACAGCCATGCAATTTATAAAAGATAATATTAATAAATCAAATTTAGCTGATTTAGATATTTGTAGCTTAGCAGGGGCGTTAAAATCTTTATGCTCTGAAGTAAATAGTAATTTTCCCTCAGAAGAAAATAGAATCAGTTTGCTCATGAATCAACATCACGAAGACTACCTCAATCTGTTGAAAGTTAAAGTAGGAGAAATATTCACAGAAAAATCAGAAAATTACAATGCGTTACTGGATTCAATTGAAAAGTTAGAATTTAACACTTTCACTCAACAAAGAGCACAGATATTCGAACAAGAAGTTTCAAAAGCAGAAGATTTAGGTGGATGTAACGAACATACTAGAAAACTAATTCGCTATCTTTTGGATGAGATCACAGAAAATTCTAGTCAATGGAAAGTTTCGGTATTAAAGCACAGCGAAGTAATGAAATCGCCCTTAGCTCAAACACTAGCCCCTCTAATTGCTGGGATAGTAAAAAACTCAGACAAAAATAAAATGTCTGCACATAATCTCGCTATTGCAGCAAAAGCTCTACTCATACCTGCAAATACCTTTTCAAAGAACACTAAACCAGAAGACATAATTTTAAGAGAAAATATGTCTGCCCATTATTTTGAAGCTATTGCTACTTATATGGCTAATAAATACTAATTCTACACTTTTAGTAAAAACAAAGACCGCCTAGGCGGTCTTTTTTCATATCAAACGATATAATTACTCTTTCGGAGTTGCTTTTTCTACACGGCTTTTTAATTTTTGGCCTGGGCGGAAGGTAACAACACGGCGGGCAGTAATTGGAATATCTTCCCCAGTTTTAGGGTTACGTCCGGGACGTTGATTTTTATCACGTAAATCAAAGTTACCGAATCCAGATAATTTTACTTGCTCACCATTTTCTAAGGAAAGGCGAACCTCTTCAAAGAAAGTTTCGACAAGGTCTTTAGCATCACGTTTGCTAACACCCAGTTTTTCAAACAAATTTTCTGACATTTCAGCTTTAGTAAGCGCCATAGGTTTAGTCCCTCAAGGAGGCTTGGAATCGCTGTTTTAACGCAGCAATACACAGATCAACGGTAGCAGTGATCTCTTCTTCTTCCATAGTACGCTGGGTATCTTGGAAGACAAGACTGATAGCAAGGCTCTTATAGCCATCCGCTATTCCTTCACCACAGTACACATCAAATAAGTTTATGCCAACTATATGATTTATGCCAACTTTTTTACACTCTGCTAAAACTTCAGCAGCAGCCACATCTTCTGGCACGACAACAGCGATGTCACGGCGGTTCGATGGATAGCGCGAAATCGCCTTAGCTTCAGGGATGACACGTTGTGCTATCGCATCACTACGAACCTCAAACACCACCGTACGACCATTTAAATCGAGTTTGCGTTCTAATTCTGGGTGAACTACACCAATAAAGCCAATGTGTTCATTTTCCAGATAAATCCCAGCACTTTGACCTGGATGCAATGCAGGATGTGCCTCAGATTTAAATGTAATTTGATTTAGTTTCCCAGTCAATTCAAAAACAGCTTCAAGATCACCTTTTAAGTCAAAGAAGTCAACAACTTGTTTATCTAATGACCAATGTTCTTCAAATCTGTTACCTGTAATGACCCCTGCCAACATAGGTTCTTGGCGAATTCCATATTCTGCTTGATTATCAGGAATAAAGCGCAGACCTGTCTCAAATAAACGAATTCTATTTTGTTGACGATTTTGATTATAGACAACCGTTCCTAATAAACCAGTCAGTAACGATAAACGCATCGCTGACATATCAACAGAAATAGGGTTAGGTAAAAGCAACGCGTCTTGTTGTGGATGCAGTAAAGCTTGAACTTTAGGGTCAACAAAACTATAAGTGATTGCTTCTTGGTAACCACGGTCAACTAACATTGCTTTAATACGTTTTAAAGGTAAGTTAGCTTCTTTGTGGTTAGTCATGGTCAAATCAGCACGTAATGGCACATCAGGGATGCTGTTATAACCATATACACGAGCAACTTCTTCCACTAAGTCTTCTTCGATTTGCATATCGAAGCGCCAACTTGGGGCGACAACATCCCATGTATTAGCAGAAACCGTGACTTTGCACCCTAAACGCGTCAAAATATCAGTAACTAACTCATCTTCAATAAAGTGACCAATCAAACGGTCTAATTTATTGCGTGTCAGTTTAATATTTGCGGCTTTTGGTAAATGCTGTTCACTGGTTACATCAATAATTTCACCGACTTCACCACCACAAATCTCAACAATTAGCGCAGTAGCACGTTCAATCGCTTTAAACTGTAATTGAGGGTCAACACCACGCTCAAAACGGTGAGATGCATCAGTGTGCAAACCGTAATTACGTGCACGACCTGTGATCGATAATGGGTCGAAGAATGCACACTCTAATAAAATATTTTTGGTTTCCGTATTAACACCTGAGTGTTCACCGCCAAAAATACCTGCAATCCCCAGTGCTTTTGATTCATCAGCAATCACTAATGTGTCTGATTTTAACGTTGCTTCACTGCCATCAAGGAGAACTAGTTTCTCCCCTTCTTTTGCCATGCGAGCAACAATAGCACCATCTAAACGGTCTAGATCATAAGCGTGTTGAGGCTGACCCAATTCTAATAAGACGTAGTTGGTAATATCCACAACCGCGTCAATAGAACGGACGCCACCACGACGCAACTTTTCTTTCATCCACATTGGCGTTGGCGCTGACACATCAATATTTTTGATCACACGACCTAAGAAACGTGGGCAGGCATTAGGTGCTTCTACTCGAATTGGGAAAGTATCTTTTGTGGTCACAGATACTGTATTAATAGCAGGCTTATTTAGCGCTAATTTATTAATAACAGCGACATCACGTGCAACCCCAAGAATACTTAAGCAATCTGCACGGTTAGGTGTAATGCTGATTTCAATCGCATTATCATCAAGCTTTAGATATTCACGAATATCGGTACCGATAGTGGCATCTAGTGGCAATTCAATAATGCCACTGTGGTCATCAGAAATACCCAGTTCAGAATAAGAACACAGCATACCTTCAGAAGGCTCGCCACGTAGTTTTGCCGCTTTAATTTTAAAATCACCCGGTAATACCGCACCAACCGTTGCAACAGCAACTTTTAGGCCTTGACGGCAGTTTGGTGCACCACAGACGATATCTAATAAACGCTCACCGCCTACGTTAACTTTTGTAACGCGCAGTTTGTCTGCATTTGGGTGTTGACCACACTCAACCACTTCACCAACAACAACGCCGTGAAATTGGCCAGCAACTGCATCTACACCATCAACTTCCAAACCCGCCATCGTGATTTGGTCGGATAATGCTTCACTACTGATCGCCGGGTTTACCCATTCGCGTAACCATAGTTCACTGAATTTCATGAGATAACCCCGCCTTATTTAAACTGTTTGAGGAAACGAAGATCATTTTCGAAGAATGCACGTAGGTCAGAAACACCGTAGCGTAGCATTGTTAAGCGCTCCATCCCCATACCAAAGGCAAATCCAGAGTAGACTTCAGGGTCAATACCTACATTGCGCAATACATTTGGATGCACCATTCCGCAGCCTAATACTTCTAACCATTTACCATTTTTACCCATAACATCAACTTCCGCTGAAGGTTCGGTGAATGGGAAATATGATGGTCTGAAACGTACTTGAACTTCCTCTTCAAAGAAGTTATTCAAGAAATCATGCAATGTGCCTTTTAGATTGGTAAAGCTGATATCTTTATCAACAATCAGGCCTTCTGTTTGATGGAACATTGGTGTATGCGTTTGGTCGTAATCATTACGATATACACGACCAGGAGCAATGATACGAATCGGTGGTTGTTGGCCATTCATTGTACGGATTTGTACACCCGATGTTTGCGTACGCAGTAAGCGTTTTGCATCAAACCAAAAAGTATCATGGTCAGCACGCGCGGGATGGTGAGCAGGTATATTTAACGCATCAAAGTTATGATAGTCATCTTCGATTTCTGGACCAGTTTCAACAGAGAAACCTAATTCGCCAAAAAACTCTTCAATTCGCTGAATTGTACGGGTCACTGGGTGTAACCCACCATTTTCCATACGACGCCCAGGTAATGACACATCAATTTTTTCTGATACTAGACGTGCATTAAGAATTTCAGCTTGCATCGCGTCCTTACGGGCGTTCAGTGCATCTTGAACCTGTACTTTAGCTTCATTTATCACAGCCCCTGCTGCTGGGCGTTCCTCAGCAGGCAGATCACGCAACGTTTTCATCTGTAGTGTGAAATGGCCGCTCTTGCCTAAATATTCAACACGCACTGATTCCAACGTAGCAACATCTTGGGCCTGTTCAATGGCTGCTTTTGCCTGTGCAACCAACTCAGCGAGATGTGGCATTGTTTCCCCTTTATGACCACTTGGTCTTTTTGCTAGTTATTCACTATATATATTAAGCTTCACATTCTATTTGGTAATGAATGAATACTTAACTGATTTTACTGTACTTAATCTAAAACTAGAAATGAAAAAGCCTCCCTAAGGAGGCTTTAGCGTAACTTTTCATTTCTTTTTTCTATTTACGCGAAAAAGCCCCCGAAACTCAGGTGCTAAAGTAAAAAAAGAAACGAAAAATCACAGAATGCATGTAGTAAACTCTCAATAACTAACTGTATCTAAAGTATTAACACAAATAGCTATAAATGAAAAGAGGAAGTTTCCCTCCTCTTTCCAAGCAAACAATTAAGCTAAAGCGCCTTTCGCTTTTTCAACTAAAGCAGTGAATGCTGCTTTATCGAAAACTGCGATGTCTGCTAAGATCTTACGGTCGATTTCAATTGAAGCTTTTTTCAAGCCATTGATGAAGCGGCTGTAAGACAGACCGTTCTGACGAGCCGCAGCGTTGATACGTGCGATCCACAGTTGACGGAACTGACGTTTACGTTGACGGCGGTCACGGTAAGCGTATTGACCAGCTTTGATTACCGCTTGAAATGCTACGCGGTAAACACGTGAACGTGCACCATAGTAACCTTTCGCTTGCTTCAGAATTTTTTTGTGACGTGCACGGGCGATTACACCACGTTTTGCGCGAGCCATAAGCTATCTCCTATCGTCTTTATCTTATATTAACTAAATTGTTTACTTATGCGTAAGGCAGGCAAGCAACTACCAGACCCAGATCGCCCTTAGATACCATTCCTTTCGGACGTAAATGGCGTTTACGCTTAGTTGACTTTTTAGTCAGGATGTGACGAAGGTTTGCATGCTTACGCTTAAAGCCACCACCTGCAGTTTTTTTAAAGCGCTTTGCTGCGCCACGTACAGTTTTAATCTTTGGCATTTCTTTTATTTCCAACTTCGCATTGTGATTAACTACGAATTAATTAGGCGAATAACATCTATATTGCTATAAACGAGTATTACTTGCAGGCCTAATTATTTCTTCTTCGGTGCCAGCACCATGATCATCTGACGTCCTTCAATTCTTGAAGGGAAAGACTCCACGGATGCCAGTTCTTCCAGGTCAGCTTTGATGCGGTTAAGCATTTCCAGACCGATCTGCTGGTGAGCCATTTCACGACCGCGAAAACGCAGTGTAACTTTAGCTTTATCACCATCTTCCAGAAAGCGAGTCAGGTTGCGTAGTTTGACCTGATAATCACCTTCATCTGTACCAGGGCGGAATTTAATTTCCTTCACCTGAACAACTTTTTGTTTCTTTTTTTGCTCTTTTTGAGATTTGCTCTTCTCATAAAGGAATTTGCCGTAATCCATGATACGACAAACTGGCGGTTCAGCATTTGGGCTGATTTCTACTAGGTCTACACCTGCTTCTTCAGCTTTTTCAAGCGCTTCGCGTGCGCTCATGATGCCTAACTGTTCACCGTCTAAACCCGTTAAACGGACCTCTGGAACACGAATTTCATCATTGATACGATTTGGACGTGTTGTTGGGATTCTTTTTCCGCCTTTAATACTTCATTCCTCCAATTGGATAAAGAGATTTGCTTCTCTCAAGCAAATACACTCGTCACTCAATAGTTACTACTTGACGCGTGTACGATATTCTTTGTTTGTCTTTATGCGCTATGCGCCGACAAAGTGATTCGACCGCGGATTTTAATGCTTCTTGCCGGATTACTCAAGTAAATCTTGCAATAAATCACACTGAACTGTTTGAAAACTTGGATTTTGAGGGAAATTTGTAGCATTGAAGCAATTATTTTTACTCATTAGATAAGACAAACAAAATAGAGAAGCAGCGCCCAAATGAGCGCTGCTAGACTCTAGCAATACTTCGCTATAACCATACTGGCTTAATTATTTTTTCTTTGGTGCCAATACCATGATCATCTGGCGTCCTTCAATCCTTGATGGGAATGATTCTACTGATGCCAGTTCATCCAGATCGGTTTTGATGCGGTTAAGCACTTCTAAGCCAATCTGTTGGTGAGCCATTTCGCGACCACGGAAACGCAGTGTCACCTTAGCTTTGTCACCATCTTCCAAAAAGCGAATTAAACTACGTAGTTTAACTTGGTAGTCGCCTTCGTCTGTTCCCGGACGGAATTTAATTTCCTTCACTTGAACAACTTTTTGTTTTTTCTTTTGTTCTTTTTGAGATTTGCTTTTCTCATAAAGATATTTACCGTAGTCCATGATACGACAAACTGGTGGCTCAGCATTTGGGCTGATTTCGACTAAGTCGACACCTGCTTCTTCTGCTTTAAAGAGGGCTTCACGCACACTCATTACACCAAGTTGCTCACCGTCTAAACCAGTGACACGGATTTCTGTTGCGCGAATTTCATCGTTAATACGATTTGGGCGCGCCGTTGGGAGTTTTTTTCCGCCTTTAATACCTTATTCCTCCATCTGATTGAGTTGACGACTGCGGATCTCTTCAAGCAGTTTTGTCATGAATTCGTTGACATCAAGGCTGCCTAAGTCTTTACCACGACGGGTACGTACAGCAACTTTACCTGATTCAACTTCTTTATCACCACATACTAACATGTAAGGGACACGACGCAGCGTGTGTTCACGGATCTTAAAGCCGATTTTCTCGTTACGTAAGTCCGCTTTCGCACGAATGCCAACACTTTGCAGCTTGCTTACTAATTCTTGAACATAATCTGCTTGGCTATCAGTAATGTTCATTACAACCACTTGCTGTGGTGCTAACCATGTTGGGAAAAAGCCTGCATACTCTTCTGTTAAGATACCAATGAAGCGTTCTAGTGAACCTAACACTGCACGGTGGATCATAACAGGAACGATACGTTCGTTATTTTCACCTACATAGGAAGCTGTTAAACGGCCCGGTAAGAAGAAGTCTAACTGGACAGTACCACATTGCCATGCACGGTCAAGGCAGTCGTACAGTGTAAACTCGATTTTCGGACCATAAAATGCGCCTTCACCTGGTTGGTATTCAAACTCAATACCTTTTGATTTCAGTGCATTCGCTAAGTCTTCTTCCGCCCTATCCCACATCTCGTCAGTACCGATACGTTTTTCAGGACGGGTTGATAGTTTTACGACAATCTTTTCGAAACCGAAAGTTGCGTAAACATCATAAATCATTTCAATACAGCTAGTTACTTCGCTTAAGATTTGCTCTTCAGTACAGAAGATATGTGCATCATCTTGAGTAAAGCCACGCACACGCATTAAGCCGTGCAGTGCACCTGACGGCTCATTACGGTGACAGCTACCAAACTCTGCCATACGCAATGGTAAGTCACGGTATGATTTCAAACCTTGGTTGAAAATCTGTACGTGACCTGGGCAGTTCATTGGTTTCACACAATATTCACGGTTTTCAGAAGAAGTCGTAAACATCGCGTCTTTATAGTTATCCCAGTGACCTGTTTTTTCCCACAGCACGCGATCCATCATGAATGGGCCTTTAACTTCTTGATAGTTATAAGCTTTCAGTTTAGTGCGTACAAAGGTTTCCAGCTCACGGAAAATTGTCCAACCGTCATTATGCCAGAATGCCATACCCGGCGCTTCTTCTTGCATATGGTATAAATCTAATTGTTTACCAATTTTACGGTGGTCACGCTTAGCTGCTTCTTCTAAACGTAATAAATAGGCCGCTAATTGTTTTTTATCGGCCCATGCGGTGCCGTAAATACGTTGCAGCATTTTGTTATCGCTGTTACCACGCCAGTATGCGCCAGCCACTTTCTGTAATTTAAAATGGTGGCAAAAACGCATATTCGGTACGTGTGGACCACGACACATATCAACATATTCTTCGTGATGATATAAACCAGGGCGGTCATCTTGGCTAATATTTTGATCTAAAATTTCAACTTTATAGTCTTCGCCACGGGCAACGAAAGTTTCACGAGCTTCGCTCCAAGAAACGCGTTTTTTCACCACATCATAATCTGTTTTGGCAAGCTCAAGCATACGCTTTTCAAGCTTTTCCAAGTCTTCCTGCGTCAGCATATGGTCTAAATCGACATCATAGTAAAAACCATTATCGATAGTAGGGCCAATCGCCATTTTCGTGTTTGGCCATAGTTGTTTAATTGCATGACCTAACAGGTGAGCACAAGAGTGACGAATAATTTCGAGTCCGTCTTCATCTTTACTCGTAATAATGGATACGTTTGCATCATGTTCAATTATTTCACATGCATCGACACGTTCGCCATTAATTCGTCCTGCAATACAGGCTTTAGCTAAACCTGCGCCGATGTCACGAGCAACATCCATCACAGAAACGGGGTGGTCAAACTGACGCTGACTTCCATCAGGAAGAGTAATAACAGGCATTAAAAAATCCTTATCAGCAGTGGTGACCCACACGAAAGATCACTTGCTTGATTATTCCAAAGTTTATAAATCAATACGTTACTAACGATTTCTCACTTCACAATGCAAGACATGTACACAAATATGGGCAATTTAAGTGCCCTATTTCGTTACATCGTGAGTAACTCAACTACTAATGATAACACAGACCTATTTTATGGTGATAGCGTAATGCCGCTAATTGTTCTTCTTCATATGAAAAATCAATACCTTCCCGATTAAATGGCAAATAAGTTATCTAATGCAGGAAATAGTTTCTCTTTTTGCTCAAAAAAAACGCGATACCAATGGGATCCACTAGGTGCGATTAACTCTTCACTGATTATCTTATTTTGTTGAAGAATAATAACCGATTGAATTGATTTCCATAAAGAGTAAATGATGTAGAAAGTGGCTATTAACGAGAGTAATAGTACATAAGTATTATCTAATTTCTCTATTTGCCAAAGTAAATAAATACAAAAGATAATTTGAATTAACGCCCGAATAATAAAGGCAATACTAAAGAATGACTTCGCATGCTGTATCGTTGCAAAACAGGGATTGGAGAGAGTTTGTCTTCTTTCTTGGACTGGAATACCATTCACATATACCATCCAATCAGATGTATCGCTATTTTTTAAGACTATTCCTTTTTCCTTCATTCCATGAATTTTAAATGAGACTACGACAGCCCAAACAACCCCGATGGTAAATAAATAAAGTATAAAACCACTTACCGAAAAAAAAGCAAAAAATACGCTGAACATTATAAAACATGCGAGTTTACTGGAATATATCCAAAATGGCGCCACCTGATAGTTCATGATTATCCTAAATATGTTTTGCGTAAATTCTAAATTTGAAGTGTACAAAACAGATTAAATGATAAAGCGTCTCATTTCCACCAATCTATAACCAACGTCTCGTTTGTTTGCTATATTTTTCCCACTCATTCTTAAATGATGCAGATAAAAAACGTTCTTCCTGTGGGATCGTGTATAAATCAGTAATCAGCCAAAATACTAACCCTGCGACCAAAAAATAAGGAGAATGTGAAAAGAAAGCTAAAGCCAAGCTCATTGATGTAAAAGCTAAATACATTGGATTACGTGAAAATCGGTAAGGCCCGTTAGTCACTAAATGCGTTGCCTTAACCGTAGGATTTGGTGATGTTTTATGTTTATAAAAGTAGTAAAGGCTTGTCGCGACCCAACTCACACTCTCCAGTGCAATTAATATACCTAAAATTCCCATCCAACCAGAAAACGTCCAGTCTAAAAGACCTTGCTTGGAAAGAAAATATACAGCGACCCCATTAGCGACTAACCAATTCAATAATGGCAATTTAAATATATTCATTGCGTTACCTGTAAGCCAAAATGATGCTATTAGCATACCATAAATGAATATATAAATTTGAGTGGAGGAACATATAGAGGAGTGATATTAACTACAAAAATAATTAGTTATTGGGAGTTAAGGAAAACACACTCTTTAAACCTTCTAATTTACTATATTCTTGCTGGCAAACTAAATTTCGTACATCACTGGGCATAGAATCAATTCTGGTTTGAATATTGGCAAGTTGTTCATCTAAACTATTCATTCCCTTTACATCAACAATGTCCTGATTCACTTTAAGATAATCAGTAAAACTTTGCAGGTTATCCTCTAGACTATTACAAATATCATTACTGGCTAAACTCTGCGGTAAAATAGCACTGAGGGATGTTGGTAAGACTTGGGATATATTCGGATAAATGCTTTGCTTCCACTGCTGAGGAAAAACGATTAGTAACATGGCGGCAGCCAAAACTAATAGCATCGACGCCCCGGCTAATGTCGCTATAAGTTTTTTCATTCTTTTTCCTATTACTCAAAATTAACTGAAAATAGGATAACCAACTCTGCGTAAAGCTATTTTTAAAACTAAAAATCCTTTGTAAAGAAATCCATAACTCTTTTTAATAAAATTTCATTTCTTCATACGGTTTTTCTTGGCAGCTCTTTAAGCGCTGTAATAAGCCGCCTACATGCAATTCTAATTTGTGGCCATCTGGATCAAGAAAGTAAAAAGAATCTCCTTCACTTTTATTTTCTTTCCAGACAATGACATTTGCTTGCATTAGCCTATCAACAACGATAAGAAAGTCTTTCGCATCAACGTTAAAGGCATAGTGTGTGTAATCCGTTTTTTCTGGGGACGAAAATTGGCGAGTTATATCTAATGATAAACATAACCATAAATCGCCACAGGAAATATAGGCGCCCTTTTTCCAACTCGCATGTAACTTCATACCAAGTAGTGATTGATAAAAACCAATACTTTTTTCTAAATCAGTTACAGCTAAAGTTAAATGGTTGATTCCGTTTAACATATTTTTTTACCCTTTACTTGTCTGTCACAGTGAATTCTTTTAATGAATTTACATAAATTATCAGTAAATAACATTGCAGCAGATATACTGTATCCCATATCAACTTAAAGACAACCTGTTACGAAATGCCCTTAACCTTTTTATCCCCCATAAAAAGGTTTTTTTTTGCCTTTAAAAATTGAATACTTTTACCACAATCACTCATCTTGCTGTTATTTAACAAATAAAATAAGTTATTCACAGATGAAAGCCATTGTTATCCACAATTAATGTGAACAACTCTTATTATCTACAAACTAATAAATGATAGTTAATATTAACTCTTACTCATCAGTATGCTAACCACCTCCTACCATAAAATATCTCACTAGATATAAATGCTAACCTACAGATCTATAAGAAATTTTGCTATCATTTGAGATAAGGTATTTTATTCACATTAATCAGGAGCTTGAATCTAACTTCCATGACAAATTTTCTTGAGCTATTTCAAGCCGTTGGTATTGGTCTGGTACTGTTACTTCCTCTCGCCAACCCTTTAACTGCAATTGCAGTCATGTTAAGCATCTCTGCTAATATGACAAAAGAGCAGCGTGACCATCAATCGTTATTGGCTTCTATTTATGTATTCGCAATCATGACAATCGCTTTTTATGCAGGCCAATTAGTCATGAACACATTTGGAATATCAATACCAGGACTGCGAATTGCAGGCGGGCTAATTGTGGCATTTATTGGATTTGGCATGCTGTTTCCTAGCAGTGATGTTGGGGAAGACCCAACCGCCAATGCCCTTGATGATCCAAATGTCCCTAAAAAACGCCAAGAATCACCTAGCATTGCCTTTGTTCCTCTTGCTATGCCAAGTACCGCAGGCCCTGGTACTATTGCTATGATCATCAGCTCCACTGCATCATTACAAGGTAATGTTAGTTTTGCCCCATGGGTTTTAAAAGTCGCCCCCGTAATTACCTTTTTTATTGCAAGTCTCATCGTTTGGATTGGTTTAAGAGGCGCAACTTCTATTATGAGGTGGCTAGGAAATAGCGGTATTGATGCAATCGCACGGGTGATGGGATTTTTATTAATCTGTATGGGAGTGCAATTTGTAATCAACGGAATTGTTGAAATTGTCGCGCAACTCCCACACTTAATGCGTGAATATCAATAAGACATAGCTAATGCATTGTAAGCATTTTTAACTTTCCACAAATAGCGTGGGGCTTGCGGTGCAGGATGTTTTGTTTGTACATGTTGATAAAATTCTTCCGGCGATAAGCTGTTAATCATTGCAATCGCCCTACCCTTATCATTATCAAATGTTCTTAATAACGCTCCAGCCCCGTTCACATAAGCGACAACAGTTGCATAATATAACGTCTGAGGGTGGCTTATTCCAGCAAGGTGCTGTTCCCTTAAAATACGAATATAGGCTGTGCCAATATCAATATTTTTTTGTGGATCTTTTAGGTCACGAGTACTCGGCTCCCCTGGCTTCCCTTGGTAACGGTATGCGTCACGCCCCGCTGTCGAAGCTTTAATCTGCATCAAACCTATTGCGTTGGATTTACTGACAACTTCAGGCCTAAAATTGGATTCGACCTCAATAATAGCCCTAATTAAAGCTTCATCAACACTATAACGAACCGCAGAATCACGAATAAATTCATCAAAAGGCGTTCTTGGAAATGTCGTATTTTGTGTGGCTATTGGCCCTGTAGGCTCTAACATTCGCTGTTTTGTTACAGGCCTATCTGGCTCGCTTGAACAACCTGCTAGTAGCAGTAGCATAAAAGTACCGCCAATTATTTTTCTCACTGTCGAATCCTCTACGATGGAAGCCGATGGCAGAATAACTAATCCTAAGAAAAATAAAATAATTTTTACTTAACTTTTACTTCAGGACGTGTTTTAGTCATACAAATAGCCATGGGACTTAGAAGCCTATAATGACGAATAATGCTATTCCACACTGTTTGTATTTATTTTTCACAATTGATATTGATAATCATTATCAATTAGGATATAAAATATAATTGTTATAAACCTTAACAACTGTATGTTAAAAAACGCTAAACCAATAATGTCAGGGTCAACTTTTATGAAGAAGAACGTATCTCGATTATCTGCACCTTTACTAACCAGTATGTTTGCTTTGGTAGCAGTCATCTTTTTTAGCCAACCTGCTTTTGCTAAAAAGTTTAAAGTCGTAACCACTTTTACCATTATTCAAGATATCGCTCAAAATGTAGCTGGAGATGCAGCAATTGTCGAGTCTATAACGAAGCCTGGTGCGGAAATTCACGGTTATCAACCGACTCCTAAAGATATTATGAAAGCCTATGATGCAGATTTAATCTTATGGAATGGGATGAATTTGGAAGTTTGGTTCCAACGTTTCTTTGAAAATTTCAAAAATGTTCCTGCAGTCGTAGTCACTGAGGGTATTGAGCCAATGCCAATCCGTGAAGGTGAATATAAAGACAATCCAAACCCACATGCATGGATGTCTCCTGCCAATGCTAAAATTTATATTGAAAATATTCGTCAAGCTCTGGTCAAATATGATCCTGAAAATGCAGAAACATATAATGCCAATGCTAAAAAATATGCGCAGCAAATTGCTGAACTTGATGCCCCTTTACGTGAACGTTTAAATCGCATTCCAGAAAATGAACGTTGGTTAGTCTCAAGTGAAGGCGCATTTAGCTATTTAACAAAAGATTACGGCTTTAAAGAAGTGTACTTGTGGCCAATCAATGCAGAAGAGCAAGGCTCTCCTCAACAAGTGAAAAAAGTGATTGATACTGTCCGTAAATACAAAATCCCTGTGGTATTTAGTGAAAGTACAATTTCTGATAAACCTGCTCGCCAAGTCAGTAAAGAAACCGGGGCAAAATACGGTGGCGTGTTATATGTTGACTCATTATCAACTGCCGATGGCCCAGTACCAACATATATAGACCTTTTAAATACGACTGTAGACACGATAGCGAAAGGATTTTCACAGTAATATGAATCACTCAAGTCAATTCGAACACCCGAATCTTATCGTCGATGATGCGACTGTGACATATAATAACGGTCACACCGCTATCTATGACGCAAGCTTTACTATCTCAGGTGGCTCTATTTGTGCCTTAGTTGGCGTAAATGGTAGTGGCAAGTCAACGTTATTTAAAACCATTATGGGGCTTGTCACCCCATCTTCTGGCAGTGTGACATTAAATGATCAGCCGATAAAAACCGCGCTTAAAGAAAATGTGATTGCATACGTCCCACAAACAGAAGAAGTTGACTGGAATTTCCCCGTTCTCGTTTCTGATGTCGTGATGATGGGCCGTTACGGCAAAATGGGTTTTTTCCGCATCCCTAAACAAGCCGATAAAGATGCGGTCAAAATGGCATTAGAACGGGTTGACCTTGCAGGGCTTGAACATCGCCAAATAGGCGAGCTTTCAGGTGGTCAGAAAAAACGGGTTTTTTTAGCGCGAGCGCTCGCACAAGAAGGTAAAGTTTTACTCCTTGATGAACCCTTTACTGGGGTTGATGTTAAAACTGAAAATGCCATTATTGACCTGCTGCGTAGTTTGCGTGACGAAGGCCATCTAATCCTCGTTTCAACTCATAACTTGGGTAGTGTGCCTGAGTTTTGCGACCACGTTATCTTAATCAATCGCACTGTTTTAGCGAGTGGACCTACAGAAACAACATTTACGCAACGAAACCTGCAGCAAGCTTTCGGCGGTGTATTGCGTCATATTAACCTGTCAGGTCAAGAGCTTCATGACGATGATGACCCTCGCTCTGTCACCGTCATTACCGATGATGAAAGAGCGGCTGTATTCTATGGTCATGACCATAATGCGCCCGTTCGAAAAAACCAAGCTAAGGGTTCCGAATGATTGAGATGTTATTACAGCCCTTTGAATATGATTTTATGATAAAAGCTATTTGGGTCAGCGCCATTGTTGGTGCTGTCTGTGCGTTTTTATCGGCGTATTTGATGTTGAAAGGCTGGTCATTAATGGGAGATGCGCTCTCCCACTCTGTTGTTCCTGGGGTGGCTGGTGCTTATGCTTTAGGTTTGCCCTATGCGGCTGGGGCCTTTTTTACTGGGATCCTCGCGGCACTGGCCATGACATTAATAAAGCATCTAACTCGTTTACGTGAAGATGCTGTCATTGGCTTTATTTTCTCTACTTTTTTCGCAGCAGGTTTGTTGATTGTTTCATTGAACCCAACATCTGTGAATGTACAAAGTATTATTTTTGGTAATATTTTAGGTATTGCGGATTCTGACGTATTACAAGTAGAAATTATTATTGGCGTTTCATTCATTGTACTGCTGTGCTTATGGAAAGATTTATTAGCCGTTTTTTTCGATGAAAGCCACGCTCGTTCAATTGGCTTGAACCCATTACGCCTAAAAATTATTTTCTTTACATTATTAAGTGCTTGTACTGTTGCTGCCTTACAAACAGTTGGTGCAATCCTTGTTATCGCAATGGTCGTCACCCCAGGGGCAACCGCCTATTTATTGACCGACCAGTTTAAACGTTTACTCATTATTTCAGTCACAATTGGCACCGTAACCAGTGCTGTTGGTGCTTATATCAGTTATTTCCTCAACGGTGCTACAGGTGGGTTAATTGTTACACTACAAACTATTATTTTCCTGTTGGCATTTTTCTTTGCACCTAAGCACGGTATTTTTGCCTCAAAACGTAATGCAAAAAAGGAAGTAGCTCGGCTGCATCAGTCACACCGACAAGGAGCTTCTCATGAGTGATTTCATTGACTTACTGATGGCTCCGTTTGCTTTTCCTTTTATGCAAAAAGCATTGATTACCGCCATTGTTAGTGGGACCGTATGCGCTATCCTTTCTTGCTTTTTAGTATTGAAAGGTTGGTCATTGATGGGTGATGCAATTTCCCATGCCGTTCTGCCGGGGATCATTATTGCTTCTTTACTCGGTATCCCATTGGCGATAGGGGCCTTCGCATCTGGCTTATTCTGCGCTGTCGCGACAGGGTATTTAAAAGAAAATAGTCGGATAAAAGAAGACACCGTCATGGGGATTGTGTTTTCTGGGATGTTTGCTATCGGCTTGGTTATGTTTGCTAAAATAGATACCGAACAACACCTTACACATATTTTATTTGGTGATATTTTAGGGATCACGGATAGCGAGTTTAAGCAAATATTGCTATTTGCAGGGGTCACTATTGCAATTATCTTACTGAAACGTAAAGATTTTATGCTCTATTGTTTTGACCCAAACCAAGCCCGTGTGATTGGCCTCCCCGTCAAGCTGATACATTATGGTTTACTGTCTTTACTTGCATTAACCATTGTCGCTTCACTGCAAGCGGTTGGGATCATTTTAGTTATTGCCATGCTGATCTCCCCGGGAATTATTGCATTTGTCCTATGCCGGAGCTTCGGCAAAATGCTCATCGTCGCTATCATCGCTTCTGTAACATCAAGTGTTATTGGAACCATCTTGAGTTTTCACATTAATGCGACGACTGGGCCAACCATTGTTGTTACGCAAGCGGTTTACTTTGTAATAGCCCTGCTCTATAGCAAGCTAGTACTGGCACGTAAAAGAAATCAGACTAACCCACAAAGTATGCATACCGCATAATAAATGGCAGATATAACAAAAAAGCTGAATTCACGCATAACGAATTCAGCTTTTTTATTTTAAATAATGCCCTAATATGTGACTAAATCTTCTTTAGTGATACCTATTTACTGCGTGTTTTGAGGTGGTTTACAGCAATATTATGACGTTGATCTTTAGATTGAGTTTCATACACCTTCATTTCCCCTCTTCCCGCTGGTAACGCCTGCTCAACAACAAGTTCCGCATCCGTCTGAGCAATAATATCTTGTAATTGTTGGTGCTGATTACACCAAATTGCATCAACATCCTGGTCTCGAGAATTATCCCGCTCTGCAGAAAAAGCCACTGTACGCGCTTGAAAACGAGCTTGTTTTCCACCTAATTCTAGTCCATACCCCGGCGTGGCAGGATGTGTGACGACCACTTTGCCATCATCCAGCCATGCTTTAACATCAGTATCTTGAACTTGATAACCGAGTTTTCCTAACCCTTCTAATACCGTTTTCCTTTGTGCAGTGGCAACAACCTGTTGTTCTGCAGTATTTACGGCATTATTCAGCTTACCTATCCATGCAGTTAACACTTCTATCGAGCTTGATTGTATACTCGCTAACGCATTCGAAATCATGGCTTCATTTTCATTACTCGCAAAAATAGCCAATTCATCACAAAGTTGTTCAATTTTATCGATAAGTTCAATTCGTTGCTGACTTAACTTCAATTGCCCTGCTAATGTCATGATCAATGAATCGGCACGTAAATGGCGCTGTGTGCCTTCTTTAAATTCTTGAAGCTCAACCAGTTGTTGTTCCGCACGCTGAGCTTCATCAGAAGAAGCGATTAATTTCAGTTTTTCAATCATCAATAGTAGCTGTTCACGTTGCTTGGCAAACGGCGTTTGAGGTAAACCTGATTGCCAAAATTGCTTCACGCCTTCAGATTGTGCTTTTAGCTGGCTCAATAATGCCGCTGCCGATGGTGTTAGTGAAGTTGATTGTGAACTCAATAAAGCTAATACTTTAAAAATTAATTTATTAGATTGGTTTTCATCCAGTTCACTAGCCGAAATTAATTGCGTAAGAAGTTCGGTCTCATTTGGCAGTTTTTCATGTACCAGTGCGATTAATTCAGCCAAATTATGTTCTCTGTACTTTTTTGTTCGGGCTAATAACGCTTGTTTTTCAAGTTGTTGCTCACGAACTTCCTGTACTTCGTTATTCAGTGTCCCAGTAAACTCAACCAATTGGTTATTTAATAAACTTAAATTGCGTGCTGACAATGTGGCAACCTGTGCCTCATTTTCCATTAACTGCTGGTATGCTTGTTTGATTTGTGCAATACGCGGCTGATGATATTGGCTGCGGTTTGCCAATGCATTCCACTGTTTAAATCGACGTTTAACTACCGCAAGCTGACGCCGACACTGAATTTCATTCATTTCCCTAACAGTTATACGATGAACCGATGAACTCATAACGCACCTTCTTGCGGATTTTGGCTCTCTATTTGAGAGAGGGATGAGGTTAATAAAGCCTGAGAAATGGCATCATGCAGTTGTTGCTGTGCCAAATCACGATTTTGATACCATTCGATAATAGAAACCCGGTAGCGTGCTGGTATCACTCGTGCCAGAACAGCACTGCGCCATAGCTCCCTAGAACGCGCTGTTTTTAATAGTGGGTGTGATGGTATGTCGCATTCAATACCGATGAGCAAACGGCCACTGGTTCGGTCCTCAACAATGCCATCAAAATGGAATACCCCATTTTGGCTTGCGGTGGTCACCTGCCAGCCACTTTGTCGAATAAAACTCATTACCGAATCGACAAACGCATTTTGCGGGAGCGTTTCGTTATCAACCGCTGACTGTGTATGACACATGCGACTAAGTAATTTTTTATTTTCTTTTTGCATTAATGGGTTACACGCATTTAACGCATAAGCCAGATAACCTTGTAAATAATCTCTTGGAATTTCCGGTTTGCGGTAAGTGGCTAGTAAATCAGAAATTTCATCTATTGGCATTGATGACATTATTACGACTTGCTGACGAGCACGAGTGATGGCGACATTTAAACGCCGTTCACCACCAGTTTGCCCTAATACCCCGAAGTTACGCCTGAATGTCCCCTGCGCATTGCGACCAAATGTGGTAGAAAATAAAATCACATCGCGTTCATCACCTTGCACATTTTCCACATTTTTCACAAAAAATGACATATCTTCGTCATTGTGAGTGCGTTGGTTTTCCTGCGTATACGCCTGAAGAAAATCTTCATCCTGTGCTGCACGTAATTGAATTATTTGATTAATTAATGTTGCTTGCTTTTGGTTAAACGTGACTACCCCCACAGAGGGTCGTTGTTCGAAAGGCCGTTGCCACATTGAAGCTAAATGATCCACGATAGCGACTGCTTCAGCTTCATTGCTTTGGTTAACATATGTACCATTGACTTGAATAAGCTGTAATGGCTTAATTTTGCTGACCATTTTAGAAGAAAACTGCGCTGGAATATTAAGCCTATTTTCGTAGAAAGCAAAATTGGAGAAATTAATCAGCTCTCGATAAGCAGAACGGTAATGAATATCCAATGTATGAATAGGCAACACTGTACGTGCTAAATGTAATAAATCCGGGCAATCACTAATTTGCCGGTAATCCCATTGCTCTCCTGCCAATTCTTGTTGGTCATCGTCTTCTTCATCAATATCGTCTTCAATTTGCTTGCCTGTGAAAAATTTTGAAGGTGGCATTTGCTTTTCATCGCCACTAACAATGGCCTGTTTGGCTCTAAATAAAGTCGATAAGGCAAATTCAATCGGCATCTGTGAAGCTTCATCATAAATCACACTGTCAAACATGGCACCTTCAAGAGGGAGCACCTGGCTCGCTACATCGGGTGTCATCAACCAAACCGGCCGTAGTTGCATTAACCCAATATCTCGACCTTCTTGTATAAATTCCCTTAAACGTCGCGCTCTTGGCCCTGCTAAACGAGTAATTTCTTCCCATTCTCGGCGGTTCCCTAACGTTTTGATATCTATATTGGTCGTCAATGCCAATTTATTGAATTGTTGTAATTGTTTTTGAGCATTTTCTAGTTCAGCTAGGTCTGACATCAGCTGGCCGTGATTAGTACTTAATGCAGGCAATGTTGCCTGCAATTGAGCTTTAGTAAACAGACAGAAATAATAGTTAATTGTTTGAATTAATTGATCTCTCCATTGCGTTGTGCCCCCTTCAGTTGCGATAAGTTGTCCAATAGCCGGTTTTAATAGCGTTAAGATCCCCCAATGCTGCTCGGTAAAATGTTGTGTTTCTTCCCGAAACGATTGGTAACGCTGTAAATTTTCTTTCTGTTGCGCTATCAGCACCAGTTCAGTCGTATTTGACTCACCGTTTACGATGGCCATCTTAAACCGTTCAACGGTTTCTGATGAAAATACGCTATCTAGCCGACTTAATTGGTTTAAGCTTTCCGTTTTTGCACGTAACTTAGCTATTGCCGCCCTGACTTCATGACATTGATGGATAAACCCGGCTTTTTGTTGCTGAGTAATCGCGTCTATAAAATGCAAAGGCTCAGGGTACTGAGCGAGAAGCTCAGCCATATCTGCCACTCGTTTTAATTGCATGACCAACGGTTGCAATGTGCTACGCCACAGGTGGTTTGGCTGAAGCTCAAGACCAAGCTGTTGATATAATGGTTGTAATTCCCTTTCAAGTAAACGCCATTGTTGTTCAACGGCAATGGTATTAAGCACTGACGTCTGTTTTTCAGTCGTAGGCGCTAAGCCACTAGCCGCCATAAATGACTGCAATTGGTTTTGCCGACGGTAGTAATACGGGTTCAAGAAACGTAACCATGACCTTTGCATTGTTTCCATCAATGCTCGCGATAATTGGGCAAGATGGTCATTATCAATCCCCCTAAACACAGGGAATAATAACGGGTCGATATTTTCTTCATTAATCGATAATAAACGCTGATACAACAGCTCAAGTTGGTTAATAACTAAATTTCCCGTTTCACTGCTAAATAGCGTTAACCAACGGGAGAAATCCTGCCATTGTTCAGCCGTTAATTGGTTAAATTGTGCTTCATGCTGTGATAACCATTGCTCATGAGTCGATAATTGAGTCAACGTAATTTGCTGATATGGCGTTTTATAAGCTTCATCACGTTGCTTTTCAGTATCGATCAATCCCATAATAGATTGATTAAACAATAAATATTGAGGGTCATTCACCGTAAACTGCGATAAGGCTTTTAGTGCATTATTTTCATAATCCAATTGCCACCAAGTATACGCATGTGACTTCAAATCATCCGTTAGTTGCTCAATCGTATGGCTATCAAATTGCGCTAATAAAGGCTTAATGTGCTGTTCATCAATATCAAAATGAGGAAGCTTTTCAAGTTCAATCAATTGGCTTAATACTTGTTTATAAGAAACTTGAAACTTTTCGTCGATATTATTGAGTGAGTGAAAATACCTATCTATTTTTTGTTCAAATAGCTGAACGCGATTTACAAGATGAATTCTCTCTCCCTGCCAATCAAGCTCAACGAGCTGGCTTTTTTCTTGTCCCCAAAGTTGCTCAATTTGTTCTCTCACCGCCAAAATAATCTCACGGCCTTTTTGGCTTTGGCTGATATATAGTGCTCTATCCCCTAATCCATTAGCAATCAAACGCTTATAGACTACTTCTAGTGCAGCAGGTTTTTGACACACCACTAAAACGGTTTGCTGACGCCCTATCGCATCTGCAATCAAACTCACGATGGTTTGGCTTTTCCCTGTCCCTGGCGGCCCCTCAATCAGCAGCCCCGTGTTAGCTTGTACAGCTTGAACAACTTGTTCTTGTGATGGGTCTGCCAATGACAATGCATACTGATTAAGTAAATTATCTGGCTGTGTTTCACTCGTGCTATTGAGCGGTGAGACTTTTAGCATTGTCGCTAAGGCTGTTTGGGAAATAGGTAGCCCAGCAATTTGCTGTAAATCGCTACTCATCGCCTGTCCAATAAACGAGGTATGGAAGAGTACCGCTGAACAACAGATTTGTGCACTATTCTCTGCAATTGAAGTAGTGATCGACGGAAGTGGCGCGAGTTCTGTACTTTGTATCGGTAATAAAGACGTAAGTGTCTCCATCATATCTTCAATGGTTAAACCTGCTTTAGATAATAAATTATCTAATATTGTTTGCCACTCACTCACCGGAGGTATCCCCGCAAAGCTTGCCAGTGCTGGATTTAAGCGTATTGCCGCCCTCTCATGATCAAAACTAAGCTGTATAGGGCTGTTTTGAGCTAAAGAAGTCCGTAATGAAACGGGCCATAAAAATAAAGGTGCAATTCGTGGTTTAATTTGATTCGGCTGTGTGTGCAATAATAAGAATGGGAAACCAAGGTACATGCCATCAATACCTGTATCCCGTTGATATAACTGCGTATCTGATTGTAGGATCCGTAATCGGCCATTGACGCCTTTATGCTGTAATAGCAAATCACTATCAATGGTAACCGTGCTTTTTTTGCGGTTCAATAAATGTTCAAGTAATGCACTTGCAGGGCGAACGGGGCTATCGCATTCCATTAAATCGACTCGCCCAGTATTTTGCGTTAAACGCATACGTACCAGGTTTCCACGTTGTGTCACTGACGTGAGCTTTTGTGTAAAAAACCTTAGAACTTCAAGAACATATTTTTGTGATTCGGGTACTTGCCAGTGTTCGAATGGAATAGCCAGCAATACGAGGATTTTGACTAACGGCAAGCGACGCATTAATAAAAAGTCATCAACCCAACCATCTAATTCAGGGATCCCTATACGTTTGAAATCACTGACTCGGTGGTTAATGAGCTGGTATAGTTCCCCTCTTGGTAACAAAAGTTGGTTTTTGGCTATTTCGCTATCAAAATTGTGGATATCATTGTGTTTTGCTAATTCAAAAGATTGCTCGACTAATGCAGTCAGTGAAACAAATTGCCCAATATCGGCACTTAGCAATAAAATATAATCAATTTCTTGCAGATTTTGTCTATCTAATAAGGCTTGTAGGCTTTCATTATGTGAGTCAGGAAATTGGCTATGCAGTAATTCCCAACGCGCAGCGAGCTGGCTTATTGACGTGATTAACAAATACAGTTTCAAGCTTTCTTCATTGAGTAATATATTCAACTGTTCAGCACGTTGGCGTACTAAACATTGGCGGTGGTAGAGCTGCACTAACCAATGTTGTGGGTCGATATTCTGAATATGTTGAGTTAATGGCTCACTAATTAGTGCGTAAGCAAGAATAGGCTGTTCTAATAACCAAGCTGGTGTGATGATTTCACCACGGTAAATAAATGGCATATTCGGGTTTAGGATTTTTAAAGCTAAAGTGAGTTTAATATCTTGATTAATTTCACTTTGTAAGGCTCCATCTAGCGTTTTTGGGCTATCTAAAAAAGCCTGAAGTTGTTTGAGTTGTTCCTGACTATTATCAAACTTTGCTAACCACGACGTTAATTCCCCGCGTAGCAAAAATTGGACTGCACCATCCCAATGAGCTTGTTCACCAGCAACCATGGCAAAAGTATCTGGCTGAGAAAATTGCTGACCGGCAAACTGGACTTGATGGTATTGAGTTGGCGAGCCTGCTATCGCACTTTTCGGTGCTTGGACCGCTTTCCCCTCTAGCCATGCTGACACCTGCGGCCATTGCCAACGTAAAAAACGATCCCGGCACAATAACCCGCGCAATAATAGTTGTAAGTTGGGGTCTAAATCATCAGGAAAATCAACGCCATTAGTCATGACTTGGATTAAGAACGCATTATCATGAACTTGAGCAAAACACTGCCCTTGGGTCAGTTGTTCTAATAAAATAACCCCAAGACTCCACCAGTCTGATGCGGCGCTCACACCGCCTGCTAAGGTTTCTGGTGCGCTATAACGGGAAATATCTAAGGGTGTTACGATATCAAGGTCAAATTCAGACAAACTCGCAGAGCCATATTCAATTACCACAATATCTAAAGGCTCGCGGCTGCGGATCAATAAATTAGCGGGACATAGATTGCGATGACGTAAGCCATGCTCAGTAAATGCCGCTATCGCTTGCCCCATTTCTTCAACCAATTTGGGAATTTCATGTAACTGCCAAAATTCCCCTTGCTGAACAAATTGGCTCAGTGAGCCACCTTCCAATAATTCAGTCACATGCCAAGCGCGGTTTTCCCAGCGTCCCGTTTCATAAAACTCAGGCACATGGTCTGTTGGGATCAATTGAAGTACTTGATAAATCGTAGGGTCAGGTTCTTCACCTTTTTGATATAAGGTAAGCACACCATTTTTGTCGTTTTCAATATGTGTGACTAAATAACGTTCACGTGGGCTATCGTTTTGGTTAATACGTCGTTCAAGCCGCCAATTGCCAATCAGTCGTTGAGATTGCTCCTCAATATTGCTTAGTTCAAGAGCTGCATCCGCCCCACACTCAAGGCAGATAAAATCCCCCTCATCCATGGAATGCCCATTCACACAAACTCTTTGTTCAATAATTTGGTTATTTTGATTATTCTCATCAATACTGAGTTTTGGGCTCTCCATCGAGGTATTGTGCTCATCAATGGGGCGCCAACCCGTTTCATGAATATCTTCAAGGGTTAAATCCCAGCCACAAAACTGATTATCTCCTTGTGGTGTTTTAATTTGCCCAGCACAAAAAATTTCAGTTAACGGTCGCTCTGTTTGGCAATGTGGGCAAAAACGTATCATGGTCATCCATTCATCCAATTAATTATTTTTTTAGTTGTCGCAAGGATTGATCTTGCTGTTCAATCAAGGTCCGCAAACGCAACATATCGTTACGTTCAGGAACCCCCGCCAAAAATAGCCGCCCTGTTTCATCAAACGCTAAATCCAGTACTTTATCTTCTGGTGTTATCGAGCGCTGATATGCCATAAATCGCGCTTTTCCTAATGGCGTTAACATATGCAATTGCTGATTATCACTGCCTTTGAGCATCTGGGTTTGCGGAAGATCCACAATAAATGGCTCACTAATTAAGGCATCAATATTGGGAGCCATTTGTAAAACACGCTCTTCAATGTGTTCCCATTGATAACCGCTATAGACTAAAATATCCGCATCTGTTAGCTGTTTAATCCCTTTCACTAATGCGGATAAGGCTTCAGGCTGTTCAAACGGTTCTCCCCCTGAAATCGTGATGCCATCTGCGAATGGTAACCACTCCGTTATCTGGTCCAGTAATTGTTTCACCGTGATGCTATTGTCTTTCACTTGCCATGTATCAGGAGAAAGACAGCCTTTACAACGTAATGAGCATCCCTGAAACCAGATACCAATACGCTTTCCGGGGCCTAGGGCCGTAATGGGAAAATGAACTCGTGAAATATTAACATTCACCACATCAATTACTCATCGCTGCTAACGTGATTTGCGTTGTTTCACCTGTGGCAATTTCGACAATTTGATAAGCCGAATTAGGTTGTAAATCTTGGTCGAAAACAGCGCGAGATAATGGGTTAATTAAATAGCTTTCTAATTGGTTACGTATACCTCGACCGCCATTAGATAAATCAGCTAAGCAATGTTGTTTTAACGTTTCTTTGGCTTGTGGTGAAATTGAAATAGTCAGTGATTGCTTTTCCAAACCAGAAAGAATATTTCCCACCATTTGTTCGAATATTTGTTGTGCCACATCGGGGCGAATAAAATCAAAAACAATAATGTTTTCCCCAATTCGGTTGAGCAGCTCTGGTCTATTTAACACTAATTTAAAGTGACGTTCGATTTCACTTTTCACGTTACGCGTCACCGTTTCGAAAGGCTCACTCGGCTGGACATTCGCTACCCGCTCACCATTTGCATCCAAACGATAAATGCCAAGATTTGACGTAAAAATAATCAACGACTCTGAAAAATAAACGCGATCACCACGTCCTGAGGTCAATACACCATCATCAATAATTTGTAGAAATTTATCCATTAAATGAGGGTGTGCTTTTTCTATCTCATCAAACAACACCACACTAAACGGCTTTTCACGAATGGCATTCGTCAATTCACCACCAGAATCATAACCGACATAGCCAGGAGGAGCGCCAATTAAACGTTGGTCTGCATGTTCTGCACTAAATTCAGACATATCAAAGCGGATATACGCACTTTCATCACCAAATAGCAATTGAGTGACCGTTTTCGCCAGTTCCGTTTTCCCGACACCCGTTGGCCCCGCTAGAAACAAAACGCCTCGAGGTCGCCCACCTTTATGCCCCCCCACTCCGGTCATTGCACGTTTAATAATGTCCAATAAATGAGTGACGGCATGTTGTTGTCCTTTAACTCGGCGAGAAATAATCTCTGGTGCGTTATGTATTTTCTGCTTATCAATTTTTTTCCAAGGGTCTTCCGTTATGCCTACTTTATAACGTCGTACCGCATCACTAATACGTGTCACAGGGACATTTTCAATCCGTGCGAGCTGCACTATCGCCGTTAAGTCCAGTAACAAGAGTCCTTCTGTTTCATCAATAAAGTCATTAAATAAGCTGTCTTTATCCGCTTGTTCTATGCTATTAACATCAGATAATGAAGCTAACAACATTGGCGTAAGAACCCGACGAACTTGGCTGTCAGGCTTCGCAACAGGAATGGCTCTCACTCGTGGGTTATTAACTAAAAACCAATCAGGTAAATCGGTTTCTTTCTCCACAATCCAAAAAATAGAATTGTAGAACGGCTGGTTATTTTCCCCTGCTGGTCGCGTTTTTGCTTGGTGAGAAACCACCAGAGCCCGAGTAAATAAGCTGTGCTCAGCGGGAGTCAGGTTATCGCGATGGGAAATCAAGCAAGAGGCGAAATCAATACATAATGCAATTGGCTGCTGCTTATAGTTAATAAATTTTTCCAGCAAATGATTCAACATATCAATACCACCAGCAGCTTTATCATCAGCCATATGCAAACCTAAGTTTTGCATCAATGTGGCACTCGCTTGCGAGTTTTCTGTGGGGCTCGCCACGCATTGAAAACCAATCAGTGGTGTATAGGTAATAACATAGGCATACCCTGCCTGAAACAAGTTATTAAAGAGTGCTTGGTTAAACGGCAGTGGTGTCACTACCCTAGGCGCAATTTCGCTGGCTTGTAGGTCTCGAACATTGCCAAATAGAACAAACTGACTTTTCAGTGGAATAAATCGCAGTAAGTCTCTTAACCAGCGCGGTTTTTGAAAATCCATGTTCATAGCACCCCTTGAGTATGAAAGTATTCTTTGCAGTTTACCTGAAATCACTAGCAAATGGCGTCAAGATCTTGAACTCATACCGTATTATCTGAACATTCTCATTTAGATAGAAATAGGCTAAATTTAAAGCAGAACAGGTTTGTGTTTATTGCCTGATAATTGTTCAATAATTTCGTGATAGCTTCTTCTTTTTAAACAATTATCACTGTTAATTCCTAAACTGTCGCTATAGTATTGTATTAATGAAGACCAAAGCAGAGCGAGGTGAGTCATGTGGCAAGCAATGTGTCGTTTATTAAGTGAACACTTAGGTGAGGCGGAGCTACGTAACAAAGTCATTCTGTCTGGTGGTGATATTCACCATACGTTAAGAATTGACTATGGCGAACACACCGTGTTCATTAAACAAAATCGGCGTGAGTTTTTGCCTTTATTTAAACAGGAGGCTGAGCAACTTGAAATGCTCGCTAAAAGCCAAACGATAACCGTTCCTAAGGTTTACGGTGTTGGCAGTAATAAGCACCACAGTTTCCTTCTGCTCGAATACTTCCCTCTTAAGCCTTTCGACAACACCAATGCATGGCATTTTGGCCAACAATTAGCGCGTTTACATCAATGGGAAGAGCAGCCTAGCTACGGGTTTGATTTTGATACTATGCTAAGCACAATTGTGCAACCTAATGGCTGGGAAAAGCGTTGGAATTCATTTTTTGCAGAAAAGCGTATTGGCTTGCAATTACAACTCGCTTCCGAAAAAGGAATGGTATTTGCTGATATTCAGCAAATTGTCGATATTGTTAAGGAGAAACTTGCTGGGCATCAGCCACAACCCTCTTTATTACATGGTGACTTATGGCCAGCTAACTGTGCTATCACTCAAAATCTTGAAGGTGTATTATATGACCCCGCATGTTATTGGGGAGATAGGGAGTGTGATATAGCAATGTTGCCATTATATCAAGATCTTCCGATCCAAATTATTGATGGCTACCAAAGTGTTTGGCCGCTCCCCAATGGCTTTTTAGATAGACAACCAATATACCAACTTTACTATTTACTTAATCAAGCCCATATCTTTGGTAACGAACAAAGCTACCAGCAAGCACGCACGATTATTGATAATCTACTCAACGAAAAATAAGCTCCTGTTTTTTAGCATTTAGCACGACAAATAATTAATTTTCTAAATAATTCGAACTGTGGCAAGGCGGCGATTGAGGATAGTTTGGGGAGCATACACAAGTATGTGACCCAAATAGCCGAAAGAAGCCAACACCGCTACAGCTCGAAGTATGACGAAAATTCGAAAATTACCAATTAAGGAAACGCAGAAGAAAATACAACGCTAGCCCCAATACAATTGGCCAAAAATAAAGAAGAAAAAATTGAGTGAATATCGTATGACGTGGAATAGTCACCTTAGCTTCAAGCTCTTCTTTTGAGATGTCTATCCCTTTTGCTTTTTCTATGATCACGTGGTCTTCTAAACTTTCACGAATAAACTTAATTTGCCGGTACATACGCAAACCTGATGCACTAAGCGCCAGTCCAACAAAAATAAAAATAAAGATGATGATAAAGCTGATATTACTACCGGAAAACCCATTAGCGACTTGAGGTACTGGTGAGTTATTCCAAAAGAAATTTAGGAATGGTGTACTTTGACGGGTCATTTCCGCCATTAATTTAATAAAATCATTAGCGACTGCATTAATCCCTTCTCCTGCGAGCCCCTTCATGCCTGCCAGTTTAATTAAAGACGCCAATGTCGAAATTAATGCTAACAGAAAAACAACCCAACCCAGAATACGTTTGCCGATTGCGACATAATTGGCATTATGGTAATTCATTACTGCTTTTCCTCAGCGTTATGATTTTTGATAAATTTTTACAATGATTATTCAACGCTAATCATAGCTGAAAATATTCATTGCCTCCAAATTTCAATTCACGATTAATAATAATATATAGACTTTCAGACTAATCAAAATAGTGAGGCTATTCATTACCATTATACTTTTACTTCATACTGTCCGAATATTCCTCAATATTAGACTAATACTGATTTCAAGTAATACGCTTAAAGTCAGTTTACTGATATCATGACTTCTTCGTTAATAAATACGACATGAATGGAGTTTTGACATGTACCATAATCTTCCCATCCAATCGGTCATTTTTGATATGGATGGTTTACTGATCGACTCGGAACCTTTTTGGGCACAGGCTGAACTTGAGATTTTTTCACAATTGGGTGTTGACGTTTCAATTGCGGATACCCTGCCTGATACCTTGGGTTTACGTATTGACCATGTGGTGGAGCTTTGGTACCACGCTTCCCCTTGGCAAGGATGCAGCCAAGAAGAAGCCACACAACGCATCATTGACCGTGTTGTTGGCTTAGTTGAAGAAACTCGCCCTATTCTACCGGGTGTGCAACATGCGATGGAACTTTGCCGTTCAATGGATTTAAAAATTGCGCTGGCTTCCGCCTCTCCTTTGTACATGTTAGAAAAAGTATTAAACCTTCTGGATATTCGTGATTATTTCTCCGCGGTTATTTCCGCATCTGATTTACCCTTGAGTAAACCTCATCCTGAAGTTTATCTTAAAGCAGCAGCTGAGTTATCGACTAAACCCGTCAATTGCGTTTCATTAGAAGATTCATTTAACGGTATGATTTCTGCAAAAGCCGCCAGAATGCGTTCAATTGTGGTGCCTGACAGCAAGCATTTTAATGACCCGCGCTTTGGTTTAGCGGATATCAAATTAGCCTCACTGAATGACTTAAAGGCTGAACATTTACGTTAAGAATACCTTGAGTGTCTAATAAGTGTTCTCCCCTATCTAATTTAGGTAGGGGTATTGTGTTAAATTATAAAATACTTCCCTTATTTGCTAATAAATAAGAGTTTTTTTATCTTTCTACCACTATCATATTCTTTTCAAACACTTTATACTGCCAATCAACTGTATAGATAAACAGATGGTATTTTATCCACCATGACAGCTGAAGGGCATCTGCTTTTTTCCGTCGCCTCTTTAATAATGGCTCATAAACTTCAAATCACCCCAGAGATTGCTCATGGTGATTGGCTGCACATGGTTCCAGGGGCCTTATTAGGCGCATTATTGCCCGATATTGACCACCCCTCTTCAATTCCTGGTCGACTACTACGGATTTTTTCATTACCCATTTCCAAATTGTGTGGGCACCGGGGGTTTACTCATAGCTTAGTTGCATGGTTACTTTTGATGATTTCTTGTTATCAATGGATACCAACCGAATGGGCAATTCCAAATGATATTATCCAAGCTTTTTTATTAGGTTATATCAGTCATCTAGTCGCTGACATGCTCACCCCTTCAGGAGTACCATTCCTATGGCCACTCCCTCAACGCTTTTGTTTTCCCATGATCCGCGGTAAAAATAGCCAACGAGGGGAACGCTTTATTGCCATTATTTTGACTGTTTGTGCCTGTTTTTTACCTGCAGGTTACCAATTCGATTTTTATAACCACATTGATATGATTATAAAATATATTCATAATCAAATAGATACACACATTCCCACATAAATTATAGTTTTGTAATATAATGTAAGTATGAATAATACTATATTATTACTTTTTGATATAAGAAATGTGTTTTATCAACTGATAACATATAACCAGTTGTTTGAAGCAACTAAATCCTTATAACCAATAAGGACTAAAGGGCAAGTAACATACCTTATAAAAATATGATTTGGAGTTCGGAATGAATATTCCTCTAATTATTAATGTGCTCGGCTTTGTAGCACTACTAATACTGTTGGCAAAACTAGGGGCTAAAGGCTGGAGCCTATCTAAAAAAGTGTTAGTCGGTCTGGTTTTCGGTGTTGCCTACGGGGTAATACTGCACCTCGTGTATGGTAGTGGCCACCAAACGGTAAAAGACTCCATTCTGTGGTTTAATATTGTCGGAAATGGTTATGTGCAGCTATTACAAATGGTGATTATGCCATTAGTATTTGCTTCAATACTAAGTGCAGTGGCAAGGCTACATAAAGCTTCTTCGCTAGGTAAAATTAGCTTTTTAACAATTGGCACTTTGTTATTTACCACAGCTATTGCGGCGTTAGTGGGTATTTTAATTGCCAATTTATTCGGCCTGACTGCCGAAGGTTTAGTTCAAGGTCAATCCGAAACAGCACGTTTATCAGCAATAGAAAGCAACTATATTGGGAAAGTTTCTGACTTAACCGTGCCTCAGCTAATCTTATCGTTTATTCCAAAAAATCCATTTGCAGATTTAACGGGTGCAAACCCAACGTCAATTATTAGTGTCGTTATTTTTGCTGCTTTCTTAGGTGTTGCCGCACTGCAACTGTTTAAAGATGATAAAGAGCGTGGTGAAAAAGCCTTAGCAGCGATTGATGTTATGCAAGCTTGGGCAATGAAATTAGTTCGCTTGGTCATGCGTTTAACGCCATATGGTGTGATGGCACTGATGATTAAAGTCGTAGCAAGTTCAAACTTGCATGACATCATCAACCTAGGCACTTTTGTTATTGCGTCCTATGTTGCGTTAGGCATTATGTTTGTTGTACATGGTATTTTAGTGGCGACGACTGGCTTAAACCCTATTAAATTCTTTAAGAAAGCGGGCCCGGTTCTGACATTTGCATTCACTAGCCGTTCAAGTGCTGCAAGTATTCCACTAAATATTGAAACACAAACACGTCGTTTCGGTATTCCTGAATCGATTGCTAGCTTCTCTGCATCGTTCGGAGCAACAATTGGGCAAAATGGTTGTGCGGGTATTTATCCTGCAATGTTAGCCGTGATGGTCGCACCGACAATGGGTATTAATCCATTCGACCCGCTGTGGATTGCGACATTAGTCGGTATCGTGACTATCAGTTCCGCAGGTGTCGCGGGTGTTGGTGGCGGTGCAACTTTCGCCGCATTAATTGTACTACCAGCGATGGGCTTACCAGTTACATTAGTTGCTCTGTTAATTTCAGTTGAGCCATTAATTGATATGGGTCGTACTGCATTGAATGTCAGTGGTTCAATGACAGCAGGCACAGTGACTAGCCAGTTGATGGGTGAAACAGATAAAGCAATATTTAATCAAAATGATGACGCAGATTTAAAACACGTTTAACTTATCATTATGATTCAAATGAAACCTGCCTTCTGGCAGGTTTTTTTATGATTATGATAAGTATGTGAAATTTATTTACCTTGGGGAATATCAAAAAAACCAGTTTTTTGTGCTGAATAATATTGCAATAAACTGGAATAACGTAAGATAATAAAGCCTGAGCAACGTTTTCTTGAGCTTCCTGCTTGTGTTGCGTCAACCCATTTTCTATGGGTATTTTATCAACATCATTTATGGTTTTTTAATATGACTAATAATGTCCATATCCTAAAAACTGATCCTTCAGATAACCCTTGTGTAAGCTGCGGTGCATGTTGTGCCTATTTTCGTGTCTCTTTTTATTGGGCTGAGGCTGAAAGTGGGGGTGGTGTTGTACCACAACATTTAACTGAGCAAATAACCCCATTTATGAGTTGTATGCAGGGAACAAACCAAAAACATAATACGCGTTGTAGCGCTTTAGAGGGCACCATTGGAGAGTGTGTGTCTTGTTCGATATACACACAAAGGCCAACACCTTGCCGCGAGTTTGAACAATCTTGGCAAGATGGTATTTATAATGAGGCGTGCGATAGAGCACGTGCTGCTCATGGTTTACCCCCTTTAGAGCCTCATCAACCACAAATAGCGTGCTAGCCGTCAATGACCCAGATTTTTCTGGGTTATCTCTTTTTTGAGCCAAATCTGAAAAATGCGTCCTTGCACACGTGTTAATCATCCAGCTATTTAAATTACATAATTTCGTTCATTACCTGCATCGCCAACTCAAAAGAGTATAAACGAGCTTGATGATCAAAAATTTGGCCATTTACCATAATTTCATCCGCTTGAGTTTGCCGTAATATCGTATCCAACCCATGACGTACCTTGGTTTTATCCCCTACCAATGACATGCCTAATGCTTGTTGAACACCAAATTTTTCAGCGGGTGACCAAATATTTTCCATACTCTCAACAGGTGCAGACAATTGAGAAGGTTGACCACGACGTAACATAACAAAGGCTTGCTGCATCGACGTAAATAAAAACTCTGCTTCACGTTGAGTATCCGCGGCAATGATATTGATACAAACCATCGCATACGGCTTAGAAAGCCTCTGCGATGGCTGGAAATTAGCACGATAAACTTCCAACGCCTGTAATAATAAATCAGGGGCAAAATGAGAAGCAAAAGCAAAAGGAAGCCCCATTTGCGCGGCTAACCTTGCACTGTATAAACTCGATCCTAACAACCAAACCGGAATTTTTTCACCAAAGCCTGGCACTGGGCGCACTGCTGGGTCTGGGTTTATAGCATCAAACCAATTAATAATTTGCGCAACATCTTGCGGGAAATTATCGATATCCGTATTCATATGGCGGCGTAAAGCTTGCATCGTTCGCTGATCACTTCCAGGAGCACGCCCTATGCCTAAATCAATACGTTCAGGGTAAAGTGTGTTTAGTGTGCCAAATTGCTCTGCGATCACCAACGGGGAATGATTCGGCAACATAACGCCACCAGAACCTAAACGTAAATTGTGAGTATTTGCGGCAAGATAGCCTATTAACACCGAGGTCGCCGCGCTGGCAATCCCAGTCATATTATGGTGTTCCGCAAGCCAATAGCGGTGGTAACCGAGTTTTTCTGCTAACTGAGCAATATCAAGGGAATGAGCAAAAGCCTCTTTCGCCGTCGAACCCTGAATGATTGGCGCAAGGTCGAGTAAAGAAAGGGGTATTTTTTTATCTGACATACACACTCACTTTGTTAGAATTTTGTTTAACCTAGCTTACCATCCTAGACTATCCCCTTTGATGTCTCCAGCACTGAAATTTGCATTAGCACAAGTGGTCTAAAAATGTAAATTACCGTCTAATAAGCCACTGTTTTATATAAATTATGGTTCAAGCTTGAATAAAAAGTGCAGTAATTATGGAGCTTCCGTCAGGGGAGGTAAAAGCGATTGCGAGACAATATGAATTGGTGAATGATTTGCCCATCACCAATACAGAGGATACTGAAATGAAAAAATTAAATACCAGTTTATTAGCTTTAGCATTATTAACCGTCGGCTTTACCGCAGCAGCAAATGGCGTTAACCACAAAATGCCTCGTCAGCACATGGGTAACCATCACAATATGGTGTATAGCGTTGCGGAACAAACGATGACACCAAATGAAACTGCAAAAAAGCTGGCCAATAATGCGCCCAAAATTGAAGATGGCAAACGCTATATTGTCAAAGTTACAGTGATGGAAGTCCCTGAATTTAAACCAATGAATGCCATGCCAACACCAGAGCCAATTCGTGTCCCAGCTACACAGTAATAATGGTATCAATAAAAATTAATTAAGTTATCGGCAAAACCTTTTATATTGATAAGTACAACCAGATAGCACCTATCAATAAAAGCCGATATCTTATCCAGACAATAAAGAGTTCTACACTCTAAATAACTCATGGTGCAGTTAGGCGACGAATGAATTCCGTCAACAACGCTGTAACTTGAAGTATGACGAGTATATATATCCTACGATTGCCTCTGTATACCAGAGGCTTTTTTTTAAAAAAAGTTTCTCTGAATTGGACCTTCCTCTCTAGTAATAACACCTAATAGCGACTACTCTTAATTCAAGCAGATTGTTAATAACTGTAATTTATTAACACTTTGTTTGACATCCCTTAAATAGAAAATCAGGAGCTTATCATGGGGTATTTTGAATTAAAAAAATCCACTAAAGACGTTGCTCAGCCTTACTATTTCGTTTTAAAAGCAGCAAATCACGAAGTGATTGCAAAAAGTGAAATGTATGCATCTAAGCAATCTGCGCTTAAAGGGATTGCCTCTGTCCAAAAAAATGGCTCTTCTGAAACAATTAAAGATCTAACTGAGTAAGTTTCTGTGGCCCCAGTCTTCTGCGAATCGGGGCCACTTTTTTATCTGTTGGCTTATATAACTTACATAAATACACGCTATTGCAAGTAACACAATTTAAATTAATTGCTATTCAATTTAAGCACTAATCAAATTAACCTAAGTAACGCGGTCACAATCGCAGCTGACAACACAATGATAATAAATGGTTTTTTAAACCAAGTCAGTACACCTGCCACTAATACCCCTACAATTTTAGGCCAATCCGAAACTTCATCACCTGAAAATAACGTAGACGTTGCCGCAACTGAAAATAAAATAACAATGGCTGCTGCTGAAAATAATACTTTGCTATTCTCCGAAAGGACTACTCGACCGCGTAGCAAAGCCCCTGATGCTCGCATTAAATAAGTACCAACCGCCAACAGCAGTATTCCGCTAATAATTAACCACGGGTTATTTGTCACTATTATTTCCTTATATAAACAACCAAGCTCAATAATGCCAGTAATACAGGGATCCCCGCTGGTAGTATCGGTGTCGTTGCAACAGCGATAACTGCACCGATAACAGCGGTTAACCGCAGGCGTTTATCCGATAACGCGGGCAATGAAAGCGCTAAAATAATCGCAGGAAACATCGCATCCATACCATATATATGAGTATCATTAATAAAGCTGCCCAATACCTCACCTATCACAACACCAATTGGCCAACACAATAGAATACCTATCCCACACAACCAAAAAGCCGCACGTTTTTCTGATTCAGTTTCTTGAGCTAAGCCAAATACAACACTCTCATCATTCATAATATGATAGCCCAATAGCGACTTTGCTCCCTTCCCCGTTAAATCACTAGTTGCAAAACTAAAGGGGATATGTCGTGAATTGACTAATAGCCCCGCGAGTGCAGCAGAAAACGGGCTTCCACCAGCAAAAATCACGCCGATAAACAAAAACTCGGACGCCCCTGCGAGCACTAAAATAGATAAAGTCACTGGTATCCACCAGTCAAATCCCTGTGAAAGCGCCAATGCACCATAAGAAATGCCAACAATTAAGTCAGCAAAACAGACAAGAGCTATATTTTTCACTGTGCTATGATTTAGCTTTGAGCTTATTGAAGTTAGCATCCCTAGACCGTTCGATATATAATACGTTTGTTCATTATGTCGATAGATAGTATAAAGTGCAATCTAAATAGGAAAATTAAAATTGAATCTACCTTCACCTCCCATTGAGTTGATTTCAAAAGCCCTTGTTCGTGAAAGACAAAAAAGCGGGCTATCCCTATCAGAGCTATCTCGCAAAGCGGGTATCGCTAAATCTACACTTTCTCAATTGGAATCGGGTAGTGGTAACCCAAGTATTGAAACCTTATGGGCACTTTGTGTAGCGTTAGATATTCCTTTCGCACGATTAATTGAAGAAAAGCAAGAAGCTGTCACTGTGATCCGCCATGGGGAGGCGATACCGGTCAGTGCCGAACACGCGAATTATTTGGCCTTTTTACTCTCATCAGCCCCCGCAGATTCGCGACGTGATATTTATACTGTGGTTGCCCAGCCCGGTCGTGATCGTATTTCAGAACCTCATATGCATGGCGTCAGCGAGCACATCATTATTATGTCTGGCAGAGCGTTAGTCGGCCCATTGGATAACCCTGTTGAGCTACAAGTTGGGGACTATATTCACTACCCCGGAGATGAGCCACATATAATGCGAGCCTTAGAACCGAATACGATGGCTGTTATGGTGATCGATAAACAAAATTAATCGCCTATCTAGCCCAATAGATTTTGCGTTATTATAGCTTTAGTGAATATTAATTGGAGCCTGTGTTATGTCCTACTATGATGAAATTGTTGAAAAAGTAAACCAATTGATTGATGAAAATTCAGTTCATAAGATGAATGAAATGCTGATGCAGCTATCCCATGACCCGCAAATCAACCAAGAACAACGTTTTGAACAACAACAGCGCTTAAGAGAAGCTATTTTTATTCATCACAACAAATAGCAGCCAAATATATGGCCGCTATTCGCACTCTTAACTGATCTTAATAACCAAAATAAATAGGCAGTAGGGTTAGTGGTAATCCCGGTATTGGTAAAATAACTAGCCCTAATAGCATTAACATACTCAATTAAAACTCCTGTTGCTGTAAATAACTCCACGCATATTGGGCATGAAGTTCAGCACCTGTCGCCATCGTGTCTTCATCAATATTAAAACAACCATGATGATGTGCCCATTGAGTGTCCTTTTCGGCATTTCCTGTGCCTAACAGCGCAAAGCACCCCGGGATGTTTTCAATGTAGAAGCTGAAATCTTCACCACCCGGTGTTGGTCTTTCGTTAATCAGAGCTTGCTCACCAAAAGCTTGTGAAATGACTGATTGAGCCAGTAGCGCACTGCGCTCCTCATTGATAACCGGTAGTGTCCCATAGATATAATCAACCTGCGCAGTCGCCCCATAAATAGCCGCAGTGTGCTCGGCATAACGACGGATCGCAGCTTCGATACGGTTACGAGTTTCAATATCAAAACAACGTACCGTACCATCCAATACTGCATTTTCTGCAATAACATTGAAGCGTGTCCCGACATCCATTTTACCTATCGTGACCACGGCTGAGTCTAAAGATGAGGTTTCTCGGGACACAATCGCTTGTAAATTCATGACAAATGCAGAAGCAACAACTGCTGCATCAATAGTTGCTTCTGGCATAGAACCATGACCACCACGGCCTTTAAAAGTGACTTTCAGTAAATCAGCAGAAGCAAAAGACCCACCCACATTACAAGATACTTTTCCTGATGGTGTGGTTGTCCAAATATGCATACCAAAAACGTTATCCACATTTTCGATTGCGCCTTGTTTGATTATGGCTAATGCGCCTTGAGCAATCTCTTCTGCAGGTTGGAAAATTAAACGCACATTGCCGGCTAATTCTTCTCGCACCTCATACAATGCTTTGGCTGCCGTTAATAACATTGCCGTATGTGCATCATGACCACAAGCGTGCATTTTGCCTTCAATAGTCGATTTATATTCTAATGAATCATTCAACTCCAAAACGGGTAATGCGTCTATATCTGCACGCAGAGCAACTGTTTTACCAGGCTTACCGCCTTTAATTTCCGCAATAACACCGGTAGGCTCGGTTAGCCGATACTCGATTCCGATTTTGTCTAATTCTTCAGCAATACGTTGCGTGGTGCGTACTTCTTCAAACGGTAGCTCAGGGTGAGCGTGTAGATCTCGACGAAAAGCAATCATTTCAGGTGTATATTTTTTGATTGCGGCTGTAATTGTTTTATTAATCATTTTTCTACCTTTTACCCTATTGCTCAACCAGATACTGAATCTGGCTCACTTATTAATTAACATTCTATTAATGACTTAACGGTAGCAAACATCACATCTGCTCCTCGCGCGATTTGTGCATAATCCGTCCATTCATCTGGGTGATGGCTTAACCCATTACGACTTGGCACAAATATCAGTCCCGTTTGAGTTATGCCTGCAAAAATCATAGTGTCATGCCCCGCGCCACTGACCATTGAACGAAAACGTAAGTTTTGGTCGCTGGCATGTTGTTGCATTAGTTGATGAATATCACTATTGAGCTCCGTTGGCTGAACATATAACGGCTGAACAATATCGCTTGAAATCGCTAACGAATTGCTAACCTGTTCTGTTAATTCGATTATTTGTTCAATCACTTTACGTAACGCAACGTCATTTTTAGAGCGAATATCGACGCTAAAAGTGACTTCGCTTGGGATGACATTCGCCCCATTAGGTAATACTGATAACCGGCCTACGGTCGCAACCGTATTATCCCCTGCCGCCTTTGCTAGTTCAGGAATATGACTAATAATTTGGCTTGCACACACTAATGCATCGGCTCGCATATTCATCGGCGTAGTACCTGCATGGCCTGCTTTACCTGTCAGTTTAATCTCTAACTGACTGATACCTACGATAGTTTCTACGATCCCTATATCTTCATTTGCCTGTTCTAACACCGGGCCTTGTTCGATGTGTAATTCTAAAAATGCTTTGACCTTTTTAGGGTCGAGCACAGCTTGTGATGCATGATCAGCATTAAACCCTGCCTCTGCCATACGCTGCGCCGCACTTACACCCTGCCTATCTTTGAGTTGGTATAATTCTTTTGTACCAATCAAACCCGTTATCACACTTGAAGCCATCAAGCCCCGGCCAAAACTGGTCCCTTCCTCTTCAACCAAGGCAATGACTTCTAAGGGATATTTCGGAGTTAAGTTTTGTTCACTAATACGCGCTACGACATCCAAACCTGTAACAATCCCTGCCGGGCCATCAAATGCCCCGCCATGAGGAACAGAGTCAAAATGAGAACCCACAATCACCACAGGCAAATCAGGTTGCTGGCCTTCTAAGCGCCCATAAATATTACCAATAGCATCTTCTCGAACTTGTAATCCTAAAGCGCGCATTTCTTGTTTTAGGTAATCACGCGCTTGTTTATCTTGTTCGCTATAGCTCATCCGAGTAGTGCCCTGCCCCGGTGTTGCGGTGTATTCTGCTAACTGTTCTAAATGACGCTGAATTCTTGAAGTACTTGTTTCCATTATTTTTTACCCTGCAATTGGAACAATATAAGCCACCATAATACCTGCTAATACAACAGAAACCATGGTCACAGAAATAAAGCCACCAACTAGCATCGGCCCTAACATATGGCTAGTTAATACTTGGCGTTCTTTTTCATCTTTCGTTAATGCGTTGATCGCTTCGTTAGTAATGATGTAGTCAGCAGGGAAACCATATAAAGCCGTTAGAGCAACAGCAAATGCCATTTCTTTGGTAACGCCTAATATTTTACCAACCACCCATGATGCAAGGTACATTCCAATAACCGCTGCACTAATTAACACCACCATCGGATAAACTAGACGCAATAACATATCAGGAGTCGCATGGTTTAATGTATCGAAGATAAATAACATTAAGGCCATAATGGCGAACCCAAAACCATTGGCTTTTTGTAATGGTTGCCTTTCTAAGAAACCTAACGAAGAGGCAATAACACCAAATAATAAACACAACACAAATGGGCTAATACTCACATAAGGGGCTGCAAAAGATGAGGCTAAATAAGCCAAATACCCTACCGCAGCTAAGCGTAAGAATTTAAAATAGCTGGTGTTATAGTGGTTAGGGATTTTCTTGAACATACGTGGCATTTCATCTTCAGATACCACTGCTTTAACTTCAACATCTTTTGCGCCATCAACAGATAATGTTTCTTGCCATTGGCCATTGCGATATTTTTCTAGAACTCGACGCCCTTCTTTTTTTAACATCACGGCAGTGAGTGGATAACCTGCAAACCCCTGCATAACGTAAATTAAAATAGCGAAAACCGAAAGGTCAACTAAACCTGCCTCAGCAGCACCTTTTGACATAATTAGCGAAGAAACGATTCCACCAACTAACGGAGGAACTGCAACTAATACAGTATTTAAATCAAATAAGGCAATACCAACAATAAAGGTCAAGAAAATAATGCCTAAAATCCCAGCTAAGGAGATAAGAATAGTTTTCCATTGGCGCAACAATTCTTTTAACGATAATAAGGTTCCCATATTTGTAATTAACAAATACATTAAGGTAACCGCAACGACTTGAGGAATACCGGCAATACTCACAATATCTTTCGGGAAAATAGTCCAATAACCTAAAAGAAAGAGCACTGCGCATACAAATACGGAGGGGATCCAAGCCTTAGTTCTAACGGCTATAGCATCCCCAATATATAATATCCCCACTATCAGAAACAGAGCTAACATCTGTGACATAACTTTTTCCCCGCACTTATCTTTTTTTATTAGATTATTTTTTGGTATTGAAAACTATTAATTTTAATTAAGGTTAGATTATAAATTTTATTTGGCGCAACAAAACACCAATATAGAGAGTATTTCGCTACAAATACACGAAATTGCAACAAAATTCATCATAACACCGAAAATTCAGATGTATAGAGAGTCAAACAGGATTTAAACAGCTTGGAATAAAGGTATGCAGTGAACTAAATAGTCAGATATAACATTGAAAGGGGGAAAGCACATTAACATTCTCTAAATGCAGGTTTATAAGCCAATATTTTATGTCATTTAAGTTATTATTTATAAACAAATCAACTATAGTTTATTTTTTAATCTATGAAATTATATTCTATTGTCCATGGCTGTATTTTCAATAAATATCGTAATAAGATGAAAAATCACCTTATAAATATGACCAATATTTCTATTTATAGGAAATATTCTACTTTATTTTATTTTTAAACCGTTTCTCTTTATATTGCTGTTGAAAAGGATGATATCCCTTCATCTCCAATTTAGTTTGTTTTGGCAATAAAGTTTATTTAAACAAAGAAAAACCCCATAGATAATTCACTACCTACAGGGTTTAATGAGTAATAGATAAAGTAATTTAATGACTAGTTTGTTGTTCAGCCGCTACCTTAGCTGGTTTTATTTTGCGATTATTTTCAAAGCCGGGTTGTGGAACTTTAATAAAGAATGTCAGTATTCCTGCAAAGATATACAAACCTGTATATGCCCAAACAACACCCACAATATCAAAGAAAGGCAATACTAAACTAGCTATTGCCGGTGCAGCAAAATTACTCAGCCCCGCTGAAAGGTTATAAATTGAGACCGCAGCACCTTTATGGTGTGGCTCAATACTTGGGAATACCGCCGTCATTGGAACAAATGCAGCCACAAAAATACCTAATAAAATGGCGGGTATTAATGCGATGGCAAAATTATGACCAAAATAAACCGGTAAGTAATAAAACATTAAGCTGGATATTGCCATACCTAGGCACCCAAACCACCTAACTTGGCGGATCCAACCAATATGTTCACCAACAATTCCCCAAAAAATATTCGTAAAAATAGTGACAAAGAAGAAAACCGCCCAAATCTGTAACCATTCAGAGATGGTGAACCCTAAGCGGTCAACAAAGAGTAATGGCATGATGATTGCAAAACCAAACAACGAAATAGTGTTGATAATGCGGATTAAACTTGCCATAAAGATGTCTTTGTTGGTAAATAAAATGGTGGCAGCCCGCGACAATTCAGCCATTTTATCTTTCATGGGTAAATTAACTTTGGAGCGATCAACTGGAATGTTACGTAGGCTAAAATAAGCAATTGCGCCACCAATAGCGACCCAACCGATGGCCATCCATAATGTTCCTGTTTCACCCATCATTGGGATTGAAAAACTAGGCAGATAACTGCCGATAACACCAATGCCTACCGAGTACATCGCCCAGAACCAACCCGTAGCCGCAGCAAGATGCGCTCGAGGGATGACTTGCACCAGCATCATCATAAATGAATAAATAAACAATGGATAAGCCAGCCCACGAATACCATAGAATAACAGCATCAAGGTATAGCTTTTCATACCGAGACCAAACGCCATAAATAAGGCATGCATGACAATCCAGAGAATAAACCCGATCATCATGGCTTTTAGGGGGGTGATAATTTCAGCCACAACACCAGATGCCCACGCCGCAACGGCTGCCATTAAACCATAGACAGTAAATACCATCGCGGATTGCGCCGGTGTAAACCCTAAATCAGTAATATGTTTTGATAAAAAAGCCATTTCAAAGCCATCACCACTCATAAAGATAGCGATGGCAATAAAACCCCAGAACAAATGCTTAGGTAGACCAAGCCAATACTGCTTCTGTTCCATTGCAGTTTCCTCATTTTAATTTTGTTATTTTAATCAATCGCGAAGAGATAACCGTGGCGGTGATATGTAGGGAAACACCGCCACACTCGCCTACTGCGGCAATAATTCCCTTGCTTGTTTTTGCTGTTGGTATAATAAACGGAAAACATCAAGCCGTTGATTTAACCAAGTTTGGCACTGTTTTTGTGGTAAATAGGTACTCAGCACTTCTGGTTTTTGGCACACGGTTTCTGTATTACCGCCGTCCGCCAGCCATGCCAAACGAGCCGCACCTAAAGCCCCCGACGAACTCGCCGGGTGAGTCACAATCGGTATATCGATAACATCAGCAATAAGCTGCGCCCAAACAGGACTACGTGCTCCTCCCCCTGTTAAGCTACACCGGCTAATTTGCGTTCCCGTTTGCGTTAAAACCTGCATGCCATCCGCCAGAGCGAAGGTCACGCCTTCAATCACCGCATAACCAAGCTGAGCACGCGTTGTTTCATTTTTTAACGCAAAGAATGAGCCCATTGCGTAAGGGTCATTATGGGGTGTTCTTTCCCCTGATAGGTAAGGCAAAAATACTGGCGCTTGCTTCTTCTCGTCATCGGTCAATAGCCCCACTTCATCCATTAGCTGGTTTTCCGTTGTGGAAAGAAGCTGGCAAAGCCAACGCAAACAGTTGGCAGCACTTAACATCACACTCATTTGGTGCCAACGATTTGGCAATGCATGAGCAAATGCATGGACGCCTTGGTGTGGTGCTGCTTGTAGCTGATTATTAACCACAAAAATGACGCCAGAGGTGCCCAAAGAAATTAGAGCATCACCGTCATTAACCGCACCAACACCAACAGCAGAAGCCGCATTATCACCGCCTCCACCAGCGATAATTACATCGGCGCTAAGCCCCCATTGGGAAGCTAAATCCGCCCGTAACACACCGCTTTTTTCAGCGCCTTCAACTAAAGAAGGCATTTGTTCACGAGTTAAATTAGTTGCAGCCAATAGTTCATCAGACCAATCACGCTTAGCCACATCTAGCCATAATGTGCCCGACGCATCAGACATATCACTGGTAAATTGACCAGTCATTTTCCAACGTAAATAATCTTTAGGAAGCAATACCTTAGCAACTTTTTTGAATATTTCTGGTTCATGGCGTGCGACCCACAATAACTTGGGCGCCGTGAAACCTGGCATCACTAAATTAGCACCAATCGTTAGAAACTCAGGGTGATTTGCCATTAACCATTCACATTCCTTCGCACTGCGGGTGTCATTCCATAAGATACAGTCACGAAGTACTTGGTGTTCGCTGTTTAATAATACTGCGCCGTGCATTTGGCCCGATAAACCAATCGCTTTCACCGCTGCCCATGCTTCTGGGGCTTTTTGGCGCAAGGTAGCCGCAACCGCGTTAGTGGCTTCCCACCAACTATCTGGTGATTGTTCTGCCCACTGAGAATGTGGCCTTTGTACTGTTAATGCCATGTGACTTGAGGCAACAATTTCGCCCTGAGCATTAATTAATACGGCCTTAAGTTCTGAAGTGCCTAGGTCAATTCCGAGGTACATCGCCTTTCTCCTTACAGAGGTTGTTGAGGTGACTTGAGCCAATTTTCAACTTTTTCAACCGTGTTACTCATCAATTCGTGGAATTCAGTAGAATGAGCGAGTGAGCCGAACAACATTTCACTTGAGACAAATTGCGACAATGCGTCACTGCTATTCATCATTTTTTGATATAGTGCCACATCCAACACACCATCCTGATATTCATAAGGTAATTCACCACGAGCCCAGCGCTGTAAAAATACGAAAAATAAAGCGGGCAGCACAGCCGTCGCAGCCGGAGTCTGCTGACGCTGATAGCATTCTTGGAGTGTTGGCGTAATAAAACCAGGTATTTTTGATAAGCCATCTGCGGCTACACGTTGGTTAGTATCCTGAATATAAGGATTACTAAAGCGTGCGAGTACCACATCACGGTATTGTTCTAAATCGAGAGGACTCGGCGATAATGACGGGATCACATCTTGTGTCACATAATTCCATGCCATTTGTTTGATAGCAGATTGGCGGGTGCTTTCATCAATAAAGCTCAAACCGATTAAGGTGCCTGCCCAAGCAATGCAACTGTGGCTTGCATTCAGAATACGAATCTTCGCTTCTTCCCAAGGTAAAACGGACTCAACCATTTCTACATCGACATTTTCTAATGCAGGACGTCCATTAATAAAGTCATCTTCAATCACCCACTGAATGAATGCCTCTCCCATAACAGGTGCTTTATCATCCCAACCAGTATGCTGTTTTACACGTTCAGCCACATCTGGGGTTGGGCGAGGCGTGATCCTATCAACCATGGTATTCGGCGAACGCGTATTTTCTTTCACCCATTGGTACAGCTCAGTTTCACCTTTTAATTGTAAAAACGATAAAAAGCCGTGTCTAAAGCGTTCGCCATTGTGGCGCAAATTATCACAATTTAACAAGGTCACAGGTTCACCATGAGCCGCTAAACGTGCACGTAAAATTTGTGTTAATGCACCATATATCGTGCTCATTTTGCCCGTTAAATCCGCTTTAATGTCTGGCTGTTCTGCATCTAACTCATGCTGTGGGGTTAAATAATAGCCCGCTTCTGTGACTGTAAAAGCAATAACACGTGTTGCTTTATCACAACCTTGTTCCACTAACTGGCTTAAATTCTCATCCCAATGCAATACTTTGCGCACTGAAGTAATTTTTTCATAATGACGCTCACCTTCAGGTGAAACTGTTTCAAGGGTATATTCCCCATTTTGCTTGGTTAAGTTATCAAGCAATGCATTCGCATCATTGCGAATATTCCCTAAGGCAATTGACCAACTATCATCCCCTTGTTGACACAAGCGGTGCAAATACCACGCTTGGTGAGCACGATGAAATGACCCAGCACCGATGTGCATCCACACTGATTTCTGCTTTAGCATTGTGACTCCTTACCCTAAAATTAAATAATTGCTATTTTTTTGGGCATATGCCCGTTTGTTATATTTTAGTTTCAATCTGATCACAATTACTGCGATAATGCTCACAGTATTGACTTTTGCCCTTTTAATAAACAATTGCCCAGAATTACAATAAGCGAAACCAGCAGGAGAATGTTCATGCAGAAAGAATTAAAAAAAATGGAACAAGCTGCACGTGCGGCATGGCTATATTTTGTGGCAGGCAAAACACAACAGGAAATTGCGCATGAACTTGGGCTATCAAGACAAGTCGCCCAACGCCTTATTTCATTAGCAAAAGAACAAGGTATGGTTCAGGTGCAAATCACGCACCCGATTACGGAGTGTTTAAGACTCGCTAATGAAATCCAGCAAAAGTATCACCTAACACATTGCTTTGTCGTCCCGTCAGGGCAACTAGATACAGAAGCGACACTCGACATGATTTCAGTGGCAGGTGCTGAGCTCATGGAGCAATTAATCGAACCCGATAAACCTCAAGTTATTGGTATCGGTTCAGGCAGAACATTACGCAGTATTATTGACGCTCTTCCTTACCTAGAAACCTCTCAGCACCAATGTGTTTCATTAATAGGCGCTATTGCCCGTGATAGCTCAGCAACACGCTATGATATTCCATTACGCTTTGCAGAAAAATTACAATGCCGACACTATATTCTACCTGCACCTCTTTATGCTGATAGCCCAGAAGATAAAGCAATGTGGTGCCAACATCGCGTGTATAAGGAAGTCACGGAAAAAGCCCTGAATGCAGATATTACCTTTATTGGTATTGGCGAAGTCGGCAAAGGATGCCCACTCAATTCTGAAGGTTTCGTCACGGATGAACAATTGGAAATGTTGTTAGAAAAAGGTGTCGCCGCAGAGCTATTGGGGCATTTTATTCAAGCTAACGGTGAGCGACTTTCTACGGCTTTGGATGACACACACACCAGTGTCCCACTGTTCCCTTCCCCAAATAAGCCTGTGATCGCATTTGCGGGTGGTGTGCACAAAACAAAAGCCATTCAAGCCGTTATGAATGGCGGTTGGGTAACAGGTTTAGTGACCGATGAAGCCACTGCGCATCATTTATTAGCGAATAAATAAATTATCCCTGTGTCAGCCAATGATGGCATAACATACCAAGCAAGGTAAATATTAAGGCACCAATTACGTGGATAGCAATGGTGCTAATAGCGAAACCCAATTTACCTTCTTGGATTAGCACCAACACTTCGAGTGAAAAGGTCGAAAAGGTGGTAAATGCGCCGCAGAAGCCAGTCACAATGAATAATTTATAGGCAGGGCTAATATTTGCATTGGCAAAGTACGAAATGGCAAAACCAATGACAAAGCCGCCAACCAAATTGACCGCAACGGTACCTAGAGGAATATTTGGGTAAAGGTGATTGAGTCTTAGGCTAACAAACCATCTTAGCCATCCGCCAAGCACTGAACCCATCGCAATTGCAAATAATGAGGCATACATAGAAACTTCCTTTAATGTCTGGCGGGATAAATGAAAGGAAAGTCTCCCAGTTATACTCTAAATAATTCGAGTTACATGTAGGCGACAAACGAAGATAGTCCGATGAGCATACACAAGTATGTGATTCGGCTAGCGCAGTGCAGTCAACACCCATGTAACTTGAAGTATGACGAGTATAGATCATTTATGCCCTAAATTAGGGCACATAATACCTACGTACCCCATCAAATGAAAAGGTTAACGTAGGCATCATCAGCCCTCTACGGGCGGTTTTATATAAGGAGGAATGCCATCTCCCAAAGGTTTACATAAAAATAATAAGGCAACTAATTAGTTGATGCAAACCTATTTTATAATAGATACCCTAAATAGTTAGGGGTCATAACTAAGCAGAAAACGAATAAGTTAGTGTCGTCAACAACGCTACAGCTTGAAGTATGACGAGCTATTGGGACATCTTCAAAATCGTCCGCACATTACTCGCACTCGTTGCAATAATATCAATCGCCCCCGTACGCAGCGCCCCCATGATAGCCATGGCCTTGGAGGATTCGGAAGCAATCGCTATTACGCAAGGAATTTTCTTGAGTTCTTCTATGCTTAGGCCAATTACTCGGTCATTCATCACCGTATCAACATGTTGCCCTTGCGCATTAAAAAAATCATAACCCGCGATATCGCCAATCACCCCTTGATTCAAACTCGCATCAACAATTTCACGCGGTGTAAACCAGCCTAGTTTGACCATATAGCTATCTTCATTCATATCGCCAATACCAATTAAGGCAATATCCGCTTTACGGGCGCGATCTAAGGTTTCCTTAATGGTCCCATTTTTCATAAAAGATTGCTTTAATTCGTTATTTTCAACATAAGCAGGGGCGTATAGGGTTTCACTGGTTCCGCCAAATTTCTTCGCTAAGCGACGGCTGATATGGTCCGCATTGATAGAGTCGCCAGGCCGGTGTGTTCCGCCGATTCCACAAATAAAACGGCAATCTTTTTCAGGAACGGCCCCGCCGCTATCGGCTACCACCGCGACATTTCGCCCCTGACCGACGGTGACTATCATATTGTCACGTAATGTTGTCGATAAATAATTAGCGACGAGTGTACCAACTTGGTAGCGTTGTTCTTCTTCATCGGGATGATCGAGGGCAATCAACGCACGGGAAATCGGAAAACGAGAAAGTAGCTGTTGCTCTAGCTGAGTGCTAAAAATAGGATGATAGCGAACATTGATCTCAACAATACCTTCTTCTTTTGCTCGCTTAAGTAAGCGCCCCACCTTAATTCGCGATATACCAAACTTATTGGCGATCTCTTCCTGAGTAATTTCATCGCGATAATAAGCTATCGCAATTTCAGTCAGTAGCTCGATTTCGGAAGATGTTTGTGATCTATCCATAAGATAGTGGTTTCCTCTTTATTGGTGTTAATCGCAACAAGGATGATAAGGTTTTAGTATAGCGTTTCTAGTGGCAATTAATAAGTGAGTTATAAAAGAGAGTGGATATATAGCAATGGTTTTTGACTATATATCCACGAAAAGAGTTATATAAAACAATTATGCATTGGTTAATGCGCTCTGTTTTTCAACACTTTGCGCTAATTGGCATAATAATAAACAACAAGAAGTCGCGCCTGCATCTAACACGCCCCTTGAACGCTCACCAAGGCGGCTTGCACGGCCAATTTTAGCCACTAAATCTACCGTGGAATCACGGCCTGCAACTGCAGCGGCCTGCATCGCATCAAGCGCTTGTTTAAAGTTTTTCCCTGCTTTTGTTGCCTCTTCAAAGGCATTAACCGCAGGGATCAATGTATCCATTAGGCACTTGTCACCCACTGTTGCACTGCTGATGTCTTGCAGTTCAGATAGCCCATTTTTCAACATAGCAAGAAAATCTTGCTGCGATAACTCATTTTTCCCTGAAATGCTGTCTGACATTCCCATAAAGAAACTGCCATAAAGTGGCCCCATTGAACCGCCAATACCGTCCATCAAGGCATCAGAAATCTCTTCAAAGCCTTCACTGAGTGATAATTCACGGTCTGCGATTGCTTTAGCGCATAGATTAAAACCTTTTGCCATATTGATGCCATGGTCTCCATCCCCTATTGCTCCATCAATTTCGCTGAGGTATTCACGGTTAGAAACAATAATGTTCACTAAATCAAGGGTAATTTCCTTGCCGTTGCCCGTTGAAATAACTTGCATAGTTGTCTCCTTATTTGACCTGTGTTAGACCCAATGAATATGCAGGGACATCCATCAATGCTTTCAATTCATCATCCACTTTCATTAATGTCAGCGTTACCCCCATCATTTCTAATGACGTAAAATAGTTACCAACATAGTTACGAGCAATACGCACGCCTTTTTCGCTGAGTTGTTTTTCAACCTCTGCATAATAGATATACAATTCCATTACGGGTGTGGCACCTAATCCTGAAACCAATACGACGACTTCATCACCTTGTTTTGCCTGCATATCATCTAAGATTGGCGTTAACATAGTTTGTGCCATTTGCGCTGCAGACTGGATTGGCATGATTTCAATGCCTGGCTCACCATGGTGGCCAATACCGAGCTCCATCATCCCATCTTCAATATGAAAATTTGGATGACCCACCGCTGGAATGGTACAAGACGTTAGCCCAACACCAATAGAATGGCAGTTATTAATCGCTTTTTGTGCCGCATTAATCACGCCGTCTAAATCATAGCCTTTACTTGCTGCGGCAGAACCCACTTTCCACATGAGTATTTCACCCGCGACACCACGGCGCTTTTCTTTCTCGCTCGCAGGGGCTGAAGCGACGTCATCGGTAGCAACCACGGTTTTAACTTTCATACCCGCTTTTTCAGCTTTTTTCATCGCCATTTTGACGTTCATGTTATCGCCTGCATAATTACCATATAAACAAGCAACGCCCGCCCCACTGTCTGCGGCTTTGAACGCATCTAAAAATGCCCCAGCGGTTGGCGAGGAGAAAATTTCACCAATTGCCACCGCATCTAACATGTTTTCGCCCACATAGCCTAAAAATGCAGGTTCATGGCCGGAGCCACCACCAGTAACAATGCCCACTTTCCCTTGTATTGGTGCTTTTGGGTATTTTAATACGCGCGCATTATCAGTCTGCGTAAAATATTCAGGGTGCGCTTTCAAATAGCCTTGAATGGCATCTTCAACAACAAGATCAGGTTCATTAATGATTCTGTTCATAATTCCCTCATTTACTTATTTTCTGGTGTTAGCTGCATCTCTGCCGACTTTTCAAGTAATTCCGCCGGCACAGTAATAAATTTCATCAATATCGCACTAAATAAATAGAGCCCCGAGAAAATCCAAATCACGCCAAAAGCACCTACACTACTAATAAAGAGCCCAACTAATGCAGGACCGACAAAAGTGCTTAACCCTGCCCCTAAATTAAGGACTGACATTGCTGCACCTTTATTTTCAGGCGCTAAACTCGGCATGATGGCTGAAAGTGGTACGTATCCAGCGAGGCATGCACCAAATAAGCCAGCGGCTATCATCATCAGGGTATAATTGTGCCCAAAATAATAAGGCACGTAATAAAACATTAAGGTACAAACCATACAGCCGACACAACCAAACCAAATCACAATATTGCGCCAACCGATACGGTCACTGACAACGCCAAAGATCAGATTAAAAGCGATGTTTACTGTCCAAAGTGCTGCGTAGATATGTAACCATTCTGTGCGGGAAAAACCAAAGTCGGCAAGAAACATTGGCATGAAGATCACAAAACCATACGCTGCAGAGGTATTAATAGTACGAACAATGCCACCTAAACCAATTTTTGGGTTTTCAAACGCAATCGTGATCCCTTTAAACACATAGCTAAGTGAAACTTTTTCTTTCGGTGAGTCCGGTGTATCTCCCGCTTTGTTGCGGTTAAGCGCGATAGCAATAAATGCCCCGATAGTGACAAAAATTAGTCCACTCCATAACGTTGCCATTTCACCTAAAATTGGCAGCGCATAACTCGAATACATCACCCCTAAAACACCGAGTCCGCCACTATAAACAAACCAGAAGATCCCGACAGCAGAGCCCAATTTTTTAATTGGCGCCTCATAGGCCACCCAAACTAAGAAGCCGTAGGCAAACATTGGATAACCAAAACCACGCAACGCATAGGTTGGGATCATGATAGACAGGCTGTTACTCGGTAAACCAACAGATAAGAAAATAACCGAGCCAATCACAAACATCACAAAACCAAAAATCATCACACGACGAGCAGTATAAATTTCAGCCAACACACCGGATAACCACGCGGCGACAGCAGCAAAAAAACCATACACACTAAACAGTAATGAAGACTCTTCAATACTCATTCCACGGCTAATAATAAAAGGCGACAACCAGCCTTGTTCAAGCCCTTCCCCCATCATAAAGATCAGGACGCCAAAATAGCCAAGTAGTAACTTTGGTGAAAACCCCGTTACTTTAGACAGTTTATTGATTATCATATTGTTGACCTCAGTGCTTGTTCGCTGGGTTAGGACCTGAATAACAAGCCTTGGTAGGGTGACATTTATTCAGGTCCAATTTTTATCGTTATATTTTTAATTTCGTATTTTTTTCAACCCACTACAGCACTACAGGTTTGGGTCGAGAACCACTTTAATGTGCGGGTCACCTTTCGCCATCATCGAAAAACCTTCCGCAAATTTATCTAAAGGTAAGATATCCGTCACCACCCCTTTAGTTGGGAAATCACCATTACCAATGCCTTCAATCACTAACGGGTAGCAATATGGGCCAAGGTGAGAACCTAATAAATCCAGTTCTTTGCGGTCACTGATAATGCTCCAATCCACGGTCACAGGGTCTTTAAATACAGAAAACTCAACAAAGGTACCTAATTTACGGATCATCTTAAGGCCTTGCTCTACCGATTTAGGGGCCCCAGTCGCTTCAATGTAAATGTCACAGCCATAACCTTCAGTCATCTCTTTGACAATTTTGTCTACATCATCACGTTTAGGGTTTAATACGATATCAGCACCAAATTCTTTTGCTAATTCAAGACGTTTATCAAATAAATCTAGAACGACTAACTTACCTGCTCCGGATTTTTTAATTGCTCCAATCATGCCTAGGCCTAATGTTCCCGCCCCCGAAAGCACGACAACATCACCCAATTTGACATTGGCACGCTGCACCGCATGTAAAGAACAGGCGTAAGGTTCAATTAAAATAGCGTCTTCAATTGGCATCTCAACAGGTACATGGTAGTTAATGGCCTCTTTGGTGAACTTCATATATTGCGCCATACCGCCGTTCACGTTGTTTTGGAAACCATACAAGTCATGCTTCTCACACATCCAGTATTCACCGCGTTTACAGAAACGGCATTCCCAGCAAGGTACGATTTGCTCAGAAATAACACGGTCACCTAATGCAAAACCTTCAACTTTTGAACCAAAGCCTACGACATGGCCAATAAATTCATGCCCTGGGATCATCGGTGCCTTGATATAAGCGGGCTGCTCTGCATCCCCCCAAAAGCTTGGCGCACCTTCAAAAGCCTTCACATCTCCCGCGCAGATACCACAAGCTTCTACGCGAACCAAAATTTCTTCTTCACTAATTTTAGGGACATCGACAGTTTCTAAACGGTAGTCTTTTGGTGCATAAGCAACCACGGCTTTCATTTTTTCTGGAATGCTTTCGCTCATCGTTGCTTTTGAATCACAGTGTTCACACATAGTTCTATCCTCGGCGGTTTGTAAAATGAACATAAGTTCAATGAAGATACAAATTAACCATACCTTCTTTTCTTCATCCTTGCCCATAGTCAGATTGTCAAAGTGTGATTCAGTGCAAAAATTCTTATAAAATCGCCTTAAAACGCCTATTTTTTACATTTTTGGCAAAAAAAATTAAATTTGAAGCTGTAGATCACAGAATTCATCATCACAAAAATAAAAACATATGTTCACCTATTGATTATTTGTTCATAAGATCCTATTTTCTAAATAGTACATTTGATTGATTAATGAACTTTTGTTCAACAATAAGGATCTCTATCATGCTATCTATTGCTATTGGTGCAGATGATGCTGCATTTGAAATGAAAGATTTGATTAAGGCTCACTTAGCAGAATTAAACATTGAAGTGACTGATTACTGCTTAAATACTGGGGTTGCAGATGAAATGTATCCTGATGTTGCCCACGCTGTTGCAACTGCAATCGTACAAGGTAAGCACCAGCGCGGTATTTTAATTTGTGGTACCGGAATTGGTATGTCCATTGTTGCCAATAAAGTCACAGGCATTCGAGCAGCACTGTGCCATGACACATACTCCGCTGAACGAGCACAAAAAAGTAATGATGCACAAATTATTACCTTTGGTGCCCGTGTGATTGGCCCTGAACTGGCTAAAACCATTGTCGACACATGGCTGGCTTCCCATTATGAAGGGGGACGGTCAGCGCCGAAAGTGGCTCGAATCAGTGAGTATGAAAATGGGGAACGTTAGTTTTACTTTAGGCGCTTTTACTTTGGGAGCTTTGTAATGTCCACTCAACCACAAAATAAATTAGCCAATGCCATTCGATTTCTTTCAATAGATGCCGTACAACAAGCCAACTCAGGCCACCCCGGCGCACCAATGGGAATGGCTGATATTGCCGAAGTCCTATGGCGAGATTACTTACAGCACAACCCTGCTGACCCGAATTGGCCTAATCGTGACCGTTTCGTCTTGTCAAACGGCCATGCATCAATGCTGCTCTATAGCTTACTTCATTTAACGGGCTATGATTTATCTATCGACGATTTAAAACAGTTCCGTCAGCTCCATTCCAAAACACCGGGTCATCCTGAATTAGGCTATACCCCCGGTGTTGAAACCACTACAGGTCCTTTAGGCCAAGGCATTGCCAACGCGGTTGGTATGGCAATAGCAGAAAAAACGTTGGCTGCTACGTTTAATCGCTCTGGTTTCCCCGTTGTCGACCACTATACCTACACATTTTTAGGTGATGGCTGCTTAATGGAGGGGATCTCCCATGAGGTGTGTTCATTAGCAGGAACGCTAAAACTCAATAAACTCATTGCCTTTTATGATGATAACCGTATTTCTATTGATGGTAATACTCAAGGTTGGTTTACTGATAATACCGCAAAGCGTTTTGAAGCTTATGGCTGGCATGTTATTCGCCAAGTCGATGGACATTCTCGGCCTGCAATCAAAGCGGCCATCGAACAAGCTCGCCAACAAACCTCGAAACCAACCCTCATTATTTGCAGAACCACTATTGGTTATGGGTCTCCCAATAAAGCCGGGACAGCCGATTCTCATGGTGCTCCATTAGGGCAAGACGAAATAGCGCTGACTCGTCAACAACTCGGCTGGGAATACCCTCCTTTTGTTATTCCTGATGAAATATACCAGCCTTGGAATGCCCTAGAACATGGTGCTGAACAGCAATTACGTTGGGAGCAAGCATTACGAGAATATGCCAAACAATACCCAGAACTTGCCGAGCAGCTAACGCAGCGATTATCCAATCAACTTCCTGAAAAATTTACAGATATCATTGATAACTTCATTCAACAATTAAATGAAAACCCTGCAACGATAGCTACACGTAAAGCGTCACAAAATACACTCAATATTATTGGCCCTGTTTTATCTGAATTAATCGGTGGTTCCGCAGACTTAGCCCCAAGCAACCTCACCTATTGGTCTGGGTCACTGCCAATTAATGAACAGCCTTCAGGCAACTATATTCACTATGGCGTCAGAGAGTTTGGTATGACCGCCATTGCTAATGGAATTGCATTACACGGCGGTTTTCGCCCTTACACAGCAACTTTTTTGATGTTCTCTGAATATGCGCAAAATGCCGTGAGAATGGCCGCATTAATGAAATTGCCCCAAATACTCATTTATACTCACGATTCCATTGGATTAGGTGAAGATGGCCCAACGCACCAACCTGTTGAGCAACTTGTTTCACTACGTGCAACACCTAGTTTGTCAGTATGGCGCCCTTGTTGCCAAGTAGAAACAGCGGTGGCTTGGCAACAAGCTATCTTAGCGAAACATACGCCAACCGCCTTAATATTATCGCGGCAAAACCTAATACAATATTCGCGAACAACTGAACAACTCGCCAATATTGCACATGGTGGATATATTTTGCGCAGTAATAGTGAAAACCCTGAATTACTATTAATTGCCACAGGCTCTGAAGTCACATTAGCGGTTGAAGCTTGGAAACAACTGACTGAACAAGGGTTTAATGTGAATGTTATTTCGATGCCTTCAACAGATACCTTTGACCAACAACCCTTAGAGTACCAACAGCGCGTTTTACCCAATCACGTTCGGCACCGTATTGCTATCGAAGCCAGTATAAGTGATTACTGGCGTAAATATGTAGGAATTGATGGATTGGTCATGGGAATGAATAGCTTTGGGGAGTCGGCTCCTGCAAACCAATTATTTGAATATTTTGGTTTCACCGTAGAAAAGCTTATTACTATGTCGCTTTCATTATTAAAACCTAATGATTAATTGATATAGCAATAATTAATATCTGTTATCCTACTTTGTAATTTTCTATTACAAGCCAAATAATACTTATGTTATTTGGCTTATTTTTTATTTAAATAAAATCATCAATAATAAATAAAGCGAGTCGCTACTCACACTCACTTTATTCATTATTAAATATCACTATTGGATACTGTAGCCACCATCAATAACCAAATTATGTCCGGTGATCATATCGGATGCATCACTGGCCAAAAATAATGCACATGCGGCAATTTCAGACGGTTCAGCAAAACGCCTTGCAGGAATTTTTTCTTTCATTTCATCACCTTTTTCACCTTCCCACGCTTTTTTGCCCAGTTCTGTCATCACAATAGTTGGTGAAATGGCGTTGGTTTGTATCCCTTTAGGGCTCCATTCAAGTGCTAATACTTGGGTTAAACCAATAATCGCTGCTTTACTCGCACAATAGGCGGCATGTTGGTCTAAGGCAATCACGCCTGCTTGTGATGCCATATTAATAATCTTCCCTTTTCCATTATTAATCATGATATTACCTGCAGATTGGCAAACCAAAAAAGTCCCTTTTAAATTCACGTTCATGGTTAAATCCCAGTCTGACTCACTTAAATTTTCAGCGGGAGCAAGCGCTACAATTCCAGCACTATTGACGACAATATCTAATGTACCATAATGCTCAATGACATGTTTTACCATCTGAGAAACCGCCTCAGAATTTGTGATATCACATTGAATACCAATTGAATTTTTTAATTTCTCTGCAATTTTCACTACTTTATCTGACTTATCAATTAACGCAATTTTAGCCCCTTTTTCGACATACAGTTGAGCAATCGCCAACCCAATGCCTGCAGCTCCCCCTGTAATTAAAGCGACCTTGCCATCAAGTGAAAAGTTGGTGTTATAGCCACTAAATTTTTTCATTTTAATTCCTTAATGTCATGATGTGATATTTAATATATAGATGAAATAAATATAGTGTTGCCTTAGAGAGACAACAAAATATTAAGTGCAGATTAGATTACTTGGTATTATTAATATAATATTATCACTAGTTAAACTCTATATTATTTATGTAAAAAAAAGAGATATCTCTCAAATTAAATACCATCCTAAATTCTGAATGCACATATGTTCAAAATAATAATTTGAATGAATATTTGTGCTTTATTTTCAACTGTACAAATCTTTCCTAGAACTCATCTACGTTGTCCTACTTCATTAGAAGTGTATTTTTTCTTCCCCTATAATTTTTCAATTAATTGGCGCATAATATTAGTTATATCTAAATTGATATTGAACAATATCAGCGCTGTATTATTGAGTAAGATATTGAATGAATATCATTTACACTAAATGCTGCGCACTTAATTTATAGGTCATTGATAATATGGAACAAAGCAACTTGCTATTACAACTTAGTAACATTGGCTATAGCATTGAGCAAAAAACAATTCTTGATAATGTGCAGATTAACTTACAGGCAGGCGACTTTAAACTGATTACGGGTCCTTCCGGCTGCGGTAAAAGTACCTTATTAAAAATAGTGGCCTCGTTAATTTCACCTACTCAAGGAACGATTAAGTTTCAAGGGAAAGATATCAATACCATCCTCCCAGAAACTTATCGTCAGCAGGTTTCTTACTGTACTCAAACGCCCACTTTATTTGGACAAACTGTGTATGACAACCTCGTTTTTCCCTATCAAATTCGAAAGTTGCTATTTAATAAAGACAAAGTCATCAGTGATTTGCACCAATTTTCTCTACATGAATCTATTTTGGATAAAGGGATCAATGAACTCTCTGGAGGAGAAAAACAGCGTATTTCTCTTATTAGAAACTTACAATTTCTTCCGCAAGTCTTGCTATTAGATGAAATCACCAGTGCCCTTGATGAAGAAAACAAAATTATAGTGAATGAATTTATCCATCATTTAACGAGTGACAAAAAAATAGGCGTGCTATGGGTAACTCATGACCAAGATGAAATCGCTCATACCAATGAAGTTATCACCCTTCCTGTTCATCACAACGAATCATAGGATATCACTGTGCATCAACCAACTATTTCCAATGAATCCTTAACCTTTTCAATCCTGTTAGTCCTCGTGGCTATTTTTATTAGCCATAAAGAAAAACTATCCCTTGAAAAAGATATTATCTGGAGTACTTGCCGAGCGATTATTCAACTATTGATCGCTGGCTACATTCTAAAATATATTTTTAATGTTGATCACGAATTGCTCACGATTGCATTGGTGATGTTTATTTGTGTCAATGCTGCGTGGAACGCTAAGAAAAGAAGCAAATATATTGATAAAATTTATGTTACTGCATTAATTGCCATTACCTCTGGCACATTTCTTACATTGTTAATTCTGATATTAACCAATGCCATTGCATTTACGCCTATGCAGGTAATTCCTATTACTGGAATGATTGCGGGTAACGCCATGATTGCGGTAGGGTTATGCTTTAATAACCTTGGTCAACGGTTTTCAAGCCAGCAACAACAAATTCAAGAAATGCTTAGTTTAGGGGCAACGCCCAAAGTTGCTTCCGCTGCTATTATTCGTGACAGTATCCGAGCATCATTGATCCCAACGGTAGATTCTGCCAAAACAGTGGGAATTGTCAGCTTACCGGGCATGATGTCTGGGTTGATTTTCGCTGGAGTTGACCCATTACAAGCTGTTAAGTACCAGATTATGGTGACTTTTATGTTGTTAGGTACAGCAAGCCTTTCAACCATACTGGCTGGGTATATGACCTATACAAAATTCTATAACCAACGCCACCAATTATTGGTTACAACTCTGAATAAACAATAACCTTCCGCCGCTTATTGGTCACCAACGATAAGCGGCACTTTCTTAATATCACTCTTTAACCACCCCCACAGGTAACACTTCAATTAATTGTGCTTTGCTATTTTCATTATCTATCAACTTAAAAATATGATTTAACATCGTTGGCACATCCTGTTTGACCATTTCGATGTCATTACCTAAAAGAGCAACAAAAGGATCCCAGTCAAAACAGCCTAAGTGGGGTTGCTGTGAACCGATATAGCCCTTTTTACCTAACCAATCAATAACCCCTTCTAATGAAATAGTTGAATTAATAAACAAACCGCATTTCACTATTTTCTGTGGATCATCATTATTCTGTTCAAAAAACTGTGAGAGTGATTTTTCAGCTTTTTCGGGGGCATAACCACAAGCCAAAATATTTTCTTGTGGAACCGTGATACCTTTTTCATTATGCGCATCAATAAACCCACGAATACGTTCACGTGTATTGTGGTCATGTTCACGACCACCAATAAAAATTAAAGCTTCATTTATTGATGTTTGAGACTTATTTTTGCTTAAAATACGTTGGGTTAAATTTTTTGCACCAAGATAGTTATTTGAAATAACCGAAGGCGCCAACGAGCCCGGTAAGTCTAAATTTAAGGTCGAAACCCCCGAGGCTTGGCAAATTTCAGTAATTTTATCCGGGTTCGTTGCCCCTGTTGAAATCAACCAATCAACCTGATAAGAAATCATTGCGCGTGCAGCTTCTATTTCTAACTTTGGGTCACGCCGCGTACAAGTAATAATAGGAAACAGCCCCCTTTCACGCGCCATTTCTTCAAAATGCTCGACAATAGAGCCAAAATAGCGGTTGTCATACTTCGGAACCAACATACCAATTATTTTGGATTTATTACTGCGCAATAAGCTGGCTTGCTTGTTAACTGCATAATTTTGTTCTTCGGCGATGCGGATCACTTTTTCCGCAAGTTGTGCGCTAATTCGCCTTTTTTGCCAATTACCGTTGAGTATTGCACTCACTGCACTCGCTGAAACCCCGGCTAATTCGGCAAGGTCATAGATCGTTGTTTTCTTATTTTGTCTGATCTTTGTCACAGATTCTTATCTCCATTTTTTACTAGCTTGACACCAAAGTCGAAAAGTCGCAATACTGCTACATCGATTGAGCAAAATTGAAATTGATGATGCATGAGTTGATAAACTGCAAAATAAATACTATCAATCCATCGCATGTAGCCACCTATCCATTGTTGTGACTCATTGCTGTTTCATTAATTTCAGACGCTTTTCATTCTTACATTTCGCTAAAATATCCGATTGGAGTAAATTATGGCTATTTCTATTGAGAACAAAGTCGCAGCAATTACCGGAGCTGCCTCAGGTATCGGGCTTGAATGCGCACGTACACTGATCAAGGCGGGTGCAAAAGTCGTTCTAATTGACCGTGCTGAAGAGCGATTAAACCAACTTGTTGAGGAACTAGGTGAAAATGCGATTCCATTAGTAGTCGATTTAATGAAGCCAGAACAAGTTGATGGAATGCTAGATGCCATCTTACAAAAAGCAGGCGGCTTAGATATTTTCCATGCTAATGCCGGTGCTTATATTGGCGGCCCTGTTGCTGAGGGTGACCCAGATGTATGGGATAAAGTTTTAAACTTAAACATTAATGCGGCCTTCCGTTGTGTTCGCGCAGTGCTACCTCATTTTATTGCCCAAAAATCAGGTGATGTATTATTCACCAGCTCAATTGCAGGTGTGGTTCCAGTAATCTGGGAGCCGATTTACACTGCATCAAAATTTGCTGTCCAAGCCTTCGTCCATTCAACTCGCCGCCAAGTTTCTGAACATGGTGTCCGTGTTGGTGCGGTATTACCTGGCCCTGTAGTGACAGCCTTACTCGATGATTGGCCGAAAGAAAAAATGGAAGAAGCTCTGGCAAATGGTAGCTTAATGCAACCGATTGAAGTCGCTGAAGCCGTATTATTTATGCTAACTCGCCCACGCAATGTCACTATTCGTGACCTTGTTATTGTGCCAAACAGTGTTGATCTCTAACTTGTCACCTCGCAATTCATTGCAGTTAGCACCTTGGAGGGAAAATGAATAATTCACATGCACGATTAAAAGATAACGATAAAGTCGTTATTGGTATCGATGTTGGCACAGGCAGTGCACGCGCCGGGGTCTTTGATATGTCCGGCAATATGTTAGCATCTGCCAAACGCGATATTACGCTCTTCCGTGATAACGCCAATTTCGCTGAGCAATCAAGTAACGAAATTTGGGAAGCGGTTTGTTATTGTGTCAAGCAAGCGATAGCATCATCAACAGTAAAACCACAACAAGTTGCAGGTATTGGCTTTGATGCAACCTGCTCACTGGTTGTCATTGGTTCAGATAAACATCCTATTACGGTTAGCCCATCGAATGACCCTGAGCGCAATATTATTGTTTGGATGGATCACCGTGCAACAGAACAAGCTGAGCGCATTAATCAATTAAAGCACCCTGTTCTAAACTATGTTGGCGGTAAGATTTCGCCCGAAATGGAAACGCCTAAGATTTTATGGCTAAAAGAAAATTTACGTCAATCCTATGATAACGCATGGCAATTTTTTGATTTAGCCGATTTTTTAACTTGGAAATCAACTAGCTCCTTAGCTCGCTCAACCTGTACTGTCACCTGTAAGTGGACATATCTTGCCCATGAAAAACGTTGGGATGCAGGCTACTTTCAACAGATTGGTCTATCTGAACTTGCCGATGAAAATTTCGCACGTATTGGTCAGCTTATTGTAGAACCAGGAACGCCTTGTGGTGAAGGCTTAACGGAAACCGCAGCCCAACAAATGGGATTACTAGCAGGGACACCTGTCGCTGCAGGCATGATAGATGCTCATGCAGGCGGTATTGGTACCGTTGGCGTAAATGGTGATGCAACCGCTAATATGGCATACGTATTTGGCACATCTTCATGCACGATGACAACGACTAAAGAACCCGTATTTATACCGGGTGTATGGGGTCCGTATTTCAGTGCAATGGTACCGGGCATGTGGCTAAATGAAGGAGGCCAAAGTGCGGCTGGTGCTGCAATTGACCAGTTACTATCCTTACATCCCGCTTCAGTACAAGCAAAACTTACGGCAAAAGAGCAAGGTAAACCCTTGCCTGTGATGTTAGCGGATTTAGTATTAGAAAAATCATCGTCACCATCACAGTCTGTTGAACTAGCTGAAAAAATACATGTGGTTCCTGAATTTTTAGGGAATCGAGCACCTTTTGCTGACCCTCATGCCAGAGCTGTCATTGCTGGATTAACCATGGATAACAGCATGGAAAATTTACTTTCTTTCTATGTTGCTGGTCTGTGTGGAATTGGCTATGGATTACGACAAATCATTGAAGCACAAGCAAAATCTGGTGCTGCTATTGAAAATATTGTTGTTAGTGGCGGTGCAGGACAGCACCCGTTGATCCGCCAGCTACTTGCTGATGCTTGTGGCGTTCCTGTGATTTCAACACAAGCCAGTGAACCAGTATTGCTAGGTTCTGCTATCCTTGGTGCCGTTGCAGGGAAAGTCTGTGAAGATGTCTCGCAAGCTATGGACCAATTTAGTGCTATCGACTTAACCTACCAAACCAATGAAGCATATAAAAACCGCCATGATACAAGATTCGCCTCTTTCTTGCATTTGCAACAATGTGCTAGAGAATTAAAAGGTTAATCACGTTGATATGACACTCAAGTAATATTTGGACTAAAGAAAGCCGTAAACCGGCTTTCTTTAATAGAATTCGTTTTGCTTATCGAGCTTAATTTAATAGAAAAACCTGCGCTATAGCTCACTTTTAGAAGCAATATCTTGTCCATAACGAATCGACCATTTCCTTTGGTACCAAATCGTAATCTCCCTCGACCATTGGAATAGACAAGGAGACCTTCCCTTGTTTATCACTGTAAGCTTTCACAATGAATTTTTTATAGCCTTCTAGCCTTGCATTCTTAACTCGAAACACTTCGCCACATACATAACCTAAATCCCCTTTATCCGCAGTTTGGCGAATAAAATTATATTTCACATTTTTAAATGAAGCAGATTCTGGATAAGATAAATAGTCTTCAACGCTACTCTTAGCCATTTTCACAAGATCAGGTGTAGGGGTATAGTTCAATGTCACACCTAAGATAAAAGAGCCCCCAGTTAACAATAAAATTGTGAGCAACTTTATGATATTCATATTACTAAGCTCTCATTTATTCAATAACAAGCCAATTGACCAAAATGACCTAATAATTTCGCCCCAAAATATACTTAAGCAGTTATCTTCAGCCAATTGTAAATAAATAATAATTATTTTAATAACAACCAACCTTATCTATATAAGAATACCTTATTAGATAACTTGTTTTTCTAATTATTACCCCAGATAACTGCTACCAACAAAGCGAATAAGTACAATTAGATTGATATGGGCTATTCGTATTTATACTTTATTTTACACACCTAATGAGTAAGTATACCAGTATTAAACTAAGAATATAAATAGTACTCGAAACATTAACTGTTTCAATTTGTATTTTTTTAACTAAAATAGTTTCAATTACCCAAAAACAGAAACAATAATAAGCCTTAACTGTTTATCATAACTTAACAAAAATAAACAAAAATATGTAATAAAACAATTCAATTCAATAATAGTCATGTCTAAATGTTAATTAACCCACTTAATGAGTATTTTCACTCAATATAAGCGTAAAATAGAATTAATTAATAATAAATCCGTTATTTTCAATTAAAATTCATCTAGCTTATTTAGATATTATAAAAACAAAAAATACCTAAAATTCAATTCACTACGAAATAACATATTAATTTGCATCATCTCTTAGCTTAATTTTTAGCATATCGTTAACGAGTATCTTTATTTCAGGCTAAATTAGCAATTTTATAGTACCCGTTAAAATGCAACGCAACCTAATCAATTGATTAATAAAACAAAAATAACAAATAAATTGATTAAAACGACGTTAACCATATGATAAAAAATAGTTAAAATCATCAACCCACCTTAAGAAACATAAGAATATTTAACTATATGCATATTGTAATTTACCATTGAATGCCTCTATATCTCTTCTTTTACACAATTTTTGATATATCTGACCAATCAAAATTACAGAATATTCCTAGGATAATTGATGCATTTAACCAATACATAAAATTATCCGGCTAAATTTGACAAAATATTTTTTTTATCTCATGTAGCATTGCTTTCCAAAGAAAAAGGGTTAACCATGACAAATACTCAATTACTATTACTTGCAACTAATAACATCAGAAATAACGTAGATCTAAGCCACTCTCAGGAATCTTATGTATACCAGTTTTACTATGCTAACGTCGTAGGTCACTTCGACAGCATTCAAAATTTTCTTACTGTATTTAAACAGCAGACGAGCGCAATATTAGATGCATCACAACAATTAGCAGAACAGCGGCAGCAGATATACTCAACAGTTGAGTATTATTTAGAAATAGCTGAAAAACGCTATATTGAAAGGAAAAAAATACTAGGCAATTAACTTAGCATTACAGTTGGAAAGGCCTACAAACCAAATGAGGCCTTTTATCGAAAATTTCTCTGTAAGTGTTTATTGCTCTTGTAGCTCTAATTCAGCAATTATAGGTAGGTGGTCGCTAACACTTGACCATTGAAACTCTTTACTATCCGTTGGAATTTCCATTTTTTTCACATCCCAAACTTGCCCTTTAAATGTAAAAATATGGTCGATGTCTATGGCTGGGTTTACCGCTGGCCAACTACGATAATCAACACCTTTAAACTCAACTGGGTTCCACATATAACGAATTTCTTGGATAGGCTGTTCATTAGCTGTTGAATTGAAATCTCCCGCTAATATTTTTATTGAGGCCGCAATATTATCAAACCCCGTATCTGTATCCCCAATACTCGCATCTAAAATATGGCGCACTTGCCCAATGCGAATGGTTGGATCTTTCTGCCAATCCAGATGTGTTCCCATCACAATAATTGGTGCATCAAAACCTGGCTTTGATATTTGAGATATTAATACAACCCGTTGTTCTGCATCACCAGAAGGTAAATTAATTACTTTAGATTTATCAATTTTATATTTTGATAAAATTCCTACACCGTACTCTCCACCATCAAAATCTAATGCCTTACCAAAAGCAAAATCCATCTTATTGGCTTTAGCTATTTCTTCTAGCTGGTGAACTTTTTTACTACGAGCGGTTTTATTATCAATTTCAGTTAAAACAATCACATCAGCATCTATTTTCGCAATCGCCTTATTTAGCTCATCAAGATTACTGACATCAGGTGACAACTCATTTTTACCAATGTTATACGTTGCGACTTTAATGGTCGGCTTGTTCGAAGTGTAAACTTTATTCGGAGTTCCTCCATCCTGTACTTTCAGAATTTCGGAACCCGACATTGTTGCCATCGCACCACAAGAAACTAGAATTGTGGTGGAAATAACTGTTTTTAGTAATTTCATTGTCTTCCCCTGTTAATGACTAATACAACAGAATAGTACAAGTATTTAATAAAATTCTCGCGGAGCTAACCCCGTTAACTTGCAGTTTTCATACATTAGCAGAGAATAAAAAAGATATAGTGACCCAGTCTACAATCTTATTTCGAGAGAAAAAAAAACATCTTTTTGACCGTCAAAATAGAGAGCTATCGCACTCCTATTCACTTAAGGATAAGCAAGAAATTCAAGAAAACGTGATCAACATACGATAAATTATATTTCACGCACTTTGTCTTGCTTCAAATTTATATGGGAAAACAACCCCTTCTTTACGTTCAACAAAGTCACAATCGACATCTGCAAGCCATTTTTGTAGCCTTTTCGCTGTTTCTCGTGCCATTTTACTGTAATCAATTCGCACAGATGTCAGTGACGGATGGATATGATCACAATTTGAAGTACCTTCAACACAAGCAATTGCTAACATTTTTGGTATCTGAATTAAACGTCTTTGGCACTCAAAAATGACACCAAGTGCAATCATTTCATGACTGCAAATCACAGCTTCAAGCTCAGGTTGGCGGGTCAACATCTCACTAATTGCCTGACGACCAAAATCCATCGTTGCGACATACGGAGTTGTAATACTTTGATCTGCACTTTGGTTATACGCCAGCATCGCTCGGTTCCAGCCACTTAATTGCTGACTTTGCATTTTACTGTCCATTTGAGCACCAATATAACCTATCTTCTTATACCCTTTTTGTAACATATAGTTGGTTAAAAAATTAACCGCATCTCCAACGTTACTTTTTATGTTCAACGTGACTGGATGATTAGATTCCCCCGCAACACTGACTACAGGGATATCTAAATTCTTCAAATAATTCGAAACGCTTTCTGAGTTTATCGCCCCAAAAACAATCAAAGCTGCGGGGTTACTCTGCAATAATGTCGATAAAACCTCAGACTCTTTTTTTTGCTGGTAATCATGGCTACCAATAACAACTTGATAACTATTTTTGTTCAGTGCTTCTTGTAAAGATTGCAGAAAAACTGAACTGGCATTATCACGCAAAGACGGAATTAAAACAGCAACAGTACGGCTTTGGCCTGACGCTAAAATACCTGCTGCGGAATTAGGTATATAACCAAGTTCTTCAACAGCAGCATTAATTTTTTCACGTAACTTATCAGACACTAATTCGGGTGTACGCAAAGCCCTAGATACCGTCATGGACCCAACGCCTGCGAATTTTGCGACGTCCTGCAGCGTGACTCGCCCTGTATTTTTTCTTTTTCGTATTTTTTGCATGTAATACTTTTACTTAGCCTAAACTGATTATTAACCCTAAGGTTATTGATCTTTGATGGTCAATTTTCATTCGAATCAAGCATGTTTTTTGCTTTTTCTCATGTTCTAGATTAAATGCGCTAAAAATAGCCAATATGGTTCTATTAAATCTAAAGAAACAGTCAATATCACCAGTCCTAGTTAACTTACCACAGGTTGAATTTGTTAATCAGCTGAGAAGTGTGTTCATTTCATATTTGCTCGCTATATTTTTTTAAAATGATAGCGCTATCACGAAAATGAAAGATTCAACTAGATAGCGCTACCATAGAACACTACTATTCATTCAACCATTACAAAGATAATAATTTCACTCTACCAGGAGCAACCCGATGCTAACGACATTACTGACCCCTAACGTCATTCAAGTCGTCGACAGTGCCAATAATTGGCAAGAAGCGATAAAAATCGCCTGTAATCCATTAATTAATAATAAGTTCATCGAACCAAGATATATTGATGCAATAATTCAATCACACGAAAAAATCGGCCCTTACTATGTATTAGGCCCAGGTATTGCCATGCCGCATGCACGTCCAGAAGACGGAGTAAACCAATTATCTCTTGGGTTAACCGTTATCAAACAAGGTGTTGAATTTGGCTCCGATGGCAATGACCCAATCAAATTGTTAATTGTACTGGCAGCAACTGATAGCAATAGCCATATTGGTGCTATCGCGAAACTCGCAGAACTATTTGATAATCAAGACGATGTAGATAACATCATGCAATCAGAAAACGTAGATGACATTCTAAAAATCATCGCTAAATACGAATAAGCTAAATATTAAGGTAAATATTATGAAAATTACTGTTGTTTGTGGAAATGGTTTAGGTACTAGTTTGATGATGGAAATGAGCATCAAAAATATCTTAAAAGATTTGCAAGTTAATGCAGATGTTGACCATGTTGATCTAGGCTCAGCAAAAGGCACTGTGAGTGATATCTTTGTTGGTACAAGCGATATTGCTGAACAATTAGTCGCTCAACAAGTTGGTGGCGAAATCGTTGCTCTCGAAAATATGATTGATAAAGTTGCAATGAAAGAACGTCTCACCATTGCTTTACAAAAACTCGGCGCGATGTAAGCGGAGGCACTATGTCATTTTTTCGTTTTCTGATGCAGGATGTTTTATCTGAACCAGCCATTCTTGTTGGTCTAATCGCACTTATTGGTTTGATCGCGCAGAAAAAACCCGTCACTGAATGCATTAAAGGCACCATTAAAACCATAATGGGTTTTGTGATCTTAGGCGCTGGTGCTGGCTTAGTTGTCAGCTCTTTAGGTGATTTTTCCGCTATTTTCCAACATGCTTTTGGTATTAATGGTGTGGTACCAAATAACGAAGCTATTGTTTCTATTGCACAAAAAAGCTTCGGTCGTGAAATGGCAATGATTATGTTCTTTGCGATGCTAATCAATATCTTGATTGCTCGCTTAACACCATGGAAATTTATATTCCTCACTGGGCACCATACGTTATTCATGTCCATGATGATAGCAGTTATCTTAGCTACCGCTGGAATGGAAGGAACTCTATTAGTCACTGTTGGCTCACTGATTGTTGGCTTTTGTATGGTATTTTTCCCAGCAATTGCCCACCCTTACATGAAAAAAGTGACAGGCTCAGATGATGTTGCGATTGGGCATTTTTCAACGATTTCTTATGTCCTAGCTGGGTTCATTGGAAGCAAATTCGGTAATAAAGAACATTCAACAGAAGACATGAATGTCCCGAAAAGCTTACTATTTTTAAGAGATACACCTGTCGCTATCTCTTTCACCATGTTCATTATTTTTATCATTACATGCTTATTCGCAGGCGGTGATTTCGTTCGCGAAGTCAGTGGTGGTAAGAATTGGTTCATGTTCTCATTAATGCAATCCATTACATTTGCTGCAGGCGTATACATTATTCTGCAAGGTGTACGTATGGTTATTGCAGAAATCGTCCCTGCGTTTAAAGGTATCTCAGACAAATTAGTCCCTAATGCGAAGCCTGCTTTAGACTGCCCAGTGGTATTCCCATATGCACCAAACGCCGTATTAGTCGGATTTTTAAGTAGTTTCGCTGCCGGTGTTTTGGGAATGTTCGTTCTGTATGCATTAAATATGACGGTTATTATTCCAGGCGTTGTACCGCATTTCTTCGTAGGTGCTGCTGCCGGTGTTTTTGGTAATGCAACAGGCGGTCGTCGTGGAGCTATCTTGGGTGCATTTGCTCAAGGGCTGCTTATTACCTTCCTACCAGTATTCCTATTACCTGTTCTTGGGGATATTGGTATTGCTAATACTACATTCAGTGACGCTGACTTTGGCGCAATCGGAATTTTATTAGGCATTATCGTCCGCTAAAACAGAACTCCCCATGGCAAATTTGCTAGTGGGGAGTTTTTTTACAACGCCCCTACTTTCCCAACCAAGCACCATCCCTAAATAAGAATTCCTGTAATAAAATTAAATCATCAGGTGTTACGTGGATCATACCTTCACCAGGAACATCAATTTCTGCAATCATAAATAGAGCCAACGTGGTTAATGACGGCAATATGAGTATCAACCAATTTTTCCCTTTTGTCCCGCGTATATTGTAACCAATAAGAATATTTGAACAGATAGCAAAAAAGATCAGTAAAAACCAAGTTGCATTTGGAATTTGGTGTCGCCAACTTGCCATCGTTTTTTGTTGAGAAAGATAAAGGTCGCTAAATGCACTGAGTACAGAAGCCACAATAGGGTTTGGTGTTTGACTTGCTTCTTTTACCGCGATTTCCCATAATTGACTCTGCTTTTCCAAAGAAGTCATCCGCCATTGGTTATTTTCGTCACTGATACCTGACTTAAAAAACTCAATCCGAGCTTCCAAGTATTGTTGAATAAGCTGAGAGGCTTTTCCTCTATCATCAGTGCTCAATAACTGTGCTCTCTGATATGCCGTACCAATAGCAATAGCTTCATTTTCTTCTGTTTGCTGACGGTTGTTATAGCCATTAATCGAAATTGATAAAACAAACCCTATCAATAAACCCAATAAAGATAAAATCGCCCCTAAAATAATTTTAGCTTCATCATCCGTCGCTTCTTCGTGGGCTGATTTACGCTTAAAAATATATTTACCAACGTAGGCAGAAATAACTAACAAGATAAATGTGATAACAAATAAAAGAATGGAATCGATTGGAGAATCATTGATCAACTCAGAAATATTAAACATCGTATAAACTCATGAAATTTATTTCCTGATGATATAACACAACTGCAATACAATTATCTAGACAGTACTATTTTTTTGCTAAATTTCAGATAATAACAACAATCAGGCATCATAATACGACATCCAATTAGCTAACAATAAAGCACAACCCCCCTAATACAGAATTCACTCACTATATTTACCTTAAGTTGATTATCAAAATATATTTTCATTACATTTTTTCGAAATAACCCCTAATTTTCATGATTAAATCAGGTGAGTTCTCATCCAATATATCAATATGGTGCCGTTTAAATAGTGCAGCACAGACACCCATACCGACTTTTAAAGTGCCATCAAACTGACCATTATAGATATGCTGACTACCGCACGAGGGGCTATTACTTTTGAGTACAACTAATCTCACATTCATTAATTGAATTTTTTCTAAAGCAATATACGCACCACGAATAAATTCTTGAGTGACATCGATATTATCGCTTCCGACCACACTAGCTCGCCCAGCGAGTACATCATCACCATTTCCCCCCATTATTTCTGCAGATGCTCTCGGTGTTGGTAACCCGCCAAAAACTTCAGGACAAATACTGATGGCCAGACCATCCTCATAGAGTTTTTTCAAAGGAGTATATAATTGATGCTTCCCATCATACCTTACACAATACCCTAACAAACAAGCGCTTACTGCAATCATAACTAATCCTATTAATAGACCTGACTTTTTAAGGTATTTTTCATGGTTATATTAGACAATAAGTTTACAAAATACTTCGCGCTAATAGTGCTCGTAGAACAAATAAAAACGCTTACAGCTTCATAGATCTGTAACTTGTGGCTGTTTACACCCATAACGCGGACTAAACTTATCTTAGTTTATTGACAATTAAAACGGAGACCTGTATTGTCCTTGTTTATAAATAGATGCTTAGGAAATTTAAATAAATGGCACACATTACTGTCAGTGTTGAATATGGTATCCATTGTCTACTTTGGTTTGTTGATAATCCCGAACGCTCTCTTAGCAGTAGAGAACTTGCAGAGCTACAAGGCATCTCTCCAAGTTTTCTAGCAAAAATTTTACCTCGGTTAGAAAAAGCAGGGATCGTGAGTTCGAATGAGGGAATTAGAGGTGGATATCGATTAGCATTACCCCCTGAAAAAATCACATTTCTATCTATAATTGATGCTATAGAAGGTTATAAACCGCTTTTCGAGTGCCAGGAAATACGACGCCGCTGTGCTGTTTTCGAAGAAAATGGTCTACCACAATGGGCCATTTCAGGTACCTGCTCCGTACATAAAGTCATTCTTCAAGCCGAAAATGCCATGAGAGATGTATTAGCTAACCAAACCCTCGCTGATGTGGCGCAGCGTCTATGTCAAATCGCCCCTAATAGTTTTTATAGAGATGTAAACTCATGGATGGATCAAAAAATTGAAGCTAGAACAGTGCGTTCGAGCAAAGGAGGTCGTGGTAAAACATAACATATAATCCGATAACCATAAATTATATCGTTTGTACCTAATTTTAATAACATCTTCACTGGTGCGGTTTTTTATTATTTAAAATTTGCAACTGAGCATTTAAAGTTAAACTCCAAAGGAATTCAATAATGACAGCTAAAATTGTTATTGCAGGATCTGGTTTTGCTGGCTTCTGGGCAGCTATTTCAGCAATGCGGGTAATTTCACAAGAAAATAAAGAAAATAGCATCAAAGTTATTTTAATTTCACCAAGACCGAATCTCACTATACGGCCGCGTTTATATGAAGCAAAGCTGGATAATATATCCCCTGATATTTCAAAGCAGCTAGCTGCCGTCGGTGTTGAATATATTGCAGGTGAAATCCAGAATATCGATACAGATGCAAAGTTATTAACCGTTAATCTAGCTAATGGCAACCAAACTACGTTAGTCTATGAGCGCTTTATTCTGGCAACTGGTAGCCAATTAAATGTACCTCCCGTTCCTGGATTTGATAGGTATGGCTTTGATGTTGATTCATTAGAAACTGCACATCGTCTTGAAACACATTTACAAGCACTAAAGAACAAACCGGAAACTTTAGCTAGAAATACCGTTGTTGTCGTCGGTGGAGGATTAACAGGCTTAGAAAGTGCTGCTGAAATGCCAGCCCGACTAAAAGCAATTCTTGGTGAAACAACAGAGGGCCGAGTATTTATAATTGACTCAGAATCCACTGTGGGAGCAGGAATGGGAGCCGAAATTTCACCTGTAATTCAACAAGCTCTAACTGAATGCGGCGTTGAATTGCGTGCAGGATTACGCGTCAAAGCAATAAGTCATGATGGTGTTACTCTGTCAAATGGTGAATACATAGAGTCAAATACTGTCGTATTGGCGACAGGAGTAAAAGCGAGTTTTCTAACAGAACAGATTCGTGGTGAACGTGACGCTAGTAATAGGATTATCTCGGATAATTATTTACACGCACAAGCTGTCTCAAATGTTTTTGTAGCAGGAGATACTGTCAAAGCTCCCACAGATAATCAAGGAAATCATAATTTAATGACTTGCCAACATGCTCTAAGTTTAGGTCGTGTTGCAGGGTATAATGCAGCAGCTGAGCTATTAGGTCTTCCATTACACCCTTATAGTCAACCTAAATATGTAACTTGCCTTGATTTAGGGGCTTGGGGTGCTCTTTATACCGAAGGTTGGCATAGGAAAATACATCATATTAAACAGGAAGGAAAAAAGATAAAGCAAGAAATTAATACCAAGTGGATATATCCACCTGAGTTAGAAAAAAATGAGTTATTTGCTATCGCTGCTCCGGATTATGTCATCGTTCCTTGAGATAAAGATAAAAATTAATATATTCAAATAAATCAGAGTAACCACATAAAAATACAATGAGTATGATTTGTATTGCTTTGTATCGTTTATTTTTTAATACTAATACATAACTAAATATTAATAAGGTTTCAATATGCATATTAAAAAAGTTATATTTGCTTTTTCATTAATTACTTTTGGGGCTGTATCTCAGGCCCAAGTTATTAATAATAATAATAATCCTTTAAAATATAGGCATTTTAAAACAGATTATACTACTATGCTCGAACTAGCGAATAAAGAACGCTTACCTTGGAGAGTCTTCTATGAAAGTCCTAGCGAGGGCGCCAATGCCGAATGGTTTGATGCCGTAAAGCAGGGAGATTTAGATAAAGTAAAACAGATGGTTACTGAGGGGCAAGATATAGAAGCCAAAGACACTGGTAGCTTAGACCAAACGGCTCTTGGATGGGCGGCCTTTATTGGCGATGAAGCAATGGTTGATTATCTTATCTCGCAGAATGCTAATCTTTGGGCAACCGATACAGGTGACGTATATAATGTACTAAAATCAGCGGTGCTTGGTAATAATGTCAATGTTGTAAAAAAAATTCATCATCTAATGAAAAATGAAGTAGATTTGAATAATCAACAAATTGAAAGTGATGGTGAAACATTAGTCATGATAGCCGCGAGTAATAATAGAATGGAAACGGTTAAATATTTATTATCGCAAGGAGCAGATATTAACCGGAGCACAACGACTGATGATGTAACCATGTTTTCTTATGACCAAAGTGCATTAACTTATGCATGTAAGAATAATCTTCCAGAAATGCAAAAATTCCTTATTGATAATGGAGCTCTAAATCATCGTACTGGTAAACCATCTTGTGATTGATTTATAGAAATATAGGGTAATAACAGAAAATTTTGCGTCAATCATGTAAAAATTATTTTCAGTAGCTCAAGAAAAGTATGTATTGTTAACATTCCTATGCATTTAAGTGAATATTCTAAAAAAGATATTGTATCACTTAGCATAATAAAAAGAGAGTATTGAGCGTACCCTTCCATAAATTGAATGGCCTGATTCCGGTTCAATATCGAAATCAGGCCTTATAACCCGTTGACTAAAAGTGCATAACCTTATGTGGTCACCTCAAGCTTAATAGAACGAGCTTTAACTGCGGTAATTCTTTTAATTAATATTACTGGCTATTACGCATATCCATAATCATTTTACCATCGTAATCTGCACCAACAACAATATTAGGTACCTCACCTTTATATTTATGAGCTTTAATCTGCTCAATCTCTAACTGTTTCCAATTGATCATTTCATGGGTAATAGTACGTTGCAATATCGCATTCGCTTCAGCTTCTTTCTGAGCAGCATACAATTTTGCATCTGCTTCTTGGCGCATCGCAAATGAACTTGCTTGTGCGTTACGTTCTCTGGCGATGGCTTGTTGTTCAGCAGACTCTCTTTCCGCTTCAGCAATAACAACCTTTTTCTGAGCTAATTCACGCTCTTTTTCTGCCTCTGCTTTTGCTTGGTTGATTTGCTCTTGGCGCATTTTGGTATTAACCACTTGCTCTTGTACAACCTCAGGCAAAGTAATATCTTGGATCATGATTTCTTTTATTGTATAGCCATAAGGAGAAGCATACCCTTGAATAGCATCACGAATAGATTCTTGTAATTTTCTTTGTGTATCTGCAGTATAAAGATCTTGTGCATTAGCAACATCTTTACCAAATTCTAAAATCGTTGAGATCAGCTTTTGGCGTACATATTTATCTAAAGCTTCGCTTTCTGTACCACCATTAATACGTAATACAGGAGCTTTCGCACCATCAAATTGAAGCATTACCGTAATATCAACAATAGATTTTAATTTATCTTGCGAAGGTACTCTTAGCTCTTTTAGTGATACTCGAATATCTTTTGTTGAGTACGTATCAAATGTTGTAAACGGATTAATTGGAAAATGTAAACCTGCATCATAAGCAACTGGGTCGACTTTTCCTAAAAATGTCCCCACCTTAACCGAGCCATCTTGTACAATAGTATATGAATTGATCCCTACGAGACCAATAACTAGAAGTAATGCAGCACCGACAACCAATTTAATCATTGATTTAAATTGCATGAGTTAATCCCTATCAAATTAATAATTATAATAAAGCGCCTTATTGTCACCACTTATTTTCTAACTACAAGTCTAATAATCCTAAATTTAAAAGCACTAAATCTGCTGTTTCTATTTTGGTAAAAATGAATCGCTGAGCCATTACAGATAATTTTGTTATAAACCTAGTTTTATCCTTTTAAATTATTAGTGCTTATTTTCAATCATAAAACACAGGTATGATTATTTATAATCACTCTCTCGATCAGTTTAAATAACATTCACTCCATCAAAAAGCCAAATTTGTATTATTTTAAGCCAATATAATGATAAAAATTAGAACATAGTTTCAATTAATGGTAAATGGAATTATTGCGATCTTGATCACTGTTGTTTTTAATTGATTAAATATAATCATAATGACTAAAATAAATCATGGCGGAGAAAACCATGCAAATAAAAAAATCGATTGAACGTATACCTGGTGGCATGATGGTTGTGCCATTAGTACTCGGTGCCCTAATCAACACCTTTGCTCCTCAAGCCCTCGAAATCGGTGGCTTTACAACATCACTGTTTAAAAATGGTGCCCCTGCTCTTATTGGTGCATTCTTGCTTTGTATGGGTGCAGGAATTAGTTTTAAAGCGGCGCCACAAGCTTTATTACAAGGAGGTACAATTACCTTAACAAAACTAGTCGTTGCGATTGCTATTGGTCTAGGCGTCGATTATCTCTTTGGAATGGAAGGGATTTTTGGTTTAACTGGTGTTGCAATTATTGCAGCAATGAGCAATTCAAATGGTGGCTTATATGCCGCTTTAGTTGGGGAGTTTGGTAATAAACGAGACGTTGGTGCTATCTCAATTTTATCTCTTAATGATGGGCCTTTCTTTACCATGATTGCGCTAGGCGCAGCTGGTATGGCAAATATCCCTTTAATGGCATTAGTTGCAGTTCTTGTTCCGTTAATTGTTGGCATGATCTTAGGAAATCTAGACCCACATATGCGCGATTTTCTAACAAAAGGTGGGCCAATATTAATTCCTTTCTTCGCTTTTGCACTAGGCGCAGGGATCAACTTAGAAATGCTATTACAAGGTGGACTCGCAGGTATCTTGCTCGGTGTGCTGACTACGTTTGTTGGCGGCTGGTTTAATATTCGAGCAGACCGTCTAGTAGGAGGCTCAGGTATCGCAGGCGCTGCTGCCTCAAGTACCGCAGGAAATGCTGTAGCAACACCACTCGCTATCGCACAAGCCGACCCATCCTTAGAGGCTATCGCGCTTTCTGCTGCTCCTTTGATTGCTGCATCCGTGATCACCACCGCTATTCTAACCCCTATCCTGACCTCTTGGGTTGCTAAACGCCAACAAGCAAGACAACCCCAACAAACTGAAGAGTAAGGAGTTATTTATGAAACTATTAGTTATTGCGGATGACTTTACAGGGGCAAATGATACCGGTGTTCAATTTGCTAAAAAGCATGCGCGCACAGAGATACTTCTTGATAATACACAAAAACATTCTTGGTTTGCTGATGTCGTTGTGCTTAATACAGAAAGTCGTGCATTAAATGCACAAGTTGCTTCAGAAAACCTACGAAATAGCCTGAAACCTTTTTTATCTCAGAAGGATAAACCTGTCATTTATAAAAAAATTGACTCAACATTTCGCGGTAATATCGGGGCAGAAATAGAGACAATTATGTCAGAAACAGGCTTAAAACTTGCTATTGTTGCCGCAGCTATTCCTGCGGCAGGACGTGTAACGTTAAATGGTGAATGTCTCGTTCATGGAAAAGCACTTATTGAAACTGAATTTGCTTCTGACCCTAAAACACCAATAGTTTCATCACGTATCCAAACTATTCTCCATCAGCAGACTACCCTGCCCGTTATTGAAGTGAATCTAGACCAAATACGTTCAGGGCGATTCGCAACATGGTTACAAGCACAAGCGCCAACGCAAGGCAGTATCATCGTCACGGACGCTGAAAATGATGAAGATTTAGCACTAATTGCTGAAGCCGTATTTTCAATAGATCGACCTTGCCTACTCGTTGGAGCTGCGGGCTTTGCAAATGCATTGCCTGAGAATATTTTCATGGATAAAAAGCAAGGGCTACCGTTATTTATTGTCGCTGGCTCAATGAGCAGCGCAACAATTGAACAGGTAAACTATGCACAAACACATTGTGATGCCAGTGTCATTGATGTTGATGTCACACAAGTACTTGCAGCCACTACACAAGATAACTACATGGCTGCGCTCATCAAAGAAATTAGTCAAACATTAAACCAACAAAAACACACCATCATACGAACCAGCCGAGATGTGCAAGATAGGCATCATATTGATGACCTATGCAATACCTACGGTATGACTCGTAATGAATTGGGGAAAAATATCAGCGACTTTATTAGTTTGCTGACCTTAAATACGCTGTCTGTTGCCAGCATCGGGGGACTTTTTTTAACAGGTGGAGATATTGCGATTGCGGTTGCCAATACTTTGGGAGCAAAAGGTTATCGAATTCAATCTGAGGTACTGCCATGTATACCTTGTGGCACTTTTATTGACAGTGAAATTGATGACTTACCCGTGATCACCAAAGCGGGAGGGTTTGGTCAAATAACCACTTTATGCGAAGCCATCAAATATATTGAGGAAATTTATTGTGAAAAATAATGTTGTTGCTATTACCATGGGAGATCCTGCAGGTATTGGCCCAGAAATTATCGTCAAATCCCTTGCAGAAGGTGAACTGGCAGGAGCCTCTGCCGTTGTTATCGGTTGTGCATCAACAATGCAGCGATTAATTAAATCAGGGGTAGTTCCTCAGATAAAAATCAATGTGATACAAAATATCAAAGAAGCTCAATTTTCAGCGGATACCATCAATATTATTGATGAACCCCTAGCCGACCCTAGCGCACTTATTGCGGGGAAGGTCCAAGCTCAAGCTGGTGACTTAGCATTTCGTTGTATTAAACGTGCGACTGAACTAGCTCTCGCAGGTGAAGTGAAAGCGATTGCCACTGCACCTTTAAATAAAGAAGCATTGCACCTTGCTGGGCACAACTACCCAGGTCACACTGAACTACTTGCCCAGCTAACCAATACCAAAGATTATGCCATGGTGCTTTATACCGAAAAATTAAAAGTCATCCATGTCACAACACATATTGCATTGCGTAAATTTTTAGATACATTAAATAGCGAGCGTATCATAACCGTGTCTCGTATCGCATCAGACTTTTTAAAACGCGTTGGCTATGAAAAACCACGTATTGCGATCGCAGGCGTTAATCCTCATGCTGGGGAAAATGGTTTATTTGGTGATGAAGAAATCGTATATTTACAACCAGCTATAGAACAGGTAAGGTCTGAAGGTATTAATGTTTATGGCCCTTGTCCTCCAGATACTGTATTTTTACAAGCCTATCAAGGGCAATATGATATGGTCGTTGCCATGTATCACGACCAGGGTCATATTCCTTTGAAATTATTAGGTTTTTATGATGGTGTTAATATCACTGCGGGCCTTCCGTTCTTGCGCACTTCAGCCGATCACGGAACCGCATTTGATATTGCTTGGACGGGTAAAGCAAATCCTGAAAGTATGGCCATCTCACTTAAACTTGCGATGAATGTAGTATAACTAATGAGCACAATGGATAGATTAGATTTAATACTTGAGTATCTTAAACAGCATAACCTCGTCACTGTTGAAGAACTAGTACAAGCATTATCCGTGTCAGCGGCCACTATCCGGCGTGATCTCATTAAACTTGATGAAACTGGGGTTATCTCTCGCACGCATGGCGGTGTAACCCTAAACCGTTTCATTCCTGTTCAGCCCACTACGTCCGAAAAAAACCAGCGTAATCTAAGAGAGAAACGGGCTATTGCGAAAGCGGCAGCCCGTTTAATTGAACCAGGTAGCACGGTTCTACTTGATGCAGGAACAACCATGCTTGAGCTAGCGCGAGAGCTCACTCATATGCCCCTGCGTGTTATCACCTCTGACCTCCATATTGCCCTTTTTCTTTCTGAATTCAAACAAATTGAAGTCACAATTGTTGGTGGAAGAATTGACGATAGTAGCCAATCTTGTATTGGTGAGCATGGGCGTGTTTTATTACGTAGCATTTATCCTGATATCGCATTCATTAGTTGTAACTCTTGGAGTTTAGAAAAAGGAATTACAACACCAACAGAAGAAAAAGCAGGTCTAAAACGTGACCTAATAACAAATGCTACACGCTCTGTTATGCTTGCTGATAGTAGTAAATACGGTAAATGGTCATTATTTCGTGTCGCTCAAATAGACGAATTGACAGATATTATTACAGATAACCAACTTCCACTCGATATTCAGCAAAAATTTATAGATTCTTGTCGTACTAATCTAATATTGGTTTCCACAAATGCCACTTAATGCTATTGAACTTGATTTCTTTATAAAATAAAGTAGCTCAACCTTCCAACCAAACCGCACCAAACATTGCATTTCATCTGACAACAAAATATGTAAGGAACCCCCATGAGCGAACTGAGATTAGCTTATAACAATTTATCACCTGAAGCTTATAAAGGGCTTATTGAATGCAAAAATGCATTGGATAAAAGCGGGTTAGGTAAAGAACTAATAGAGCTTGTTTATTTAAGAGTTTCACAAATCAATGGCTGTGCATTTTGCCTAGATATGCATGCAAGCTCATTACGTTCAAATGGTGTCAGTAACAAAAAAATAGACACACTCGCTGGCTGGCAGGTTAGTCATCATTTTAATTCATTAGAGCGCGCTGCATTAGCTTGGACCGAAGCTGTCGTTAATATAGCTACCAGTGGTACATCAGATGCTCTCTTTAATGAATTAAAATACCATTTTTCTGATGAACAAATTTCTGATTTAACTATCGCTATTGGTTTAATGAGTGCCTTTAACCGTATAGCAATAGCACTGAGACAATAGTAAAAATTTGTATAAAAAAAGCTTGCTACCTTTATGGCAGCAAGCTTGTAAATTCTACTTTTAACACTATTTTTCTTCATCACGTAATGTTAAAACTTCATACCCATCTTTAGTGACTAATACCGTATGTTCAGATTGAGCAGATAATTTTTTATCTCTTGTTACGACCGTCCAACCATCTTTCTTTGTTTTAATTTTCATCCCACCCTGGTTAATCATTGGCTCTATCGTAAATGTCATTCCTTCTTTTAATTCAACCCCTTTCCCTCGTACGCCGTAATGAAGAACTTGCGGATCTTCATGCATTTCACGGCCAATACCATGCCCACAATATTCGCGTACGACACTGTAACCTTTAGATTCCGCATAATGTTGAATAGCGGAACCAATATCACCCAATGTCGCACCCGGTTTAACTTGTTTTATTCCTTCCCACATAGCAGCATAAGTATCTTTAACTAATTTACGTGCTAGTGGTGAAGCTTCTGGCATTACATACATTTTACTTGAATCAGCGATAAAGCCATTTTTCTCTAGCGTAATATCAACGTTAATGATGTCTTTTGCTTTTAAAATTTCATCTGTTTTTGGAACACCATGACAAACGACTTCATTCAACGATGTATTCAAAACATATTGGTAGCCATATTGCCCTTTACTAGCAGGCCTTGCTTGTAATTCATTAACGATATAGCTTTCAACTTTATCATTAATCTCCATTGTGGAAATACCCGGTACAATAAATGAATCCAACATCTTAAAAACGCTAGCCAAAAGTCGTCCAGACTCACGCATCAGTTCAATTTCTTCTGCTGTTTTAATTGTAATATTATTCATGAACTTTTCCTTTTAATTCAATTGACTCTTTTTCTAACATTTCATTGACTAACATAGTAAATGTCTTATTCGGGTTTAGTTCAGCTTGCATACCAATTTTAATCCAAAACTCTGCCTGTGAATTAATCGAACGGGACATAACCTGGCTCGCATGACGCAGATAATCATGCAATTCATCTGAAATTTTTACGATACCCAAAGCAACCTCAACAATATGATGTGTATACAAATCATGTATAGATCATATAACAGGAAGATGATGATTCAAAGCATTCACGTTTTGTATAGCACAAAGCGCATGAAAAACAGCCCATAAATACTACTTTAAGTTGCTTAAGTTGATTCCGCCGTCAAAGTATTTGAATCGTTGATCCGCTATCATAAATTCCGAAAAATGTAATGATTATACGTAAATTAGCATTATTTTGATTAACTCGGCCATGTGCTGGTTTAACTGCCGTACTATTAATAAACTAATGATCCGATTACAACATGAGCTCAATAAATAAAAGCTGGAGAAAAACATGTATAATAAAATTTTAGTTCCTATTGATATAACAGAAAAAAGCTTAGCACATTTAGTTATGGCCCATATTCAATACCTTGCTGAATATGAAAAAGCACATATTCATTTTTTGGCAATTATTCCTACTGTTCCTTTCTATACCACAATGGGATTTGGTTTTGCTGAAAAAGCGGATAGTGAACAAGAAAACGTCACGAAGCAGCTCGCTGAAATAATTAAAGAATTTAATATTCCAAATGATAAATACAGTGCTCAAGTTTTAATGGGGACACCAAGAGATGAAATCTTACGTGTTGCAGAGGAAATTTCTGCTGATTTAATCGTTATTGGGTCAAGGCGCCCAGGTATGTCCACATACTTTTTAGGTTCAACAGCATCAATGGTTATTCAAAATTCAAAAATTTCTGTTTTGACTGTCCGATAGCCGCTATTAATTATAGTAATCTAGGTAGCCTATTATTGGGTTACCTTGTTTTTTCGTGTTAATCTTACATACATGGATTATTCACTCCACTAAGCTATGTATTGCAGATTTATTTTTCACTCAAGGAATGTAATGAAAAAACACTTACTCTGGATCAGTATTAGTATCAATATAATTTTAGCTATCGCTTTAATTACAGTTATCTACTCGTTTTTAAATATGAAAAATCAGGTGATGACTATAGTTGAGCAAGCAAAGTCAGGAAAGTATATCGAGCAAGTACAACAGCATACGAAACAACTTATTCCAAATACTCTTAATGAACTAAAAATCTTAGAAACGGGTGGCAACTCGTGTGACCAGTTTTATCAAAAAGTCGATGTAGTTATTGAATACTTACATAATAATCCAGAGATTATTGGAGCACAAACCTACACCGAACAATTATCTTCAGTAAAAATGGCCATTGATAAAACCCCGATTGTTTTAAAAAATAAAGCTTGTAAGAGTGGAGTTTCAAGTATTAATTATATCATTGAGGCACTACAACCGGATGAGCCATAATTGGCTCATTTATTAACAACATTAGAATGCTCAACATCCAACCAGCTGATAAACTGGGCTAAATATTTCAAAAATTCCTCATCAGCAAAAGGCTCTATACTTTGACGTAAAAAATAATTTATTTCATTTTGTCGTTCTGGATAATATTGAACGAATTTTTGTATATATTCAAATAATGTTTCTGGCCAGTCACTATCATTTTTCCAACGTAATATATTAGTGGAACGAATGAGCTTTCTCGATGCCGCCCGATATAATAACTTTAGCTCAGAGTCATCATGACAATGATTAATTTGATCGATATAATCATTCAATACATTAACAAAATCGCCATTAACTGCTTCTGCTATTTCTCGCGAAGGAACAAATTGGCTAAAATGTGTTGCTAAGTCATATCCATAAATGCAACGGCAATGATGCTTAATCCAATATCCCCAACTATATAGATTAGCCTCACTCATCACATCCGTAAGAATACCAATATCAAAATCAATTTTGCTGACCTCAATATGATTAACTGTTAATTGAACTTGTATTTCATTCAATCTGGTTGTTTCTAATTGAGTAAGGGCACCACATAATATAATGCATAGATCTAAATCCGATTGCTGTGGCTTCGCACAGCCTTTTGCAACACTACCATACACATACATGCTATGGAGCTTGTCTTTTAATATGCAACTCAGCCAATAAATAGATTCTGTTATTATTGACTGAAATTCTGGTTGAAACGGCCTCTCTTCAGGAACAGGAATATACTTATAATCTTTTAACTTCATAACCACCTAACTCTCAAAAATAAGTGTTTCTGTTTGTACTAACCATTCATAGTAGCCAATAACCTCGCGACCATTTAACCAACGAGACAACATATCTAATATTAACATTACACTGACTTCTTGTTTTTCTTTCTGTGAATGATTATTTGGTAAATAATGAATTCTCTGCGCATAACACATATCTGGTGTTGATAGAGCAACGTTTAAATATTGCTCATTATATTCGCCAACCACTAAACCAATAGATAAAGGATGATTGATTGCTATATTTTGAGCTCTTTGCGCTAAAATTTTCAATGTTTGTTCCACGTCAGATGGCAAAATTTGACTGGAAGAAATAGCGATCCCCGCTGAATCTAATGTCCAACTTAACAGCCCTGCGCTAAATTGTTCACTGACTATTATTTGTAATTTCCTTTCTCTTAGGGATTTGCCAATTTTTTGCGCTAAACCTTCTGTCCCTTCAAATATCAAGTTGTCCCCTACTCCTTGCTTCACTAATTGCCAATCTCTTTCCATCAATTCTTTTTGTGACGCAGGTCCCGTTAGCTTTAATTCAATAATAGGCATTGAAGAACGATAGCCTAAAACACAGTTTTCAGGTAAAGGTAAGCTATCAAATTGCTTCGCAAGACTACTTTCACTACGGCCAAAACTGGTTAGGCGTAAACAAACTGGTGGCTCTGGCAATGTAAAATGTGCTCGTAACCTTGGCAAAATTTGCTCATTCACCATAACCTTAAATTCAGAAGGAACACCAGGAGTAAAAAAAATCAGACAATCATTCAAGACTAAAGAAAAGCCACAAGCCGTTCCTACAGGGTTATCAATTAATTCAGCATTTTCAGGGAGTAGTGCTTGTTTACGATTCGTTTCAGGCATAACCCGCCCTCTGGCAATAAAATAACGCTCCATGGCTTCAACCCACTGAGAATGTTCAACTAATGGAACTCCCGCAGCTTTAGCCGCCGCCAAGGCGCTTAAATCATCACTTGTTGGCCCAAGCCCGCCGTTAACAATGAGAATATCTGCAGATAAACTACGCTCAAGGAAAGTAGCGACTAAACAATCTAAATTATCACCAACCGTTGTTCTGCTACTCAAAGGGAGACCTTGTTGAAAAAAACAGTCTGCCAACCAAGCGGCATTTGTATCAATTATTTGTCCGTGTAAAACCTCATCGCCGGTACTCAACATTTCAACAACTAACATCTATGACTCCCTGATTATATAAATCACATTAACTGACTAAATTACCTTATTATCAAGATGACTAACATCAATTTTTATTCACCTAAGTTCCCCTTTTAAAATATCCAGAACTCATTAAAAATAAATGGTTTAGGATAATTCTCACCCTATGTGGTCATAAAAAGGCTATAGTTTTATATGCAATTGAATCCATTATTTTTTCACAGCAATAATAGAGGCTACATGTTCAAACTAAAACCAATTAAATCTGTTGCATTATTTTCTTTAGTTTTATTAGTTTCTGGGTGCCAACTTGGAGGATCTCCAAATTCTAATTCAAACTCAGATTCAAAATTTGGAGATTTAAGTGAATTAAAAAAAATAGACTTTCCTTCCACAGAGGCACCTAAAGGTATTTCTGAAGGAGCATTTGAAGTTGAGTACGATAATGGTCAGCCAAAATTTAAAACATGGGTATCTAAAGGATGTTTTGATAAATATATCAAAACCTACTATGAAAATGGCAAGCCTGAATCCCATATTGAACTCAAAGACTGCAAGGTACATGGAACTGTCCGCACTTACCATGAGAGTGGCCGTAACGATATCGAAGTCAACACACTGCAAGGTAAATTATCAGGGCCATTTATAATTTATCACGACACACCTAGTAATAAACCCAATATTACGGGCACATTTAAAAATGAAAAACTCGTTGGAATAGTGACCGAATTTGATGAAAATGGAACGGTTATTTCTAAAGCTCTCATCCGCGATGGTGAAATTACCGTATTGCAATAATTCAACTAACAAGATAAAACAGATGCGTATGATTTACAAAGATAGCTAAAAATAGAAACCCGCAAGTAGCGGGTTTCTATTAAGTTGAAAATGAAGACGAATATAACTACATTAACTCTTTCACTTCAAAATTCACTTCACCGCTGAGATCAGCATCATAATCAACACCATTTAGGCCAAAGCCAAACAGACGGAGAAACTCAGCTTTATAGCCTTGGTAATCCGTTAGTTCATTGATGTTGTTATCATTAAGCTGCTGCCAAATTTCACGGCATGTGTTTTGTACGTCATCACGCAATTCCCAATCATCTAAACGTAGACGATGTTTTTCATCGGTCTCTGGCACTGCGTCATTGAATAACTTAGTGGCAAATAAGCGTTGAATTTGTTCAATACAGCCTTCATGGATCCCTTTTTCTTTCATAATCTTAAAGACAATAGAGATATATAACGGCATGACAGGAATTGCAGAGGAAGCCTGTGTTACAACAGATTTTAATACAGCAACATACGCTGCCCCACCCTTAGCTTGCAATTTTTGATTGATTGCATGAGCCGCACGGTCCAAATCTTCTTTTGCTTTACCCAATGTACCATGCCAATAAATTGGCCATGTTAAATCCGTACCAATATAAGAATAAGCTACAGATTGTGCGTTATCGGCTAAAACACCCGCTTCATCTAACGCATTCATCCACAGTTCCCAGTCTTGGCCACCCATGACTTTCACTGTATCTGCGATTTCCTGTTCATTGGCGGGTTCAACAACAGCTTCAATCAACACATCTTTGTTGGTATCCAGCGCAACAGATTTGTACGGTTCACCAATAGGTTTCAAGGCTGAACGTACAATTTCACCTGTTTCAGGCATTTTACGCACTGGTGATGCCAGTGAATAAACCACTAAATCAATTTGGCCTAAGTCTTGTTTAATCAAGTCAATAACGGTTTGACGGCATTCATCAGAAAAGGCATCACCATTAATGCTTTTTGCATACAGGCCTTCTTCTTTCGCTGCTTTGTCAAAGCCGGCGGAATTGTACCAGCCCGCAGAACCTGTTTTACTTTCACTGCCTGGTTTTTCAAAAAATACACCAATGGTAGCGGCTCCGCTGCCAAATGCGGCGTTGATACGAGAGGCCAGACCGTAACCGGTGGATGCACCAATAACTAAAACTTTCTTAGGGCCATTTTTCAACTCGCCACGTGATTTCACGTAGGCAATTTGCTCACGAACATTGGCTTCACAGCCTGCTGGATGAGCTGTAGTGCAGATAAAACCACGAATTTTAGGTTTGATAATCATAGTAATTTTTTCTTGGTAGCTAACAATCAGGGTCTAATATACCTGATATTATCCATTTACTTAAGACAGAGTGAAAATAAATAGGGTGAACAGACCAGTTTATTGGTTACTTTCCCACTAATTACCTATTTTAAATCATTGAGAGTTTCAATAACACGGCGTAATAAATCTAACTCTCGCTCAAGGTTAGTTGCTTTCTCTCTAGAATAATGACCATATATTTTTGTGACGCCAAGGCGACTGTCATTATAGCACTCATCACCCCAGCAAATATAAGACATTGAAATATAATTTTTTAAATATCTGCTGTTGAGATTAAGGAACGTATCATCATGTTCCCAGAGCAATCCTATGACGCACTTGGGAAATACTGCAAGATATTAAAGAACTCATCCAGAGGTAAAGGATATGCCTAAAACCATTACCAAGAGAAACAATAAACAGCCATAACCTGTATAAATAATTTGATAGCCGCTTATTGCGGCTTAGGGGGTATTAAATTATGTATAACCATCACTGAGTAAACAATATCTTTTTTATTGTGAATTTTGCGAAAATGGGCATTACTAACAATACCGACCATAATCTGCATGCCATCTTTCTCATAAACTCGCTTAAATGGTGTTGTTTCGTCATCAGATATTTTATCTAAGAAATAAACATTTCGTTTATAGCGTTCAATTGTTTGCTTTGGCAAACCATATACTTCAAACATTTTCTGGTTAATCGCATCATACTCAGCCAAAATGACTGATTGGTCACGGCTATCTTTTCCTTGGGAGGAAACGAGCATTAGAGTATTTTTTTCCCGAGAAAACATCAATAAAAACAGTTTATTTGCTATTTGAGGAGAGTTTGCTGATGAACATAACGCACCTCCTTCTTGAAACTCAGTACATTGCAATCCTTTTAACTGTAATTTTTTTATATCATTAGGGGTTTGCCCCCACTTAAACCCATAAGGGGCATCTAGCTTTTTCGTTGTGCAGCCAGAAGCGAGTACGAGTATTAACGTAAACAAAATTCCTTTTATCATCACTTCTCAAATTCCAATTAAGTCATCTAATTTGATACTATCAAAAATGAATAATTAATCAAAAATTAACTTTTCTATCATCATATTAAATGACTCGATTGATTTCTGTACCGTTAAAGCTGCCTTACTCTTCTTTGTTCTCCTGTTGTTTAGCCTCTGCCATAGCAATTTCTTTCAACCAATCTGCTAATAACGGTTTTGTTTTTACTGTATCTAATAACGCTCGTTCATGTTTAGTTAATCGTACAACTACAACTTCAGTTTTCATGTTAGACATAGCCTGATCCTCTTTAAGAATCAGAATAGTGACACAAAACACTAACAGAACGGTCTGACTTACGGTTTTTTACACGAATTTCGCGTTAGTTGACACAATCAAAAATACCTATGCTATTTCAAAAGAAACACATTGAATATAAAGAATAAATACACCTAATTAAACGACATCAGTTCAGCAGATACTAAATATTTGAAGGGAGTTAGATACAAAAAAACCACCTAAAGGTGGTTAATTGCTAATTTTAATCATTTCTGATTAAAATTGAGATGGTGCCCAGGGCGGGACTTGAACCCGCACAGCCTAAAGGCCGAGGGATTTTAAATCCCTTGTGTCTACCGATTTCACCACCTGGGCTAAATTGTCTTTCTCAAAAACTTGGATAAATTATTAATCTACCCGACTAACCCATGCATTTAATAAAACACATTGTGATTAGCTAACTTAAAATAAAACACTTAATAGCGTTTAATTACTTTAAGATGGTGCCCAGGGCGGGACTTGAACCCGCACAGCCTAAAGGCCGAGGGATTTTAAATCCCTTGTGTCTACCGATTTCACCACCTGGGCTAAATTTTGGAGGCGCGTCCCGGAGTCGAACCGAGCTACACGGATTTGCAATCCGGTGCATAACCGCTTTGCTAACGCGCCTTATCCGAATTTCTTTCGAAATTTGGAGCGGGAAACGAGACTCGAACTCGCGACCCCGACCTTGGCAAGGTCGTGCTCTACCAACTGAGCTATTCCCGCGTAAAGCTTCACTTTTCAGCTTATGCTTTTCAAACTGGCTGATTTACTTATTTATTTTCGTAAACCATGTTGCCGTTCGATGCGTTGCATTCTACTGATTTCACCTATCGAGTCAATACAATTATTGAAATAATTGGATCGTTCGCTGTTTTTTCAATCATTTCGATCACGCTTCGCTCAAATCACCCCATGCAGCCTTTAAATATTGGAACATTGACCAAAATGTTAAGATAGCTGCAACATACATTAATGCGATTGAAAGGTTTTCAATCAATGGCGTTGGACGCCACAATAAACCGACCAGTGACATCATCTGAGCAGTGGTTTTAAATTTACCAATCCAAGAAACAGCCACACTGCTACGTTTTCCTATCTCTGCCATCCATTCACGTAAAGAAGAAATAATAATTTCACGTGCAATCATGGTTGCTGCTGGCAAAGTCACATACCAAACATCGTAACTTTCAGTGACTAACACTAACGCCGTGGCAACCATAACTTTATCAGCAACAGGATCTAAAAAAGCACCAAACTTTGTAGTCTGCTTCCACAGTCTTGCTAAAAAGCCATCAAACCAATCAGTTACCGCTGCGATAACAAAAATAAGCGCGCATGCAAACGGCCCCCAAGTAACAGGGAGATAAAAGGCTAATACAAAAAACGGTATTAGGATGACGCGAAATAATGTCAACCACGTTGGTATGTTTAATTTCATCACGCTCACTAACTTTTTGACCAAGTTGGATATTATGAATATGTTGCCCTAAGACACTCACTGTTTCAATGCATTATAAATCTTTTCTGCAAGGGCGTATGAGATCGAGGGCACTTTTGCGATTTCTTCTATACTTGCATTACGTAAAGGTTGTAACCCGCCCATATATTTTAGCAACATCTGCCGACGTTTCGGGCCAACCCCCTCAATTGACTCTAATGCACTAGTACTTTTGACTTTTGCTCGTCGTTGTCGATGCCCCGTAATCGCATGATTATGTGATTCATCTCGGATGTGTTGGATTACATGCAAAGCTGGGGAATCAGGTGGTAATGAAAAACCTTCGCCTTCTGGTTTTAAAAATAAGGTTTCAAGCCCCGCTTTACGGTCGCTACCCTTTGCAACGCCAATCAGCAATGGGTGTTTTTTATCCCAATCAACCTCTAGTGAATTAAACACCTCCTTTGCCTGCCCTAATTGGCCTTTACCCCCATCAATAAAGATAATGTCAGGAACTTTGCTTTCATCAATGTGTTTACCATAACGCCGTGTTAAAACTTGATGCATAGCCGCGTAATCGTCTCCAGGGGTGATCCCTGTAATATTATAGCGTCGATACTCTGATTTCACCGGGCCCGATTTATCAAACACAACACAAGAGGCGACTGTTTGCTCCCCCATCGTATGTGAAATATCAAAACACTCCATACGATTGATGTTTTCTAAATTAACCACTTTTGCTAGTGCTTCCATACGTTGTTGCACCGTCGAGTGTTGCGCTAATTTTGTTGAAAGCGCAATTGATGCATTCGTTCTCGCTAATTTTAAGTAACGAGCCCTCACACCACGTGGCTGACTTTGAATATGAATTTTACGTCCCGCGATCTCAGAAAGAGACTCAGCTAATAATTCTTTTTCTGTTAATGCAAAATCTAATAAGATTTCGCCAGGTAGAGTTCTATTTTCACTCCCCTGCAAATAAAACTGACCTAAGAAGGTTTGAACCACTTCCTCAAGCTGTGTATCTGCTGGAATTTTAGGGAAATAACTGCGACTACCAAGGACTTTCCCTTGACGAATAAAAAGTACATGCACGCAAGCAAGACCAGATTCAAAAGAAACACCAATAACATCTAGGTCATCGCTATCACCAGATACATATTGCTCTTCCGTGACAGCTCTTACCGCTTGGATTTGATCTCTAAAACGCGCTGCATCTTCAAAGCGTAGTTCTAAACTTGCCTTTTCCATACGGTCAACTAAACCAGCCAAAACTTGTTTATCTTTACCCGTTAAAAATAAACGTACATATTCCACTTGTTGATTATAGTCTTCATCGGAAACCAACCCTTTAACACAGGGACCTAAGCAACGACCAATTTGATATTGTAAACAAGGCCTTGAGCGATTTCGATACATGCTATCTTCACATTGACGTATCGGAAATAACTTCTGCATTAACGCTAATGTTTCCCTTACCGCATAAGAACTCGGGAAAGGGCCGAAGTACTCGCCTTTAGCATGTTTCGCCCCTCGGTGCATCGAAATTCGAGGATGAGTTTCACTGCTTAAAAATAGATATGGATAAGATTTATCGTCACGTAACAATACGTTATAACGTGGCTGGTACAACTTAATGTAGTTGTGCTCAAGTAATAGCGCTTCTGTTTCAGTATGAGTCACCGTCACATCAATAGAGGCGATTTGCTTTACCAACTGCTCTGTTTTGCGGCTACCCACATTTTCACGAAAATAACTTGCTAAGCGTTTCTTAAGATCCTTTGCCTTTCCTACATATATAACCGTTTCCCCAGCGTCATACATACGGTATACACCAGGTTGATTAGTAACTGTTTTTAAGAAAGCTTTCGGTTCGAACTGTTCTGACACTCGAGTAAACCCTGTTTTGCTGTGATTAAACCATAACTGATAGCTATATGAGTTAATTCTACATCACTACAGATATTAAGTTTACTAAACATTCGATATCGATAGGTATTTACTGTTTTAGGGCTTAAGGAAAGGGACTCCGCTACCCGTTTTATAGGCATTCCCTGAGTGATCATTAACATGATTTCTAACTCACGCCCCGATAATAAATCATATAAATCTTGTTGATTACTATAAACTAACCGCTGTAGAGCAAGGTCTTGGGCAATATCCGGCGATATAATTCTCCGTTTAACACTTACAATTTGGATAGCTTCAATAATGTCTTCTTCTGTCACATTGATACTCAATAAACCGAAAATGCCAATATCTAATGCTTTTAAAAAAAATGCAGGGTTATTTCTTACATTGTAAATAATGATCCCAACATCTGGTTGAGTTCGACGTAATGTCTGGATTGTTTTTAGTGAGTCATAACGAAAACTATCACTACTGATTAAAATCATATTTGCTTTTTGGCATCTATTCCATGTAATCACGTGTTCTAGTGATGAAAAAGAAGCAACAATTTTAAAACGTATTTGACGTGAAAAAATAGCCTCAAAACCACGAATTACAATATTACTGTCGTCAATTATTATAATATTAATCAATTAATACCCCTATTGGATTTTAAACCTAATAGTGAAAAATAATAAATGAATAAATAAAAAAGTCATATACACTTTTTTATTTATTTTTGTTTTATTAAAAATAACTAAATTATAATTTACATGAATGAATTATGGGTATTAATAATTAAAGGCCACCTTATTGAGTGGCCTTTATATTAAGAATAAAATGATATGTTATTTTTTTCCAACTAAACGACAAATGGTTTCTGATACTAAGTAGCTTTTCTCAAAAGAGCTGATTGGTAAAAACTCAAAACATGAGTGGAAATTAAGTGCACCAGTAAAATAATTTGGGGTTAAGATACCTCTTGCTGATAAAGCAGAGCCATCCGTACCACCGCGCATTGGGATCACCTTAGGTTCAACCTCTTGAATTTTCAATGCATCAAAAATTAAATCAATCGCTGTACAGTCATCTCCTAATGAGTCGCTAATATTGCTATACACATCTACAATGTTGCACTCAATTTTTGCACGCGGATGACGCGCTTTTATTAACTCAATCGCTTGTTTTATAAAGTGTTTTCGAGCTGAAAAACTATGACGGTCAAAATCACGGATCGCCATTTTAATTTTAGCATTATCAGGATTTGCTATTAAATCTGTCACATAAAAGTAGCCTTCGCGATGCTCTGTATGTTCTGGGGTATCAAAACGATCAAAGCAACCAATAAAATCATGAGCTACACGAATAGGATTCAACAATACATTCTTAGCTGACATAGGATGCGCGGTAATACCTTTAATTGAAACTTCAATAGAAGCAGCATTAAACGTTTCGTACACAACCTCACCAAGAGCACAACAGTCAATGGTATAAGCAAAATCAACGTTAAAACGAGATAAATCCATAATTTTAGAACCGCGTAGGCCAATTTCTTCGTCGGGTACAAACGCAACGTAGATATCCCCACAATCAAAATCGGCATATTGCAGCTTATTCATTAATTCCATGACAACCGTTACAGCGGCTTTATTATCTGCGCCAAGTACGCTAGTTCCATCACTAAAAATAATCTCTTCACCGATATAAGGTGCAGCTTCAGGGTGCTCATCTGATTTAAACCAAATATTTTCTTTTTCATTTAAACATAAATCTTTGCCTTCATATCTTAAGGTTTGAGGCTTAACGATGGGAGATAACCCAACATCAACAGTATCTAAATGAGTCACAAAACCTATTTTTGGCGCTGAAGGCTTATTGCCTGGGCGCATTGCATATAAGATGGCATGGTCATCGATATAAACATCTTTCAAGCCATAACTTTCAAGCTCTTGCGCTAATAATTTTGCCAGCTCACGTTGCCCTTCTGTGCTTGGAACAACCGTGCTTGCTGCGTCACTTTGGCTTTCAATAGCGAGATAGCGGTAAAAACGCTGCTCTAATTGCTTACCTAATTCGTTCATTTTATATTCCTTGCATTAACTATATTTACCCTACCTATTTAATAGGTAGGGTATTGGCCCTACTTATGGTGCAGGATGCCATGTGTAACCACTGTCGAAACCAATTGGGATATCAAAAGCCCAGAATAAATATAATGTTGAAGTTAAAATAATTAATAGCCCAACGGTGAATGGGATCATCATTGAGCACAATGTTCCTATTCCTGCATTTTTATAGTATTTCTGGCAATACATCAGGATTAACGGATAAAACGGAAACATCGGTGTGCTCACATTCATTGCAGAGTCGCTGACACGAAATGCCGCTTGTGTTAATTCAGGTGAAATTCCGACTGCCATTAGCATAGGCACTAATACTGGCGCCATAATTGCCCATTTTGATGTCGCAGAAGTAATCATAATATTTAAGATAGCCGTTAATAGAATAACGCCAAAAACGGTCATTCCAGATGGCATATCAAGTGTACGTAATAACTCTGCCCCTGAAAGCGCTAATAATGTGCCTAAATTAGAATGTTGGAATGAATATAAAAATTGGGCAGCAAAAAAAGCAAAAACAATAAATGGGATAAGTGACTTAGTAATATTTTCCATTGCCTTGACAACATCTTTTGTTGATGTAAAAGATTTCGTCATATAACCATAAACAATGCCTGGCAAAGCAAAGAAAATAAATAATAAAGGCACAACAATTTGCATGATAGGTGCTTTAGGGCTAGTTAAGCTACCATCCGGCCCACGTAATGGAGAGTTCTCTGGCCATAATAGTGCAAATAATCCGATACCTAAAGCAATTAGTACTAAACCAGAAATACGAAAAGCACGATTCTCAGCAGCAGTAATTTTACCTAAATTTTTTTCAGAATCAGTATCAACTTCGTTTGAACTGATTGGGCAGTTTTTATTTAGCCATGGTTCAACAATCTTCTCAGTGATAAACCAACAGGTAAAAATAACCCCGAATGTACCACCCAAACTAAAGAAATAGTTACATAAAACATTTACGCTATAACCCGGCGCTAGCATTTGTGCAGCATCTTGCGTAAAACTTTGCATGATTGGGTCAATAATTGATGGCGTATAGCTTGCAGTAAATCCCCCCGCTAAGCCTGCAAATGCAGCAGCAATCCCAGCTAATGGATGACGACCACTCGCATAAAACATCATTGCTGCAACTGGCATTAAAATGACATAGGCAGAATCTGAAGCAATATGAGAAACAATCCCCACAAACACCACTGTAGGCGTTAACATTCTTGGTGAAATAAACGACAACATTTTTTTCAATGCGGTATTAATGAAACCACTGCTTTCAGCAATACCAATACCTAATGTTGCCACTATCGTGATACCAAGAGGAGGGAAATTAATGAAGTTTTTAACTGCCGCAGTGATAAATAATATGATTTCCTCATACTGAAACATATTAACTATAGCAATTTTTTCTTTTGAAATAGGATGGTAATAACTAAAATCTACGAAAGAAAGCAGATAAGATAAAAACCAACATATAATCAGGGCGTACACAAACAGCATAGTCACATCAGGCATAACATTACCGATGCGCTCGACACGGTTTAAGAACCCTTTTTTCTTGGGAAGTGTTTTTGTTGTCATATTTACAAGCTACTTATGTTATTAGAATAGAAACTTTATAACAGTAAATAACCTATATATAAAAGTAAAATATTTTTGTGATTAGTTTTTACAGGATAAACCAGTTACAAAATAAAATATTAGAATTATTTATATTAATTTTAATTACCAAAAATTACATATCTTAAATTTTATTAACTTATAGATTTAAATGCAGGGTATATCACTTAAGTATTTGACTTCGAGTCTGCGCATACAAAAAAAGGAATAATAATTACACTTTTTTTGTATGCAAGTAAATTACACTAATGTATGTTATTCACGCTTTAATTTTTCAGTATTTGCAATATAAAGTGCAACGACTAGTACCAAAATCGCCCCTGCATGCAACAAAGTTGTCATAGGGTCACTATGATCAACGATAATTAAACGAATAATCGCAGTAATACCAATATAGATAAAATACCTTAACGGGAAATGATAGCCCGACATAAAATATTTTATTATCAAGGCAATAAACTCAAAGTATAAAAAATAAATGACAATGCCTTCTAACAACTCATAGGCCGTCGCCCCTTTTGAGCTACCAAACATTAATGAAGCCATTGTCACCGTTTCTTTAGCTAAAAAGAATACAAGTACGGCAGCGAGTGAGATCAAGCCAATATTTAATATCCATTGTAGTACCCACGCGATATTACTCGCATGACGCATTCCTTTCATACTATTCATTTGTTATTCCTCTGAACAACTTCTAAACCTAGTCATTACCTTAATTGTAAAACAAATTTAAGTCGACCGCATGACAAATAAGAGGTCAATTTAACGAATAGAATCAAAAAAATATAGTCTGATCGACTGCCACTGCATTCCTTATTACTTACTATTAAATCTATAGCCACAGAGTTTAATCCGATGATGGGGACATCATTTCCATAATATCTTTCTCTGTCAACATGGGTGTTCTTTCAACAAAGTTATAATATTTGGGCTTACTATCTATGTAAATTTGCATACTCATTTGCGCATCTTTACTCTCTTTAAATAAAGCTGCTGATGCATAATATGTTGAAGGTGTGAGTAAATGATAAAAAAGGTGTGAACCACAATTTTTACAAAATGCACGTTCTCCCCATTGAGATGATGCAAAAATTGACACAGACTCTTGCCCCTCTACCATTAAATCGTTACCACAATCAACACTAAAGCCTGGGCCGCCATTCCATTTTTGACACATTCCACAATGGCATACACTGACATGACTAATATCTTTTGCTGTTGTGATTTTTACAGAACCACACAAACATTGGCCTTGATGCATAGAATTTCCTTTATGTAGGTCGTAGATTTATTACTCAATATACGCATATTTACAGCAAAAAATTCAGATATGACTTACTTTTCATGTATTCTGAATTGTCGGCCAGTAAAACGTTTATCGTTAACAATATTACGCAACTGAGAACTATCAAGTTCTTTCGCTTCCCTTTCAAACTCTATATCTGCTTCATTTTGGTCTGTATTTTGTAACACATACTCATACGCTACTTTATTGTGCGCTATAATTTCTGTTAATACTGTATTATTCGCAGCTTGGGCCGCTATTGAAAAGCCAGTCAAAATAACGATCATAATAAATATACGAGCTAGTAATGTTTTTTTCATCATTATCTCCTATTCCGTTATGACTGTTTTAGCGCAAATCCCTGTCAGAAAAAACAGGCTATAAGTAAGTGTTCTCATGATTAAGTAAAGAGACGTCAGAACTGTCAATGACGTAAATCGAAACCAAATAGGGTACTATTCCCTATTTGGTTAATACCAATATCTAGTTATAATTCTTCATGATTCGCCTTATCTGTAGAATTGACTTCTCTTAACAAATACCAGCAGAAATATATTAATACTAATATTCCAACAAATAACAATACCCATAAGGTAATCGTCAACCAGTTAAAACTACCGTCAACCACTTCCGTTATAGTTAGCCTATCTACACCACCCAACTCAATGATTGTATTATCAAGAAATAGCTGAGGATAATTTGTCATTAACTCATCAACGCTATCTGGTTTCCCTACAAGCTGGCTTGTGGTCAATTCATCAAAACTAGCTTGTTTATTCCCCCAAACAAGTAAATACGGAGCGGGACCTTGCAAATTAAAAATAAGGTTATAAGCATCTCGTTTTCCCGTTAGCCTTGGTGGCTGATCTTCCCAACTCCCTTTGAGGGCTGAAATTCTTACTTTCCCCACCATTTCACCATAGAGCGCTGTGCTCGGATTGCTAATTAAATCACCATCTATTGTTTGATTATATGCAACAATGTTAGTGAGTAATTTCCAGCTTTCACCTCTATCAGATGAATACTCTATTTTTAGTGGGATCACACGGTTTGATTGTTGCAATTGTATTTGTAATTCACTCAGTGGCTGTGCTCTTGGTAATTGATAGATTATATGATCTTTTGAAACACCATCATTCGTCATCTCAAAATGAAATAGTTCTTGACGATAAGTTGAATTAAGCACGCTAGAGGTCGTATTGACCTTTAATAAGTCAGGTATAACAATATCTGGACCACTTACTATTACAGCCATAAGATAAGGTGCATTCAATGCCTTTGAGTTGCCATTTAATAACTCAATATTATTGCTTGCAATAGTTTCTGAATTTAACTTCAAATTCATAATCGGCTGATTTGTTGCTATATTTAGCCAATTTTCTTTGTCGTCACTGGCAAAAACAAATACCTTTGCCTGCCATTCTTTCTCGCTTTTAGCCCAGTCTAATACTAGGTTTTTAATTGGCGTATCTTTAGTTTGACTTTGATTTTTCGTTAATAAATAAGCCTGATAAGCCACGTTGTCTTTAACTTGCATACTAGGCAACTCAATTCTATTCACTTTGCCAGGGATAGATTCTACTAATAGATGTTGCTTTTCTCTACGCACATCATCATGGGAGTTAACGCTATCAACCTGAGTGACCAAACGCTGTGGTGTAAAAATGATCTTTTCATTTGAAACGGATTTTTCCGTATCCGAAAATAATACTGAAGGTATTTCATTACCAGTACCATTAAAGACTCGAACATCTTGCAACGTTTTGGGGTACGCTGAGTTCATATACGCATTTACGGGAAGCTCTAACCAGTAAAAAGGAGCCGATGAATCAAGAACATTTATTTCTGAGCCTTGATAAAAACTATAAGGAGTAACCTCTTCTACTGCCTCTGCATTCAAATGACTTGAAAACAATAATGACAATGAGAAGACTGTAATGAGCCTTACTAGTCCTGTATTTTTAATTAAACTCATGGTTGTATCTCCTTTTCAACTTTCCCTTTTGTATCTTTTGGTGGTAATGGCGAAAAATACCCAACAATTAAAATTAATAATGCAACACCAATAAAAGAAATTGCACGAGAAATACCACCTTGCCCGTATATATCAATTAAGAATAACTTGGCAATAACACAAGCAAAAATACCAGCCCCCATAAACCACCAAATTCGATTTTTCTTAATAGAGGCAATAATAATACAGACTAAGGCAGCCAGTGCCCAACTGATAGAAAGTACAGTTTGCACTAAGCGTGAATCATAAAGTGTGTCATAGTTCCAATTTAGCTCAGCAAAATCTGCTATTGCACGAATTAAAATACCGTTAAACCAATAAGCAGAAAGTGCAATTGTGACTACTAACAAACTACGTAAAACCCAAAAGTTAACCGCTGTTACTTTACGTATTTTTTGAGAAAGCCCTTTACGTATTAAAACTAACGTAGCGATACTAAATAACCCAGCTTCATCTAATGGATTGATTAGCGGTATATAATTCCAAAATGTCAATTTACCATCTTCTAAATTAGCATAGCCGGACAATATAATTAGCCCGATAGCAACAGGAGTCATCGAATACCAATAAATCAGTCCATTACGTTTCATCGGCGGCATTCTATTTTGTTGTAGCCAATAGAGAACAATAATAGTTAGCGTTATGGCCATGACATAAATAAAATATCCCATTTCGTGCATGCCCCAAGGTAAAATGGAGACGAACCAATTCACTTGAGTGGCAATAAACGCAAGAATTAGCCATAAATTGGCGCTATGGAGTATTCTTTGCATCCAACGATCACGAAGCTTATATGCATGAATAACAAATAAAATAGAACTACCTAAAACAACTGGCCATATGAGAGAACCTTCACCACGCCCCATTGGGTTTTGGTCGTTTAAGAAATCTAAACCAAGATAATAATAACCTGCAATCCATAGAATAGACTGGCAAAGTAGCAAAGGTACCCAATTAATATAGATAGCATATAAATGCCAGAACCAAACTGAAATAACAACCAAGACTAGAATAATAAAGCCTTCAGACTCACGGCTCCATGATAAAATATCAGTAAATAACGGTAACCAGCACAACCAAGTCACCAAACCAATAATTAAGAAACCATAACTAAATAAAGTAAAGTTACTGTCTTCTTTACGACGAATATGGAAAAGCCCACCAGCCATAAAGCAGGCTATTAATAGCACAGGAACCATATAAGTACTACTACGACTCCAATATAAATAAGGATAATCACTTAACAAAGTGATTGCGCTAATAACAATTAATAACGAGCCGATAGCCACCATTTTTTTCTGGTTTTGCTGTAAACCGAACCAAAGGATTAACAACCCTTCTAATGACCAAATAATCGAGGTCCACTCAAATGTTAGCGCTAATGGAATAGCTAAAGTGATAAACCCAGCACCGATAATAATATTTGCTAATGCCATATTCTTGCCAGCGGATTTATAGCGTTTATGCACTTGTAAACCAGTAATCAGATATAACAAACCTACTATCAGTGAAATAAAGGCTGGCAGTAAACCTTCCCCTTCTGAAATAAAGAATTGAAGTGCAATACTGATAAAAGGAGGGACAAATAGAAGTGTATTATCAACAACCAATTGCTTACTGTGTTCAAAGCGTAGTGAGAATAGCTGTGTTAAGGCATTAAATACCACTAAATTAGCGATAATAAAAAGTTGGCAAGATAAATAATAGTCTGACTGGTAATTATCTAACCCCCATAAAATGGCAACACCATAAGTCATCACCATACCAACTAAATTTAAAGGTCGCCAAGCTTGCCACACACTAATAACTAAGATACCAATCGATAACATCAAATAATAAGAAAATAAAACAACATGGCTTCCACCGCCAGTCGAAAGCAATATAGGTGCTAAATACCCACCTATCGATGCAAGAACAGCTAAACTAATTGTGCGTTGCAATAATGCCAAAGCAATACTTGCCGCGCAAATAAGTAACATAAAGGCAAATGCCATCCCATAAGGCATCATCGTATACAGTTTAAAGGCAGCAAAAATAGTGATATACAAGCAACCAATTGCCCCCCCTTGTAAAATCAACCCAAATAATGCCTTTTTATTCCGTAGCCACCAGCCAGTACCTAATAAAGCTAAGCACCCTACTGCGCTGAAGATTAAACGCATTTGAGGTGAAATAATTTCATTTTGCACACTGTAATTCAGCAAATATGCGACACCTAGGAATAACAGTAGGATACCAATTTTAGCTACCGGGTTTCCTTTCATTAACCAACTAAAGAAATGATTGAATATTGATTTATCGTCACTGGCAGTATTTTGCTTTGTCTCAGGTTTATTTTGATTAAACCGATTTGCGTCTACTCGCTGTGCTTGCGTGTTATCAAACCTATTCGGATTGATACTTTCATTACTTAAAGGATGATTAAGGGAATTTTCATGGGTAGTTTGTTCCCTCATGAGAGGCGAGTTTTCTGTATCCGATAAATCATGCTCTTTTTCAACTGGCAGACAAGTCACATGGCTCATTGAGGAAATTTCTTGCTGTTTGTCTTGTTTAGCATCAACACCCGAAAGAGATTCGCTCCCCTCTTGCTCTATGTGCGTATTTTGTATTTCATCTAAACCTGATTGGGAAGACGTCACACTATCGACAGATATACTTGGCGTGTATTTAGCGTTTAAAAGCTGGGCTTCTAATGAAGAAACCTTCTGATTTAACAGCGAAATTTGGTACTGCATCCGACCTGTTCGATTGATGGCAATGATAGCAAGTATCGGAGCTAGCACTAGCAGGAAAACGAATACAAGTCCTATTAGTATCCAAGTGTCCACAAATAGGTTTCCTCATAAAAAAATTCACAATTTAGAATCTGGAAAATAAAGGCTGTGATTACTGCTAGTGTAGATAGCATTGATCCCCTTGCCAACCAAATGTAATAAACTGTTACAAAATAATTCATTACATCCTGCTTTAGGTATACTCCTGGTAAAAGAAACAATACCTTTCTTTGATGATTTATTAATACTCTCATTAGTCATTTTAGTAACTAAGAAAACCCTTAATCATCGTTTAATGACTATTTCGCTCATAAAAAAACAAACAATTGATTAAGCGCCTATATTTTTTTGATATTCTGTTTTTGATACTCATAATAGTACTAATAAAATTTTATTAGTACTATTATTTTTATTATGTTATGTATACAACACCTTTAACATCAATATATTAATTGAATAATTACTATCCTTAAATGATTATAGTTATTTAAAATTACATTAATTAGTTTCTTTATTAAACATTGCTAAAAACATATGTTCTTTAATTTAAATAAAAGTAACCACAAGGGAAAATATTAACTGTCATTTTACTGATTTTTATAAAGCAAAACCTACCGAAAAATATCAGGAGAGTTTTTAATGCTAATTCACATTATACTTGCCGCTTTAGGGCCCATAGTTCTTGGATTAGCCGTTGGTTGGCTATCGGGTAAATATGGGTTTATCAAACGAGAGTATTCCCAAGCCTTTGCTGACTTTGTGGTTAAAATAGCATTACCGTTTGCATTATTTCTTGCAGCCGCACAAGCACCGCCTTCAGTATTACTCAATATTGACTATTTATTAGCGCTAGCCGTAGGACTAATTGCAACGTATGTGATTGGTTTTATTTTTGGTAAGTTTATTTTTCGCCACACTAAAAAAGATGCGGCTATGCAAGCATTATCGGTGTCTTTTCCTGATATGGCCTACTGTGGGCCACCTGTATTACTTGCAACTGTCGGGTCATCAGGCTTGATAGCTATGGTATTAGGTAACCTGATTTATACCGTTATTATTATCCCATTTACTCTATTAATGATCAGCGGATCACAGCAAGGTAACAGTATCTTAAAATCAGTTGGTAAAGCCATTGCTCAACCCTTAGTTTTTCTCCCTATTCTAGGCGCAATACTAGCTATTTTAGGTGTTAAATTACCTGAAATATTACAAAACTCGGTAAACGAATTGGGCAAAACCGCGGGCGGAGTCGCTCTATTCTTCCTTGGTCTGCTCCTTTCAGGGATAAAACTTACAATTAGTAAGGAAATTATATTTAACGTCTTTATTAAAAATTTTGTTCAAGCCGCGCTCATTTTAGGCACTGGACTCGCCTTAGGTTTACAAGATGATTTACTTAAAGCCGCGTTTATCATTGGTGTACTACCCACGGCGACCGCAGTTCCCGCATTGGCAATTAGCAACCAAGCCTATACTGAAACCTCAGCAGGAACCGTGTTATTAAGTACATTAGCTGCCTTAATTTCGATTATCGGTGGTATCACTATCGTCGAAATGCTTTAATTATCAAATAAATAGTCGCCTATATTTAGGCGACTATTTCATTATGGCGCCAAATTCTCTGATGATTTAATCACCCATTATTTGCCAGACAGATCACAAAAAACGTATCATAGTGATAGGTACTTTTCTTTTATACATCTGGGATATGAACAAAAAATGAAAATTAGTGATGAGTTAGCTTCTGCTATCGCTTCCGTTACCGAGGTTGCAGCAGTGGCTGCCTTCGATTGGGTGGGAAAACAAGATAAAAACGCCGCAGATAAAGCCGCTGTAGAAGCGATGAGAAATCGGCTAAATGAAATTGATTTTCACGGTAAAATTGTCATTGGTGAAGGTGAAATCGACGACGCTCCCATGTTATATATTGGTGAACAAGTTGGCAAAAAGTCAGGTTCGATTGGCTTAGATATTGCGGTAGATCCTATCGATGGAACACGTATGGTAGCGTGTAATGAAAAAAATGCCATTGCCGTACTTGCCGCGGCTCCAACAGGAACACTACTTCAAGCACCTGATATGTATATGGAAAAACTTGTTGTTGGGGCTGCCGCTAAAGGGGCCGTTCATCTGGCAAATCCCCTAGAAAAAAATTTAGAATTCCTTTCTTCTGCACTTAATAAGCCCATTTCAAATCTTTCAATCGCAGTACTTGATAAACCTCGCCATCAACATATTATTAAAACTATCCGTAGTTTTGGTGCTAATGTGATTACCATCCCTGATGGTGATGTCCTCGCCTCATTACTTACTATCCTTCCTGAACATCCCATTGATATGATGTATGGAACTGGCGGCGCTCCTGAAGGCATTATCAGTGCAGCTATCGCTCGTGCTTTAGGCGGTGATATGCAAGCAAGACTAATTTCGCGAGATAAAGCCAAAGGAGATAGCGAAGAAAATAAACAACTCGCGGCACAAGAAATATTGCGCTGTCAACAAATGGGGTTAGAAATTGGTGAAGTGCTATCTTTAGACCAGATGGTGAGTACTTCTGATGTCATATTTGCCGCCACAGCTATCACACCAACCATCTTGATGGATGGTGTATCAATAGATGCGTACAGCCGTATTTCAAATACCATTTTGGTCAATGGTAGTGACCGCTCGCTAAAACTGATTAATAATCGCTATTTTAATTAATACGTCTATTACCGTATGTCACATATATCAAAAGGGCTTTTTAGCCCTTTTGATTACTGCGATTTAAGATGAAAATTAACGCTCAAGAGTCATACGATTTAACATCGGAGCGGTTAAAACCATCAAAATTGCAATCACACCAGTCACTAAACCAATCTTCAAGAATACGTCACTGTACACAGCCAAAGATTCGACTTTGCTGGTAAGTTCACCTTCTGGTGCTGCTGCCATTGAAGCAACGTACCCTGCAATAAATGCGGCCGCTGAGTTTGTTAAGAACCATGCGCCCATAATAAAGCCCATTAAACGCTGTGGAACTAACTGAGCTACCATCGCAAGACCAAGGCCTGAGATCATCAGCTCACCAATACTTTGGAAACCGTAACAAATAACCAGCCATTCAACAGAAACAATCCCCGCTTCATTTGCAAATTTTGCACCTAATGGCAAAACTAAGAATGCAGCAGAACATAACAACATACCAATCGCGAATTTATGTGGCATTGGTAAGTTATCGCCCATTTTATTATAAATCGCGGCTAAAATTGGGCTTCCAATCATGATCCATAATGGATTCAGAGCTTGGTATTGTGCGGGTTCAATAGAAAAACCAAAAACTTCATGTTCTACGTTATGTAATGCAAAAAAGTTTAATGATGTCGGCATTTGACTATAAAGAACGAAGAATACTATCGCTTCAAGCATTAAAATTAATGCAACAATCATTCGACGGCGAGCCGTACCTTTCAGTGCTAATGTTTCTTTGATAAAGATAACTAGAATACCCAAAGAAATAATCGCTAATGCTGTACGAGCAATACCGAGGTTATGCAATAGCCATGTAGAAATCGCGATTAATGCAATAACCCCTGCTACTGTAGCAACTAATCTTGAAAGAACAACAGGAGCAAAGTCAGGTTTTGAGCCATGTTGAGAAACCCATTTTTTACACATATAGAAGTTAATCAATGTGATAATCAGGCCCACAACACTAAGAGAGAACGCGACATCCCAACCATAATGTTTTGCTAACCATGGCGTTGCAATCATTGAGAAGAATGAACCAATATTAACGGACATATAATACATGGTAAATGCGCCGTCTAACCGTGGGTCATCTTTTTCATAGCAGGTCGATAAGAGTGATGATGGATTCGCTTTAAATAAACCATTACCAACTGCAATGGTTGCTAAACCAACATAGACCATCGATACATCATGCCCTGAGAAAGCAACAAATGCATACCCTGCAATCAGAGTGATTGTTCCAAGGACAATGACACGTTTTGTTCCAAGGACTTTATCCCCTAACCAACCGCCAACTGCAACAAAGCCATAAACTAATGCTGCAAACGCTGAGAAAAGTGTAATTGATTCTGTTTCTGACATACCCAGCACTTGGCTTAGGTATATTGGAAGGATCCCTTGAAGACCGTAGTAACCAAAACGTTCCCAGAGCTCGATAGAAAAAATAAGATAGAATGAGCGAGGTTGCTTAAACGCGTTAAGACTAACTTCCTCTTTGTTATTTGTTGTGGACACAAGTTACCTCTAGTACAACCTGTACATATGCAAAAAAACCACGGAACGCTCTATGCGCTCTCGCATTGTTATGATCTCAAGAATTCAAAGTTGAAAAGATTCACTTTTGGTAGGAGGAGTATCATTCCCTGACCTCAAAACAAACAAAACTGTGTGTAGACTTGTTTATGGATCTCAAACATAAATTCAATGAGTTAAAGCATATTTGATTATTTATTCAACATTAACTGGCAGATAACCCGCCAAGAACCCAATAATCAATTAAGCCATATACGTTATTTATGCACCAAAATTAAAGAATTAGCTAGTATTAATTACTACATCAATTAAATTTAATCGTGATTTACTTCAATTTTTTACAAAACTACCAAATTATCATCGATTACTAATTAATCATTTGTTCGTTAAATGTTAAGAATATTGTACTGCATTGAAACTATAATGCCGCTATTTATCACACTATGATTTATTGCTGTATATGTTATGGAAAGCTAAAAATATCCATTTCAAGGTAACTCTATTTTTACTTTTATTGGTAGGAAAGACGTTAGAAGATGTCGCTGAAGAAGCATTCAAACTGGAATTTTGGATAAAAAAAAGCCCAGTAACAAACTGGGCATAATGCATTCTACTCAAGGATCTTTTGCTAAATTCAAACTATCACTACGTAGGTGCATTATTACATTACTTCGTGTAAAGAAATGAATGATGAGGGTAAATATATGAATGTTTACGCAAGCAAACAGTATATAGATACTAATAAGACTGGCTAAGAAGGAAAAAAGTTCATCTTTTTTTAAAATTTTTATCTGTTCTTTGCCCAATGTGCTAATAGCAATAATTAACCATTTGATTTATTAGAATTAATATAAAATATCTTTCATATCATTGCAGGAACTTATCTAACAAGATAACGTAGCCATTAAGAGCTTAGTCCAAAGGATGTCATGTGAAAAAAATATTTTTATTGTGTTTTGTCTTTATTAACGTATTTTTCCTCCCTGCTTTTGCAGAAGAAACAACGCCACTAATAAATGAAAAAACACTAATTGCACTTGCGGAACAAGGCCAAGCCGAAGCTCAATTTAACTTAGGAATGTTTTATCAGTCTCATCAACAGTTTGACCAAGCTTTACACTGGTACCTTCTTTCTGCCAATCAAGGCTTTACAAAAGCACAAATTAACCTTGGCCTGATGTACCAGCAAGGAACTGGGGTAGAGCTAGATGAAAAACAAATGCTGCATTGGATGAAAATAGCAGCCGAAAGTGGTGACCCTATTGGCCAGATGAATATGGCCGAATATACCTTATATGGCATCAATGATTTATTAGAGAAAAACCCAGAAGAAGCTGAACGGTGGCTAAAAAAAGCGGCTGAACAGCATTTTCAACCTGCGATGCTCACCCTCGCCTATTGGTATGAAGAGGGAAAAGCTATCACAAAAGACCCGCAAAAAGCCCAAAAAATATATCTTGCTCTTGCGGAAGAAAACCATCCACAAGCGCTGTATTTATTAGGCTACCAAGCAGCAGTAGGTATGTATGACAAGGTAAACTACCCTCTCGCGTTTCAATATTTTACCCGTGCCGCAGAATTGGGCTTTTCCCCCGCTCAAAACAGCTTAGGTATGTTGTACTTAACTGGACAAGGTACCAAAAAAGATATCCAATCAGCTATAAAGTGGCTAACCCTAGCTGCTGAACAAGGTGAAGCTTCAGCTCAATTTAATGTCGCGCTTATCTATGCGCGCGGCGATGGTATCAAAGCCGACCAAGCAAAAGCCTGTCACTGGTTTATCAAAGCCGCTCAGCAAAATAGTGCCGATGCGCAATATGCAGCAGGAGCTTGCTACCAATATGGTATGGGTGTTGAGGCCGATGATAAAAAAGCCCTACGCTGGTATCAACTCGCAGCCGCTAAAGGCCATGAGCGGGCTGAAAAGAAAGTGTTAATTTTAAAAAACCAGCAGCAATAAACTCTATTTTTCCAACTTACTGTTGTACCACTGATATAAGTAAGATACAGAAAATCTGCATTGTTTATAACCAATGCAGAGCTTCTATCGATATATACTATTAATTCAAACACTCACAACTTGGCGCGGTAAATCCGTTGCGGTCGGCCAACTTTGCCATACTCAATTTCAGCTTCAATTTTATCTTTCGCTAAACAATACTCCAAATAACGTCTTGCTGTAGTACGACTAAGTTTGATGGTTTCAGCAATACTTTCTGCCGTATATTGCACATCAGGTTCAGTAAACAACGCGAGTATTTTTTCAAGTGTAATGATATCAATACCTGTTGGAAGTTCTTCCTTTGATTCCCCTCTAGCATAAGTATTAAACATATCGTCAATTTTACTTTGATTGGTTTTGCTATTTTCCTGTACAACAGATTTACGTTGAATATACCTATCCAATGTTTGGCCTAAACGTTCATAAGCAATTGGCTTCACTAAATAGTCAAAAACACCTAAACGAATAGCTTCAGAGACTGTGTCCATATCACTTGCGGCCGTCGTAAATACAATGTCTGCATTATTTCTTTCTTGTATTAACTCATGAACTAGGTCAATACCTTTTCCATCAGGTAAATAGTTGTCTAACAAGATAAGATCTGGCTTCATGTATTCAATCATTTTTCTCGCTTCCGCAAGATTACCTGCAAGCCAAACTTTGTCACATGCAGGATAGGCTTTTATATATTCGCTGTGCATTTCGGCAAGCAGCAACTCATCTTCCACTATGAGGATTTTTATCTTGATCATTTTATATCTTCACTTTCGGAATAAAAATTGAAAATACTGTACCATGCGGTTGATTTTCTTCAATAATCACTGCACCATTACAGCGTTTAACATAAGATGCAACGAGATATAACCCGATACCATGACTATCTGCTATATCTGTTTTCGTTGTGACACCACGCTCAAACCATTTGTCTTGAATTTCTGACGGGAAACCACATCCCTGATCAGCGACTTCAATGACAATCTCCTTTCCTTCATCTGAAAGGTATAACTCAACTTGCTTATTACCCTGATTATTTTTCAAACTTGCTTCAAATGCATTATCGAGTAGATTACCCAAAATGGCACAAAATTCAGTACTATTTAATGAATCAGGTAATTCATGTAACTGACTACCCGCAGTAAATTTTAATTGTAAGCCTAGTTCTTTGGCTCGGTGGTGTTTACCAAATAATAAACCAGCAACTTGCTTATCAAAAAACTGCCCACGGAGTGTATCAATTAATTGTTGCTGAGATTCTGACTCCCCTTTAATTAGCGCCAACGCTTGGTCATATTCTTTCATTTGCAATAAACCGCTTAATGTTGACATCCAATTAAGGTGCTCGTGCCGTAACGTACGTAAACTTTCTATATATTGGCGAACTTGAGTCAACTGAGAGTTTAGCGATTCAATATCATTTTGGCTACGAAAGCTAATGACCGCCCCCACAAGATGTTCCCCATCACGAATTGCCACCCGGTTTGCAATCACGTTTAGGCCATTGAATTCGCAAATCACATCATGCTTAGTCGTTTCAATATCGGTAATAAAAAAGTCGGCTGGCGAGATATGCTCCGACACAAAAGTCCCTGTTAACTGCCCCAGCGGCTTGCTTAGAGATAACATTTTCCGGGCATTAGAGTTAATATTAATAATCTGCCCTTGTATATTCACTGCGATAACACCTTCAAAAACGGCTTCAAATATCCCTTTTTGTACTAAGACTAATTGGGTTATTTCCTCAGGCTCCATACCCAACATTTGTTTTTGAATTAAACGTGAAAATGCCCATGATAAGAAGAGCAATATAATCAGTATCCCTAAAAAAGTGGCTCCTGTTTGTACGAATAACTCACTGAGTGATGTTTCTATTTTGTTGGATAGATAGCCAATAGAAACAACACCGATCACTTTACCTTGCTCATCAAAAATGGGTGTTTTTGCTCTAACAGCATTCCCCATTGAACCTTCGCCATTGATAAAATAGCTTTCCCCTTTCTCTAAGGCTCCTGGTTTGTTCCACTGCATTTGAAAACCAATTTTTTGACTATTCGGGTGATACAAACGAATCGAATTTTCATCACCAATAACAACATAATCGTAGTTAGAATCTTGGTTTAGTTTGTCAGCGATAACCTTCAACCCAGGAATATCTCTATACTTTACGGATTGAACAACACCATCAATAGAAGCAATCAGCTTTGCTTGGCTCATTGCTAACGATTGAATGTTCGCAATCAATCGATTTTCAGCTGTGTCCGTAAAATATTTACCCAGCCCGAGAGTTAAAAAAACAGAAACTATTAATAACAGAAAAAATACTCGTACTGAAAATGAAACTGAATTTACTTTTTTCAATGAGGAGAACGTATATTCTTTTTTCATGTTATATCTCGTTACTGGCTGAAAAGTAAAAATTTTGTTAACTCAAAAATGGTAGGATAACCGATAAATCGGATTCAAGCCAAAGATATAATACACATATTAATAATTAAACACATTAAAACCAAGCAATAAAAAACATATTCAATAATTAAAAACTTTAAAACCATTAAACAAATACAATCTCATTTGAGAAACATGAAATAGGTCAAATATATTAAATACAGTATCTTTAATATAAATATCAGAGAGGGTAATTAAATAAAAATTTATATTTGTTTTTATAAAAACAACCTAAGAGAATTTATTTAATTAACTTTAACATTAGCAACATTTTAAAAACATCTCTAAATGAGATGCAGGATACTATTATGTTCGAAAACATAACGTTTAACCAAGTAAAACGTCATGAGAACAGGAAACTTGCTGAAATAACTCAGTTTTTAAAGGAAAACGATTTAGAACTTGATTCAAGTATTGACGTTTTTATTACGATTTCTCGCAATGAAAAATTAATTGCGTGTGGAGGATTAGCAAAAAATGTTATTAAATGCGTTGCTATTAGCGATGATGCTCGAGGTGAAGGCCTTGCATTAAAATTAGCAACAGAACTGGTTAATCTTGCTTACGAAAATAATACAACTCATTTATTTATTTATACCAAATTTCAAAATGAAAGCTTATTCCAACAATGTGGTTTTCATACCATTGCCACAGTTCCTGATATTATGGTATTGATGGAAAATAGTTGCTGTTATCTAAAACGTTATATCGAAAGTTTAAAAGCACAACGTAAGGAAGGAAAAAAAATTGGCTCAATCGTTATGAATGCCAACCCCTTCACTCTTGGGCATCGTTATTTAATAGAGCAAGCTGCGAAGGCCTGTGATTGGCTACATCTATTTGTTGTCAAAGAAGATACATCACGTTTTCCTTATAAAGTTAGATTAAATTTAATTGAAGCAGGAACCAAAGGAATAGAAAATCTTACTATTCATAAAGGTTCGGAATATATTATTTCTCGAGCGACTTTTCCTTGTTACTTTATTAAAGATAAAACAGTTGCTAATAACTGTTATACCGAAATCGATATTAAGATTTTTCGTCAATATATTGCCCCTGCTTTAGGGATAACCCATCGATTCGTAGGCTCGGAACCTTTTTGCCAAGTCACCAACCAATATAACCAAGACATGCGCTTTTGGTTAAAAACCGATGCTATGAATTTTCCACCTATAGAACTCATTGAATTTCCGCGAACAATCATCAATGGAACGGCTGTTTCTGCCTCACAAGTTAGACGATTGCTCGCTAAAAAAGATCTTGCGGCGATTAAGCCGATTGTGCCTGAGGCAACCTATCAATATTTACAAGAGATGGTCGCCAATCAAGTCGCATCTGCTCAAAGCCACACCGAAAGTTCTGAATTAGCCATAGGTGAAATATGAAGATAAAGCACGCAGCAGTAGCTGGCACACTTGAATCAAGTGATGTCATGGTTCGCATAGAGCCACTAGAAGACACTCAAGAGGTCTCAATACAAATTACCAGTAGTGTTGAAAAACAGTTTGGGGATGCTATCGCAAAAATCGTACAAGAAGTTATCCAGCAACATGATATTCAAGGGGCACAAATCATTGTAGATGATAAAGGTGCACTAGAATGCGTACTCAAAGCCCGCTTAGAAGCCTTATTGGCTCGCGCTTGTGATATCGACTATCTGCCTTGGGAGGATAAGTAATGACTCCAGAACAAAAATCACGCACACGCAGAAGTATGCTGTTTGTTCCCGGCTCCAATGCAGCTATGTTGAGCAATTCCTTTATTTATAAAGCGGATGCTTTAATGTTCGACCTTGAGGACTCCGTCACTTTGCGCGAAAAAGATACGGCTCGTCGCTTGGTTTACCATGCATTGCAGCACCCGCTTTATCAAGATATTGAAACCATTGTACGGGTCAATGCATTAGATTCCGCTTTTGGTGTTGCTGACCTTGAAGCCGTTGTTCGCGGTGGTGCGGATATCGTCCGCCTTCCTAAAACGGATACGGCACAAGATGTTATTGATATTGAAAGTGAAATCTTGCGTATAGAAAAAAGCTGTGGCCGCGAAGAAGGCAGCACAGGTTTGCTAGCCGCTATTGAATCACCAATGGGCATCACTCAAGCTGTGAATATTGCTCATTCATCACCAAGACTTATAGGCATCGCATTAGGTGCCGAGGACTATGTCCGCAATTTGCGCACCGAGCGGTCTCCAGACGGCGTAGAACTCCTCTATGCTCGGTGCGCCATTTTACAAGCCGCTCGATCAGCAGGTATTCAAGCGTTTGATACCGTTTATTCTGATGCTAATAATGAAGAAGGTTTCCTACGCGAAGCCGCTCACATTAAACAGCTCGGCTTTGATGGCAAATCATTAATTAACCCAAGACAAATTGAGTTACTTCATAATTTATATGCACCAACTCAAAAAGAAGTCGACCATGCGCAGCATGTTGTTGAAGCCGCTGATGCCGCAGCCCTTGAAGGTAAAGGCGTAGTTTCATTGAACGGAAAAATGGTCGATGGCCCAGTTATTGACAGAGCTCGCCTCGTATTATCACGAGCAGCATTATCAGGAATTCGGGAAGAGTGAGGCAATAAAAATGACAAATAATACTCAGCGCCAGGCTCGCGTATCAGCCTACTTACAACCAAATACTGACGATGTACTACGTGAATTTAAAGATATTGGTAAAGTACAACAGCAGGTACAAAAGCCGAGAAATCGCAAATTGTGTGATGACTTGCAAGTCGCTATTCGCCGTTCTGGTCTTAAAGACGGTATGACCATTTCTTTCCATCACGCCTTTCGTGGTGGAGACCTTACGGTCAATATGGTGATGCAAGTCATTGCAGAGATGGGCTTTCGCAACTTAACACTTGCATCCAGTTCATTAAGTGCTTGCCATTCGCCACTTGTTGAACATATTCGTCATGGGGTTATTCGTAAAATTTATACCTCTGGTATCCGAGGCCCGCTCGCTGAAGCCATTTCACGTGGTGAGTTAGAAGAACCCGTACAAATCCATTCGCATGGTGGAAGAGCCAATCTAATTCATAGCGGTGAGCTAGTTATTGATGTGGCATTTATTGGCGTGCCATCATGTGATGAATACGGTAATGCAAACGGATATACCGGAACGGCCTGCTGTGGCTCTTTAGGTTATGCCAAAATTGACGCTGAAACTGCGAAAAAAGTGGTGATGTTAACGGAAGAGATACGCGATTACCCCCATAACCCATCCAGTATTAAACAAGATGAAGTCGATTATATCGTCAAAGTTAAACGCGTGGGTGATGCGGATAAAATCGGGGCAGATGCAACTCGTATGACATCGAACCCTCGTGAACTTCTGATTGCGCGTACCGCAGCGGATGTTATCGAAAAATCCGGTTATTTCAAAGATGGTTTCTCATTACAAACCGGTACTGGTGGCGCCTCTTTGGCCGTTACTCGCTTCCTTGAAGATAAAATGAGACGCCATAACATTCAAGCTGGTTTCGCACTTGGCGGTATTACCTCAACTATCGTTGATTTACATGAAAAAGGGTTAATTCGCAAATTATTAGATGTTCAAAGCTTTGATAAAGCGGCAGCTGAATCACTTGCTCGCAACCCGAATCATATTGAAATCAGTGCTAACCAATATGCCTGTTTTGATTCGAAAGGTGCTTCCGTTGATATGCTTGATGTCGTCGTACTCAGTGCGTTAGAAATCGATACACGCTTTAATGTCAATGTGTTAACAGGGTCTGACGGTGTTATTCGTGGTGCATCTGGAGGTCATAGTGATACTGCTGTAGCCTCAAAACTGTCAATTATTGTTGCTCCGCTTGTCCGAGGACGTATTCCAACGTTAGTGGATGAAGTTCTCACTTGTGTTACACCAGGTTCCAGTGTCGATATTCTTGTCACTGACCATGGTATTACGGTTAACCCTGCACGCCCTGAATTAAAACAGCAACTTGAAAGCCAAGGTATTAAAACCGTTTCAATGAGCTGGTTAAGAGAGCGAGCACAATTATTAACCGGTACTCCTAACCCAATTGAATTTACAGATAAAGCTGTTGCGGTTGTCCGTTATCGTGATGGTTCAATCATTGATGTTGTTCATCAAGTGAAGGAGTAAATATGTTTTACCCACTGCCTGATACTCAAGAGCAATTTGAAATTTCTTTACCTGAACTGTTGGATAGCCGTGATGCCCGTCAGGCTCGCCAACAAGCATGGATTGGTCTCCATCAGGTAACCTTGATTTCATTTACTGTCGTTTTTCCTGGAGCTGTCAAAGACAATTCTCTTGTTAGACATGTGTTTAATCAGGGCTTAAATGCGCTTGAACAAATTGCTTCATGCGGGCAGTGGGTGTTTTTATCACAACAATCTTGGGCATTCAAAACGGGGCCGGAATGCTTGGTCGCCGTTGATGGTGATGCTATCGAGATAAAAAAAGCGTTAATTCACCTAGAAGGATCGTCTGCTGTTGGTCGGTTATGGGATTTTGATGTGTTTGATGCGAATGGACAGCAATATTCGCGATCTCAATTAAATTTGCCACCAAGACGATGCTTAATTTGTGAAAATGAAGCAAAAATTTGTGCTCGTCAACGGACACATTCATTGGTTGAGATACTTGATCGTATCGAGGAGTTAGCAAATGCAACCTATTAAACAACTCAGCCATATCAATGAAAAATTAACTCGCTATTACAGCCAATTAGCATGGCAAGCGATGTTGGCCGAAGTGAATTTAACCCCTAAGCCCGGGTTAGTTGATAAACACAATACCGGTGCCCATAAAGATATGGCATTGACTGACTTTCATTTAAGTGCCAATGCCATCGCGACACATTTTCCACGATTTTTACAGGCAGGCGCTCAATATAAAAATTGCCCTATAGCGCAACTATTACCTTACATTCGCCCTATTGGAATGGATTGCGAAAGGTCGATGTTCCGTGCAACAAAAGGCGTTAATACCCATAAAGGCAGTATTTTTTCCTTAGGTTTAGTCTTAACCGCAATAGGTCGTTTGATTGCACAACAACAATGTGTCTCACCGGAAAATGTCAGCTTATTGGTTGCTAGTATGTGTAAGGGAATTACCAATGAACTTAAACAAAAAACCGAAAAACCCACCGCAGGCCAGCGTTTATACCAGAGCCATGGGCTAACGGGTGCAAGAGGTGAAGCCGAAGGCGGTTACTCGTTAGTAATCAAACATTCACTTCCTTATTATTTACAGCAACTTGCTAAAGGCAAACTAGCCGATATTGCCCTACTTGATACCTTGATTCTATTAATGAGCCTGAATGACGATACGAATATTGTCAACCGTGGGGGTGTCAACGGCTTAGCATGGGTAAAACAACGGGCGGAACAGTTATTAATTGCTGGTATCAATACCCGTGATGACTTAGTTAAAGTTAAACATTTTGATAATGAATGTATTCAGCTAAATGTGAGCCCAGGGGGAAGTGCAGACTTATTAATTCTAACTTGGTTCTTTGCGCGATTACCCAATCATTCTTTTATTTAACATTAAGTGATTTTTTAATTCTAATAAAATAGGAATAATTTAAAAAATAAAAAAATTTAACCAAATAAAAACCAATTAACTATTTAACTAAATTATATACCTTAGGGTGAATTACTAATGAAGAATTAAAATCATTTTATTCACTCAAGATACAGCCATATTTAAAATATCGTCATTTTAACAAATTCCTAATATTAAAGTTCATTCAATTTAATATTAAATAAATTTAATATTGATTTAATCAAGGAAATTGGCTTATGCAAAAAGAAAAAATATGGAAGCTATTCGTGTTAATAGCCATTCCAATTATTATTGCTTTAATACCAACACCAGCGGCCCTACCACATATTGCGTGGTTGCTATTCGGTCTTTATCTTGCCGCCATTGTTGGGCTGGTACTTAAACCATATTCAGAGCCTGTTATTTTATTAGCCACGATTGCTGCAAGTGCGGTAATTATTGGGGTAACGGGTACTAAAGATGTCAAAGCAAGCGAAGTTTTAAGCGGATATGCATCCGGTACGACATGGCTTGTATTTGCTGCATTTACTCTGAGTGCTGCCTTTGTTATTACTGGTTTAGGTAAACGTCTTTCTTATATTTTGATTGGTAAATTAGGCGGTACAACATTAGGGCTCGGTTATGTAACCGCAATCCTTGATTTAATTATCGCTCCTGCGACGCCATCGAATACAGCACGTGCTGGGGGAATTGTTTTCCCAATTATCAATAGTGTGGCCGTTGCTTTAGGGTCTGATCCAGAAAAAAGCCCACGTAAAGCAGGTCACTACCTCCTCGTCAACGTGTATATGGTGACCAAAACCACCAGCTATATGTTCTTGACAGCAATGGCGCCGAATGCACTCGCCCTTGCCATGATGAGTGACATTATGGGCATCCATTTAAGTTGGGGCGGATGGGCACTTGCCGCCTCTGTACCGGGTTTAATCATGCTGATTTTGACGCCGTTAATGATCTACAAACTGTATCCGCCTGAGTTGAAAAAGGTGAATAACAAAGAGATCGCAGCTAAAGGCCTTGAAGATTTAGGCCCAATGACTATGCGTGAAAAATTGCTGGGGATTGTCTTTGTTATCGCGCTGTGCGGCTGGATTTTCTCTGACCTTATCGGTGTTAGCGCGTCTAGCGTCGCGATTGCGGTCATGGCATTAACCCTGATCCTCGGTGTTGTAACTTGGGATGACGTACTGAAGAATAAAGGCGGCTGGAATACCCTGATTTGGTACGGTGGTATTATCAGTATGTCAGGCGTACTCACAAAAGCAGGCTTCTTCAAGTGGCTCGCAGATACCATGAGCCAATACCTTTCTTTCGGTGACCAAGCGATGCTGGCGTTCTTTGTCATCATGTTCATCAGTGTTGCCATTCGCTACTTATTCGCCTCTGGTGGTGCCTACGTTGCAGCCATGGTGCCGGTATTTGCCACTGTAGGTATGGTTGCAGGGGCTCCTCCGATGTTGCTCGCTCTGGGCTTACTGTTCTCGAATGCTTATGGCGGAAGCGTAACGCACTATGGTGGTGCAGCAGCACCTATCGTATTCGGTGCAGGTTATAACGATATCCGTTCTTGGTGGATCATCGGCGGGTTAGTTGCCTTCATTAGTTTATTCGTTCACATGACTATCGGTTTAGGTTGGTGGGAAATTTTAATTAGTACTGGATTAATTTAATTCTTCGTTAATAAACCGACACGACGGGCACAATCATGATTGTGCCCTATTTAACAACAAAATTATTAATTTCTCGCTGTTCCAGAGTTATTTGCAGTCTTGGCGCTATAACGTGAACTTTATTGGAGCAACCTTAATTCAGACTTAAGTTTACCCTAATAATATGAGTTAAGTTTACCGTAATAATACTTGACGGGTTTAACCTAATCGAATTCATAGGGTTACCTAATAATATTAAGTCAGTTTACCCTAAATAGTTCGCGTTGTAGCAAGGCGGCAAAACGAAGGTATCCCAAGGAGCATACATCAGTATGTGACTTGGGGGGCTGAGTGCAGCCAACACAGCTACAGCGTGAAATATGACGGGTAAACAGATGAAAAAAATTCCTTGTACACTAATGCGTGGCGGCACCTCGAAAGGTGTATTCCTTTTAGCGGACTCTCTCCCTAAAGACACTCAACAACGGGATGAACTGATCCTTGCTATTATGGGTTCTGGTCATGCTTTGCAAATTGATGGTATTGGTGGGGGTAGCCCACAAACCAGCAAAGTCGCTATTATTAGCTCTTCAACTCATCCTGATGCTGATATTGATTATTTATTCGCTCAGGTTTCTATTACTGAACGTATTGTTGATACCGCACCAAATTGCGGAAATATTCTTTGTGCCGTGGGTTCCTTTGCGATTGAAAAGGGGTTAGTTCCTATTACTGGTAAAACAACCACTGTCAGGATCCGTAATGTCAATACGAACACTTTCGTCAACTCTACGGTGCAAACGCCTGATGGCCATGTGGATTATGATGGTGATACCGAAATTGCTAGTGTACCCGGCCATGCCGCGGCTGTTGCCCTGACATTTTTAAATGCGTGTGGAACAAAAACAGGAAAATTGCTTCCTACTGGTCATGCTATTGATACCATTGAAGGCATTGATGTCAGTTGTATTGATATGGCAATGCCTGTGGTATTAATTGATGCTCCTCAGCTCAATAAAACTGGTTATGAAACTGCGGAGCAACTTGAATCCGATACCGAATTTATGCAAAAGCTGGAAACTATTCGTATAAAAGCCGGGGCAGTGATGGGGCTTGGTGATGTGAGCAAAAAAGTTATTCCTAAACCCATATTGATTTCACCCGCCATTCACGGTGGAACCATTAATGTCCGCTATTTTATGCCGCATAAATGCCATGGCGCTCTTGCCGTGACTGGTGCTATTGCCATTGCCACAAGTACTATTGTTCCTAATAGTATTACCCAGCAATATGTTCACTCTGTTGATATGAAAAACATTGCTATTGAGCATTTAAGTGGCAAATTTGACGTGTCGTTAAACCAACAAGGCAACTCACCGGAAGAGCTTCAAGCTTCAATTATTCGAACTGCAAGAAAACTCTTTGAAGGCGATGTCTACGTTCCTTAAAACTAATATCTTGGCCTGCCTCTTATCTAGAGGCAGGTGATTAATTTTATTTTTCTGCAAATAACGGTTCAAAATTGCCATCAATATAATAGGAAACTTGATGTGCCTCATCTGGCGTTGGCAACTCCAACTTCCCTGCCATTTTTTCCATAACTTGCTCCGGCACTGCATACTTACGTTGTTGATTTTGTTGCCGCCACTGTTTAAATGGCACTTCCAAGTAAACTAAATGGATTTTGGCTTGATAACGTTCAAATAAGCTGATCATGGTTCCCCGTAAAGAGGCACTTAATGATGTTGCATTCCAAATAAAATGTGTTTTAGTGCGTAACAATCGTTTTGCTTGCTCTTTAGCTTGCTGAGCTACCCACCCTTGTGCATTTTTATCTGCTGGGTTGATTTTATGTTCTCGGCGAATATCATCTAAACACACGACTGCCGTTTGTGGGTAAAACTGTTTGCTAAAATGGTCTTTTCCCATCCCCGGCAAACCACATAGCATAATCACTTCGCTCCCTATCTCTTCAAAAGGTTGGTAATCCGTAGTGCCTTTTTGATGATGAAAATAATGGAAGCGCCCAGCTGGTGAAGCGAATGATTTAGGTTTGTCCCAACAGCCCTGCTCACGACAAAATAATTCAAATAGCTCGATTCTAACTAATAATTCCGCTTTATCTTCACATGTACGCCCTATCGCATCAGCTTTCGCTAACATGCACAATAAAGGCATTTCAACGCGCAATGATGCCGCAAATAATGTACGTTCAGGATCTGGCTTTTCCATTAACCAAAGCGGTAGACCATGAAATCGAACTAAAGCCGCAATCTGTTCACGAATAGCAAAAGGTGTTTCTATTTGTCGAAATAATATATTTCGTACAGATAATTCACCTTTTTTAGCATGTCCAGGCGAATGAATCCGCCCCTCTTCATCTTCTTTTGTCGTACTGCGTTTTTCAACATCATGTAGCAACGCTGCCGCCCAAACGATTTGTTGTTTAAGTTCTGGAAGCTGTTGATATTCAGGTAAATCTTCCAAAGCCGCTAACACCATTTGAGTGTGAATGGCCACATTACCTTCCGCATGGTGCAAACGGTCTTGCAGCACATATTGCATATCACGCACAAAATCGAACTGTTTTTCAAGCTGCGCCCAATCACGACATTGGGTTAATTGCCAACTCATGGTTGTTCTCCTTGTAATTCAAAGGCCAGCTTGGCTCTCTGCCAATGCCGTTTCCAGTGGATATCTGTTTTGACATGGTTTTTACGCACATATTTAAAAACATGCGCCATAAAATCATCCACATGAAACCCTTGGCTATCACGGCTCACAATCCCTTCCATGCTACAGGCTTTCCCTGTATGTGTATCACGCGCAATAAATTGACTATCTAATGATGCCGCAGTAATTAATGAACTTGCATACTCTTGCTTATCCATCTGTTTACTGAGTGATAAATCTAATTGTGGGACAGTTGGAAAATCAAATAAAGCCGCATAAAATTGCACCTCTTCCCAACTAAGCCAATACTCCCCTTGCCTAACAGCAAACACATAGAAATAATCTTCAATATGTTGATATTCAATGGAATGTATTGCATAAAGGTTTTCGCCGAAGAGTTCGATATCCTCTAAATCATCTTTAATCAGCTGCCAACGTTGGCGAATTTGCTGGCTCCATGCCGATTGGGTTGGGGCACCATGAGAGCGTGCAAAAACTCCATGGCGGTTTAAGCAATTATTTTCACCATCCAGTTTTTCTGTGTGAACCAGTTTGTTTATATTTTGGATGTGCGACCACCAATCGCTATTGATGCGATCATCACTAGTCGTACCAGGGGAGAACGGATAGTGATACGTTCTACCATACTTTCTTGATTGCATATTCATCATGCTTTCTCTAAAGAAATAGAAATAACCACAAATCTTTTGTTAGATTTGCGTCTTTAATTGTTGAGAAATCAAGAGTAGGTATTACATATCTATTCCGAGTAATGGCCTCATTTTTGCTTGGCTAATAGTTAAAATTAGCGAAATTGAAGGAAAACAGTTGAATTTTAGTCTAATTGTCAAGAAAAAGGCTATCAATTTATTCCTAATCTCATTACTAACGCAACTATTCAACTGTTATACAATTTTCATCTAGGGAATATTTCACTACCACTTTATTACGATACAAACAATTATCCTGCAGAGTGATAGGTTCTTGTCCTTTGGTTGTCACTTTTTGCCAAATTTCATTATGACGGTATATAACTTCATTCTCTCGGGTAAATTTATGGTTTTTCTCATAAATATGGTATTTGTGTTCACGAGAAGTGCAGCTCAATAACTCCCCTTCGAGTTGATGTTCTGCAATATTAAATACCAACTGAAAAGCACTTTGTGTCGGATTATAAAAAACCAAATCGATATAATTATAAAAAATTGCCGCCCCAGAACCAAAAGGCAATACCCGCCCTTCATCTGGAAATGGGTCAAAACTATGATTAGCACGCTCAACCACTTGTAATGGAGAATGCAATACCATCCAATGAATTAAATTACTCAGTTGACAAATTCCCCCGCCAATCCCTGAACGAGCCTCACCAAACGAAAGTTCCATACCTTCAAGAAAACCTCTGCGCGCAGTTGGTTTTCCAACGAGCCGACAAAATGAGAAGTATTCCCCTGGGTAGATGATGACTCCATTCATCGCTTCTGCAGCAATACGTAAGTTTGTCACTTTGTTGTATTGTAAACGTAGGTCTGACTCACCTAATTTACGGATCAGCTTAGATGTGTGCTTGTTGTAGCGATACTCAAGACGTTCATTGGATTTTAATTTCGCATAATATTTGGCGGAAAATGCCCAATGCAATCGTCGAGCTAAACGTTTTTGGGTGACACGCAGCCAATAGAGAATAGGATGATAAGAAGAAAGCGGCCTACGCATAACAAACCTTATTGATATCATTAACCAATAAATCATGTCATAGCCCTTCGCTTTACGACATAGTAACTATCTGATAAACCCAATAATTGATAAAAGAAAATAATCCAGCTCGCAAAATAAAAACCATTTGTTCTAAATATTTTATGTCACAGCTAGGCTATAAAAAGAAAATCCCTAGGCGCATACGCAAGTATGTGACTAGGGTTTACTTTTGAAGCCAACAACGCTGTGGCGTTAAAGCCAATGAGCAAATTAATACAAGCCGATTAACGCCCCAGTCGCTAATAAAAAGAAACTAAACAACCAAATCCAACCAAACGAATAACGTAAGTGGCGGCCCATATCAATTCCAGCCAACCCCATAGCTAGCCACGCCGCTGGAGAAAAAGGACTCACGAAGGTCCCCGCGTTGTTACCTATCGCCATGGCGTAAACAACGGAAGATGGGTCAACACCAACTGTGGCGGCAATTTGTTGAATTATTGGTAGTAAGGCAAAATAGTAAGCATCGGTACTGGTAAAAATATCCATCGGCACACCTAAAATACCGACAAAAATATGGACTTTAGAAACCCATTCGGTAGGTAAGATAGCCGTTAAGTCTGTTGCGATTGACTCAAGCATGCCACCTTCCGATAAAATACCCAAAAATGCTCCCGCCGCTAATATAATAGCAACCATTCCCAACGCTTGTGGTGCATGGGCGGCCAAAATTTTCATTTGGTCTCTAGGATTAGGGAAATTCACCATCAAGGCAATGGAAAGTGCAATCATAAAAACATAAGGTGCAGATAATAAACCAAATGCTAAACACACAACGGAGGCAACAATTAACCCACCATTGATGAGTGGTTTTTTAGGTTTTTGAACCGTTTCTGTTATATCTGCAGTGTCGTCACTGACAGGTAACAAAGAATCCATTTCATATGGCGTAGTTCCTTTCAAACTGGCCGCTGCAATACGTCGTTTCTCACGTAACCCCATCAGAATAGCAAATACCACTGCGCCACCCATACCAATTAGTTGTACTGGGATCAAATGTTGCCAAAGGGTCGAAGCATCAATTCCGGTTACAGCTGAAGCTCGGCCTAATGGCCCGCCCCAAGGTACCATATTCATGACACCCATACTGGCGCACATCAGTAGCAACATTAAATAGGGGCTCATACCAAGTTGACGGTATAAAGGTAACAATGCAGGAATAATAATTAAGAATGTCGCAGCGCCTGACCCATCGAGATGGACAATACCCGCAATTAACGTTGTCATAATACAAACAACAATAATATTCCCACGAGTCATTTTAACCATTAAACGGATCAACGGGTCAAAAATATGCAGATCTTTCATTAAGCTAAAGAATAAAATCGCAAATAAAAACATAGCTGCGACTTTTGAGACTTTATTAATGCCGCTTTCAAAGAATACTGAAATTTCAGCAACAGAATAACCGGCAAATAAAGCACCAATAAAGGGGATACAAGACATTGCGATAATTGGGCTAACTTTTCCCATCATCAATAATGTTACTATCGATATAATGATTAAAATACCAATAATTGTCAGCACATCAATTTCCTTCTTAGAATTATATTTTTCAGGTGAACACAAAGCTTAGGATTAGCTAGTATCAGCTTAATAAGCTTGTTTCTTATATAAACCATTTAATATAACCGCAAGGAATATTTTATATTTTTGCCTCACAAACAATGCATTAACGCTTATTTAAATTATCATTTAAAATAAAAAAATAGTTTTATTCACTATTAGAACCATTAAAACCATAAGCAGATATTAACGCCATTTTATATTGGTGATTATTAATTTTATTTATAAGTTACAGAATTATAACAATCAAAAAATAATAGTTATTATTATATTTTATTTTTTATCTCATTTTTTTATATTTTTTCCCTCTTTTTGCATCATATTGCTAGGGAAATATACTTTTTATGGTTTTGATCAAATCTGCAAAAATTTACTTGATTTTCCTTCAACAATTCGCTGTAAAACAAATTTTCCCCTTTAATACCACACCATCTCACAAAAAAATTTTAGCTAGCTGGGTATAATATTAAAATAATTTAAGTTTGCTAATAAGGAAAGTTCCAATGAGTCACCTTTTTTCACCTGCATCAATAGGCCAAGTTTCGCTGAAAAATCGTATTATTGTTCCCCCAATGTGCCAATATTCTGCAGAAAATGGTATGCCAACAGCATGGCATAAAGCCCACTACATGAACCTTGCTTTATCAGGTGCCTCTTTAGTTATTGTAGAAGCCAGTGCTGTTGTTCCTGAAGGTCGTATTACCTACAAAGACCTAGGATTATGGAATGAAGAGCAAATGACAGCAATGCAACAAATGCTCAGCGATATCCGGCAATATTCAGATGCACGCTTAGGAGTACAAATCGCTCACGCTGGTAGGAAAGCATCAACAGATTTACCTTGGTTAGGAGGTAATAGTATTCAGTCCACACAACCTAATGGCTGGCAGACTGTAGCACCATCAGCACTGGCTTTTGGTAATAATGCAATTCCACATGCATTAACTATTGAAGAAATTTCGCAGCTCAAACAGCAATTTATTGAGGCAGCAATTCGGGCAGAAAAAGCAGGTTTTGACGTTATTGAGATCCATGCTGCTCATGGATATATACTGCATGAATTCCTATCGCCAGTTTCAAACTTACGACAAGATGAATATGGTGGATGCTTTAAGAATCGTACTCGCTTACTGATTAATATTTTCCATGAGATGAGAGAAGCCATTAGCCCTAATGTTGCAATTGGTGTACGGATCTCCGCAACAGATTGGCTTGAATCGGGTTGGAGCGTACCTGAATCAATTGAGCTAACAGAATTATTAGAAGATTTAGGTTGTGACTATATCCACGTCTCATCTGGCGGGTTATCAACTGAACAACAGATACCATTGAGCCCAAATTACCAAGTCCCTTTAGCACAAGCTATTCATGAGAATACTATGATGCCTGTCATTGCTGTCGGTCTTATCACTGAACCTTTGCAAGCAGAAGCCATTGTGGCAACTCACCAAGCAGATTTTGTGGCAATCGGTAGAGGTATATTATTTGAACCACGCTGGCCTTGGCGAGCAGCAAGTGAATTGAATGAACAAATAGACGTTGCACCGCAATATCTACGCAGCGCCCCACACCAATTCAAACACTTATTTAAGTAAAAATAATAAATTCGCAGCTATTGTTGCTTGATAATCAATAGCTGCGAGTAATAAATAATTAACGTGCGTTAGTCGAGCACTGTTGAACGAATTCAATCATGGTTTTTTGGAATTCAGGCTCTGCGGTACCTGATTTTTCTAATTCCGCATCCATACGTTTAAACTCAGCTAAACCATATTTTTCAATTGTTTTATCGTAGGCACAACCACAAATTGCGGTAACTGCTTTTGCTGTTTCACCTTGAGGATTACCAGATGCAACGACACAAGTATTAACAAAGTTGTCTTTGTATTCAGCAATTTCTGATTTTTCATCAGAACATGCAGACAACACAACCATTGCTCCTGCCATACCTAATATTAATGCTAATTTTTTCATTTTATGCCCGTTTCCTATTCAGCTTTAACTAAGGTGATAATATTAAACCGCTATTATTCCTAGTTCACGCTATTTTGGATATATCGTTTATGTTTTCAATACCATTAATCTTAATGTGCTAAATAAGAGGTTCTTATTAAGATTAATATCCCTATCACTGACTATGCATATTAATCATAGCTGTTTTCTTATAAAAAATCTGTATTGGCCCATTGTTTATTATGTGTATTTTACCTTGGTAATGAATTAGAACAACGCCATCGGTAATAGAATAGTGCCGATAAAATTAGCACACAACCAACAATTTGGACAAAAGGCATTCTTTCATTGTACCAAATAGCCGCTACAAATACGGTCATAACAGGTTCAAGGATCATAATAATTGCAGCATTGCCGGCAGTAGTATTTTTTTGACCAATAAGTTGCAATACAAAGCGTAAACTCGTTGCTATTACAACACTAGCAATAAACCACATCATGGTAGGTACGGTGATGCTACTTGGCCACTCTTCTAAAAAAAATGACAAAACTAACCCAGTCATTCCTGTACAAGCAAGCTGAATGGTCGTTAACGGCAAAAGAGGGATTGTTCGAGTATATAAACTGGTATAACAAAAATAGATAGCTTGGACAATTGCCGCACCAAGAAACCACAGTTGGCTTGCTTTAAATTCAAGCTGTGCCTTAAATAGTGTTAAACATGCCAACCCTAATACAGCGACCGGAAGTGCCTCCCAGAAATAACGTACAGGTTTATTTTTTAAAATAACCCATGCGACTAGCGGGACAAACAACATAGCAAGGCTCATGATAAAAGCCCCTTCACCAATTGAATCTGTTATCGCAACTGCGTGGATCCAGAGCACCATATTTAATGACATCCAACCGCCTGTCATTAATATTTTTGGTAATTGCTTCGCCGTTATTCTATTTTTTTTCCCTCGACAAAAAGGGGCTAAAATGATGGCTGCAAATAAAAAACGGCTACCAAGAAAGGCAAAAATAGGCATTCCCTGCACTGATTCTCGGGAAAATACCCACCCCCAAGCCGCGATTATCGTGGTAAGCACCAAGAAAAATTCTGCCTTTCTTTGTGAATACATGTGTTCCTCTGGATAAATTAACTGACTCGCAGATACATCATACTGGCTTTTGTATGTAAGCCAATCACATTTATGGCCTTTCTCTCCGACTTCCCTAAATAAAAAATATCTCGCCAAAGAACGATAAATATGACCTTAAATTAAGAGCCATTTCCTCTTAATAAAGATAATTTTACTTCTTGGCTGCCTTTTTTCTTATTAACTAGACTAAGTCTGATTTTAAACGCGATAAATGGGGAAGTTTGCATAGAATCTCATCAATTTATCTTCTTACATAGCCTGAGATAATCAAGGGTAGACAAACAATGCACAACTTGATGAAAGGTTATATCATGGTTATTCAAAAAACATTACTGATAGATAATGATAAAATCAAAAAAATTAAGACTGCGATCAATAAGAGAAAATATGCACATGCCGATGAAATAAGTTTGTTATGGCAGCACGCTTTAAAATCATCGTCAGTCTTCAGTTGGGGAAAAGTGATGCTAATTTCTATCATTAGTGGTCTTGTTATCACAATAACCACTTATTTGTAGGATGAGCTTTTAAAAAGAAGAAATCGAGCCTATTGCCCGATTTCTATTAACTTTCTTTGATATAGCTAAAATAGCTAATTCAACTAATTACCAGTAACCTAAGAATTTCCACCAAACGCTACCAATAAAGAACCAAATGGCTAAGTTAACTACGCTCATCACGAAACCTGTTTTCCACCATTCCGCAAGGGTTGCATAACCCGAACCAAAAATAATAGGTGCAGTACCCGTACCATAGTGTGTCAATGACATCATTAGTGACGATGAGAATGCTAATGTTAAAGCTAATAACATTGGTGGAGCGCCAAGGGCTAAACCTGCCGAGAAAAATGCTGCATACATCGCCGTAATATGCGCGGTTGTACTCGCAAAGAAATAGTGAGAATACACATAAATTAAAACAAGAATTAGCATTCCCCATACCCAGCTAATGCCTAATCCATCAATAGTTGCACCGACGGTTAATGACATCCACTTTATGAGACCGAGCTTACCTAAAAAACTCGCCATCATGACTAAGGCAGAGAACCAAACGACAGTATCCCATGCCCCTTTGTTTTTCAGAACATCATCCCAATTAATAACCCCTGTCGCTAATAGAACACTCAACCCAATAAACGCCGCGGTGGTTGCATTAACACTATATGCAGGCCCAAAAATCATGGCAGGAACACCAGCCCACAACAAAAGTAATAACCCAAAAACACCGAGAGTTATTTTTTCAGGTAATGAAACTGGGCCTAATTGTTGTAAACGTTCTTTGGCAAAATTTGGCGCATCCGGTGTTGAAGTAATTTCCGGCTTATACATCAAATAGATCACCAAAGGCATTAATATTAATGACACGATGGCAGGAACAAACGCCGCAATCGCCCACATACCCCAAGTTAATTCATTTTCTTGGCTTGTTTCACTAATAATCAAACTGACAATTAATGGGTTTGGCGCTGTCGCCGTAATAAACATTGCAGAAGTGATTGGGTTAATATTGTAGTTAACGAGCGATAAATAACGCCCTATCTTACCTGCGGTTCCATCTTCAGCCTTTGACCCAAAACTATCCGAGATCGAACGCATAATTGGGTGAATAATTCCCCCACCTCGAGCAGTGTTACTTGGTGTCACAGGTGCCAATATTGTTTCTGCTATTGCCAATGAATAAGCAATACCCAATGTTTTTTTACCGAATAAAGAAATGACATAATAACCTATCCTTGCCCCCAGGCCTGTTTTATTCAAGCTCATGGAAACCATGATAGAAATACCAATTAGCCAAATTAGATCATTAGAAAAGCCACTTAAAGCATCCGCAATTGCCCCTTTAGTTGATTCAGGGTTAGTGACCCCGGTTACTGCAACTAATGAAATAGCGACAATAGATACACCTCCTATTGGTAAAGCTTTACCAATAATAGCAGCGATAGTACCTACAAATAATGCTAAAAGATGCCACGCATTTGGATTAACACCTTCGGGAACAGGAATTAAGAACCAAATAATTAATGTTATTGCAACTGCGATTAGAGTTGGTACAGGTTTTAAAGGTGTTAGTTTATTCATAAGGTTATCCATACACGTATAAAGATGGAAATACAGAGTAATTTCAGTTATATATTCTAATTTTATCTTTAGATTAACAATATATAGCTCAAAAACCTTGATATTTATCAGTACGTGAATTCTTTTATGATAAATTTTAAGCCAGTTTGTAACGATGTGTAATATATTATTTCAGATATCAATCGTTCCATATTTCTTGCACAAAAAGATAAGCCTACACTTACATTAATAAGAGTAAGAATAAAACTGGGATTATTATTTGCTCTGTTACTAGGTTAACAGCACACAATCACATTTGTCACATAATCAAATTTGGTTAGTAATATACTAAAATTTCAATTTTTTTTATAGTTCATCCTCAATTTATGATTGCTGAATCGAATTAATAAAATAAAACCAAGAAATATTCAAAATTATATTGAATATATAAAAAATTATAACAATGACAACATTGATTAAAAAACACGCATATTACTATTAAATTAATACCTCTGCTTAATTAACATTAGTTATTATCTTATCTGATAATTTAAAAAAACACTTATAGTGATTATGCTCTGTTCTCAATACCATTTTTATCTCTAATCTAAATGTGAGTAATCAAACTTATCAAAATATGACTAATAAGGAAACGAAATGCCCACTGATAACATTTACATCACAAATTCTCAACAACCATGTATTGTATTATGTACAACCAATAGCCATGAAAGTGCAATTAAAATTACCCAACACTTACTCGCTAATCGCTTAGCAGCATGTGTTTCCCTACTGCCTGAAATAACATCTGTTTATCTATGGCATGGTAATATCACGCAAGATAAGGAGGTTTTACTCTTAATCAAAACGACCCAAGGAAACCAACTTAATCTATTTAATGCAATAAAAGAAATACACCCATATGAAACCCCAGAACTCATTCGCTTAGACCCAAGCCAAGTTGAAGACAATTATCTGCAATGGCTGATTAACTCTGTCAAATAATAGGTATTAATCTGAATTTAATAACTATAGCGTTATAAATTGTGAGCTAATATCATTTTTGTATAAATTAATTCAACTGGTCGGCTATGGTTTACCGTAAATTAGTGCTATATAAATAAGCTCGCTTTATATTTATTTTCCCTCCTTAATATTTGGAGGTTTTTTTTGTCTAAAATTGACTAGCGTATATTCCTTCAACCTGCTAAAAGTCCGATTTATTCGCCCCTTTGGCATTACATGGTTAGACAGCTATTATTATTATCGGCATTCTCCTTAAAGAAAAAAGCGACTGATATTAATATCAATCGCTTTGTGTATAAAAAATAGCCTGAATAAGCTAGTCTCGTAATGGCGGGTTTCTCACTTGCCTATCACCTGCTACATAATAATCTGCATTGCTTGTGGGTAACGAAGGACGGTTTCGAATTTTATCGGCAATTTTCTCTGCAATCATGATGGTCGTTGCATTTAAATTCCCTGTAATGATCAACGGCATAATCGATGCATCGATAACCCGTAGATTTTCAATACCGTGAACTCGCCCTGCACCATCCACGACTGCCATATCATCGTAACCCATTTTACAGGTTCCACACGGATGAAAAGCGGTTTCTGCTCTCTCGCGCACAAATGCATCTAGCTCTTCATCAGTGCTAATCTGTTTGCCAGGGCTTATTTCATCCCCACGATATGGGTCAAGTGCTGGCTGAGCCATAATTTCACGAGTAATACGAATGGCGGCACGAAACTCTTCCCAATCTTGCTCCGATGACATGTAATTAAACAAAATACTTGGATGTTGCTTTGGGTCTAGGGATTTCAAGCGAACACGCCCTCTACTAGGCGATCGCATTGAGCCTACATGGGCTTGAAAACCATGCTGATTGACTGCATTACTACCATTATAGTTAATCGCCACAGGCAAAAAGTGGAATTGAATATTTGGCCATGCGAATTTTTCGCTAGTGCGGATAAACCCACCTGCTTCAAATTGATTACTTGCGCCAACTCCAGTCCCTTTAAATAGCCACTCAGCGCCTATTTTAGGTTGGTTTATCCATTTTAAGGCTGGATATAATGAAACTGGTTGTTTGCATTCATATTGCAAATACATTTCAAGGTGATCTTGCAAGTTTTGCCCAACACCAGGTAAAACGTGCACAGCTGGAATATTGAACTCAGCCAAAACATCCTCAGGCCCAACTCCAGAACGCTGCAAAATTTGCGGTGAGGCGATCGCACCTGCACATAAAAGCACCTCTTTACTCGCCTTCACTACCGTAGGTGTAGTGCTATTACCTTGATAATATTTAACACCAACCGCTTTTTTCCCTTCAAACTCAATGGTATCTGTCGTGGCATGGGTAAGAATAGTCAGGTTATTACGCTTTTTCGCTTGGTCTAAATACCCTCTTGCTGTACTTGCTCGTCGCCCTTGCGGTGTAACTGTACGGTCCATTGGGCCAAAACCCTCTTGTTGAACCCCATTTAAATCATCTGTTTGCGGGTACCCTGCTTGTACGCCTGCTTCCACCATCGCATGAAATAGCACATTATTGCCATTTTTCGGTGTTGTCACACTGACGGGGCCATCTCCGCCGTGATAATCATTTGGGCCAATATCACGTGTTTCCGCTTTTCTAAAATAAGGTAAACAATCAAGGTAACGCCAGTCTTCTAACCCAGGCGCTTCCGCCCAACCATCAAAGTCTAGAGCATTCCCTCGGATGTAACACATCCCATTAATTAATGATGAGCCACCAAGCCCCTTTCCACGACCACACTCCATACGGCGGTGGTTCATATGCGGTTCAGGGTCAGTTTCATAAGCCCAATTATAACGTCGCCCTTGTAATGGGTACGCTAATGCCGCTGGCATTTGTGTGCGAAAGTCGAACCGGTAATCCGGTCCTCCTGCTTCAAGGAGCAGCACAGTAACATCAGGATCTTCTGTCAGGCGGGTAGCAAGAACGTTACCGGCTGAACCAGCACCGATAATAATATAGTCATAGACCATTGTTATCTCCTCTGTTTCAGTCAAATTAAAATGATGTGATTAAAAAACGGATGCAAATTCCCCCAGTTCCACTTGAATGGATTTCACTTGCGTATAATTTTGCAGTGTCATAACGCCATTTTCACGGCCAACGCCGGAATGCTTATATCCACCCACAGGCATTTGTGCGGGTGATTCACCCCACGTATTGATCCAGCAAATCCCAGCCTCTAATTGATGAATAACACGGTGTGCGCGTGTTAAATCTTTTGTCACTAACCCTGCAGCTAACCCATACACACTATTGTTCGCACGAGCAATCACTTCGTCTTCCGATTGATAACTCAAAATACTCATAACAGGGCCAAAAATTTCTTCCTGTGTGATTTGCATTTCATCGTGGCAATCGGTGAATACGGTTGGTGCAACATAAGCTCCCTGTGCAAAATCGCCATCCATTAAGCGTTCACCACCGCACAATAATCTCGCGCCTTGTTGTTTGCCTAACGCAATATAACGCAACACGTTTTCCATATGAGCAAAACTGACTAATGGCCCAAAGTTGGTGTTTTCGTCAACGGATGAACCTATTTTAATGCGAGCCACACGTTCCGTGATCTTGTCCTCAAACTGTGATTTAAGCGATTCAGGCACAAAAACCCGTGTTCCATTGGTACACACTTGGCCTGAACTATAAAAATTCGCCATCATGGCAATATCCGCGGCTTTATCTAAATCTGCATCATCAAAAATAATTAGAGGCGATTTACCGCCTAGTTCCATCGTCACCTCTTTTAAAGAAGAAGCTGATGCATTCGCCATTACTTTTTTACCGGTTGCGATCCCCCCTGTGAATGAAACTTTGGCAATATCAGGGTGCTCTGTTAACCATTGCCCCACTTCACCGCCTTGGCCTGTCACTACGTTAAATACTCCTGCTGGCACGCCCGCTTCAGTGTATATTTCAGCCAACTTTAACGCTGTTAACGAAGTGACTTCACTGGGTTTAAATACCATAGCATTACCTGCTGCTAGTGCAGGAGCTGATTTCCATAACGCAATTTGGATAGGATAATTCCATGCCCCAATGCCTGCCACGACTCCCAGAGGTTCACGACGAGTATAAGCAAACGAGCTATCACGCAAAGGGATTTGCTGCCCCTCCAGCATCGGAATTAAACCTGCATAGTATTCAAGAACATCCGCCCCTGTAACGATATCCACATAACGAGTTTCAGAAAGCGGTTTGCCCGTATCAAGGGTTTCGAGGTAAGCCAATTCGTCGTTACGTTCCCGTAAAATATCCACTGCACGGCGTAAAATACGTGAGCGTTCCATCGCAGTCATTGCCGCCCAGACTTTCTGGCCTTGTTTGGCGCTTTCTACCGCCCATTGGATATCTTCAAGGGTCGCAGATTGCAGATCCGCGATAGTTTCCCCATTGGCAGGGTTGATTGCAGGAAATCGCCCGCATTCAGGTTGTGAACTGTCGACATAACCACCATGAATATAAAGCTTATGTATCGGTGGATGTTGCATATTATCTCCTCTGAATTGGTTATTAGGTTCCTAAAACCTCAGCACGTTGTAGTTGCATATCGATGTATTCGTTAGTGATTTTGAGTGCATCCTTAACAGGAAATTGTTCATTACTCAAAGCACTACGTAGCCATAGGCCATCAATTAAAGCAGCCAGCCCCTTCGCTGCCATCCGCGCATCTGCCTTGTTTAGTACCCGCCCAAACTCATAGCTTAAGTTTGAATACAAACGCCGGTCATTAACCTGTTGTAAGCGGTTTAAATTCGGTTGATGCATACTGCTAGCCCAAAAGGCTAGCCACGTTTTCATCGCGGCCTCACTGGTTTGCGTTGGGTCGAAGTTGCCTTCAACAATCGCCTGAATTCGTAGTTTTGCCTCCGCCCCTGTTAACATGCGTAAACGCATTGCCACCGCAAAACCCAGCTGGTATTGAATATGGCGCATAGTGGCTTCAAGCAAGCCATTTTTATCACGAAAATAATGGCTGATGATCCCTGTAGAAACCCCGGCTTTACGGGCAATTAACACAAAACTGGCTTCCTGCATTCCAACTTCATTAATCACAGCCAATGTGGCTTGAATTAACTGTTGTTTACGTATCGACTGCATTCCTATCTTCGGCATGGTATTTGAACCTAAAAAATACATTGATCCCTTTTATTAAACGTTTTTTTGATTGAATGTTCAATCAATATTAACTATTGTTTACAACAATTCATTCACAATTAACATAAGAGAGAAGATAACAAAAACCAAATCTTGGCTGATAAATCAATAGATTAGCTTAGAAAGTAATTTTAACCTGTTAAATAAATAAAAATGTGGAATGTCCAATGACAACTCAAAATAGCCCAAAAAATAAGCAGAAGGATAAATTGAATTCTGTGGTTTTTTTTACTTCCGCCGGTCTTATTCTGGCGTTTTCTTTTTTCACCATCTTGATGACTGAAACAGCAAATCAGTGGATCGTTGCCGCGCTTGGGTGGGTATCTAAAACCTTTGGTTGGTATTACCTGCTAGCAGCAACGCTTTATATTGTTTTTGTCATTTTCGTTGCTACCTCACGCTTTGGTAATATCAAACTCGGCCCTGAACAATCTAAACCTGAATTTAGCGTGCTCAGCTGGTCTGCGATGCTATTCGCGGCAGGAATTGGTATCGATTTAATGTTTTTCTCCGTCGCTGAGCCGGTCACCCAATATATGCTGCCGCCAACGGGCGAAGGCGAAACCTTAGAAGCAGCTCGTCAGGCGATGGTGTGGACACTGTTCCACTATGGCCTAACGGGCTGGTCTATGTATGCCTTAATGGGGATTGCACTGGGTTACTTCAGTTATCGTTATAACTTACCGCTAACCATTCGCTCCGCACTCTATCCTATTTTTGGTAAACGGATTGACGGCCCAATTGGCCATACAGTAGATATTGCGGCAGTACTTGGGACGATTTTCGGTATTGCAACAACTCTTGGGATCGGGGTTGTTCAGCTGAATTATGGCCTCAAAGTATTATTCGACTTACCTCAAGGGCTCCCCGTGCAAAGTGGGTTAATTCTGCTATCAGTGATTATGGCCGTGATTTCTGCCACATCTGGGGTAAATAAAGGTATTCGGGTGTTATCCGAGCTCAATGTGCTTTTGGCATTTGGCTTGATTTTATTTATCTTATTTGTCGGCGATACCGAGTTCTTACTCAATGCCTTAGTACTGAATGTGGGGGATTATATCAACCGCTTTATGGGTATGACCCTCAATAGCTTTGCCTTTGACCGCCCAACGGATTGGATGAATAGCTGGACGCTGTTTTTCTGGGCGTGGTGGGTAGCATGGTCGCCATTTGTTGGGTTATTCCTCGCTCGTATTTCTCGTGGTCGGACCATTAGACAGTTTGTGATCGGTACTTTAATTATTCCGTTTGTTTTCACACTATTGTGGTTATCTATTTTTGGTAATAGTGCATTGTATGAAATCATTCACGGCAATAGCGAACTTGCCAAAACCGTCCTCGACGCCCCCGAAAAAGGCTTCTATTCACTACTTGAGCTTTACCCTGGCTTTGGCCTAACCGCTTCTGTTGCAACCATTACTGGGCTGTTGTTCTATGTCACCTCTGCTGACTCCGGCTCATTAGTATTAGGTAATTTCACCTCAAAACTCAGTGATATTAACAACGATGCTCCTAATTGGTTGCGAATTTTTTGGTCTGTCGCAATTGGTTTACTCACCTTAGGGATGTTAATGACAGATGGCGTCGCTGCTTTACAAAATACAACGGTGATCATGGGCTTACCATTTAGTTTTGTGATCTTCTTTATTATGGCAGGGCTATATAAATCATTAAAAGTTGAGGACTTTAGACGCGTTAGTTCGCTAAATACCAATGCGCCTGCACCGCTGTATGGCAATGGAACACTCAATTGGAAACAGCGTTTGGGACGAGTGATGAATTTCCCGGGAACGACTTATACCCAGCGGATGCTTGATTTGGTGTGCATTCCTGCTATGCAAAAAGTGGCAAAAGAGCTCAGTTTAAGGGGAGCGAAAGTGGAATTTAACACCTTGCCACCCATTGCTGATGAGCGCTTAGACCATTTAGAGCTAACTGTTGACCTTGGTGAAGAACAAAGCTTTATTTACCAAGTGTGGCCACAGCGCTATTCCGTTCCCGGTTTTACCTATCGCGCACGTTCAGGGAAATCCCATTATTACCGCTTAGAAACCTTCTTATGGGAAGGCTCACAAGGGAATGATTTAATGGATTACACCAAAGAACAAGTGATTAGCGATATTCTAGACCAATATGAAAAACATATGAATTTCATTCATTTAAGCCGTGAAGCTCCCGGTGCAACCTTAACATTCCCTGAATCTGTATAATTTGACCTCTAAGGGAGCGATGCTCCCTTAGAGTCAACAAATGAACAACTTATCAATAAGGGCGGCCCGCTTGCTCTAGCATTTTTTTCATTTGCTGGCGATCATTCATCCAAGCCATTGAATTAGGGCACCCTGCTCCCGTCGGGTTAACATCACACACATTAAAATGTTTTGAAAACGCATTTTCATCTGCATTTCGCTGCTCTAACAAAGCTTGATAACTTTGTTCTTCTTGTGGAAGGTTCTTTTTGGGATCAAAGACAAACTTTTGTTGTGTCTGTAATTTTTTAATTCCTTGGTAGTCTTGATTAAACTCGCGATCAGCGGGTGACTTTTCTTTAAATGTAAAGTCGCTGGCAAAGCCATAAGAAGTAAAACAAAGAAAAATAGCAATAATAACCTTTTTAAACATATCAATTTCCTGCTGTATCCATAAGTAAATATTATATGTCAGCAGAAACACATGGTGTTGAATAATAATAAGTGAAATTTATAAAATCCTTAATATTCAAATAAATAATTTACATATGTTATTAAATCAATTGATTGATACATCATTGAAATTGGCTTAGTCTTATTATATCAACCCTATGATGGATATTGGTGATAGCCCATTTTCTCTGAAATATTACGCCCCGCCGTTTTCAGTAATTGGACATAGTCATCAATACGCTGCTCATCAAAACGAATCGTTGGGAACGAAATCGATAGCCCTGCAACCACATGACCTAAGCGGTCATACACTGGTACAGCAATACAGCGCAGGCCTAACTCTTGCTCTTCTCTGTCTTGTGCATAATGGCATTCACGAACTGTGGCTAATTCCGTCAGCAGGTCTTCTATCGTTAAAATTGTTGTTGCCGTTTTTTGACTAAAAGTTTCATCTTTCAATGCCAAACGAATGGATTCTTCATCTTGCCAAGCGAGTAAAATCTTACCGATTGCGGTGCAATACAATGGGTTACGACGCCCAACCCGTGAATACATGCGTAAATTATAACTCGAGTCGATTTTATGGATATAAATAATGGCATCTTCATCTAATGCACCCAAATGCACCGCTTCATGGGTTAATTGGCCAATACGGCGCATTTCTTTATCTGCAATTTCTATCAGGTCAACATACTCGAGGGATTTTGCCCCTAATTCGAAGAGTTTTAAGGTCAGTGAATACTTATCTGCTTCACCTTCTTGATCCACATATCCTAACTGTTTCATCGTTTGCAGAAAACGAAATGTCGTGGCTTTTGACATCAATAAACGCTGTGAAAGCTCAGACACACCAATCTCTTTTTGCTCACCAAGGGCGCTAAGAATGCTAAATACCTTAACCACTGCTGAAACAGCATCCGTTTGAGTCGTTTTATCCATTATTTTCCCATCATCCTATAAATTGATATCGACATTACACCCTAACTAATAGCATAAGTGGCTATCATGATAAAAACAAGAACGTCGATTCTATGTTTTTAAAACGGCGTTTCATTTTTATTGAAGTTCTATTTAAAATGGGTTTTAATAGCATCATTAAGTAGCAATAGTTTACTAAGTCGTAATCGCGCAGGTGGTGAAAATGAATACACATCCGCAAGTTGCCGTTATTGGTGAATGCATGGTTGAGTTGCAAAAATCGGGTGAACTTTATAGACAAACATTTGGTGGGGATACACTCAATACCGCGCTATACCTGTCTCGTTTAACTAAAGATCACGGTGTGACAACCCGTTACATCACCGGTTTAGGTCAGGATCCATTCAGCCAGCAAATGCTAAGCAGTTGGCAACAAGAAGGCATCAATACTGAAGAGGTCTTTATTTCGGACAAACATTTGCCTGGGATGTATTTAATCGAAACTTCTGCTGATGGCGAACGCCGCTTTTTCTATTGGCGAGATAATGCCGCGGCAAAATTTTGGCTTGATGCCGTTTGTCTTGACCACAACAGCAAAGCCCACACACAGCAAATCCTAAATTCGCAACAATTTATCTATTTAAGTGGCATCAGCCTAGCCATTTTACCTAGCGCTTCACGCCAGTTGTTATTTGAAATGTTACAGCAAGCTAAACAGCATGGTGCCCAAATTGTGTTTGATAATAACTATCGCCCCGCACTTTGGTCTTCCAAACAAGCTGCACAACAGGCTTATCAGCAAATTTTAAGCCTAACCGATATCGCTTTTCTGACCTTTGATGACGAACAACTGCTCTACGGTGATATTGATGAAACTGATGCAATTACACGTACCCAACAATATGATGTGAACGAAATAGTGATCAAGCGCGGTGCTGGTGCCTGCTTTGTGATTATCGATAACGAACGTATTGAAGTCCCTGCGAATAAAATCAACCACGTGGTTGATACCACTGCAGCAGGGGATTCTTTCAGTGCCGGCTACCTTGCTTGCCGTATTTTAGGTGGCAACCCATGCGAAGCGGCAAAAACAGGTCATTTACTGGCTGGAACCGTCATCCAACACCGGGGAGCGATTATTCCATCCGAAGCTATGCCAACCACTGCTTTAGAAACATGTTAAGAGGCTTTAACCATGAATCAATTACTTGAAAGAATTAAGAAACTCAATGTTGTTCCTGTTATCACCATTAATAATGCAGAGCATGGTGCGCCATTAGCAAAAGCTTTAGTGGAAAATGGCCTGCCATGTGCAGAGGTCACCTTCCGCACCCCTGCCGCAGTACAAGCAATTAAAAATATGCGTGCTGCCTACCCTGAATTATTGATTGCTGCAGGTACGGTATTAACCACAGAGCAAGTTGACCAAGCCATTGAAGCGGGTGTAGATTTTATCGTCAGCCCGGGTTTTAACCCAAAAATTGTGGCTTATTGCCAACAAAAGAACGTGATTATTATTCCTGGGGTGAATAACCCAAGCTTAGTGGAGCAAGCCCTTGAATTTAATCTCACCACATTGAAATTCTTCCCAGCCGAAGCCTCTGGCGGGGTTGCCATGCTCAAAGCACTCAGCGCCGTTTACCCGGTTAAATTTATGCCAACTGGCGGTATTGGTGTGAAAAATATAAAAGAATACACCGCATTACCGTCTGTATTAGTGTGCGGCGGTTCATGGATGGTACCGAATGAATTAATTGACAGTGAAAACTGGCAAGAGCTTGGCAAACTCATTGCCGAAGCTGCAACTATTTAATTTATAATAAAAGTTTCGTTGTTGTTATTGCGCCCTTACTGGATGGTAAGGGCGTTTTACTAATGGCTTAGATAGAATACATTCGAGTAAAATATTCGCTGATTTTGTCATTATCTAATATTCTATCTTTAGTAAAATCTAAAGTATCAGAAACGACAATGTATTGCCTTAGAGGGATAGGTATATCTGATATTGTCGCATAAATCGTTGGCACTAAATGGCGAAAATAATCTCCCATTTTTGTTTCACCCTCATAGCCCACAGGAAAGTCTTCCCCTTGGTTATAGCCTTCAATGCCTTCAAATACAAATATTCCCTTTTGTGTTGCAAGATAAGCATCTGTCAGTTTATTACCTTCATCTAAGCGATTTTTATAACTGGTAAAAACAGTTTCTTGAGAATAATGCTTGTATCTCCAATAGGAAAATAGATCAACTGAAAAATCACCATTTTTCTGTATGCTATTTTCATATTTAGCCGATTCACAATATATAAACTCACTTAAATCAACATATAACTCACTAATATTAGGTATGTTGATATACACTTTGGGTAACCATCCCCAGCAATTATTCAGCATAAATGCTAAATAACCGTTTTTATCCATTGCAACCCATGAATAAATATTCCCCCATTCAGGTCGCCAATCAGTAGTTAACATAAAAGCCTCTCATATCGTTCACAATACAATTAAATTTTTATAGATATTGAATGAATTGGCCCTATACTTTAATTCAATGCATAAGGCCAAAATGAAACAGACTCTATATAAAAAGCTCAATAGTCATTAAATTATCAGAAACCTAACCAATAAAACGTTTTAACTGTAAACGCAACATCTCATTTTCGCGTCGGAGTATTTCATTTTGATCCATTAGGCTCATCGCCATTGCGATGCCCGGCCAGTCAATTTCTAATTCATGATAAAGACGCACGGCTCTTCTCACAATGACTACCGCTTGGTCGTCAAACAACCATTCATTAGTAGTTTCAATGGGTTGAATTATCCCAAGGCCGACAATTTCCTGTAATTCATCTTCAGCAATACCGGTATGAACGCAAAAATCAATAACGGTTAATGTGGTTAACTGTTCCATTATTTTCCTCCCCAATTTTTACGCGGGTCAAAGTGCGTATGGCTCTCAGCCAACTTCTGCCATAGCGCATCCGACTCTGCATTACTGCTATTCGGCATCACGATTTTTATAATCGCATACAGATCCCCAGCTGTGCCTTTATGTTTCAGCCCTTTGCCTTTAAGGCGTAATTTTTGGCCAGCTTGGCTATTAGCAGGAACGGTGATCACAATCGGGTCTTTTAATGTTGGAATGGTGACTTTAGTTCCGAGGGCTGCCTCCCATGGCGCAAGCGGCACGACCACTTCTAAATCATGGCCTTTGATATCAAATAATGGATGTGGTGCAATGCGGATGGTTATCCATAGATCGCCATTTTCACCGCCATTTTCCCCCGCTGTGCCTTGCCCTTTTAAGCGAATACGTTGCCCATCAATCACCCCTGCCGGGATAGTCACATTAAGTGTTTTGGGAACTTCATTTTCGATAAAACCAAAAGCGTTATAGACGGGTAAGTTATAGCTAATGGTACGTTTATGTGGTTCTTGGGTTTCTTCAAGGAAAACAGCCAGTTCAACTTCTAAGTCCTGCCCGCGGTGACTGCGTGTTTGCCTTGTGCCACCACGTGTACGTTGGGAAAACATCGATGAAAAAATGTCATCAAAACCACCCGCATCAAACCCTTGCTGAGAATATGTGTGGCTTTGTTGACCTTGGTTGGCTTGGTTAAAATAGGGATCATTTCTGTGCTCCCACATTTCATCGTATTCCGCGCGTTTTTCTTTGTCGCTGAGTACCGCCCACGCCTCTGCAATTTCTTTAAATCGCGCTTCTGCATTTGGCTCTTTACTGACATCGGGGTGATATTTTCGCGCTAAACGGCGATACGCGGTCTTAATGGTTTTTAAATCATCGGTGCGCTTAACACCCATGATGCTGTAATAATCCTTTAGTTCCATAGTCATATCTCGTTCACTTATCTGTTGAATAGAATTCTTATGGTATTTACCCAATTGGGTTAAACATCACAACGACCTTGAATTTAACTTAGGACATTTACGCAGTAATTGGAATAGCTAGGCCATGATAAAATTCCACAAAAAACAGGAAATTTACGCTATTTCAGGCTAAACCTATAAGAGTGCCGTTTGATTAATAGGGGAACTCTATGGATGCTCTTGCCAATCGCCTGAACTATAAAGTCAATTTTGCTATCTCTATTGAGGATTTTATTCGATTAATTCGCCAGTCACCATTTAAAGAAATGGTGCCAACCGATAATCTTACTCAATTAGATGCAATGCTGAATAACGCGGATTTATTGGTTAGTGCATGGGATGACGAACAGGTGGTCGGTTTTGTCCGCACGGTGACGGATTTTAGTTCTTGCTGTTATATCTGCGAACTGGCCGTTGATATGCATTATCAAAAACACGGTATCGACCGCCAATTAATGCGCCTCGTCGCTGAAGAACTCCCCGCCGACTGCCAGATTTTATTTTTCTCCACCGACAGCAACCTCACCGAATACTTAAAACTGGGGTTCACCCAATCCCCAAGAGCATGGCACACCACGGCAGAGAATTTTTTGGTTAGATCCGCAGAGTTGGATGAATAATAGAAAGTAACATCGTTAAAAGCGTTGAAATATAATAGAAAAACAAATTTAAATAAGTTTTAAAAGTACTCGATACTGATGCTCTAAATAATTCGTGCTACAGCTAGGCGGCAAGCTAGTTTAGCCCTAGGAGCATACACAAGTATGTGACTAGGGTGAACTAGTGAAGCCAACAACGCTGTGGTGCGAAGTATGACGAGCATCACTTCAATTTGCCGCGGAGGCGTTTTACAGCCTGACTATGCAGCTGACTCACCCTTGACTCCCCCACCTCCAACACCGCGCCAATCTCCTTCAGATTCAGCTCTTCTTGGTAATACAGCGTCAGCACCATCTTCTCGCGCTCTGGCAACTGCTCAATCGCGGCGGCTATTTGGTCGCGTAAACTGGAATCCAGCAACAAACTTAGCGGGTTACCGCCGTCACCTTCATCCATTTGTGGCTCACAGCTTTCCCCATGAATTTCATGCCACTCATCATAGGAAAACAACTGGCTGTTATTAGTGTCTAGCAGCGCTTGGCGATACTCAGCAAGGTCAATATCCAGCGCTTTGGCGATTTCCGGCTCAGTCGCACTTCGCCCTAAAGATTGTTCCAGCGCACCAATGGCTTTGGTCATTTCTCGTGCTTGGCGGCGCACACTACGCGGCACCCAGTCACGGCTGCGCAATTCATCTAGCATTGAGCCACGAATACGCTGCACCGCATAGGTAGCGAACGATGCCCCTTGAGTCACATCGAAACGTTCCAATGCATGCAGTAAGCCTATGCCCCCCGCTTGAATTAAGTCGTCAATGTCAACACTAGCGGGTAGTCTAACTTGCAGTTTTAGGGCTTCATGGCGTATTAGAGGGTAATAACGCTCCCATAGGCTATTTTTATTAATCACACCTTCGGCAGTATACAAATCACTCACAACCTGAATCACCCTTCAAGCTCTATAAAAGTTATTCATTATCTGTGTTGGTTTTGAATTCAATCCGTAGAGTAAGGCACTAAATATGGCTTTATTTGCCTTATCCTAAATAGGTAAAATTTGAATGATTACAATGTTAATTATTGTTTTAACACAATTTTTAGGGAATTTTACTGGTAATACAAGAGAGAGTGGTTGTTTTATTGAGATGTGATTTTGTCATTAAATTGCAGATTTGGGCTTTAGACTTTGTTATTGACTAAATTAGCCTTCTTAAAGCAAGTAAAGTTATCGGTAAGCAGCAAGCTAGCTTAACACTAAGCATGATAACCAAAGTAAACATAGCACTAGATATGGGAAATAATGACAATGAAAATAATCAGATTAATGGATTATATATAAATAATATCATTATTAAATACAATTAATATTAATTAAACATTAAGTTAATTCGAACTAACAAGGTAAACAACTTATTATTTGACAGATTTAACTTATATAATGTATTTTTACATTCACTAATGTAATAGCATATTAGTTTAATTAAAAAGTAAAATAGCATATAGATATTTTGAGGTTATTATCTTTTAATTTAAACTTAAATAATTAAGAAGAAAAATGATATACAAAATATATTTCTTTTATTTTTTCTATCTTTTCCCAATGTGGATATCCAAAACACTACAACCCATCTATTGGGAACAGCAGGCGCAATTAACGTTATTTTCAATTTCATACGTAATGATGGCAATTGCGGGGGCCTGCTCACTACTTTATGCCAAAGGGCTATCCCGATTTGGTACTAAGACTGGTTTAATTGTGGGCTTTTTACTGTATGGGTGTGGCCTTGTTCTTAGAGCCTATCCCACTGGGATGGCTATCGCCGTGACTTCAGGTTTGATGGCTGGGATGGGGGCGAGTATTATCGCTATTGCGCTAAAATCACTGATTTTTAATATTGATAAACAGGAACAAAATAAAGTCCTGTTGCACACTGATAATTTAAGCACAGTAGCACAAAGCCTTGGGGCTTTTATTGCTGGGGGGCTAGTCACAATTTTATCGATTATTGATCACCCCCCCTATCGTTCGGCTTTGTTAATTAGTGGAGGTATGGTACTAATCGCCATAATTGCCATCCCGTCATTAAAAATACCACTGAATAAAACACCATTAGCTAAGAATCCCCCCCAAAAAACCACTTCATTTTTCCCTTTTCTCAGTAAAGCAGATTTAATTTTATTCATTGCATTTATTATCAGTGGCGCCAGTTGGGCACTGATCTTACCCATTATTCCGGTGTATTTAAAAAACATGCACTTTTCAGATACAAATGTTGGCCTAGTGCTATCATTAGGTGTGATCACCGGGCTAGTACTCAAGAACCTTTTTATGTTTATTTTTTCTGACAAAGATAAACCTATCTCATTACTCGTTTTTTCTGGTTTATGCATGCTGATGCTCTATGGTATGTTTTGGTCAATAAAATTTAGTTCCCCGATTGTTTTCGCCATCTCGGTTATTGCCATGTATATGTTTAGAACCGTTTGCTCACTATTAATTAATTTGGTTGAGATGGAGATTGCACGCAAAGGAAATGCCGAGCATATTTTTGGTTTAATACAAACCGCATTTTTGACAGGGGATATCTTTGGTGGAATTGCCCTACCCTATGCTTATGAGTCTGGTTTTCTGGTCAACACCCCTCTCGCTATTATTATTTTTATTCTGTTATCAAATATATTAATTTACAGCTGTGCAAAAGCCAGCACTAAAACCATACAGAATTTACCTAAAAAACGCTAAAGCGAGCCCTAAATAGTTTGTACACAGGTAGGCGACGAAGGCGATTATCCCGAATCACGTACATAGGTACGTGATTCGGGTGACCTTGTGAAGCCAACACATCTACAACTTGAAATATGACGACCGTTCGATAAAGAAAAGGCCAGCATTGCTGGCCTTTATAACTCACCAATTACGAATTAACGTAACAGGCTCAGAACACCTTGTGGAACTTGGTTAGCTTGCGCTAACACAGCAGTACCTGCTTGTTGCAGGATCTGACCACGGCTCATGTTAGAAACTTCTGTCGCAAAGTCAGCATCTTGAATACGGCTACGTGCTGCACTCAGGTTGTTAACAGAGTTGTTCAGGTTATTGATAGTAGACTGCATACGGTTTTGGATAGCACCTAAAGAAGAACGGAATGAGTCAACTTGTTTTAAAGCATCATCAATAGCAGCTAGAGGCTCATCGGAAATTCCCATTTTAACGTCAGTAGCGGTTGATAAATCTACTTTAGCAGGATCTAACTTTCCTGTACTTGAATCAAAATCAGTTCGTTTAACTTCATAATATTTATCATCTTTTTTCAGATAAAACTCACCTTTAATAGCTTGTCCTGTTTTTTCATCCATTTTTTGAATGAGTTCTTCACCGGCTCCCAATTCGATAGCATTCATGTCTTTCTTTTCAGCTATAACTTCAGTTGCATTCGTTGCTGCCACTGGAGTTCCTACTGGAGAAGAATATTTAAGGTTTGTTGTCGTTGCTATATCTAATTGGCCATTATCTTTGAAATTATCTTCAGATAATTTTTTAAACTTACCAGTGCTTTCTTCATAATATAAATCACCATTATTATCTGCAAACACCTTACCAGTAGAACCCGTGTCGTCATATTTCACAGCTGCAGCTGGAGCACCATCAATTTTAACCTCTGTTGTAGCAAGGTCTTTAACTTGTTCACCAAGACGGCTTTTCACGCTTAAATCTAATTTATCAATATTTAATGTCGAGCTATCGATTTTTTGCAGGTTTATACCTATTGTTTCTCCATCATTAGCACCAACTTGAATATTTAATGTGCTTGTATCTTGCAATACTTTAACACCATTAAATTGAGTTTGTTCCGAAATACGGTTAATTTCATCCATACGCAACTTAACTTCATCTTTAATTGATTGAATGTCAGAGTCTGAGTTTGAACCCGTTCTTGCCTGTACAGTCAGCTCACGAATACGTTGTAAGTTATCGTTGATTTCGTTAACTGCACCTTCCGCAGTTTGTGCGATAGAAATACCGTCGTTAGCATTACGTGCTGCTTGGGTTAAACCTTTAACGTTAGCTGTGAAACGGTTAGCAATCGCTTGGCCAGCTGCATCGTCTTTTGCGCTGTTAATACGTGAACCAGATGATAAACGCTCAATCGCCGTACCTAATACGCCTTGTGAACGGTTTAAGTTGTTCTGAGTCGTCAGAGACAAAATGTTAGTGTTGATAACTTGTGCCATGATGTGATCCTTATTATTCAAATTAATGCGTTAAGCCAAAATGCTTAACTTGATGAATTTCGTCAGCAACTAGGTTATCGGCTACAAAAAAGTCCCCTTTAGGCTTTTTGATGAAAATTTTTATCTGTAAGGTTGAAAATGCCTTTGCAGCCCGCTTTTAATGCCATTATTTTTAACATTTTCATTTTTAACATATCCATTTATTTTTATTAATTTTCTTATTATTTAATTTCAATAGGGATAATTACCTACTTTTCCAGTATCAGCTCTCGCCATCACTCTTTTTCAGAATAGTCTAAAATTTTGCTCCGTTTTGCCGATAAGACTCTAAATAAATTTTATTTCAGAGTTTATGTCACAGACATAGAATAGGAGAAAACATGGCAGGAATATCCACACTCGGTATCGGGTCAAACTTAGATTTAAACGTACAAATGGACCAATTAGAAGCGATGGAGCGCCGTCGCTTAGAGCCACTGACCACACAAAAAGCCAGCTATGATGCACAAATTAGCGCCTTTGGCAAAATGCAGTCGTCCTTAGAAAAACTAAAAAAAGCCGCCGAGGACTTAAAAAAATACGGCGATATCAGCACCACCAAAGTGAATGGCGAATACAAAGCCTTTGACGTGAAAACTGACGGCAAAGCGGTAGCGGGTGTACATGATGTGATAGTCACTCAGTTAGCAAAAGCACAAACTATCGCCACCAAAGGCACACCTAACAATAGCAATAAAGAATTGCTGGGCAATGGTGCACCTGAGCGAACCATTACCATCACACAGCCGTCACAAAAAGAAGATAAAGATAAAATCGTTATCAAACTGGATAACGAGCACACCTCACTGATTGAAATTGCGGATGCCATCAATAAAACTGATAAAGGCGTTTCCGCATCCGTCATCAAAGATAAAGACAATATCTATCACCTTGTCGTTACCTCTAAAAAAGAAGGTAGTGAAAACCGTATTAGTATCAATGTGGAAGGCGATGACAAACTGGCTGCTATTCTTAATGTTGAGTCTGAAATTGATGCAGATGGTAAGGTTACCTTAAAAAATGCCGACACCAGTGGTATGGTGCAAAAAGTGGCTCCACAAACCGCCTTACTAGAAATTGATGGTTTTAAATTAGAGTCGCAAACCAATGAAGCCAAAGACCTGTTTCCCGGTTTAACCTTAACGCTGAAAAAAGAAAGCGAAGACGGTAAAGCTGACCACCTAATTGTTTCTGAAGATATCGAACCCGTCAAAGGTAAAATTAAAGCGTGGGTCGATGCCTATAATGAATTCCAAACCTTAGCCAAAGAACTCACCAAATATACCCCAACGGAAAAAGGCACTGCGCCGGATAAAACTAATGGCCCACTGATTGGTGATTCCACTTTACGCATGATCCAAAGCACCTTACGCACGCAAGTTCGTATGCCACAAGCCAGTGGAGAAATTGATACTCTGAGCAAAATGGGGATTAAGCAAAAACTGGATGGCACCTTAGAAATTGATAATAAAGTGCTGGATAAAGTCCTCAAAGAAAACCCATCGAGTGCCAAAGTATTTTTTGCCGGTGACGGTAAAGAAACTGGTTTTGGGACTGAAAACTTTAACTACTTGAAAGACACCTTGGACAGCAAAGAAGGCACCCTGCACAACGCCACCGATGGTATCCAGAAGAAAAAGAAAAGCTTAGACAAACGGATTGAGCAGACCAATAAACAAATCGAAAACACCATGGACATGTACCGTCGTCAATTCCAAAACCTCGATAAAATGATGACGTCACTGAACAGCACCAGTAATTCATTAGGCCGATTATTAGGCTAATACTTTTAGGTTAAAAACATGTATCAACGACACGCACAGCAAGCCTATCAGCAGGTCGATTTGGAGAGTGAAATCACCAATGCGACCCCATACCAACTGATCCAAATCCTGTTTAAAGGGGCGCTAAGTTCCCTAAAACGTGGGGAAATTTTTATGCATCAGGGTAAGGTGGCTGAAAAAGGTAAAGAAATCTCAAAAGCTATCGACATCATTGACACAGGGTTAAAGCAGTCGTTAAATTATGAAGCTGGCGGCGAACTTGCAGAAAATTTAGCAAGTTTGTATGAGTATATGACTATGCAACTACTCCGTGCCAACCTCGAAAACAACGTGGCTTATGTCCAAGAAGTTTACCAATTACTCTCCGATATCGCCTCTGCGTGGCAACAAATCGGTGCAAATGTGGATGAAAGATAATCAGGTGGACAATAAAAATCCTATCGATTTACAAGAAATATACCGTAATGTCTTAGTATTAAGTGAAAATTTAGTTGCCTTAGCGCAATCCGGGGAATGGGAGACGTTGGTCTCCCGAGAGACAGAATATGTCCTTGCGGTGGAAAACCTCACCAAGTTAACGCAAGCGTTCGAAAAACAGCAGCCAATAACTGAAGAGTTTATTCAGTTATTGCATAAAATTATTGAAAATGAACGCGTTACTAAAGAATATTTACAACAGCATTTAAACTTTTTAAGCAAAGAAATTAAGCAATTAGACCAAAAACGGGTACTCAATAATAGCTATGGCCAATTTGATGAGCCAGACACCCCGTTAGTCGTTCGCCCCATGGAATGAATTTAAGTGTCAGGCCAACAAGCCTGACACCCTCTTTCCTTCGGGATTACAGCCTATTGTTGCTGCTTTAGACGTTGCTGCTTTTTCAGTTTTTTCAACAGCATATTGCGTTTTAACGGCGACAAGTGGTCAAGAAACACTTTACCGTGTAAGTGGTCAATTTCATGTTGCATGACAATTGCTAAAAACTCGTCACTATCCACTTCAAACGCTTTACCGTGCCTATCGTACGCTTTCACTTTAACGCGCAGGAAACGGTCTACATCCGCATAGATTTCCGGCACAGACAAGCACCCTTCTTGATAACTGGTTTCCCCTTCACTTTCGACGATTTCAGGGTTAACAAATACCATGGGCTCATCACGGTTTTCTGAAATATCAATCACCATAATGGATTTAGTTTCAGCAATTTGCGTGGCAGCAAGGCCAATGCCGTTATCCGTGCTGTACATGGTATCTAACAAATCGTCGATTAAGGTTTGTACCGCAGCGAAATCCGTCACTGGGCTGCATTTAATACGCAGTCGTTCATCTGGAATTTCAATAATTTCTCTTACTGCCATAATTTAAACCCTATAAATTCGATTACTTTTATTCAAATATCAATAATTCAAAATATTTTAAGCGGCAGTAGCGATATTCGATAGCCGCTAACTGCCATCACAACTCTACCAGTGAAGTATGACGAACAGATAAAATATTATCGTCTTTCTATTTCATCAACAACATGCAAAAAATGGCATTGTTAATCCGAAAGAAAATTTCACTTTAAACATCAATGAATTATCACTAAGCTGTTTAGTTTAAACCCTTATGCCACACAAGGTACATAAAATTTCACAGAAAAATAACACGTTATTTTAAAAAAAACATCTAAAATAGAAAAATGGTGCTCCTTTGTAGGTTTCCAACTGTTTCTGTTTTATCGGCTAGTCGCAGTTATTTGCCTATAGATATTTAATTTTATGTTTTTTCATCATAAAAATTCAGTTAGGCCACATTCAAATTATTTTCAAATTAATATATAATAAATAATAAGTGGCTTATCTTATAATTTAATCAATTTAAAAAAACCATATATATTTACAATAGAAATATCACTGCCTTTATTCCAATCAAACACGAATATCCCGAATAAATATAATTTAAAAAATCGATTTTACCCGCCAGAGAAATGACCCTATTATAAATAAGTTGAGAAAAACAAACCCCCTCTCATTCTTCTTTAAATAATTATTTAAATAATACGGAAATTAACACATGGAAAAGAAAGCATTAGCTCGTCACTTAGTGGCTATATTACTCAGCGGTTTGTCTTATAATGCAGCAGCCAACACTACATTTTCAAAGCCCGCACCAACATTAAGCCATATCAACGCATATGGCATCAAAAATAACGTTAAAAGCATTATTGATATTAATGAAAGAATCAATAATATTGATAGCCAAATAAGCCAGATGGATTCAAGTTTTAATAATAGCATTAATAAGTTAAAGAAAAACAATAACAATAGGCTTAAATCAGAAACTACGAATATACGAAGTGAGTTAGTGAAGTTACAAGATACCGTAGACAATTCCATACTTGATTATTACAATGTAAACGCTGAAAAAATACAAAGTAATACTGATTTAATTAATGACCAAATCACATCAATACAAAAAGATAAAGAAATAGAGCACCATGCGTTTGACTCAAAATTAAAAGAAGTTGAATTATATGTACAAGGTGCATTAATTGGTGTAAATGCGGCCGACCAAGTCACCGAACAATTGAATACCAATATTCAGAATCTAGATAAAAAAGTCATTGGAAACACCTCGTCAATAAAAACCCTAAAAAGTGATGCGGCCAAAACACAAAAAGCGAACGAAGTTAAATTCACAAAATTAGAAAATAAATTTGACCATGGAGTCAGCCAGCTTGATAGCAAAATAGATAAACGTGCCCAAGAAGCCAATGCGGGTATTGCCTCCGTTGCTGCAATGAGCAATATCCCTTATGCAACAAATACCCGTTTTAGTGCCGGTGTTGGCGTAGGTAATTACAAAAATGGTTCTGCGATCGCTGCTGGGGCTCAATATCGACTAAAAGAAAATATCAACTTACGCAGTTCTGTTTCTTGGAATAACTCTGATTCTGCCGTTATCGGAGCGGGTGTCGCCTTCGGTTGGTAATTATCTAACCCCTATTTTTCATATAACCTTTATAAATTATTTATAAACATTAACCATAGTACCAATGATACATTGGTACTATTTTTAATCGCCCTAATCGGCCAATATCTAAATTAACTAGCTCTGCGTTGTAATTAATCTTGGTGATAAGTCACAATCGCAATTGGTGTTGGGTTAATGGTAACCCAAAGATTAGACATGCCTACATGAGTTAGCGATGACTCACTTACTTTATTACAACTGGTTTCAGATTGGCATTTCGAGAGAAATTCACTGGCGACTTGCTGGCTAAGCCCTTGCTTTGTTAAATAACTCATTTCATTTTCTAACTTTTGTTGGAAGTCCGCAAAATCTGGTTTTGGCGAGGTATAATCTTCAACCCCAACAAGTGTAGTGGCAACTTGAATGAGTGCGCCATCATCAAAAGTTAGTTGGTTTTCATAGCTCCAATCATTAAAAGGTTTTTGCTGCCCAAAAGTACAAACTGTTTTATTGCCATTTTTTTGGCATTTCCCCGCTTTAATAAAACTTATGCTATCCATACTTTGCCCCCAGTTTAGGCCAAATGGTGCAGTCGATGTGGTATCGCACCCTACTAATAACAACGCAGCAACCCCAACTACCATCCATTTCATACTCTCACCTCACTAGTCAATTTATCTCATGCTACAGGGTGAGGAGGCTAAATTGAAGTAAAAAAGTCATCAGCTATTAACTCAATCAACATTAATATTTATATTTTAAGTTATTTATTTAACAATAAATTTACATACAATTAATTATTATCAAAAAGATAAAGTTAATACAGATAAATCATCGTATACAGATTGCCAGATTTACTTTGGGTCTATACAATGCTCTGCTTTACAGGATCCCAGTATCACTGCAATACAGATAACTATCGTATTCTTAGTCAGTTACCCCTCTAGCAATACCTAAAACTCCCTAGATGGTTCTTGAATAACAAGATAGCTGAATCGTTACAACCTGGTTTTGTAATTAATTGCTTTTGTAGCTAGTGGATTTTGTAACTAGTTGGTGGGCGAACAGGTATTCACCAGTCGTATTATTAACAAATAACCATAACGTAAAGTACAAATTGTGAAATTACTATTTTCTCTTTCTTTAACAACCGCCATTCTCTCCGGTATATGGGCTTGGGTTGCAGATAGCTTAGGGTTAATCGGCTGGGCCGGGTTTTTAGGCTGTACTGCGTATTTTGCTTACCCCAAAGATGGGCTTAAAGGATTAGGTATTACTGCACTAACCGTCAGTAGCGGTGTAGTTTGGGGGTTGGTGATCCTGCATAGCGGTGACTACCTGCAACACTTACCTCATTTTGTTGGGTACTTTGTTACGGGTATTGTTGCCTTTTTGATGTGTATGCAAGCTAAAAAACAGTGGCTTTCTTATATACCAGGCACGTTTGTGGGTACCTGTACTATTTTTGCGGCTGAAGGTGCTTGGTTGGTAACGATTCAATCACTATTAATCGGTGTGCTATTTGGCTTTGCAATGAAAAAAAGTGGGCTTTGGTTATTTAAAAAGTACTTATCGGATAAAAACTAAAAAAAACCGCCAATATGGCGGTTTAAATAAATCAATGAAACCAAGGGAATTTCAAACAGATTCGATATTACATTAAAATTGTCTAACAGCAATATATAACATTTTGATTTAACTAGTAATTAATCGAATATTAAACTAAGTACCCTTACTTATACCCACAAATATAATAATGATAAGTTTGTTAATAAAATGATAAAATTCGGACTTGAAATTCCAATTTAGATTAATAAAGCTTATACAACTGGTCAAACATCAGTCGAATTAATTCTTTTTAATATAATCATATAGTGAAATTCAGATTTTTCTGCATCCTTATATTATCAATAAAAAAGTAAAACCTTTTCTAAGCACCAATATGTTTTTCTTTCGTTAATTGATAACTTAGACTATTAAACCAATCAAAAGTGAAATAAAAGCGTAATAAACTAATTAAATTTACATGGCTAGAACGTAAAATCAGAATCGTTTGAAAAACACACTTTCATTCCTCTGCTATACTTGAATAAGAATATCTTAAGACCTATAACTGAATGTAACGAAAGGAAGAAGATATGATTAAAAAAATTTGCTTTTTAGCCTGTTCATTAGCTGTCGTATTCTCTTTAAGCGCATGCAACACCACCAAAGGTGTTGGTGAAGATATAGAAGCAGGTGGCGAAGCCATACAAAGAGCAGCTAAATGATGGCTAACAACCATCATCCTTAAATATTAGCTACCTCGACTAGAACTGACATATATACCAAACGGTGACAGTTTCGCCGTTTGGTATATAAATTTAAAGAGCCTATAAATTCCTAAACCTTACTCTATTGAAATACAGAACATTTTAATATTGGCTAACAGGATCACAATTTAATTATGCCTCTCTTTTACAATGGGAGCCATCCAGCTAGGAGAGCATAATGAACCCGAAAAATAAAATTAATGTGTTAGACCACATTTCACCTGAAATGCAATCTGTAATGCAATTTTATGCAGAAAACCCATCCCCTTCCCCTATTGACACCAGCTATTACGGAATGCGACAAGCGTATATTGAAGATAGAAAATATTGGAATGCAGAAGCGCCAATGATGCACAATATTTACGATATTCAAGTACCAACTCAATATGGCAATATTTTGACTCGTCTATTTCAACCCCTGAAGTCACCACCAGCAACTTTATTTTATATTCACGGAGGCGGGTTTATTTTAGGTAATTTACAAACTCATGACCGCATAATGCGGTTACTAGCCTGTTATTCAGGCTGTACCGTTATTGGAATAGATTATTCGTTATCCCCTGAAGCTCGTTACCCCCAAGCCATTGAAGAAATATCCACCGTTTACCAGTATTATCAACAAAATGCCGCAGAGCATAATATCAATATGCAACAAGCTGGCTTTGCAGGTGACTCAGCTGGCGCAATGTTATCTCTTGCTTCTATACTTTGGTTGCGTGATAACACTATAGAAAGTGCCAATATTAAATCCGTTTTATTGTGGTATGGGCTTTATGGCTTACAGGATTCAATCAGTCGGCGGCTATATGGTGGGGAATGGGATGGGTTACAAAAAGAAGACTTAGAAAATTATGATAATGCCTATCTCGGGGAAAATGGTGATAGAGAAGCCCCTTATTACTGCTTATTCAATAATGACTTAACCAATGATATTCCACCTTGCTTTATTGCTAGTGCAGAATTTGACCCTCTATTAGATGATAGCTTGGCTTTATTCCGAACACTCGACGCTAACAATATATCTTGTGAATATAAAATGTACCCAGGAACTTTGCATGCTTTCTTACATTACTCTCGCATGATGCAAATATCAGATGAAGCAATTCGTGATGGTGCGAATTATTTTATCAAACAACTTTTATAATATTAACTCTATATTTATTGAAGATAACAGACGATAAAAACGAAAAAACCTCGCATTTAGCGAGGTTTTTGAATGCTTAGCGATTCGTTTATCGTTATTTAGCGATAACGTTAGCTGCTGCTGGGCCTTTAGCACCATTTTCAATGGTGAATGAAACTTGTTGGCCTTCTGCTAATGATTTGAAGTTATCACTTTGAATTGCAGAAAAGTGAACAAATACATCTTTGCTGCCGTCTGCAGGAGTGATAAAACCAAAACCTTTATCATCGTTAAACCATTTTACTGTACCAGTCATTGTATTAGACATAGAATTTCCTTTAATTTTTTAAAATTGCCATAAGGCATGTTGCGGTTTGTTCTTGTGGTACTTATGGGAATTAATTAGAAGGAATTCGCAATGAAGTGGTATCTGAGATAACGCTTAATGGTGAACATCTTAAAACTGACTAACATAAATAGGCCTGTACTTCCAAACCAGTGAGCATATTAAGCCACACTTATAACCAAATGGCAAATTTTATTTTCACATCAATTCAAGAAACAAATAGTTTGCTATTTATCCGAACCTAAAAGAAAACATATTCAGGTTTAATACCTATCAAAAACACCATAATCAGGCCTTTCGCCCCTCATCACCGCTCGCTGTTGCTCATGTACCGCTTCTCTATCGGCTCTTTTTTGTTCGGATGAACGGGCGTCTTTATGTGGCTTTGGCCATGTTGGTTTATCAGGCTCGAAAGAAGGCGTAAATGTACAACCCGTAATTAAAAATAGACAAAATAGCGAAGAGATTACTTTCATAATGGCCTTTATTTTTCCAATACAGTAATTAAGTAAAAACACTTAATCATGATACCGATATTTATCATTTATCTAAATCATTATTTGGATACTACTTTGGTAAAATGACCATTGATAATTCACAATAACAATATATAAAGTAGGATTTAAGATAACAAAAAAGCCGCATCACGCAGCTTTTAAATCTTGTAATCCATTACAGTTATGATTGACTACTTTTTTCAGTTGGGTCAAACGGAAGCCCACCAGCAAAGACAAATGATAACCCAACAATAAAGAACGAAACCATAACAAAACACTTATCAATAAATCGTTTCATACTGTTATTCCTATGCTCAATCATCGAATTAAAATATGCGAACCGATTATTATTGGCAATAAAAAATTACCCCATTACTTTCCCAACAGAGTTCTAAAAAATCAATTAATTTATTACATTCAAATAGATAGTAAAATCATACTGGCATAGACATAATTTCTTGATACGCCGCCACGAGCTTATTACGTACTTGAATTCCCATTTGTAAACTTAAACTTGCTTTTTGCATATCAACCATCACGTCATTTAAGGAAATATCTTGCTTTCCTAACGTGAAGTTTTCAACTTGCTTAGCTGAATCATTACGTGTTTTATTAATTTGATTTACGGAAGCAACTAGGTGATCAGCAAATCCAACTGGCTCTATTACGGGTTTAATTGGGTTAGTGGCTTGGGTTGCCACGACATTTAATTGTGAAATAACCCCTTCAATCGCTTGAACTGTCATTCGATTCTCTTCTTATTAAATTAATGTGAATTTTTCACTAACCTATATTGGCTAGCTTACCCTATCACACCCTTTTTAACTTGAAGCCGATAAATAACACCAATTTTATAGGCTGATTCCGTCATTAGAACCCCTTAAAACAAGAAATAATAGCAAAGTGAAAAAGTGACGTTACGAAGAGGGAAATAACATTGTTTCACCAAAAGTATTTTCATCCGTCTAGTAGTCTGCCAAGCAGGGAATATTTATGAGTGCCGCATCTAAAGACACGGGGGAGGCCAAAAAGGGTTTTGCCTCTATAGTTGAAAGGATTAAAGCTGATCCTAAAATACCGTTAATGATTGCGGCGGCTGCGGCTGTTTCAATTATTGTCGCCCTTCTCCTCTGGCTACGCAGCCCTGACTACCGTGTACTTCTTAGCAATTTAAGTGCTAAAGATGGTGGCGATATTGTTGGCCAGCTAACTCAGATGAATGTGCCATATCAAATTGCTGATAATGGTAGCGCTATTTTAGTTCCTGCAGATAAAGTGCATGAATTACGTTTAAAGCTCGCTCAATCAGGTTTACCTAAAGGTGGCAATACTGGTTTTGAATTATTAGATAAAGAACAATTCGGTATCAGCCAATTTAGTGAGCAAATCAATTACCAACGTGCATTAGAGGGTGAACTCTCTCGTACTATTGAGTCCCTAAGCCCAGTACAAAGTGCTCGGGTGCATTTAGCAATTCCTAAACCCACCTTATTTGTGCGTGAGCAAAAGCTACCAACGGCTTCTGTGACGGTCGGTTTACTACCGGGAAGAATGCTTGATGAAGGGCAAATCAGCGCCATTGTCCATATGGTATCAAGTAGCGTAACAGGCCTAACCGCGAGTAATGTCATTATTGTTGACCAAACGGGTCGCTTACTCACCAATAACGATAATAGCCAGCAATCGGCAAACAGCGCACAAATCAAAATGACTAAAGAGATGGAGTCCCATCTCAAACAGCGCATAGAAGATATTCTGTCGCCGTTAGTCGGTCGTGCCAATATTCATGCCCAAGTCACCGCGCAAATGGATTTCTCGAAAGTCGAACAAACTTCAGAGGAATATAAGCCCAACCAAACGCCAGATAGTGCGGCTATTCGTTCCCGCCAAAACAGCCAAAGTATGCAAAATAACAATGGCGGAATCGGTGGAGTGCCAGGTGCGCTTTCAAATCAACCCGTTAGTGCACCAAGTGCACCTATTGAAACCAATAAAGACAATAAAGATGGCGCTCAAACGGCGAATAACCGTAATAGCGTCTCGAACTCGCAAAGCGATGAAACCACAAATTACGAAGTAGATCGCAAAATTAGTCACACTCAACGGCAAATTGGTGTCGTCGATAGGCTCTCGGTCGCAGTTATTGTCAATTACCACTCACAAGATGGTGAAAATGGTCCTGAAATGAAGCCATTGCCACCAGAGATGCTGCAACAAATTGAAGCATTGACACGCGAAGCAATGGGCTTTTCTTCTGCACGTGGGGATTCTCTCAACATTACTAATTCATTGTTTACCAATGAGGCTCCGGTTGAAGAAACACCTTCGTTACTTGAAAGCCCACAATTTATTGCTCAGTTACTGGATTACGGAAAAATACTGCTTATTGCCATTATTGCTTGGTTTATGTGGCGTTTCGGTATCAAACCTCAATGGGTTAAATACCGTAAAGCACAACAAGCCCAAGCTGAAGCCGAGGTTTTTGTTGCCACACAACTGAAAACCCCGCTCGTGGTTGATGAAGCGATTGATGAAGAAATGGATGAGCAAACACGCCGTCGCCTGACTCGTCAACGTGTTAGTGCTGAGATCCAAAGCCAACGTATCCGTGAAATGGCAGAAAAAGACCCACAAATCGTGGCAATGGTTATCCGTCAGTGGTTAGGAAAATCCCAATGAGTTTAAGTGGAACAGAAAAAAGTGCCGTGATGTTAATGACGCTCGGTGAAGACCAGGCTGCGGAAGTATTTAAGCACCTGAATCCTAAAGAAGTTCAGCAATTGAGTATGGCAGTGTCAAACATGCGCCAAATCTCAAATAACGAACTGGCAGAAGTATTAACTGAATTTGAAGAGTCAGCGATTCAATTCGCGGCACTCAATATCAACACGAATGACTATCTGCGTTCTGTATTGGTGAAAGCACTTGGCGAAGAACGCGCTGCAAGCCTACTTGAGGACATCTTTGAAAAACAAGAAACCACGTCAGGGATCGAAAGCCTCAACTATATGGAACCCCAAACCGTTGCCGATATTATCCGTGATGAACATCCGCAAATTATCGCCACTATTTTGGTTCACTTAAAACGCAATCTTGCAGCGGATGTCCTCGAATTATTCGAAGAACGCCAACGCAACGATATTATGCTACGTATCGCCACCTTTGGTGGTGTCCAACCTGCTGCATTGGCGGAATTGACCGAAGTGTTGAACAACTTACTGGATGGCCAAAACCTCAAACGCAGCAAAATGGGTGGCGTGAGAACTGCGGCAGAAATCATCAACTTGATGAAAAGCCAGCAAGAAGAAAGCGTTATCGATGCAATGCGTGATTACGATGGTGAGCTTGCTCAACGTATTATTGACGAAATGTTCCTATTCGAAAACCTTATCGAGGTGGACAACCGCAGCATTCAACGTATTTTGCAGGATGTTTCGACAGACTCGCTGGTTATTGCCCTCAAAGGCAGCAACCAAGCACTACGTGACCACTTCCTCAACAATATGGCCGCTCGCGCTGCAGAAATCGTGCGCGACGATTTGGAATCACGTTCTCCTGTGCGTATGTCTCAAGTGGAAAACGAACAAAAAGCTATTTTGCTTATCGTTCGTCGTTTAGTCGAAAAAGGCGAAATCGCTATAGGTGGTGGAGACGACGTCTATGTCTAAGTCAACAATTCCAAATGACCAATGGCAGCCTTGGCAGCTTCGTGAGCTTAATCAATGGGATCTCAACTCAGGCATTCCTGCATTAAGTGATGTTCCTGAGCCTGACGCGCCAAAAGTCCCGTGCCTTGAACCAAAAGAAGTGTTAGAGCAAATTAATTTGCTCGATAACATCAAGGAAGATGCACAGCGGACGGGTTACCAACAAGGGCATGAAAAAGGCCAGCAAGAAGGTTACCAAGCTGGTTTTGAGCAAGGCTTACGAGCTGGAGAAGAACAAGGGCGTGAGCAGGCACTTGCTTTGCAACAACCTGTGATTGAAACATGGCAAAAACTGCTGTCTGAATTCAATTATTCTCTCGATACCTTTGATACGGTGGTGACCACTAAACTGTTGCAGATAGCGTTGACTGCGGCTAAGCAAGTTTTAGGACAATCCACCGTTTGTGATGGCACCGCATTGTTGGAGGAAATCAGCCAGTTACTCCAACAAAAACCGATTTTTACTGGGCAGCCTGAACTACACATCAACCCAAATCATTTTGAATTGATTGAACAGCACCTCGGTTCCCTACTCAACTTGAACGGCTGGCGCTTAGTCGCTGATCCTAAACTGCATATCGGTGGCTGCCGAGTCGTCGCTGAAGACGGTGAAATTGATATGACTGTGGCGACACGTTGGCAAGAATTGTGTCGTTTATATGCACCGGAGAGCTTTTCATGACGGCACGATTGGGACGCTGGATTGCTTCGTTGGACGATTTAGAATCGCGGATGAAAGGGATCCCGATGGTGCGTCGTTATGGCCGCCTCACAAAAATCACTGGCTTAGTGATGGAAGCCGAAGGCATTAAAATGCCTTTGGGGGCAACCTGCTTTATTGAACGCTCAATTAATGGTGGCTCAGATGAAGTGGTGTGTGAAGTCGTCGGCTTTAACGGCCCAAGAATGTTATTGATGCCATTAGCCGACCTCGAGGGGATCGCCCCGGGTGCCCGTGTTTATGCACAATCAACCGGTGATGACGGGCAAACTAGCCGCTTACTCCCTATTGGTAATGAATTATTAGGCAGAGTACTTGATGCCCAAGGTAATCCATTAGATGGAAAAGGCCCCTTAGAGGTAAAAACACGCGCGCCATTAATTACCCCACCAATTAACCCATTAGAACGAACGCCTATTAGTAATGTATTGGATGTCGGTGTTCGTGCAATCAATGCATTATTAACCGTCGGTCGCGGCCAACGTATGGGGCTATTTGCTGGCTCTGGTGTGGGTAAAAGCGTATTACTTGGCATGATGGCACGCTTTACACAAGCCGATATTATCGTAGTCGGGTTGATTGGTGAACGTGGTCGTGAAGTCAAAGATTTCATTGAAAATATCTTAGGGGCTGATGGCTTAAAACGTGCCGTTGTCGTTGCAGCGCCAGCCGATGTGTCTCCTCTATTGCGCATGCAAGGCGCCTCTTATGCCACTCGTATCGCTGAGTATTTTCGCGATAAAGGTTTAAGTGTGCTGTTGATTATGGATTCACTCACTCGCTACAGCATGGCACAACGGGAAATTGCGTTAGCCGTGGGTGAACCACCAGCAACGAAAGGCTATCCACCTTCTGTATTTGCCAAATTACCAGCATTAGTTGAGCGTGCAGGGAATGGGAAAAATGGTGGGTCAATTACCGCTTTCTATACCGTTTTAACGGAAGGGGATGACCAACAAGATCCAATTGCTGACTCGGCTCGCGCCATTTTGGATGGCCATATTGTTCTTTCCCGTTCACTGGCTGAGTCAGGGCACTACCCTGCCATTGATATTGAAGCTTCCATCAGCCGAGCAATGACGGAGCTCATTCCTAAAGAGCATTACCGAAAAATTCAACGTTTTAAGCAGTTAACGTCTAGTTACCAACGCAACCGAGATTTAATTAACGTCGGTGCGTACGCCATGGGCAGTGACCCCATGTTGGATACGGCAATTCAATATTACCCACGTATGTCGAAGTTTTTGCAGCAAGATATTGATGAGCGATGTGATTATCAAACCGCATGCGAACAGTTGACACAAGTGGTTCCCAACGAATAACGAGGGGATAAATGGCCAAAAATAATGCCTTAACAACATTACTCACCTTAGCTGTTGAAGCCTCGGAAGAAGCAGCAAAAGTGTTAGCTCAAGTGCGCCAAACCCACACCCAAATGGCGCAGCAACTAAATATGTTGGAAAACTACCAATCCGAATATCGTCAAAAACTCAACCAAACCTTGCATACGGGTATGGAATCGGATAAGTGGCAGAATTATCAGCAATTTTTGGTCACATTGGAACTGACCATTGAACAACAGCAGCAACAACTGAATTTATGGGGGCAACGCGTTAACGAAGCTAACCGCCATTGGCAAGAAAAACAACAGCGTGTCAACGCGTTCGATACGTTAATTCAACGTGCTGAACATACTGAATACCAACGTCAAAACCGCTTAGAACAAAAGCAAATGGATGAATTTGCTCAACGAGCGACTTTACGGAGACCTCAATAAATGGACATCAACGCCCTGAATGTGCCAACCGCATCATCGACTAAAAATGGCAATATACAACAAAATGAATCGCGCGCTGATGAAAATCAAGCCCCTGCACTCCCCTTTCAAGCTATGCTTGATAACCAGCAACCGATTGAAAAACAAAATGTCACTAATCAACCGATCAATGAAGAAGCACTTAACAAAGATATTGTTGACAACAAACTGGCAATAGCGAGTAAAGAAACGATTGAACAAACCAAGGTTGGGCAAAAAACGGCTGAAAATGCCATTGAGCAACTGAACTTTAGCCGTAACTTACGTGCTGATAGCGTGCAAACTGCACTTAACACTGAGTTATTAACAGGCAAAGATGCTAACGAGCAAGCGTGGCTAGAGAGCTTAAAACAGTCATTAACTGGCCAAGTACAAGCAACGGCAAATACAACTATTAAAACAGAAGCACACTCGGTTTTAGGCGCATTTACCCAAAAAATGCAGCACCTAACGGATAATGCAGATGGCATCATTAATGAAGATGATGGCAAACATCTGGAAGGTTCACAGCAACAAATCGCAGGCGAAGAAGATGGCCCAGAACTTGGGGTATTTATTAAGAATGAAAAAGAAGAACGTCGTGACCAGCCTCTTTTTCCCTTTGATAACCCACGAGATATACGCAGTAAAAATTTAACTGCTGATTTCATGCCATTGAATAAAAAAGTGAGTGATAAAGACCCAGTATTAAACCTACAAAATGTTTCAAGTGAAGCCCTGAACCAAACCGCGAAAGGCGCATTTACACTACAAACTGAGACTGGTGCTTTTACCACCACATCCTCACAGCATACAACGACCGCGCCAGTTAGCATGATGCCAACGACATCAACAGCCCAAGCGGCAACCATAAATGCGCCAACGGCTGCTCCAACCATGCATTTAGCCAGCCAATTAGGTAGCGAAGCGTGGCAGCAGCAATTAAGCCAACATATGTTATTTTTCTCTCGCCAAGGAATATCTCAGGCACAAATTCGCTTGCACCCTGAAGAGTTAGGATCACTAAATGTGCATTTACGCATCGAAGATAACCAAGCAGTAATGCATTTTGTCTCTCCACATAGTCATGTACGTGCAGCCATGGAATCCATGATGCCAGTGCTACGCAGTGCGCTACAAGAAAGTGGTATTCATCTTGCTCAAGGCTCTGTTGGCCAAGATAACTTGAACCAGCAATCCGATAGCTCTCAGCAAAATGCGCACCAAAACGATGGCCAAATTCAAGCGACACATCCATCCGTTGGTGCTGTTGGTATCAGCGAAGCAAATGCCACTGTTTCACCTAAAAATGTAGCATCAAGACAAGGTGGCATTAACACTTTTGCATAAAAAACAAACGAATCGCGGTAATTTCCTAGCTAAAGCGCCGAGTTACCGCCTTTTTGTTTCGTTTTTCACTCCTTTAACTCTTGGCAACCAAGCCATAATGCTAGAGATCATAACGTAAAAACCCATTTGGGTTTAGCATCCAAGAAACAGGAATTCAGCTAAATGTCGTCGAGCAAAAAATCAAAAAGTTCCAACAAAGGGTTGCTTATTCTATTTGCCCTTCTTGCCCTTGCTGGCGCAGGGTTTGGGGGTTATACCTGGTGGACGACACAACAAGGCACGCAAACGGCGAGTGAGGAAGAAAAGCGCCCGAACATGCCACAACCCATTTTTATGGAGTTAGAGCCATTTACCGTCAATTTAACCGGTGCTGCCGATGCGCCGGATCGTGTGCTTTATATCCATGTGACTTTGCGACTTGCGAACGAAAAATCGCGCAAACAACTTCATGAATACCTCCCTGAAGTGCGTAGCCGTTTGTTACTGCTACTTTCAGAGCAAAAAGCAAAAAATATTGAGACGCATGAAGGTAAGTTGCAGTTAATGAAAGATATCAAGCAAACACTCACCCCTACCCTGATCCCAGGTGATACCGATCAGGATATTTCTGATGTGTTATTTACTACTTTTATTCTGCGGTAATATTCATGAGCGATAATATTTTATCTCAGGCCGAAATTGATGCGCTGCTTAATGATGATGCACCATCAAGCAGTACGCCTGTGCCAGAGACTCAAGGGAAAGATAATGTTCGCCCTTACGACCCGAATACTCAACGTCGAGTTATTAGGGAGCGAATGCAGTCTCTCGAAATCATTAATGAACGTTTTGCTCGCCAGTTCCGTATGGGTTTGTTCAATATGTTACGTCGCAGCCCAGATATTACGGTGGGCGGTATTAAAATTGAACCTTACCATGAGTTTGCGCGTAATTTACCCGTACCGACTAACTTAAACTTAATCCATATGCCGCCTTTACGAGGCACGGCACTGTTTACCTTTGAGCCCGCATTAGTTTACATCGCTGTCGACAATCTATTTGGTGGAGACGGCCGCTTTCCTGTACGGCAAGAAGGTAAAGAGTTTACCAATACTGAACAACGCATTATCAATCGCATGCTCAAGTTAGCTTTAGGGGCTTATCGCGATGCTTGGAAGCCAATCGCTGATATTGAAGTGGAATATGTACGTTCTGAAATCCAAGTCAAATTCACTAATATCACCACCTCCCCTAATGACATTGTCGTTACCACACCGTTTTTAGTGGAGATAGGCAATACCGTTGGTGAATTCAGTATTTGTATTCCGATCGCCATGATTGAGCCATTACGTGAACGTTTAATAAACCCACCAATGGAACAAGGCCACCAAGAAAATGAAACTTGGGTCACAAACCTTGTCACCCAAGTGAAACGTTCTGAACTTGAGTTGGTTGCCAACTTTGTTGACATTCCAATGCGAATTTCTCGCTTACTGCAACTGCAAAAAGGGGATGTGATCCCAATTGAGAAACCTGACCGCCTCATCGTTAATGTTGATGGCGTTCCCGTATTAACCAGTCAATACGGTACTCAAAATGGCCAGTATGCATTGCGTGTAGAACATTTGATTAATCCTGTATTAAACACTCTAGATGAGGAAAGTACCAATGAGTGAGGCGAAGAACTCTCCTGATGCATCAACCAATCACGACAGTGAAGACCTGTGGGCTGAAGCGCTGGAACAGCAAAAAAAAGCGGAATCCGCCTCAGCTGGTGCACAGGCTTTCGACAACTTTGATGGACAAAACCCGCTAAATCAACTGTCTGATATCGATATGATCATGGACATTCCTGTCCGTCTTTCAGTTGAATTGGGTCGCACTAAAATGACCATTAAAAAACTACTGAGCTTATCCCAAGGTTCTGTAGTTTCTCTGGATGGCTTAGCGGGTGAGCCACTGGATATTCTGATCAATGGCTATTTAATTGCGCAGGGAGAAGTGGTCGTGGTTTCAGATAATTACGGTATTCGTATTACTGACATCATTACGCCTTCCGAACGTATGCGCCGTTTAAGTCGTTAATTAACCACGTGAGTCGCTGATAATGGCAATACCCAATCAAACTGAGCAGGCACCGATATCTGTGCCTTTTTTATCAACAACCGTTTCCTCCGGTGAACCTAATACTCCTGCTATTGACCACAATGATAGCTTAACGCAGATATCGGGGGCTTTAGGGGGGATCATTTTATTGATACTAGCAGGTGCTTGGTTGGTGAAAAAATTAGGATTTGCTCCCCAAAAAATGGGCAAGGAGCAAATCGTAAAAGTCAAAAGCCGTTGCTCATTAGGTAATAAAGAACGCGTTGTGGTTATTGAGGTGAATAATGAGTGTTTGGTATTAGGTGTTACGACACAAAATATCAGCCTCTTACACCAATACCCGGCTGCACCTGAAGTCACTGAGACATTGCCAACTGAACCGCTCACCTTTCAGTCTTTATTAAAGAAAAAACAAGAGGCTGCAAAATGTGCGGCTTCAGTTACACTTATGCATAAGTAATCGGAAGGGCTCATGTTACCTCTAAAATCTTTACTCACGATTACTACCCTCTTGTTTTTATTGCCAAACTCCGCTTCTGCGGCACTACCAGCCATTATTAGCCATTCAATGGCTGATGGCGGACAAACTTGGTCTTTACCTGTTCAAACGCTTTTATTTTTGACCTTATTAGGCTTTATTCCCGCCTTATTATTAATGATGACCAGTTTTACCCGCATCATTATTGTTTTAGGTTTATTGCGTAACGCACTCGGAACGCCCTCCGCTCCACCGAACCAAGTCTTATTGGGTTTAGCACTGTTTTTGACCTTTTTTGTGATGTCACCCGTTGCCGACCAAGTGTATCGTGAAGCCTACCAGCCTTTTAGCGAAGACAAAATTAGCCTCGAAACCGCTTTAGAGAAAGGGACAGCACCGTTAAGAACCTTTATGTTAGGGCAAACACGCGAATCCGACTTAGCCCTATTCGCAAGAATAGCCAAGGTAGGTGAAATTCAAGAAGCGAAAGATGTTCCATTACGTATTTTAGTCCCAGCCTTTATTACCAGCGAACTAAAAACCGCATTCCAAATTGGTTTTACTATTTTTATTCCATTTTTAATCATCGACTTAGTCGTTGCCAGTGTCTTAATGGCATTAGGGATGATGATGGTTCCACCTGCAACAGTTTCCTTGCCATTTAAATTAATGTTGTTTGTATTAGTTGATGGTTGGCAACTATTGCTTGGCTCATTATCGCAAAGCTTTTTTAATTAGGATTATTTTACTCGGAGTAGTTATGACACCTGAATCAGTAATGGCGATGGGAACTGAAGCGATGAAAATTGCGCTGATGCTAGCTGCCCCTTTGTTATTAGCCGCTTTAGCGGCGGGTTTAATTATCAGCTTACTGCAAGCCGCCACGCAAGTGAATGAAATGACGCTATCTTTTATCCCTAAAATTTTGTCGGTTATTTCTGTGATTATTATTGCAGGGCCCTGGATGCTGAATCTGCTTACCGACTATATGCGGTCATTGCTTAGCAACTTACCGTTTATTATTGGCTAACAATGCTAACCATTACCAGTGAAACACTCACGCTGTGGCTAAGCCAAGGTTTTTACCCTTTCATACGCCTTTTGGCGCTGCTTGGTACAGCGCCCTTTTTTAATGAAAAACAGGCAATTACCAAAGTTCGTGTCGCTCTGGCCTTTTTTGTTGTGTTGATTGTTTCCCCACAACTTCCTGTCGTGAATATTCCTCTATTCTCTGCTATGGGATTATGGGTTATCGTGCAGCAAATGGTGATTGGTGTTGCGATGGGGCTCACAATGCAAATGGCATTTGCTGCCGTACGTCATGCAGGGGAAGTGATTGGTTTACAAATGGGGTTATCGTTCGCCACCTTTTTTGACCCAACAGGTGGACCCAATATGCCTATTTTAGGTCGTATATTTAACGTCATCACCCTTTTATTGTTTCTCGCTTTCGATGGGCACTTGTGGCTTATTTATATCGTGGTCAATTCATTTGAACTGCTCCCAATTCAAACCGCACCATTAAATCGCGATGGTTTTTGGGTATTTACTCAATTTGCTAACACTATATTTATTAATGGGTTAATGCTAGCACTGCCGTTCATTACACTATTTCTCATTCTTAACCTTGCTTTGGGTATTCTAAACCGCATGACCCCGCAGCTATCGGTGTTTGTGGTCGGTTTTCCTTTAACGCTTACCATTGGAATTAGTATGTTAGGGCTGATTATTTCTATCCTCCCGCGCTATACCGAGCGTTTGGTCCACCAAGCTTTCGAGCAGTTATCGTTGATGTTTAATTTGTTTGTTTGAGAATAGATAATTAATCAATTAATTAATGATTAATTTATTATCAAAGTAATTTTTCGAATTTAATAATTAAAGTAGCCCAAGAAAAACTGATTTAATTTCCTATTTGTAGTCTATATTAAAAGCAACTAGTATAGTTGTAAATATCACCTATTATTTGATACATTTCTAAACTATCTAATGACAGTCTCAGTAAATACCCAATACTAAACCTAACTAAAATTTAGGTATAAAATTAATTTATTTTCGCAAGTAAATTTATATGCCAGTGTCGCTCTGAACATGTCACAATAGCCATTCTCTCACATCATTGACTTCTCATTAATATTTTAATAAACAAAATAAAAAATTATTTATTTAAAAATATAATTTTTTAATAAGTGTCATTATATTTTGTGTATTGTTTCATTTCTTTAATGAATGTATTTAAATATTGTAATTTATTTATATTTTCATAAAGAGGAAATCAGATGAATGATGTAATGGTAGTTACCCCACATAGTAGTTTCCGTGATAATTTGATATACGATGGAATCGCTCCCACAGCACATGGTAATATTTCGTTAAGTGATGCTGCTAATGTATATTGCATGAAACCTGACATGATCTGCCCTGTATGTGGTGAGCCGAAATGTATTTATTTCAGAAAACTATGCGAGGAATTATTAAAAAGCCCCAATGAGCAAGATGTAAAGAAGGCAATGGTAAAAAGTATGAGTGTTGGTGTTCCATTCGTTAGAGTTTATGATGAATACCGTAATAAAGTAGAAAACCAACTCGCTAATACCCTTCATAAGAATGGTATTATTCCTACTAAAAAAATTAGAAATGAAATGTTCTCAAAGTATATGAACCTATTTGATCTATTACATAGAAGAGTGGCGAATGGGAGGGTTCAATACATTGACAGGGATATTAAAAGTACAATATTTAGTAAAATAAACCCTAAAACGGCTACGGTTTTAACGTACTTAAATACTTTAGGTGGCACTAAAAACATTAAAAACTACCCAAAAATGATAGAGGCAATTAAAAAAGGCAACTTCAATGATGCTTCTAAAGAGTTTTACAAGAAGATGCCTCAAGATCTTGAAAGTTATTCAGCATTAGATACCCTTATTAATGAAGCTATAGCTAGAAGTCAAGCTGATAATGACTTAAAAAAAATTCAGAGTAAAGTTAAAAATGAGATTGAAAAATTACAAACAAATGAGGCAATTAAGTCTGCATCAGAAATAATGACAGATGTAGGTGAAAAAGCATCTAAGTTTTTTGGTGATAAATATAAGTCTACATCTAATAAAATCATTAATGAATTAAATACATTTAAAGGTAAAAAAATAAAAAACACAAATGATGCATTAAGAATTCTAGGAAAATCACTCAGCAATCCTTATCTTAACATCCATAAAAAAGATCTCCCCGCCATAACTCAAGCGATTAAGGCAGTTGACGGAAAAAAATTATCTGAAAATTTATATAAATTAGGAACTACCTTTAAAATTGCTGATAAATTTTTAAAATTTGATAAAATAAAAAACAAAGTTGAAGAAGGTTTTGAAACTGGTGACTGGAAACCTTTACTTTTAGAAGTTGAAGCTATGGCTTTAGCTGGAGTAGCAACACCAATTGTATTAGCATTTACCGCTGGAAGTTTAAGCTTATTATTACCATTTACCCTTTCAGCAACAGCCATTTCTGTAGCTACTATTGTACTAACAAGTGTGGTTACATCTTTTATTGATGCTAACTTTGCTGATGCGGTCAACAAAGAGCTTATTCCCTTGGCTAACTAAATTCTAGAAGAAAGAAAGGGGAAATTTTATCCCCATCTTTTTAATTTATATTTTACAGGTAAAAATATAAATGTATTTATGGCCAAACAAGTAACAATGAATATAGAAATAAAAATCGCATAATAATAAATGAAAGAAGTAAATTCGAATGCAGAGATTGAACTTAATTTTCTATTTCCAGATGATATATTATAATCTAAGAAATAATTTATATATGTCATTATACCGATAATAAAAATAGAACTTAAATAACCAAAAATTAGCGTGAGAATTCCATCATTGTATAACTTAAAGTGTTCTTTTTTTATTTCTATAGAGTTCCACATAAGTATGTAATATAACACAGAAATTAAAGGAGTTATTTTACAATATAATGCTGACATGTAGCTTTCATTTGGAAATTTATCTGAGTAAATTACAGGTAACTCACCCAACCAGTTATTAATATTAGTTACAGTAGAATTTGAGAACACATTTAGCCATATTGCAGCTAAAGGAATAGCTCCTAATAAAACAATAATAGTGAAAACCCATTTAGTATTTACCTTAAAAACTCGCATAAATCTCCTATATCACAAAACACTCAAATGAGAATAATACATATTATCATTTAATTATTAAAGTTTATTGCGTAATAAAACATTAATTCAAATTTTTTACATCAAATCTATAACATATTGTCTAACATAGCATTTTTAAAGCTCAAAAAAACCGCGCTTGGATCACTCCAAAGCGCGGTGAGTAAAAAGAATATTAAATAATTAACGGCTGCCGAAAAGTGACATGCTGTTTAAGTCTTTAAAAATACTTTGTGAGGCTTCAAACATCGCTTTTTCTTTATAATAATCTGTGGTGGTGCCAGTCCAGTTAGTTTCTAACAACTCACTTTTGCGAGCCGCATTTTGAATCGAGCGCGTATCCGCTAAAAAATCTAATTTATCAATTTCTTGTAATTGTAAACCTTGCTTAGCTTCAATATTAGAAATTTGATCTAATGCGGACTTGATGGCTCGGTTCGCTTCACCTAACTCCGCTTGCGCTTGGTCTAAATCTGCTTGTGGCGCGCCTTGCAATGGCTTTTTCAGTGACTCGATACCGGTGTTCAGCGCTTTAAAAATATTGACCACATTATTGCTATCGGTTTCAAACACTTGTGCGCCCGTGAAATAAGTCGTCATCTCACGGTCACTCGCCACATTCTGCATAATCGCTTTATCGCCACCGTGATACAACACATCACCGTTAGCATCAATTTCAAAGGGTGGTTTATCTGATTTAAAACCTGCGAAAATATATCGACCATTCCCATCAGTCGAATTACCTAACGCCACTAATTGTTCTTTCAAACCCGTGAGTTGCTCAGCCAAAGTATTACGGTCTTTATCGCTTAAAGCACCTTGGTTTGATGCCTGAATAATGGTGGTATCAATTTGCGTCGTCACATCTGTCATCTGAGTCAAAATACTCATCTGCAGCGTCATTCCTGTTTTGGCAAACCCACGGCTGGCAACATACTGTTGATTTCGGTTCTCTGACTGGTTAATCCGCACCGCTTGCGAAGACGCTTGCGGGTCATCAGAAGGTTTGCTTACACGCTTACCAGAAGCTAATTGACTTCCTGCATCCATCCAACGCGCTTGAGCGCTATTCATATCTTGTAAGCGTTGGTGATAAATCATGTTGGTACTTAAACGCATCGCTAAATCCTTATCCTATCGCTAATATTTAGAATGCACGCATTAATGCGTTAAATAAATCATCCACCGTTTTTAATACTTGCGCATTGGCATTGAAAAACTGTTGGATTTTCTGCATCTGAATACTTTCTTCATTCATATTCACGCCCGAGATAGCTTGCTCTTGCTCATAGAAGCTCTCGGTCATTTTGTTCTGTGTTTCAGAATCAATTTGCGCTTGTTTAGTTTTACTGCCCACATCATTAACTAACGTCGCATAGAAATCAGAGAACGTAGAACTACCATCAATCAATTTTTCGTCTTGCAGTTTAACCAGTTGTTTAATGTTTTCATTATCACCTGGGCCACTGTCTTTACTTCCAGCCGCCGCAAAATCGGATGCATTGCTGACCAAGGTCTGCATACCGTTGATTACACCACTTACTGGTTTTACCAAGAATGAGTCACCTTTTGACATACCAGTACTGTTGCTGATTTTGATCTCTAAACCATCAAACTTCAGTGTACCTGCCGTATTTGAATCCACAGGAACATTAATACCTTCTGGCAAACGTGTGACATTCCATTCATTGCCGTCAAAGCGCATTTCGTAGTTATTACCTGTGACTTTAGACACATCGCTATAACTGAGATCAAAGTCTGCTTTACCACTATTATGAGTGTTGCTAACAACAGAGCCTTTACCAATTTCAAAGAAGTCTTTACCGGTGTTGCCGTTGGCATCGTACCCCTTGCTGTGCACTTCATTGAATTTGGTCGCAAAAACCAATGCTAATTTATTGAGTTTTTGATAAGCCGGGTCCATAACTTCTTGACGAGAACGCAAGATACCGCTGAGTTCCCCACCACGGAATGACTCATCAGGAATTTCCCGTGCTTGGCCATTCGCGCCCACAAAGCCAATGCTAAAACGGCTATCATCTTTAGAAGAAGGGACGGCTTCTAAGCGATTCGCTTTTTCACCCGTGACTAACGGTAAGCCATTGGCAAACGTCACGTTATAGTTTCCGTTTTGCTCAATAACCTTCACACCAACCAATGAGTTAACTTCATTGACCAAACGGTCACGCACATCTAATAAGTCGTTAGGCTCAGAACCACTCACAGAACGGATCCGAGAAATTTGTTGGTTTAAACCCGCAATTTTTTCAGCGTAAATATTGATATCTTTCACTTTATTTTCTATCTGGTGATTAATATCCCGTTCCATTTCCTGCAAACGACGATCCGCTTCTTTAAACTGGCCTAATAATGCATTTGAGTTTCCTAAGAAAACGTCAATCAAGGTTTTGTCACTTGCATCGCTGGAGGCAGCGTCTAACGCGGTGAAGAAGCTACCGATATTACTTGAAATATCTTCAATATCATTAGTAAGCAAATCATCAACTTTATTGCAGTTCTTAACGTATGCCTCATAGTCACCGCTACGTGCGCGGGATTGGCTGTACTGCGCATTGATAAATTCATCAAACTCACGGCGAACATGGCTGAAATAAGTGCCGTTACCAAAATAGCCATTAGGTGTCATCGTACCGGGATTCTCCCCGAAAACAGCACTTTGGCGATGATAGTAACCCACACCTGCGTTAGCTAAGTTGTTAGAAATAACACTTAACCCGCCTTGTGCAGCGTTCACACCACTGAGCGCATTATTCATTACATTGTTCAGCATAAGCTTTTCCTGTTCTGGATGCTTATCGCCATCATTGGCTGACACAATGAAAGCGATAGCAACGCAAATTATTTAGAGCATATTTGGTTATCGGAAATTCAGCGTAATTATTTAGTCCAAACGCGCAATAATTCCGGATTTTTAGAAAATATCGTTTAAGTCTATGGTATATGCCTGAACAGCCCTTGATGCAGAGGTATTCGCCGCGGGTTGATGACCGCGTATCTGGTTAATCAAGGTGATTAGTTTGTCCGAATAGCCTGGGTCTGTGGCATACCCGGCTTGATGTAAACGGCGCGCAGCAATCTCTGGTGTCGGCGCTTTTTTGACGTCTTTGTAACGCGGGTTTTCCGTCAATAAATTGATATAATCGGCAATCGCCTCTTCATAAGAGCCATAAACGCGAAAATCATCCCGCATTTTGATGGTTTTTCCGTTGATCACTTCTGTTGTCATAATATTCGTGACGGGCCCTTGCCAGTTTTTTCCCGCTTTTATACCAAACAGGTTATGGCTGGTTTTTCCATCTGATTTCAGAATTTCTCGCTGGCCCCAACCACTTTCTAATGCCGCTTGTGCCAATAGCAGAAAATGAGAAATACCACTGTTTTGGCTTGCCGCTTTTGCAGGTTCAATTAAACGGCTAATAAAATTACTGCTATTAAGCGATAACGCTTTGATTTTTTGGAATGGTGCCGATAATGCATCGCCCATTGGTGCAAAATGGCGCATCATTTGTTCCATATTAAATGGCGGTAATGATTGCACTGTTTTTTCATCTAACGGCAACAGGCTATTGGATGTGGGCCCACTTGACGTGTGTTGGTCTCGTGTAAGCTGCTGGTACATCATTTCCCCGAAACCTAAACCTTTTTGCGACAGGTCCTGGGCGATTTGCTGGTCATACATACTGGTGAGCATGCGTGTTTGGTCGCTGGAAAATAAGCCATCTTGTGGGAGTGCGTCACGCATACTTTTTAACATCAATTGAACGAATGTTGCCTCAAGTTGCTGCGTGACATGGCGCAGCCCTTGCTCCGAATTCTTATTCAGTTCACCTTTTAACTGTCCCAGTGACTGTAAATCAAATGCGGCACCTTGCAATAGCTGCATGTCACTCATTAGATGATCTCCAGTTTTGCACGTAAACAACCCGCACTTTCCATCGCTTGCAGTATCGACATCAAGTCGTTTGGCGTTGCACCGAGTGTATTTAGGGCTTGAATAACTTGGTTTAATTGCACACTTGCGTTGACTTTTTGGAGTGCCCCACCCTGATCACGTACCCCAACATTCGTATTACGAGTGACTACGGTTTGCCCACCTGCAAATGGGGTGTCCGGTTGGCTCACTTGAGTTTGTCTTTCGACTGTGACCGCTAAACTGCCATGTGCAACAGCACAGCTGTCTAGTGTTACACTGCGGTTAATCACCACAGAACCGGTGCGTGAATTGAGGATCACTTTCGCTTCAGCCACTGGCGCACGTACATTAAGCTCCTGTACCCGTGCTAAAAAGCGCACTTGGTCGCGATTATTGGCAGGAACCAGTAATTGCACTGTCCGAGAATCTAACGCAGACGCCGTCCCCATACCGCCCATACGGTTAATTGCATCCGCAATATCTTGTGCCAATGTGAAGCTATCTTCGTTTAATTGCAGGTTAATTGCCCCGTTTTGCCCGAAACTGCTCGGTAATTCGCGTTCAATAGTTGCTCCACCGGTAATACGGCCGCCATTGAGTTGATTAACCTTAATACTACTGCCGCCGCCACTGGCTCCCGCACCACCCACTAAGATGTTACCTTGAGCCATCGCATAGATTTGTCCATCAACCCCTTTTAAGGGAGTCATCAACAACGTACCGCCACGTAAGCTTTTCGCGTTACCCATTGAGGAAACCACAATATCCACGGACTGCCCAGTACGCGCAAAAGGCGGCAATTTCGCGGTGACCATGACCGCCGCCACATTTTTTAATTGCATATTGGTACCCGGCGGCACCGTAATCCCCATTTGCGACAGCATGTTATTCAAACTTTGAGTGGTAAATGGAGTTTGCATGGTTTGGTCACCTGTCCCATCTAGGCCCACAACTAAACCATAGCCAATCAAGGCGTTATCTCGCACACCTTGAACGGTGGTTAAATCTTTAATACGCTCACTGTATGCTGAATAAGTGAAGCAAAAAAATAGTGATAGCAAAATTAATACTTTGTTTTTCATTGAATTATCTCGGCTGTTTTCTCGCTAATGTTTAATTAATAAGGCGAAACATTTAAGAAAAAGCGTTGTAGCCATCCCATGTTTTGCGATTCGTTAATATAGCCGTCACCCACATATTCAATGCGTGCATCAGCGACTTGTGTCGAACTCACATGATTGTCTGAACCGATAGTGCGCGGGTTAACCACCCCAGAGAAACGAATCGACTCAGTACCTTGGTTTATCGCGATGCGTTTCTCACCAACCACATGTAAATTACCGTTCGCCAATAATTGGTCGACTGTGACAGTGATGGTGCCTTTAAAGGTGTTGTTGGCATTGGCACCGCCTTTGCCGCTAAAGTCACTGTTACCTTTAATATCTAATTCTGTGTTTTTACCGCCAATCCACCCTTGCATGAAACCCGGTAATATCGCAGCTAAGAAACCTGTTTTCCCACTACGGTTGGCATTCGCTGAGGAGTTTTTGCTCGCACTCACGTTTTCTTGCAAGTTAATGGTTAAAATATCACCAACATTACGAGGGCGCCGGTCTTCAAATAATGGCTGATAGCCATAATAAGCAGGTTGAGCGCTTTGAAATATCGAGCCATTGGGTGCTGGTGCTGTCGGTGCTGTTGGGATTGCCGTGGTTTGTGTGTCCACTAATGGACGCGATTTGATTTGTGCACAACCGCTGGTAACTAAGACCAAAATGGCAAGTAACCCTGCCTGTTTAGGCGCTATGAAACGCGTTAGTAACGCTGCTTTTTGCTGTTGAGAAATCGTGCCGCTTTCAATCATCATGTTACTCTTTTGCTGCTGTGTACGTTTTATCATCACGAAGAGATCCCTCTCATTGATAACTCATCACTATCGCAACGAGTTATTTTTACGTATTTTTTACCCATTACAATTGCGTTAAGCGCTGTAACATTTGGTCAGAAGCGGATACCGCCTTACTGTTGATTTCATAAGCACGCTGAGTTTGGATCATGTTGACCAACTCCTCTGCCACATTGACGTTAGAGGTTTCTAACATGTTTTGATAAAGTAAACCGGCGCCATTGGTCCCCGGTGCGCTCTCATTTGGTGCGCCGGAACTTGCGGTTTCCATATACAGGTTTTCACCCATACTTTCCAAACCAGCATCATTAATGAAGGTAGTTAATGTAATTTGGCCAATTTGCTGTGGTTGGTTATCGCCATAGACGGTAATCGTCACGGTGCCATCGCGCGCAATCGACAAGCTATTCGCGTTATCGGGGATCATAATCGCAGGAACGATTTGGTAACCACTTGAGGTCACTAACTGGCCATCTTGGTTTGGCTGCAATGCCCCATCACGGGTGTAAGCATCCGTACCATCAGGCATTTGCACATGTAAAAAACCTTGGCCTCGGATAGCGATATCGTTGGTATTTCCCGTTTTATTTAATGCGCCTTGCGCATGAATACGCATGGTGGCAACAGGACGTGAACCTGTTCCCATTTGTAAACCGGATGGTAACGAAGTTTGTTCTGAACTCATGGCACCCGGCTGGCGAATATTTTGGTACATTAAATCTTCAAAAACAGCACGTTGGCGCTTGAAGCCATTGGTACTAACGTTGGCTAAGTTATTAGAAATAACATCAAGGTTAGTTTGTTGAGCATCAAGCCCTGTTTTAGCAATCCATAATGAGCGGATCATAATAATTCCTTACTGTATTTAGCTAACCGCGAGCAGTTGATTGGCGCGTTGTGCATTTTCATCAGCACTGCGGACAACTTTCATTTGCATTTCAAAGTGCCTTGCATTGGCAATCATCGAAACCATGGCTTCTGCGGCATTGACATTACTGCCCTCAATCACCCCAGCAGTGACAATGCCTCGTTCGCTTTGTGGCAAAGCATTGCCATTTGCCGCTTGCCCTTGTGGTGATAAATGAAACAAACCGTCTTCGCCACGGATCAAGTCTTGCGGCTGTGCTTCAACCACTTTCAAGCGCCCAATTTGCCCTAACATAGTCGGGGGGTCAGTCGCCAAAAGCGCAGTAACGGTACCGTCAGCGCCAATAGTTAACTCCGCATTTGGCGGAACGTTAATCGGCCCGCCATCACCTTGTAAGCGGCGCTCACCAATAACAAGCTCACCTTCACTAGACACTTGAATGTTACCGTTACGGGTATAAGCTTCTGTGCCATCCGCTAATTCAACAGCCAAAAAATGCTTATCATTTAACGCAACATCGGTTTGCTTACCCGTATAATTGAGTGGCCCTTGGCTCATATCAGCGCCGGGAGTAGATGCCACCACCAGCGTTCTGGTTTGCTCGCTGTCACCATGTATCGGCACGGCACGCATTGCGGACAATTGCGCTTTAAAGCCTGCGGTTGACACATTGGCAATGTTATTTGAAACAATCGCTTGGTTTTCCAGCGCATGACGCGCTCCTCCCATCGCGGTATAAATGACGTGATCCATGGCCACCCTCTTGTTTTATCGTAAGTTAACCAGCGTCTGTAACATCTGATCTTGTGTCTTGATGGTTTGCGCGTTTGATTGGTAATTACGCTGCATCACAATCATGCTAATTAACTCTTGGCTCATATCCACGTTAGAAGACTCCAACGCACCGCTGGTTAATTTACCGAACTGACCGACACCCGGAACGCCGTCCATCGGGTTACCTGACGCATTAGAAGAGGCCCAAACGTTGCCACCTTGGGATACCAGACCATTTGGATTTGCGAAAGCAGATAATGCCACTTGACCAACCACACGTTTTTGTTGGTTAGAATAGTTAGCGGTAATTAAGCCGTTATCTTCAATTTTGAAGGTGGTGTATTCACCGGCTGGATAACCGTCAACATCAATTGCACTAACAGAAGACTCGCTGACCTTTTGTTGACGAGTCTTACTTAAATCAACGTTTAATATTCCATTATCAGCGCCATTTAACCCGTTATACGCAAAAGCAAATGTGGCTTTATCTGCGTCTTTTAACTTACCATTACCATCAAACTCTAGTTCACCCAGTTTTTTAGCTTCAGTTTCGTTAGCGTCTTTCGCATAAGCGGTCCATTTGTTATCTGACTCTTTAACAAAGTACACTGAAATTTCATGGGTATTACCTTGACTATCGAAAGCGGTCATTGTGGTGCTAAAGTTATACGTTGCTGAATCATCAGGCTTTGTGATGTCAAATTTCTTATCTTTAACTTTATCTTCAGAATTAAGGTTTATCGTCAGTTTCGCTAACTCAGATTTTTTCGCATCCATCATATCCGTTGGGATATTCAAGCCTTCAGGTACACCACCACTTTGGATGGTAACATTGCCTTTTTCATCAACACTCGCAGGGTAACCTGTGACTACCATCCCTTGGTTATTGACTAAATTACCGCTTTTATCGCGTAAGAATTGACCATCACGGCTGTAGTAAGTATCACCGTTTTGGTCTTGTACACGGAAAAAACCATTTCCGGAGATGGCAACGTCTGTCGCTCTATCCGTACGTGTGATTGGGCCATCTTTAAAATTTTGTGTCACCGCGGCCACATTAACGCCTAGGCCAACACCTGAACCTGCAAACATATCTGCAAATGAGGTCGTCGCCCCTTTAAAACCATTTGTTGCGGAGTTGGCAATATTATTACCAATTGAATCAAGCCCCGCTGAGGCTGCATTTAAGCCACTGACTGCTTGTGAAAAAGACATATTTTCTCCATGAGTATTGGGGGTAAATTAAGAAGATGGATAAACTTTGAAAATGCTGCTCAGCGGGACGCTTTGCCCAATGCCAACATCAAGTAATGGTGCGTCAGCTCCAGGAGTCACACCGTTAACACGGGTATACCCCAGTTTGGTCACTTCGATTTCAGCTCCTGAACTAACAGCTTTCACATCAAAGTAATATTTTCCTGTTGTATCGGTGACTAAGTTCCCGTTGTTATCACGGCCATCCCATGCCATATCATAGATATCGGGTTTAACTTCCGTATCATAGGTAATGGTTCGCACAACCATTCGGTTTTTATCGCGAATGGTAATTTCAACGTTGTCCGCCAATTTCGGCAAAAAGAAGCCAAACGGCGAGGAAATATATTCAGATTGCGGCTCTTCAGTGCCCTCTTCACCTTCAATGGCATCTTTGTTACTTAATCCAAACATTGAAGGGCTATTTGGGCTGATGCCTTCGTCTGGAAGCGGGTTTGATGGCTTAATCACATTGCTGTCTTCACCTGTGCTCGCTTTTTTGAGCGGCGCTAAGATGATTTCATTGCGCGGAATAAGCACACCTTTACCAACCAGCTGAGTGGCTTGCAATGACTGACCTGAACCAATTTGTTGGGAAATACCACTCACGCTATCACTGAGTTTATTCATACTCTCAAGTGTCGCTATTTGCGCCAATTGGCTGGTTAAATCCGTATTTTCCATTGGTTTTGTTGGGTCTTGGTTTTGCATTTGTGTGACAATCATTTTTAAAAAAGTGTCACGCATATCGTCACTTTGACTTTTCTTTGGCACATTACTCGCAGCTGGCTGAGGGCCCGCAGTCGTATTATCCAAAGAGTCGTACATTGTGGCTGCAACTCCCATGAAAATGCTCCCTTACTGGCCTATAGTCAGTGTCTTTTGCAACAATGTTTTTGCTGTATTCATCACTTCTAAGTTAGCTTGATAGCTACGAGAGGCTGAAATGGTATTGATCATTTCACCAACCATGTCGACATTTGGCATTTGCACATAGCCTTTTTCATTCGCTGACGGGTGACCGGGCTTATATTCCATACGGGGTGGCGTAGGGTCTTCTATCAGCTCACTCACACGCACGCCTCCCACTTCGTGACGCCCTTGTGGTGCCATTTGAAAAACAACTTGTTTTGCGCGATATGGTTGGCCATCTGGCCCCACGATACTTTCTGCGTTGGCCATATTGCTCGCACTGACATTCAAACGTTGAGATTGCGCAGTCAATGCCGATGCGGAGATATCAAAAATACTTAGTAAAGCCATGGCAATTACCCTTGCTGTAAGACAGCCAACATACTTTTGACGCGGCTATTGATAAATGTAAGGTCGGCCTGATATTTCAGGGTGTTATCTGCGAATTGGCTACGTTCAATGTCCATATCTACCGTATTACCATCCATTGAGGTTTGGTAAGGAACACGATATTTCAGGTCAATATTTGGCGCTTTGCCCCCTCGGCCTTCAATATGCCCTTTCGAAGTGACAGCAAGAGTCACACCTTTTCCCCCTACCACACCTTTATCCATGGCTTGTTGAAGTTGACGATTAAAGTCAATATCACGTGCTTGGTAGCCGGGTGTGTCGGCATTAGCAATGTTTGAAGCTAATACAGTCTGCCTTGCTTCGCGTATTGACAAAGCCTGTTGCTGGAAAGCAAACGTGGCGTTTAATTTATCAATCATAGTGGTCCTCAATGGAGATAACGCGATCCCTGAATTTGAACGTTCGCGAGTAAAAATTAAAATTCGACCCGCATATCTTAGCGGCCTACTAAAAAATCTAATGGCGGGATAAAGGCAAAATAATTGACCTATTTGGCTCATTCATTATTACGCAGCTGCGTAAACTGCAATTGTGAAAAAGTTTGCTTACTGGGGGGATAAAACGGGATGTATTACACTAAAAAATTGCCTTTATATATGGTAATCAGTTTGTTAGGTCTTACTCCAGCGCTTTCTCAAGCGTCATTACCCCAAGATATTAACCATTATTTTCGCCAAATTCATGGCAAGAAAACCCACGTTTCAATCGAAATCAAAACACCAATTGAACGTTGGCCTATTTGCGAGAAGCCACAAATCAACCCACCTATTGGCGGGCGTAATATGGGAAATGTGTCCCTTCCTGTGCAATGTGGTAAAAAAAAGCAATTTATTCAGCTAACAGTGAATGTGACAGGCCAGTATTACGTGGCAACACGCAATATAAATAGAGGGGAACCCATACAATTTGTTGATATCGGAACCAAAAAAGGCTTATTGCATAAACTCCCCGCAGGCGCAAGTACAGACAAAATTGCACTTCGCGGAGCAATAGCTCTACGTAATATTCCAGCAGGTCAAACATTCACAAAATCAATGATAAGGCAGCCTTGGGCAATAAAAGCAGGGCAAACTGTATTTGTATTCGCTAGTGGTGATAATTTTTCAGTGAAATACGAAGGAAGAGCAATAAATAATGCTACTGCCGGCCAAAATACCCGCGTACGATTGTTAAATGGGCAAGTTGTAAATGGGGAAGCGCTAGAAAATGGCAGCGTTCAAGTGGCATTAAAATAAAGCGCCCCCCGCTTGTACTCTAAATAATTCGAGTGGCAGCTAGGCAACAAGTGAAGAGAGGCCGATGAGCATACATAAGTATGTGATTCGGCGAGCTGAGCGCAGTCAACAACGCTGCAACTTGAAGCATCACGAGTATATACTCTAAATAATTCGAGTGGCAGCTAGGCGACAAGTGAAGAGAGGCCGATGAGCATACATAAGTATGTAATTCGGCGAGCTGAGCGCAGTCAACAACGCTGCAACTTGAAGTATGACGAGTAGTGCAATATTTTGTAACACTATATACACTAAAGATTCATAAACATAAGCCGATAACTGACATATGAAAAAAATCGGAAATAGGAAAATACATTATGGCTATTGAGCAAACATCTGCAATTTCTGCACTGACTCAGGTGACAAACCGCGACCCACAAGATGCGGCTGCCCCGATGCGGGACAAAAAAGTGTCCACTAATGAAGTCGTTAAAGAAAGTTCTTTTGCTCCTAGTGAGCTACAAAAAAAATTATTGCAACCTCAAGCAAGTGATATTAATAGTGCTAAAGTTGAACAAATTAAACAAGCAATCAAAGATGGCACCCTAACAATGGATGCTGAAAAAATTGCTGATGGCATTTTGCGCGATGCTCATGAATGCATGTTATCAATGAAATAAATAACCACTATGACTGACGAATTACTGATATTACTTGAGCAACAACTCGCTCATTTGCAATCATTACAAATAGTGATGAAAAATGAAGAGCTATTACTAGGTTATCACCGTGTGCCGCCTTCGCCTTTTCAAGAAACCACTGAGCAAAAACGGTTTTTAGTTGCTGCTATCGGCCATGGTGAAACAAACCGCTTAGCGTTAGAAGCACAAGCTGAAATCAGCGCACCTTATGAAGGAAATAATGCACTAACGGGTGTATGGGAAGCCATTAAAAGCTTAACAACTGAGCTAAAAGAGCTGAATTATCGTAATCACCAAATGCTGCAACTGCATATTGAGCTGAATGCTCAGCGCCTAAACTTTGTGAAAAAACATAATAACCAATCCACTTATGGTGCTGATGGTTTAGAGTCAAAGCGCCCTGCATTAGGTAAGAAAATTTCAATTTAAGGTGTGTTTTGCCTAATTCACAACCCTCTCCTTTCATACTGAGGCTCGTCAGGCAGCTCACTCAATAGAATTACTAAAATACAGACAAAGTTGCTGCTGCAATCTCTTTTTTTCATATTCCTCTTGATGGTAGATTAGGTAAATTTCATCGTCTTAACTAAAATAAATTTATCAAAGGGATAGGATATGTTTAGGCCACCACCTATAAATATAAACTCACGTATTTTGGACATTAGCATTGAACGTTTTTTAACTACCGAACCATATTCAAAACTACAGATCTAAATGAATTTGATAGTTCAATAATTAAGAGTGCCCCTAATGATATAGCTTCAACATTAAGTCGACTAAAGTTAGAATATCGCCATTTAATTGACTTACTTGGCTGGCTATCTAGCGATATGCAATCCTATTACCTAAATAGCTTTACTCATAAAGATCTAGTTCAGCTTATCCACATAGATGGATTAACCGCATTTAAACTCGCATCAAGTACAAAAAAGATAGCTTTGAGTAAAATTGGACGAAAGCACAATTTGAAAAAAGTCCTGCGTGATGGGCAATCTGTCTTACTAACGGATAAAGGCAGAATTGTAGGGCGTTTTTTAGTCAGTTAAATACAAAGAGGCCGCTCTTAAAAGAGCGGCCTCTTCATACTTTCTTTGCGCTTTGACGAGCATTCAAATACACACCTTAGGTATAAGAACAATTTAGCTTCAAAGCGACTACATATTTATCCTACACAACCATATAACTAAAAGCAAGATGATTAACTACCACTAATCATCGACGTCATTCTTATCTTACGGTGGTCCGTCATTTCTAAATTCGACATGACCACCAGCTGCGGCAGACTGCGCCGCAAGAAACGCGATAAAATCAAGCGTAATCCATGGTTAACTAACAGCACTGTAGGCGCGCCCATCGCTTCTTGGTGAGCTACAGCTTGCTCCGCTTGAGTTTGAATAAACTGCGCCAAGTTCGGCTCTAACCCACCGCCGTTCTTCGCGGCTTGCAGCAAAATCTGCTCAAGGCTAGCCTCTAAACCAATCACTTGAATTTCTTCTGCATTACCAAACCACTGCTGTGTAATTGCTCGCCCTAATGCAATGCGCACTTGGGATGTTAAGTAATCGGTATCTTTGTTTTCCCCATTTTCTCCTGCCATTTCAGCCAAGGTTTCAATGATGGTACGCATATCGCGGATCACCACATCTTCCATTAATAAGTTTTGTAAAACGCGGTGCAAAATCGTTAATGAAATCGTATCTGGGATCAGGTCATCTGCCAATTTTGGCATCTCTTTTTTCACGCGGTCATACAACATTTGGGCTTCTTGGCGGCCAAATAAGGTGCTGGAGTTTTGCAGTAAAATTTGATTAAAGTGAGTAGCCACTGCAGTACTCGCGGATACCACGGTATACCCCTGGATTTGTGCTTGCTCACGCAAATCATCATCAATCCAAATGGCGGGTAAACCAAATGCTGGCTCTTTAGTGACATCCCCTTGTAACGACCCAGCCGCATTACCTGGGTCAATAGCCAGACTACGCCCTGGCTGTGCTTCCCCCCGCCCAACTTCCGCGCCTTTAATTAGAATTCGGTATTCACAAGGGGAAAGCGCTAAGTTATCGCAGATATGCACCACGGGTGGCAAATACCCCACTTCTTGAGCAAATTTCTTACGTAAACCACGTAGTCGCCCTAATAATTCACCTTGCTGGTCATTATCGACTAATGGGATCAACCGATACCCCACTTCCATCGCCAACAAGTCTTCTAGTTGAACGTCATCCCACGTGGCTTCAACCACTTTATTGGCTTCTTGAAAATGCTGAGATTGGCTATTATCCCCCGCACTACTTTCGGGTTGTTGGGATTTGCGGACTAAATACCAACCAAGGGCAGCCAGTGCCGCGGTAAACAGTAAAAATACAAAGTTAGGCATACCCGGTATTAAACCGATTAAACCTAGAACCCCAGCGCTCAACCACATCACTCTTGGGTTATTGAATAATTGAGTGACCATTTGTTCACCCACATCTTCATCTGTTGCCACACGAGTGACAATAACCCCAGCAGCGGTGGAAATAATCAAAGCTGGAATTTGCGCGACAAGCCCATCACCAATAGTCAGCAAGGTATAGGCACTGGTGGCATCTCCCAAAGACATATTATGCTGGCCTACACCAACGATTAACCCGCCAACCACGTTGATCACCATAATCATGATCCCCGCGATAGCATCTCCTCGCACGAATTTACTCGCACCATCCATCGAACCATAGAAATCCGCTTCTTGCGTAACCTCCGCGCGGCGTTTTTTCGCTTCATCATCATTAATGATACCCGCGTTCAAGTCGGCATCGATGGCCATTTGCTTACCTGGCATGCCATCTAACACAAAGCGAGCGCCCACTTCCGCGATACGCCCCGCCCCCTTAGTGATAACCATAAAGTTAATCAGCACAAGAATAATGAATACCACAATACCGATGGCGAAGTTGCCGCCCACCAAAAAGTGACCAAAGGCTTCGACAACTCGCCCAGCAGCATCTGGCCCTGTATGGCCATCTAACAGGATAATTCGCGTCGAGGCGATATTCAAAGAGAGGCGCAATAAAGTTGCAAATAGCAAAATGGTAGGAAATGCCGCAAAATCTAATGTGCGTTTTGTGAACATCGCCACTAATAACACCATAATGGAAAGTGCAATATTAAAGGTAAACAGTAAATCCAATAAAAAAGCCGGTAATGGCAATACCATCATCGACAGGATCATTAATATCAGAACCGGGCCGGCCAGTATTTGCCACTGCGTTCCTTGTAAATTTTTCGGCAATTTTAATAATGAAGCCAAATTAGCCATCTCGATTGTTATCTCCAGCAAAGTCCAGCGTCGGTGGCACTGGTAAATTTTTCGGTTTTTTTGGTCTGAGCCCACCTTCTCGGCGCCAGCGGCGCAACTGGTAAACCCATGCTAAAACTTCTGCAACTGCCGCATATAGTGCAACAGGAATGCTTTGGCCTATCTCCGCATGGCGGTATAGCGCACGAGCAAGAGGCGGTGCTTCTAACTGTAATATTCGGTGCTCTTCACCAATTTCTTTGATGCGCTGAGCTAATACACCTGCACCTTTCGCTAATACTTTGGGTGCCCCCATTTTTTTGTCGTCATATTTAAGGGCGACCGCATAATGTGTTGGGTTAGTGACGATAACATCTGCATTCGGAACATCCGCCATCATTCGGTTACGCGCAATCGCACGCTGCTGTTGGCGAATTTTGGCTTTAATCTGCGGGTCACCCTCTTGCTGCTTGAATTCATCTTTAATTTCCTGACGGCTCATGCGTAATTTTTTCAAATGGGAACGAAACTGATAGAAAACATCAAAAGCCACCATTGGGATAAGCAAAAATACGATTAAATATCCCGCAAAAATCACTTTTTGCAGTGCATTACTTAGCGCCGTAACGGGTGATTCCATCACTAAATGCAGTAACGATGGCCAACTTTGCCAAAGAAAAATAAACGCGCCCAAACCAACAAATAAGGATTTCAAAATCGCTTTAAATAACTCAGATAAGGCATTCATCGAAAAAATACGTTTTAGCCCTTTGATTGGATTTAACTTTTTCAAATCAAATTTAATCAACTTGCTATTAAAAACGAGCCCACCGACTAATGATGATGCAGAAATGCCAACCAAAGCTAACCCGCCAATGACTGGTAATAAGGCAAATAACGCCTCACTGACCACACGCCCTAAGTAACTGATCATCAAGCCTGTATTTTGTAAATAGTGGCCATCAAAAATAAAACCCTGACGAGTAATTTGCCGCAATTGTGCTGCGAGGTGTCCACCACTTAGCCATAGCAAGCTCACGCCTGCTAACATCATCATTAGCGAGCTAAGTTCTTTTGAACGAACGATTTGCCCATCATCTTTGGCTTTTTGCTTTTTATGGGGCGTGGGCTCTTCGGTTTTTTCTACATCACTCTCGTCGGACACCGCGGTTCCAAAATGTAATGAAAATACGAGTTATCGCTATAGCATGACAGAGTGTAAAAAAATCAATGATGGAAAATAGACGCAGTTCAAGGGGGTTATTTGGCTATTGAACAATAAGGCGGCAACTTTGCGAAGGGTTTCGCAAATAATCGCAATAAATTAAAGATACTCTGATAATGGCAATATTTGTTGATAAAATCCCTATCGTGATCGATGAGCTGTGCTAAAGTACACGTGTCATAACACGTGTATAAGGGGCATCTATGAATAGAACAAAAAAAACCGTCAGTGTCACTGTCGCGCCTGAACTCTACGAACAAGCAAGGCGGGCTAAACTTAACTTATCAGCAATACTGGCTTGTGCCTTACAAGCTGAATTAAAACGCCTCGAAGCGCAAAAATGGAAAAATGACAATGTCGAAGGCTTTAATGAGTTAAACAGGATAAATGAAGAATATGGATTACTCTCAGATAAATACAAGGATTTTTAATGCAATATTGCCTCTATCAAAACCGAGAAGATACGGTCAAATACCCATATTTACTGGATATTCAAAGTAACATTATTGATATATTGAATACTCGTTTAGTCATCCCGTTATTCGATAGCAGGCTAGTTAAAAAGCCATTACCTGTACGCTTAAATCCACAATTATCAATCAACGGGCAGGTTTTTATTTTAATGACTCACCAAATGGCTTGCGTCCCTCATTCATTATTAGGGAAAGAAATCGTTGACTTAAGTAGCCAGCGAGACACCATTAAACACGCAATTGACTTACTGATTGATGGCTTTTAACAATGAAGGGTTATTATGGATACTTGCCACCTTGTTGCCCCAGATATCACTTTAGAAGATGCCCCAAAAGAAGCCTTACGTATGCTTAATTGGCTAAAACATCAAGGTATTATCGACCCTGACTTTCAAAGTATCGAGTATGGTGAAGTAATTTATCGTCCTACGCCTGCTCACAAAGAACCCATTTTGTACGTAATTAATGATGAAATCGTCCCAACTCAACTTCCTGAAGATACGCTAAAAAACTACCTGTCTATCGTGACAGAACGAACAGTTTTTCATGCAGGGGGAAATGGCCTTGGTATTTATTGCCCACAATGTAATCAGGAACAAAGTGAGCATAGCCATGCATGGAGTGATACTGTTACGGATTGGTATGAAGGAAAACCAGAAAATCTCGCTTGTTTTTATTGCGATTTTCATGGCTCACTTAATGAATGGCAGTTTGACCCTCAATGGGCATTCGGCAATTTAGGTTTTAGTTTTCATAATTGGGATATACGCGATAATTTTATCGAGGAATTTGAGCAAATACTTGGTAGTAAAATCATTGCTGTTTATCAACATGATTAGCAATTAAATTGTTCAGCTGAATATTCATAGGCTCTATATAATTCAAGGTTTAGAGGAAAAATCCAAGGTAATCCGCATCCCCACCGCTTCTGCATATTTTAATAATGTGCCTAATTTTGGGTCGAACTGCGCTTTTTCCAAACGGGACACGTTCTGCTTCTGAGTTTGCATTTTTTCCGCAATTTGAATTTGGGTTAAATTATTGGCTAAACGTGCTTTTTTGAGTTGATTGATTAACGCCTGTCTCATCTGTAATTCAGTAGAGCACTCATTAATATCTCCATCATTTTCTTGAACTATTTCTTTTTGTTCTTTTTTTTCTTTAATAACAAAAGCAGAAATTAAATCGTTATTTATCATTGCAATCCTCCCCTTGTAACGCAAATACAATAAAACTACCCTAACCCTATGTAATTAGAGTAGTTAAATTAAAAACTTGTCGGCGATTAGAAGCCCAGCTCATCAAGCAAATCATCAACTTGAGACTGTGATGCCATCACATTCACGCCTTCTTTATTGATTTGTGGGCCATTGAGCAAACTTTCGTTTTGCGTTTTCGCACGCATTTCAGGTGGTGTATTTTCCATTAACAGTGCGAGCAGTTGCTTTTCAGCTTCTTCAACCACTTCCATCATTTTTTTGATGACTTGCCCTGTTAAATCTTGGAAATCTTGCGCCATCATGATTTCTAACAGCTCTGCTTTGGTGGTTTCGCTGTCTTGGATCACTTGCCCTAAAAAAGCTTCTGTTGACTCACGCAATTGTGCAGGAACCCCATCTCCAGCGGTTTCTTGCCACTGCTGTTGCAATACCTGCGCATTTTTATTCATTTCCACTTGCAGTGGTTTGATGACATCAATACCATTTAAGGTTTTTTCTGCCGCTTGCGCCGTCATTTGGGCGATATAACGCAGCCTATCTTTTCCGTCTGGAATACTCGCCACTGCCTGTTGAACGCTTTTTTCTAGCCCCAATTCGCGCATACTTTCACGCAGCGTTCTCATTAGCGTACCAATGCGCGTAATGACTTGTTTTAAATCATCATTACCATTGCGAATACCTTCCATACCCACTTGCTCAGTCATGAAAACCTCCTTTGGCACGCACTGTTATTGCAGCCCCATTTTTTCAAATACTTTATTCAGTTTTTCTTCTAAGATAGCGGCAGTGAACGGCTTAACGACATAACCACTCGCACCCGCTTGTGCAGCGGCAATAATATTTTCTTTTTTCGCTTCTGCTGTCACCATTAATACGGGGATATGCTTCAAAGCATCATCACCACGAATGGTTTTAAGCAGCTCAAGGCCATCCATGTTTGGCATATTCCAGTCAGCAACAACAAAATCGATGCTACCTGTACGGATTTTTTCTAATGCATCAACACCGTCTTCTGCTTCTTCTATTTTGTTAAATCCGAGCTCTTTTAATAAGTTACGGACGATACGTCGCATTGTAGAAAAATCATCGACAACCAAAAAACTGAGATCTTTAGCGGCCATAACCACTCCTTCAAAATACAATTGTGAATTCCTGTCTCGGTTTAAACCGTGACAGAAGAAAGTCTTGCTAAAACACTTGGGGCAATCTTGAGAATATCTTGCACCTCATCCGCAGCCCCCAATTCAATCGCCGCGCGAGGCATTCCAAACACCACGCAACTACTTTCGTTTTGTGCGTAAGTGATAGCCCCTTGCTTACGTAAATTTAATAGCCCTTTCGCGCCATCCATCCCCATCCCTGTCAATAAAATGCCAATACATTTTCGCCCAACACATTGAGCTACTGAATCAAACAACACATCAACAGAAGGACGATGCCGGTTAACAGGTTCGCTTTGCTGCAAAATAACTTGAAATCCCTTGCCTTTATCCGCAATCAACATGTGCGAATCGCCTGGGGCAATATATGCATGGCCTTTTTGTAATAGTTCGTTGTGTTCAGCTTCTTTTACGGTCAATACACAGAGCTTATTTAAGCGATCAGCAAAAGAACGCGTAAAACCCGCTGGCATATGCTGAGTGATCACTACCGGAGGGCATTCATGAGGTAACATTTCCAGAAATTGCCGTATTGCCTCCGTTCCTCCGGTCGATGCGCCAACCGCAATCACACGGCTATTGCAAACATAGGGAGAGAGTGCTTTCGCTTGAGAAACTGGCTCATTAACCTTTTTGTCAGGGCGGGCAAAGCGGCTGCGCTGAGTAATTTTAGACATGGCTGCTGCGCGAATTTTCTCACCAATAATATCTCGATAACTCATCATGGTTTCACGAATACCAATTTGTGGTTTCGTGACAAAATCCACAGCACCTAATTCCAGCGCTTTTAACGTCACTTCCGAACCTTTCGACGTTAATGTTGAAACCATTACCACAGGCATTGGATGCAAGCGCATTAGTTTTTCTAAGAAATCAATACCATCCATTCGCGGCATTTCCACGTCTAACGTGATCACGTCCGGTTCATGTTGTTTGATTAAGTCACGTGCAACATAAGGGTCTGGTGCAGTATCAACCACAATCATGTCTTCGTGACTATTAATAATTTCGCGCATTAATTGGCGCATCAATGCTGAGTCATCCACACATAGCACTTTAATCTTTTTCATTACCCCCTCCTCGCCGCTTGCAAGCTGTAGACGGTTTGCCCTTTAATAACGAAACTTTGTGATAACTGCGATAAATTTTCGGAATGCCCGATAAACAGTAATCCGTCTGGCTTAAGCAATGGAGCAAAACGCTCTAGCATTTTTATCTGCATCTCTTTATCAAAATAAATCATGACATTACGACAAAAAATCGCATCAAACCGATGTTGCATCTGCCAGTCATGGTCACTCAAGTTTAAGTAACGAAATTCAATCATTTGGCGCAATGCAGGTTTGACTCGTGCATAACCGTCAAATTCACCAACCCCTTTCATGAAATAACGTTGTCGCTGTAATGCCGTTAATGATTTCAGCTCTTCTACGCGGTATACGCCTTGTTTCGCTTTTTCTAGCACTTCCGTGTCAATGTCACTGGCAATCACTTTGGCATTGATGGCATTCGGCCCAAGCACATCACTTAATGTCATTGCTATCGAATACGGCTCTTCTCCCGTTGAAGATGCGGCACACCAAATATTAATGGCACTATTTTTACGCGTACGAACAAAGTCCGCTAACGTCACAAAATGGTGCGGTTCACGAAAAAACGCAGTTAAATTTGTCGTCAAAGCATTCACGAAAGCTTGCCATTCTGCATGGTGAGGCTCACGCTCTAACATCCGCAAATAATCGGAAAAATTGTCGATATTACAATCACGTAACCGCTTTAACAGCCGGTTATAGACCATATTTTTTTTATTCATGGTGAGGACAATGCCTGATTTTTTATGAATAAATCGACAAACCCGACCAAACTCATCATCAGTCAGTGGTTCTACCTGTGGTACAAAAAGCATCGTACTTGTCGTCCTATTCAATAAAAACCCAGAGGCAGCCAGTTATTTGGCTGCCTTTTAGGATGGATAACCTAAGGAAAAATAACCTGTTACGGTTATCCACCGAAAATTCAGAAACGAATTTTCACAACACTTAACGCCGATTACGATTTAAATGACTTTCGGGTAATTCAAAGAATGCAACCGTATCAACTAAGTTGTTTGCTTGGTCTTCTAACGCCGCCGTCGCACTGGTCGATTGTTCCACTAATGCCGCATTTTGTTGTGTCACTAAATCCATTTGGCTTACCGCTGTGGCGACTTGCTCAATACCACGACTTTGTTCATTGGAAGCAGAAGCAATGTTGCCCATTAATTCAGTAACTTGGTTAACAGCTGCAACTAACTCACTCATAGTTTCCCCCGCTTCATTAACAAGCTGAGAACCTTGGCTCACTCTACCGACAGACTCATCAATCAAGGTTTTAATTTCTTTTGCCGCTTCCGCACTGCGCTGAGCTAGCGCTCTAACTTCACCAGCAACCACAGAAAATCCGCGCCCCTGTTCACCTGCTCGAGCGGCTTCAACGGCAGCATTCAATGCTAAGATATTGGTTTGGAAAGCAATCCCATCAATCACACTAATAATGGCACTGATTTTTTCTGAGCTATTAGAAATGGAAGTCATGGTGTCAATCACGTCTTCGGTGATCTCTCCACCTTTCGTTGCGGTTTTCGATGCACTAACAGCAAGTTCACTGGCTTGACGTGCGTTATCCGCATTTTGCTTAACGGTTGCTGTCAACTCTTCCATACTAGCCGCAGTTTCTTCGAGTGATGCTGCTTGCTGCTCAGTACGTGAAGATAAGTTATTATTACCTAAAGCAATTTCACGAATACCGGTATACATTTGGTCAGTATTTGAACGCAAGGCGGTCACTGAAGTCACTAAAGACTCCTGCATATCCTTTAGTTTGCCAAATACCTCACCGATTTCATCACGGGTCGTCACTTCAATTTTCTGATTGAGTTTACCATCAGCCACTAATGCAAAGTGCTCTCCCATACTCTTCAGTGGGTTAATTACTTTACGTTTCATCCAATAATGAGCAAATGCAATAACCGCGATGATAATGACGATCACTGAGCAAAATGAACTCCAAGCGAAGGTGTTATACATTCTTGCTACCGCAAGAGATTCGTCGCTTTCAGCATTCAGTAATTCAAGGTATTCCTCAACAACTTGCTCCAACTGATCCTGGTTTTCTTGAGCAGGAAGTTCAATATAGGCTGCAATATCGTTATTATCTAAATGTGTTTTTAATGCTTTGAGTGTTAAGACAAATGCTTGATACCGAGCCTCTAAAGCCGCAAGATTTTCTTTCTCACTTAAAAGAGGCTGGTTTTTAAACATAGTGTAGTCTTTCTCAGCTTCTGCGAGTAATTTGTCAAAAGTCACTCTTGTTTCTTCAATCAATGGTTCATTACCACCGACTTTATGCAGCAATGCAATTTGCGTTAGGCTATTGCGTGCTTGCATTAGGTGTTTATTGGTTTCTTCAAGCATCGAACGCTTATCAGACCCCAAATCAATGCGCTCTAAGGATTTTAATTCGCTTACAACAATCCCAACAGAAACCCCGCTAGACACAATCTGCATCCCACAAAATAAAATGAGAAGAAGATATAAACTCACCGAAATCCGGATATTTTTACCAAACATAGAAATCCCCACTTGTGCCAGCTAAGAGAACTGAACCTCTGAAACATTGCCTTGTTTTCTAATGCGCAGGAACGCTGCAAAACCGTAGCTTTGCAGCGCGAAACTGAGCTTAACCTTTAGAAAGTTTCCCAATTGTCATCATCTTTATGTTCTTTCGATGATAGTTTTGTCAGATCCGGTGTTTTAACGATATTTGAAACCGTTCTTGCTGCCGGCTGAATATTGCGTATTTCACTTTGTTTTAATGGTGGTAAACGGAAGATAGAAATCAGTTGCGACAGTTTTGCCACTTGCTCTTCCAATACATTGGCTGCAACCGCGGATTGCTCAACCAGCGACGCATTTTGCTGCGTAACTTTGTCCATTTCAGCGACAGCAATACTGACTTGTGCAATTCCTTTGCTTTGCTCGTCTGATGCGGTCGCAATATGCGTCATAATGTCAGTAACACGTGTAACAGATTCAACAATCTTGGTCATTGTTTCGCCTGCATCTTCAGCTTGGCGAGCGCCTGTCCCAGTTCTTGACACCGAATCTTCAATTAACGTTTTAATCTCTTTAGCGGCATCAGCGCTGCGCTGTGCCAAATTACGCACTTCATCAGCAACAACGGCAAAACCGCGACCATGCTCACCTGCCCTTGCCGCTTCAACTGCCGCATTAAGCGCTAAGATGTTAGTTTGAAAAGCGATGCTATCGATAACTGCAGTAATATCAGAGATTTTCTGTGAGCTATCCGCAATATTCAGCATGGTGCTAACGACATTGGATACCACTTTGCCGCCTTCTTTTGCTATCACTGACGCTTGGTTTGCAAATTCACTCGCTTGGTGAGCGTATTCGGTATTTTGTTTAACAGTGGCAGTCAGTTCACTCATACTGGCTGAAGTTTCTTCTAAGCAAGCGACTTGTTGCTCAGTTCGTGCTGACAAGTCATTGTTACCTGCTGCAATTTCGGTTGTACCTTGGTAAATAGTTTCGCTACCATCTAGCACACCTCGAACCGTATTAATCAGCTCTTGTTGCATGTGTTGAACACCATTGGCCAATTCACCAATTTCATTCTTGGCAATTGTTGTCACATTCGGTGTTAAATCCCCTGAAGCAAAGACTTTAATACGTTCAATTAAGATACCGAGTGGCTCGATAATACCTTTACGAACATAGCGATAACTGAAGAAACCAATCAAAGCGAGTAAGATAGATAACGTCACCAACATGTATAATGATTGGCGATAGTTATTATCTGCATTGACGACTTCGGCCTGGAAATCAGCAGATATATCCGCAAAATAAGCGTTAAATTGCTCTTCAAATTTCACTTGGTGCCCTGAGGTTCTGTGTGCATAAAAACCTTCAAGGTCACCCTTTTCAGCGAATTCACTTAGCTTGATTAACGCATCACGATAGGTTTCATAGGTACTAAACAGCTTTTCAAATTTGGCTTTATCATAATCTGAACTTTGCATCAGCTTGTTATAACGTGCGTAAGCGTCATCCGCTGATTTAAAGTTACGTTTAGCGGCTTTAATCAAGTCTTCTGTCGTTGCATCGTCTTGAATTTTACGACCTTCGAGCAAATAGGCATTGATAGAGCGGTTTAAGTTCGCCCGGGCTTGTAACAAATTAACCCAACTTTCTGTTAATACTTGTCTTTGGCGTTGTAAGGAATTCAAATAACTAATGCTGTCGCTGTTATCGCCCAGTTTGGTAAACATCAACCCACTGGATACCAGTTGCAGCAAAATAAAGATAAAAATGACGGACAAAAGTCCCGATACGATTTTAATTCGACTGTACATGACATTTTACTAACATAATTTTGTTGTATTTTGGATATCGGTCATCCAACCAAAAACTTTAGTTAATGACTTATTATTATTTGAACAATCATTGGGGCTGAGAATTACTCAGCCATGCTGTCAATCAGCGCCATTTCATCGCTAGTTAATAATTTTTCGATATCGACTAAAATCAACATACGGTCATTTAATGTTCCGAGCCCTGTCAGATATTGGGTCGATAATGTCACCGCAAAATCAGGTGGTGGCGCAATTTGCTCTTCATTCAAGACCAGCACATCCGAAACCCCATCGACGACAATACCGACAACGCGATCTTTTAAATTCACCACAATAACGACCGTGTTATCGTTATACACTACGTTTTCATGGGAAAACTTCACCCGTAAATCAATAATTGGAATGATGACTCCACGTAAATTAGTCACACCTTTGATAAAATCAGGGGTATTCGCGATACGAGTCACTTGTTCATAGCCACGAATTTCCTGCACTTTTAAGATTTCAATGCCATACTCTTCTTCACCCAAGGTAAAAATGAGGTAGCCTTCGCCGTTTTTTTCTTCTTCGTGTTTATTTAAATCATCATCTAACATAGACATGGTATATGGCCTCTATTTAGTGCACGACAGGTTGAGAAACCTGCTGTTTCTTTTTAATCAAAATGCTGTTATTCATTTTTTGCAGCTCAGCCACATCTAAAATCAATGCAACAGAGCCATCGCCCATAATCGTTGCTGCGGAAATACCAGGGATTTTGCGATAATTACTTTCAATGTTTTTCACCACCACTTGCTGTTGCCCGACGAGCTTGTCAACTAACAACGCAAAACGGTGGCCTGCATTTTGAATAATCAGCACAATACTGTTATCTAAATTTCGCTCGGCTTCTTCGATGGAAAATACTTGGTGTAATTCAACAAGTGGCAAATATTCCCCTCGCACAAGCAGCATTTTTTCTTCTCCCGCTAAGCGATAAATATCCTCTTGCCGAGGCTGCAAGGTACTGATAATGGCACTCAATGGAACGATAAAAACATCTTCCGCTACTTTCACAGACATACCATCCAAAATGGCTAAAGTGAGCGGTAATAAAATGCGGATAATGGTACCTTTACCTTCGGTAAAACCGATTTGAATACGACCGCCCATGTCTTGGATATTTCGTTTAACCACATCCATTCCAACACCGCGTCCCGAAACGTCCGTCACCACCTCTGCTGTTGAAAAACCCGGTGCCATAATCAGCATCGCAACTTCATCATTGCTCATCCCATCATGCACATTCATGCCTTGTGACTTCGCTTTTGCCAAAATACGTTCACGATTTAGCCCTGCGCCGTCATCACGCACTTCAATACAAATGTTGCCACTTTGATGTGCTGCCGCTAAGGTCAGTGTTCCGGCTTCCGGCTTACCATTTGCCACACGAACTTCTGGCTTTTCAATCCCATGGTCGAGGCTATTACGAACAAGGTGATTTAGGGGATCAACAATGCGCTCAATCAAGCTTTTATCGAGTTCAGTCGAACTTCCTTCTACTTTCAGTTCAATTTTTTTACCTAATTTGGAAGCGATATCGCGTACCATGCGCGGGAAACGGCTAAATACGTAGTCCATTGGCATCATACGAATTGACATGACGGATTCTTGCAAAGCGCGGGAATTACGCTCTAACTGTACGATTGAGCTTAACAAATCACTGTATTCGTTCTGATCGACATGTTGACTATGTTGGGTCAACATTGATTGAATAATCACCAGCTCACCCACTAAGTTAATCAGCTGGTCAACTTTCTCTACAGCCACACGAATGCTGCTCGAATCCCCTTTCGGTTTAGCGATTGCCGTTTTTTTAGCCGTGGTGGGTGCAGCAGGTTTTGCCGAGCTTTGCGGAGTATCTACTTGAGGCTCTGTGGATTCATTTACTGCAACTTTATCGTCATTTAATAACGTTTCTTCCTTTGAAAAAGCGAGGCAATCGGCAAAAGAAATTACTTCATGGCTAATTTGCGATTCATCCACCACAAAACATAGCACCCCACTAATATCATCAATATCCGTATTAGTTCCTACCCATGCTTGTAAACTATTTGCTGTTTTTTCAGTATGATATAAATGCCCAAATAAACTGAGCTCATCCGCCAATAAATCAACTTCATTTTCTTTAAGCTGATTTAACGAGATCATAAAGTAGTGTGAATATTCACCTTGCTCCGCGGGTGTGTCTTCAACAACCGCATCTTCAACTTTAGTTTCAGCTATCGCAGTAGCTGTCTCAGCGACCTCTTCTGCTCTATTTTCAACCCGGCTAAGTACCTCACAAATACGCTTAAAGGCATCTTCATCCGGTAAAGAGTCATTTTTATAGGCATCTAACTGTGATGCCATGACATCCTTAGCATCAAGAAAAACATCAATTATGTCAGGCGTGAGGGTTAACTCATCATGACGCGCCTTATCTAAAAGGTTTTCCAATGTATGAGTTGTATTCTGCAACTGAGTGAAACCAAAGGTTGCAGCCCCTCCTTTGATTGAGTGGGCACTGCGGAAGATGGCATTTAGCTGCTCGCTATCCGGGTCAAAAGGATCAAGCTCAAGTAAATGTTGTTCCATATCCCTGAGCAACTCATCAGCCTCATCGAAAAATGTTTGATAAAACTCGGTAATATCCATGGTTTTTATCCAATTTCGCTTAAGTTTCACTTAACGCTGACTGCCGGAACCCCCGGCAGACAACTAAACAAGTTATGTAATAAATTCAAATAACAGCAATTCATCACGGTATTTTCACCGCAGCGACAACACCCACAGCCGTTTCTTGCATGGGTTTTTGCGGTTTATTCAGCACATCATTGATCGGCTTGGCGCCATCGTATTCGCGGAGAATTTGTTTGGTTTCTTCATCATTTAACACAATGATACTTATCCGGCGGTTGATCGGGGCAAAACCATCTTCTTTGTCTAAATGAATGGCTGAAGCCATCCCAACCACGCGTAATACTTTATTTTCATCCATTCCACCGCGAATCAATTCACGGCGCGAAGCATTTGCACGATCTGATGAAAGCTCCCAGTTGCTGTAATTGGCGCCGTTGGCATAAGCGAGATCATCAGTATGACCGGAGATACTAATTCGATTAGGAACATCATTAAGAAGTGGTGCTATTGCACGCAAAATATCGCGCATATACGGTTCAACCGTTGCCGAACCGACTTTAAACATTGGGCGATTTTCACTATCAACAATTTGAATGCGTAGCCCATCATTAATCATATCAATCAATAAATGTGGCTTTAATTCATTCAAACGGGGGTCTTTTAAAATGGCCTGCTCAAGGGACTCTTTTAATTTTTCAAAACGATAGTTTGCATTTCCATCAATAATATTATTGGGTTCCGGCATCACATCCCCATCACGGAAAATCGGGTCTTTACCCCCACCAGGAATAGGGTTTGTGGCATCACCACTTTTACTTCCCGGGTTGATAGCTGTACTCAAGGGAGTACGGAAATACTCAGCAATTTGTGTTAATTCTTGAGGACTTGAAATTGAGATCAGCCACATCACTAAAAAAAACGCCATCATCGCCGTCATAAAATCGGCATAAGCAATTTTCCATGAACCGCCGTGTCCGTTTTGATGATGTGAACTGCGCTTTTTAACCCGAATAACATGAGGTGTATTGGCTGCCATTCGTTTGTTACTCCTCAGTTGTTTCTTGTGAGCGAGCACCTACTTTCACTTCTCGAACTTTATCTTCAAGTTCGACAAATGAAGGTCTATCTGCGCTGTATAACACCTTACGGCCAAATTCAACCGCAATTTGAGGAGCATACCCTTGCAATGCAGAGAGGAAAGTCACTTTAATACATTCCATCATTTTCAATTGCTCACTACTGCGCAACCTAATCAGCGCAGCTAAAGGCAAAATAAAGCCATAAGCCACTAAAATACCTAGAAATGTACCAACCATTGCATGAGCAATTAAAGCACCAAGTTCACCTGCGGGACGGTCTGCTGAGCCCAAGGCATTCACGACACCCAAAACGGCCGCAACAATCCCAAATGCAGGCATAGAGTCACCGACCATGTTTAGCCCCGAAGCAGGTACTTCATTTTCTTGACGAAAAGTTTCTAATTCTTCATCCATTAATGCTTCAATTTCATGACTTTGTAAGTTACTACTCACCATCAGACGTAAATAGTCCACAATGAACATCATGGTGGACTCATCTTTTAAAATACGGGGATATTGGGAGAAAATTTCACTTTCACTTGGATTGTCAATATCTTTCTCAAGTGCAAGTAACCCTTGTTGGCGCGATTTATTAAGTAATTGAAATAACAATGCCATTAAATCCATTGACATTGTTTTATTGTAAGAGGAACGACGAAAGAGTTTTGGTAATACTTTGCACAAGGCGACGATGGATTTGCCACTGTTACCAACAACAAAAGCACCTAAACCTGCCCCTAAAATAATGACAAATTCAGCGGGTTGATAAAGCGCACCTAAATGGCCGCCGACCATTATATATCCGCCAATAACCGCAACTGTAACAATGATATACCCGATGAGTATTAACACAATATTCCCTTTCACTCCGTTGGTTAACAGATGGCAGTCAAAGGGAATATTAGGAGTGACAGGCAAAAAATTTTGCCTGCTAACCAAATCAATCCAATTACATTACCGCTTTAGTAATGCCATCCTGTCGATATACCGTAATATCGGCTAGATGTTCGGAAAGTTTACGTTTTTTTATTGCGCGTGATGGCGGTTGGCATAAACTACAAGTGAAGCTATTTTCAGGAATATGTGCGTAAGTAATAAAAGAGCCATGGCAACAACTACATTGTGAACTTTGTAACATGCCACTTTCCACAAAACGGACTAGCGTCCAAGCACGTGTTAAAGCCAACAAAGGTTCTTCGCCGGGTTCTGGAATACACTGTTCAAGGTATAACCTATAGGCTTTTAATATAGCGTCAACACCACGACATTGGCCGCTTTTCAGTAAAAATTGATAAGCATTATAGAACATGGATGAATGAATATTCTGTTCCCATGTCATAAACCAATCTGTAGAAAAAGGTAACATCCCTTTCGGTGGAGGGCTACCTCTTAGCTCTTTGTATAAACGAACTAAACGACCGCGACTGATTTGCGTTTCACTTTCTAACATTTGAAGGCGAGCGCCCAAAGAGATCAATTCCATGGCTAGTCGAATGTCATTCGCTTCTTGGACTATACTTTTTTCAGCTGCGGTACTCATCTTTTTCTCGCTATTTCAGTGTCGCCCTCATTATGCGTTTGCAATAATCGGGTCGAAAGTAAGATACCTGTATGAATTTGTTGTAATTCATCAACTCTTGAATCACGAGTTAGTTTTTCAATTGTTTCACTATTATCAAATCTAAACTGGCAGATTAGCTGGTTTGTCTCTGCTAATTTGACTAATTGAGGGAGTGTAAGGTCTGCTAAAGTAGTTGCCATTGCATCAGAGATACCTAGACGAAACATCGCAGAGGCTTTCTCTTGAGAGATGAGTTTTTGGGCTAATAGCAAATATGAGAGGTTAATATCGTATATATGCTTCAGAAAATCTGTCGTCGAGCTCATTTTTTTTCCTTTCCGAATATTATCAACATCTGTGCGATCTGTGTGCAAAAAGAACAAATATGAATTTAAAAGTATTGTGTATTCAAATTATTAAATTAAAAAATTAATTAAATTGGGTAAATGTAATTCCATTAATTTCCCCATGTTATCCATTAAAAATACCCAATTTGGAGTACAAATACACAAGCTTCCAAACTTAAATTAAATATATTTCCTGAATACCTACAACAATAAAGAATGACTAAAAAATTAGCGGTTTCCATAAAAATCAGAAATTGCTGATGTCATTATTAGTCGCCAATTATTATGCACCACTAAATTAACTATTCAAGGTACTTATGTTTCTTTTTGTATCAATAGGGTGATTACCCATTAATTCATTAAATAATCTTCATTATTTCTTTATCTTCTATTACCTTATCCTAAATATCCACAACATTTTGAGTCAACCTAAGCAAAATGCCAGGATTTTAATCAAACCAATCACTCTTTACATGTGATTATTAAGCCTAATAAACCAAGCATAACATCAAAAACAATATATTGATCCAAATCAATTTTTAGTATTAAGAAACTGAGTTATACATTACTGTATTAAGGCTTTATCGGCATTATTGGAATAAAATTTAATCATTAATTTTCAATAAGTTTGATATATATTACAGCCATCGTTCAAAATTATTCAATCGCAGTTATCATATAAACAACCATTATATTGTCATACATATTAAGTATTCACTTCCATTTTCATTAGAATCATTAAACTATAAAATAAGTATCATCACCCCGTAATATTAATAAAACTAATAAAATTTACGTCGATTACCAATAATGAAAGTTTATTCAGCTTAAATATTTTTGTAAGATATTTTTGCATATTTATTATTTCAAGTGATCATTTTGTTATTAATTCATTAAAGTAGTTTTTTTGGATTAATTAATATTTATTTTTTATGTAAAATAGCAAAAAAATTCATTTTTTTTAATAAAAAGATCAACCTACGCTAACCTATCACTTTTGTGTTAAGAGCAAAAAATGTAGGTTTCAATTAAGAACACTCCATTTTCCAAATGTTTTTTATATCATTTTTAAAATATTCAGTTGGTGCTCAAAATAAAAAGCACTAAAGGTATTATTAATTGTCTTCGTACTTATCATTTTTAGCCATTTTCACGTAACCATAATAATTTTAATAACTCAATGTTATAATAACAAATGATTACTATATACTTTTATTTTAACAAAACCCCCTAACCATCAAGTTACCTTAAGTAAAATTACTTAATCAGATAATGAAAGATTAAAAAATAAATAACTTTTAGTTAAAATAATTCAGTGAGACATTTGCTTATAAAAGAAGCTAATTTATTAGGATTTTTATGGAAAAAAATATTTCTCAATTTGCGACAAACTTCACACTTGTTTTCTTTGTTTCTCAATAATTTCCGAATAAAGCGATTCTCACATTGCTGAATTTATGTTAGGAAAATCACATTAATTGTACTAACAACCCCCTCATAACAACATGTAGGATCAATAGATACAAAAATGAAGAAAGAAATGGCCACATAAGTTAATTGATAAACTTGTTTTCCTCATGCTCCAGTGCAACACTGAGCACTCTGAAATATAATTTGAAGGAAAAATATGTTCAATTATCAGGCAACAATAGAATTTATTGAGGAAGAAAACGTATATGAAATCAATTTTAGTGATTTTCCTGACCTTCAAGGAGTTAGCTATTGTAGAGAAGATGTTGAATTAGAAGCCCAAGAAATTTTGCTAGCCTCTTTTGCAGAACATATCGAACTCAGAAAACCAATTCCATTAGCAACACAACAAAAAAATGGTGAAGCATTTACGGTTTATTTACCCATAATCTGTTGCTTAAAAATTGCCTTGCATAACGCCATTCTCAACTCTGCAATGCAACGCGTCGATCTCGCTCGCAGATTGAATATCAATGCACAACAGATAGAACGCTTACTGGATATTCATTACACATCTAAAATTGACCTTTTAGAACAAGCCTTATACATATTGGGCGTCGAGCCTTCAATTACAGTGACTCAAAAAATATTTGATAACAATATAAGCTAATCATCATCCAAGGACTATATAATAAAGTTATCACTGAAATAGCCCTAAAATTCTTGATTTACTTCTTACTGATACTAAAAAGTATCATTAACTGCTTATGTAATAGCAGAGACTTGAGTTAAATTTAGCTCCCTAGCTTCTCATCCTCTGCTATTCAATCGTTTTCCCTGTACATTTCACGTGCTAAAAAACAACTGCGTTCTATTTCAAACATCCCTCCCCTAACTGGTTAAATTTCAATCAAATCATACTTTGCCCAATCAAAAATAACTCTGCTTTCAGTTACCTCTCATTTTTTAGTTCTTAGACCTAAAAGTTTGTGATTTTTATCTTGCCATTAAGTGATACAAAATTGTGCAATAAACTTATATTCAATTCCTAAATCATGTTCCCTCTTACAATAAGAATAAAATATTAACGGAAAAAGACTAATCAATATTAGACTTATTATCTCTCATTTCGTAATTACTAAAATAATTTCTTTTAAATTATAACCCCGATGAGGTACAATAAATTAATTTTTATATAGGGCATATATATGAAAAAAAATCACTTAATCTTGAATATAAAAAGCGTTGGCCAACCATATTGGCCAACACTAAAATTAATATTAAGTTCATTAATTGTTTTTAATTTTTATTTAAATTTAGTTGATAAAAGCAAATATTCGTTGCTTATTACTGTTTTTGACTTAACATTAATTCCTATGTTTGTATTTATAGTCGCATTTATAACAAAAAATACAACATGGAAAGAGTTAAAATCTCACCTTCTTCCTGCCCTTATAATTTATTTTACGTTTCAAACAATCGACATGGTTTCACTTTACTTCACCGGTGAGTTAACTTTAAAAAAATACTTGTTTTCTCCTCAGTACGGGGTTTGGTTCTTTTTAGCAACACCTATATGGCAAGCTGTTTTTTTATTATTACCAGAGAGCTTTAAATCAAACAAATTTAACCTATCTGCAATCTTAATTACATCACTAATAATATCCCTTATAACAAAGACTTACCTAATATCGATTTCTAGCTTTTTTTCAATTATTTTATATTTCCCATTTTTTGTTATTGCTTATTTTATTCATAATCAAAATATATTTTCGTTAAGGAAAAAGCCTATTATCACTATTTTTTGTATAGCATTTTTAGCGATTACCTTTCTTAATTATCGAAACAATTTTTATGAGATAATTTTCGGTGCAATCAAGACTAATTTAATTCTCAACTCATTCATTATCTATATTTTCGATTTTGTAATAAGCCTAATACTAGGTTCGATTATTATTTACTTTGCTTTATCAACTCAAAAATATGCAAAAATATCAAATAATGCTTTAGGTGTTTATTTAATCCATCCAATTATTTGTTTTGTAATATTACAAATATTAAGTTTTTTAGATATAGAACTAAATTTATTATTAATAATAGCATTTACTCTATCTACAATTACAATTGCACTTTTACTAGCATCAAACTCAATTATTCATTGGTTTATTGAACCAGTATTGAGATTTAATAAATTGAAAGAATAGCTTTATGAAGGATATGATAGCATAGCCTCTAAATATCAAATATATTATTGATATAAACAATGAGAACGGATGTAATGTATCAAATTTAATGACCGAACATGCCAAACAAATTGATACTGTTTTCAATGGCTGCGTCCCAAATACGTCCCATACAGTCAGTATAGGTTCCGCAGCATGCTCATAACTCATTGAAAATATTGGTGGGTTGTGTGGGGATCGAACCCACGACCGAGTGATTAAGAGTCACCTACTCTGCCAACTGAGCTAACAACCCGATACAAAATATTTAACGCCTAACAATTGCTACAGTCAATATGATTCTGCTATTTTTATTACCTAAGTTAATTTTAAGTTGCGAATGTAAAATTTAAGAAAACTAATGCTTGAATAAACATCACTTCGCTCCTAACAAGATAACTTTTCCTTACTCTAATTGAGATTTGTGTCACAATATTTCACGCAAACATAACCACAAAATTAAAAAAAAGACTGTGGCTAATTATCACAAACCACTACGGACATCTTTAGTATGGAAGAAAATGCGAATTCACTATCAACACAACCCAATGCTGATCGTAATCAGCTAAAACGCAGCCTTAGTAACCGCCATATACAACTTATTGCGATTGGTGGAGCAATTGGAACAGGCTTATTTATGGGGTCTGGCAAAACCATTTCACTCGCAGGCCCATCGATTATCTTTGTGTATATGATAATTGGTTTTGTGCTATTTTTTGTGATGCGCGCAATGGGTGAACTGCTACTTTCTAATCTGAACTACAAATCATTCAGTGATTTTTCTGCTGACCTTATCGGTCCATGGGCAGGTTTTTTTGTCGGTTGGACGTACTGGTTCTGCTGGGTCATCACCGGTATTGCCGATATCATTGCCATTACATCCTATGTGAGCTTTTGGGTGCCTGATTTTCCTGAATGGGTAACCTCATTTATTTGCGTGGTCACCTTATTAACGCTTAACCTAGTTTCTGTCAGGCTTTTCGGTGAGCTCGAATTTTGGTTCGCTATGATAAAAATTGTTGCCATTGTGGCTCTCATTGCAGTAGGTGGCACATTAATTGCCATGAATTTCCAATCCCCTACGGGTCACACGGCATCTTTAAGTAACATTTGGAATGATGGCGGAATGTTCCCTATGGGGATCAGTGGTTTCTTTGCTGGCTTTCAAATTGCTATTTTTGCGTTTGTGGGAATTGAATTGGTGGGTACGGCAGCAGCAGAAACACGCGATCCAGAAAAATCTTTGCCAAAAGCTATCAACGCGATCCCTATCCGGATTATTGCATTTTATGTCCTATCTTTAATTGTCATTATGGCTGTTACACCTTGGCGAACCATATTGGCCGATAAAAGCCCATTTGTAGAGATGTTTGTCTTGATAAGCCTACCCGCAGCGGCAAGCATTGTTAACTTTGTGGTGCTAACTTCCGCAGCCTCTTCCGCAAATAGTGGTGTATTTTCCACCAGTCGAATGCTTTTTGGGCTTTCAAAAGAAGGGGATGCGCCAAAGCAGTTCAGCCAATTATCGAAAAAAGCCGTGCCGGCTACTGGGCTAATTTTTACTTGTATCTGCCTCAGCTTTGGTATTGTTCTGATCTATTTTATTCCTGATATTATGCATGCATTTACGCTAGTCACCACCGTATCTGCTATTCTCTTTATGTTTATTTGGAGCATGATTTTATATAGCTATTTAAATTTCCGTAAAAAACGCCCTGAAATGCACAAAGCATCTCATTACAAAATGCCTGCTGGAATTGTGATGTCATGGTTAAGCCTCGCTTTTTTCGCTTTTATGGTCGTGCTATTGGCATTCCAGCACGATACAAGACAAGCCTTAATTGCCACACCAGTTTGGTTTATTTTACTATTCATTGGTTACCAGTTCGCTAAGCGCAGAAAGAACCAATAATGATGAATAATAAATAGCAAAAAGGCCGAATAACAGTATCGTTACTCGGCCTTTTTCGTTTATAAACTTGCTCGATTAGCTTGCTTTATATTCTGCCTCAGCCTCATCAAAACGAGCTTGAGCTGCTGCACTTGGTGCTTTAGTCATTAAACTCACAACAACAATAGCGATTGTTGCTAATAAGAAACCTGGGATGATTTCATACAAATCAAACCATTTGTATTTTATCCAAACTAATACTGTCACAGCACCGACTATCATTCCTGCAAGTGCACCTGTACGCGTCATTCGTTTCCACATTACAGAAATTAAAACAACAGGACCAAATGCAGCGCCAAAGCCCGCCCATGCATTACTCACTAAAGCCAAAACTTTATTATTTGGGTCACGAGCAATGTAAATGGCAATTGCAGCGACCAATAACACCATAAAACGCCCTACCCAAACTAACTCTTTTTGGCTGGCACTTTTACGGATAAAAGGCTTATATAAATCTTCCGTTAGCGCACTCGCACAAACTAGTAATTGGCAACTTAGCGTACTCATTACCGCTGCTAATATAGCTGACAATAAAATACCGGCGATCCATGGATTAAACAAAATTCCCGTTAGTTCCATGAATATACGCTCATTATTTTGCATTACCGAACCCGCTAAAGCCGGGTTATTTTCAAAATAAGCGATACCAAAGAAACCGACCGCAATCGTTCCGCCTAAACATAACACCATCCATGTCATACTAATACGTCGAGCAGAACGAATAGTACGAGCAGAGTCCGCCGCCATAAAACGCGCTAAGATATGGGGTTGACCAAAATAGCCTAATCCCCAACCTAATAATGACAGAATTGCGATGATATTCATGTCTTTAAACATATCAAGATATTCAGGATTCTTAGCCTTGATCACTTCAATAGAGGTATCTATTCCCCCTAAAGAAAGGATTACAACAATAGGTGTAAGAATCAATGCGAAGATCATTAATGAAGCTTGAACAGTATCGGTCCAACTTACGGCTAAAAAGCCACCTAAAAAGGTGTAAGCAATAGTCGCTAATGCCCCTAACCACATCGCTTTCTCATAACTCATATTAAATGTGCTTTCAAATAACAAACCACCAGCGACCACACCTGATGCACAATAAATCGTAAAGAAAACTAAAATCACAACAGCAGAAATTATACGTAAAATCTTACTGTTATCTTCAAAACGGCTAGTAAAGTAGTCTGGCAATGTTAACGCATTATTATTTTTTTCTGTTTGGACACGTAAACGCCCAGCAACAAATAACCAGTTAAGATATGCACCGAGACTCAAACCGATAGCAATCCAACTTTCAGAAATCCCGGCCAAGAAAATCGCACCTGGCAACCCCATGAGTAACCAACCGCTCATATCTGAAGCACCAGCAGACAATGCAGTTACAACACTGCCTAAACTTCTTCCACCCAGAATATAATCGTCAAAGTTTTTCGTTGAGCGATAGGCCATATAGCCAATTAATAACATGCCAGTAATGTATACGACGAACATAATGATCATCGGAGTGCTTACAGTCATCCTGTTTTCTCCATTGAGTAGCTTTAAAATTGTTAGTTATCTTTATAAGTTTCCGTTGATAACTTGTAACTTCATAGTGTTGCACTTTATTGCACATATTTAATTTATCTGTGCGAACACCAAATAGGTTGTGATTGTTTGTGTTGCACTAACTTAATATCTTAGCTGCCCCATCCTAGACAGAGTCGTATTAAATTAACAAGAAATTAACTATTTTTTATTGCATAAATAGAATCCATATCACAAATGTTAAAATTTAAACTTAAATTCACAATCGAATGTTTAACTATTCCACCTAAAACAAAATAAATATAACTACATGTAAAATATAATAAATAAATCAAAAATGATTTACTTGAAAATATTAAAACTTAAAAAACCCGATATGTTTCACATTTTCTTCAGAAATCACGCTTAACAATGTTGCACAAAGTTGCAACATTAAGATAATGTGGTGTAACTTTTTGATTAAAATGACTCGTGACCTAGAGGAATTAAGATGAGTAGCACAACAACTATGGGTGTGAGACTTGATGAAGCAACTCGTGAACGCATTAAAAATGCCGCTCAGCGTCTTGACCGCACATCACACTGGCTTATCAAACAAGCTATTTATAATTACCTAGAACAACTCGATAATGGCCAAGCCTTTCCAGAGCTCGCACCGGGTATCGATGTAAAAGAAAATCAAACTTCTGATGAAGACACCACCGTTGAATCTAACTATCAACCATTCTTAGATTTCGCAGAGCACATTTTACCACAATCTGTAAAACGCTCTGCAATTACTTCTGCTTACCGAATTCCTGAAACACAAGCCGTACCAATGTTGTTACAACAAGCACAGCTCCCTACAGAACAAGCTGAAGCTGCTCATAAATTAGCTTATTCAATCGCTGAAAAACTGCGTAATCAAAAAAATGGCATCGGCCGGTCGGGTTTAGTTCAAGGCCTACTTCAAGAGTTTTCACTTTCATCTCAGGAAGGTGTCGCATTAATGTGTCTCGCAGAGGCCTTATTACGTATTCCTGATAAAGCAACTCGTGATGCTCTTATTCGTGACAAGATCAGCAATGGAAATTGGCAATCACACCTCGGCCAAAGTAGCTCAATGTTTGTTAATGCTGCAACTTGGGGTCTGCTATTTACGGGGAAATTAGTTTCTACGCATAATGAAGCTAAACTCTCAACCTCACTTAATCGCATCATTAGTAAAAGTGGTGAACCACTGGTGCGTAAAGGTGTTGATATGGCGATGCGCCTTATGGGAGAGCAATTTGTTACTGGCGAAACTATCTCCCAAGCACTCGCTAACGCGCGAAAGCTCGAAGATAAAGGCTTCCGCTATTCCTACGACATGCTGGGCGAAGCCGCATTAACGGAAAAAGATGCACAAGATTACATGGTGTCTTACCAACAAGCTATCCACGCGATTGGTAAAACATCAAATGGCCGCGGCATTTATGAAGGCCCTGGTATTTCAATTAAGCTATCTGCATTACATCCACGTTATAGTCGCGCACAATACTCTCGCGTGATGGAAGAACTTTATCCACGCCTATTATCCCTCGTATTACAAGCGCACCAATACGATGTAGGGATTAATATTGACGCAGAAGAAGCCGACCGCTTAGAAATCTCTTTAGATTTGCTAGAAAAACTCTGTTTTGAGCCACAACTCGCGGGTTGGAATGGGATTGGCTTTGTAATTCAGGCCTATCAAAAACGCTGCCCATTTGTGATTGACTCAATCATAAATTTAGCTGAACGCAGCCAACGTCGCTTAATGATCCGCCTAGTAAAAGGTGCTTATTGGGACAGTGAAATCAAGCGCGCACAAATGGATGGGCTAGAAGGTTATCCTGTTTATACGCGTAAGGTGTATACTGACGTTTCTTATATTGCCTGTGCACGAAAACTGTTGTCGGTTCCCAATTTAATTTACCCACAATTTGCAACACATAATGCACATACTCTCTCTGCTATCTACCAAATTGCAGGTAAAAACTACTACCCTGGTCAATACGAATTCCAATGCCTACATGGAATGGGTGAGCCGCTTTATGAACAAGTGGTTGGTAAGGTTGCTGATGGCAAGCTAAACCGCCCTTGCCGTATTTATGCACCAGTCGGTACTCACGAGACGCTACTTGCCTACTTGGTGCGTCGATTGTTAGAAAATGGCGCAAATACTTCATTTGTAAACCGTATCGCTGATGCCACTATTCCTCTAGATGAATTAGTTGCCGACCCAGTTAAAGATGTTTTAGAACTGTCTAAAACTGAAGGACAAATTGGCTTAGCGCATCCAAAAATTCCGTTACCACGTGATTTATATGGCCAAGAGCGTGTGAATTCGATGGGGCTTGACCTATCAAACGAGCATCGACTGGCTTCGCTATCAAGTGCCCTACTGAGTGCGGCTATGCAGCAAAAAATGGCAGAACCACTGTTAGGGGGCGACTTCCAAGCTTCGCAAGCATTGCCCGATGCGACACCAATTATTAACCCTGCCTGCCACAAAGATATTGTCGGCCACGTTCGTGAAACAACAGAACAAGAAGCTGAACATGCATTAAATACCGCTAACGATGCGGGTACTATCTGGTTCGCAACGCCTCCTTCTGAACGAGCGGCCATCTTATTACGAGCCGCTGACCTCATGGAGCAACAGTTACAGCCACTGTTAGATATTTTAGTGCGTGAAGCAGGTAAAACTTACAACAATGCGATTGCGGAAGTTAGGGAAGCGGTAGATTTTCTTAATTACTATGCAACCCAAGTCAAGAATGATTTTGATAACAACACGCACCGTCCTTTAGGGCCTGTGGTCTGTATTAGTCCGTGGAACTTCCCGTTAGCAATATTTTCAGGCCAAATTGCTGCCGCTCTCGCAGCAGGTAACACCGTACTCGCGAAACCGGCTGAACAAACACCATTAATCGGCGCTATCGCGGTATCTATTTTGCATCAAGCGGGTATTCCTCGCGATGTACTGCAATTTTTACCGGGTAAAGGTGAAACCATTGGCGCTCAACTCGTTGGCGACACTCGTGTTCGCGGGGTCATGTTTACAGGGTCAACAGAAGTCGCAGGGTTACTTCAACGTAATATTGCAGGGCGCTTAGATGCACAAGGCCGGCCTACCCCGCTGATTGCAGAAACTGGCGGATTAAATGCAATGATAGTTGATTCTTCTGCACTCACAGAACAAGTAGTCACTGATGTCGTCGCATCTGCTTTTGATAGTGCGGGCCAACGTTGTTCGGCACTGCGCATTTTATGTATCCAAGAGGATGTCGCAGATAGAACGATTCGTATGTTAAAAGGCGCAATGGAAGAGTGCCGTATGGGGAACCCTGAGCATTTATCAACCGATATAGGCCCTGTGATTGACCATGAAGCAAAAGAGAATATCGATCAACATATTCAAAAAATGCGCAGCAAAGGGAAATCGGTCTTCCAAGCAGCATTTGAGAACCATGATGATCAGCAAGAGCAACAGGAAGGAACCTATGTTAAGCCAACATTAATAGAACTTGATGATGTTAGTGAGCTGAAAAAAGAGATCTTTGGTCCTGTTCTGCACGTTGTACGTTTTAAACGAGATGAGTTAGAAGCACTTGTTGAACAAATTAATGCAGCCGGTTATGGACTGACACTTGGTGTTCACACTCGTATCGATGAAACTATCAACCAAGTTGTTTCAAAAGCTAAAGTTGGCAATCTGTACGTAAACCGCAATATGGTTGGTGCCGTTGTTGGGGTGCAACCTTTTGGTGGTGAAGGTTTATCTGGAACTGGGCCTAAAGCAGGTGGGCCATTATACCTTTACCGTTTATTAAGCGAACGTCCAGATAACGCAGTTTCAAATACCTTAGAGCGACAAGATAGCCATTTACCCATGGATGCCAGTGCTAAAACTGTTTTACTTGAACCATTTGAAGCACTTACACAATGGTCTGAAAAACAAAACTCGGTTATTTCGCCTTCCGTGATTGAGCTATTTACACGCCATAGTCAAACAGGAACCACCCGTGTATTACCGGGCCCAACAGGAGAAAGAAATACCTATACCTTGCGCCCGCGTGGTTTGATTTTATGCCTTAGCGATAATGAACAAGATTGCTTAACCCAGCTAACAGCTGTACTTTCTGCGGGTTGTCAGGTGTTATGGCCAGATAGTGAGCTCCATCAGAAGCTGTTTAAGTCACTACCTGAAAAAGTGAGAAAAACCATATCGATAACCAAAAACTGGATAGAATCGAAAGAGCCAATCGAAGGGGTTATTTATCATGGTGACAGCGATCAGTTAAAAGAAGTTTGCGCGGTGGTTGCACAACGTAAAGGGCCAATTATTTCAGTTCAAGGCTTTGAACGTGGTGAAACTAACTTGCTGACTGAACGCCTACTTCATGAACGCTCATTGAGTGTCAATACCGCTGCAGCAGGTGGTAATGCTAGCTTAATGACGATTGGGTAATAAGTAAAAGGCCTGGCTTCGTTATCTACGAAGGCCAGGCCATACATGATTACATATTTATTTAAAAATACACTTATCTCATAAGAATAACTGTCGTGCTTCCTATCAGATAAGTGCTATCCCAAAGAGCTGTCAGCTAAAAACATAAAAGGTGTCCACGAGGACACCATTACTTAAAAACAACAAAGAAAATAGCAATGCTTATTTTCAATATGTCATTCTAATTATTGCACTTTTCTGATTCCCAGAATAAATATTGTTCATATTTACGTAATGCAATATTGTAATTACTAAATGCAGAATCTGTCATTTTTTCACTCAACTCTTCTTGAACTTTACTCGCAGTAAATTCTTTCATAGAAAAATTAGAGGAAGATAACAATTCATCTAAACGGCGTAAGCGAACAACATATTCACGAACCGTACTGTGGCTCATCTCAGTCTGTAAGAATAAATACTGTTTAAATGACATAATATCAAAATAATCAGTATTACTATTGCAATAAATTTCACTACAAAAACGACAAAGTGCAGTAAATTTATCTTGCAGCTCCCCCCAAGTGCCTTCATCAACCAATTCAGTCATGTCAGCGATAGCTTCTTTATTTAAGATGTCATCGTTGAAAACTAAAGAGATGCGATCAAGGGTTTTGTGACAGTGTGCACAATGAGTTTGGCTGTGTTTAAAATCTTTGATGTAACGACTCAGAGGCCGTTTCTTTACAATAGAAGCAGACATAATGGTAAAGCCCTGTGTGTAAGTCTAAATATAAAATTGTAACCAGATAAGTCAGGCTACATACATTGTATGCCCATAGCATTAATATAATATCTGCTATGTTGCATTGCGATATGGTGAACCCATATCATATATCCTTACTTTACCTTTAGAGAACTCATCATTCTAAAAATGTACAGTAAGAAAAGTTATCGCCCTTTGTTAAAAACATTCTAACCCGTCTCTCGCTCTTTGGCGAATTTCTACGGTGAGTCAATTTTGGTATGAATTTGAGTTAGCGTCAACAAAATTAACTTAATTGTCGTTAACCCTGTACACTTATCATTAACCATAAGTTAAGCGATATTTCTTCATTAGTTCGCTTAAAAACAAAGACTCTACCTGATAATTTCATCTTCGTACAAAGAAAATTTAATTTAAAAATCAAACTGGTACCTATACAAAGGTTTTATTCTTAAATTTGTGAACTAGCTCACCTTTCACATCTATAATTGCATCTTAAATGAACAGCCATTAATTCTATAAATATTTCATAGTGAAAACTTATCATTCGCCCGTAAACATTTTGTTACAAATAAACGATTTTTTAATATATTTAATCGCATATAAAAAAACGTTATAACGATATTAAAAAGGCTTATATAGGCATTTTTATAGGTAAATACACGTATGACGTATTATTCTATCTTGGTAGCTAAAACATAATTTTCGTCAAAAAATATATTTATTAAATTAACTAACCATTATCCCCTTACCCTAATAGCCCTCATACTTCTTTTATCTGCTTTCCATTTTTCTTCCACTTACCAATTACTCTAGACAAACATAGAATAGTTAAAGACAACCTATAACATAATGATAAAAAACAACTTATTTGTCCCCGTGAATTTATGTAACGGAAATGAGCTAAAACAAAATACGATAGCCCAATTAAATTGAAATTTAATTAATTAACCGATGTATTATTTTAGGATTTGTCACGTTTGATATTAAAAACATCTCTTATATACTCAATTCGCTATATAAATAATTTTAATAAGGTTGATTATGAAAAAGTTGATTTTAGCTTGTGGTATGGGTTTATTGGCACTGACAATCACTGCTTGTTCAGAAGAAGAGAAAAAAGGTGAAGTTGCTGGCGCAACTGAAACTTGTAACGCTTACTTCGCTGAAGTTGATAGCTTAATTGCTAAAGCTTCAGAAAACCCGCAAGCAAAAGCTCAGTTAGACGCAATGAAAGGTCAACTGGAAGAGGGTAAAAAACAGGTTGCTGCACTACCTAAAGACCAGCAAGATAAAGCTTGCCAACAGGGTATTGATGCAATGAAACAGATGAAAACTGCTTTAGGCCTGCAATAAGCCCTATTCTTTTTATTCTGTAATCAAAAAGAGCCATTATTATTATGGCTCTTTTTATTTTATGAATATTAATGAGTTACAATAAATATCAAATAACCCATACGATATAGCTACCCAAAGGTGCAAGCCCCCCTTGGCCTCACACCTTTTAACATTATTTTATAACCACGTTCCAAAACGTTTAATATAAAATTGCTTCATTAGTTGAGCTACAACACAATAACTGACTAATGTGAGAGCGAGCCATGGGAAATATTCTATTGGCAACGGTTGTAACCCTATCATTTCACCAAATGAAGAAAATGGAATATATAAACCAAGAGCCATAATTAACCCTGTTGTTAACATAACAGGTAATGCGGCAGTGCTTTGTATAAACGGTATTTTTTGTGTTCTTAACATATGAACAACCAACGTCTGTGAAAGTAATCCTTCAACAAACCAACCTGATTGGAACAGCGCTTCATGAGCGACACTATTCGCTTGGAATACATACCACATTAACGCAAAAGTTGTGATATCAAAGATAGATGAGGTTGGTCCAATCCAAATCATAAAGCGGCCAATATTTTTCGCATCCCACTTGCGAGGACGTTTTAAAAACTCTTTATCCATTTTATCCCAGGGTAATGCAAGCTGGGAAATATCATACAGTAAGTTTTGAACGAGCAAATGAATGGCTAGCATCGGTAAGAAGGGAATAAATGCACTGGCAATTAATACAGAAAATACGTTACCAAAGTTAGAGCTGGCGGTCATATTTAAGTATTTAATAATATTACCAAAAGTTTCACGCCCTTTAATTACCCCCTGCTCTAATACCATTAAATCTTTTTCAAGTAAGATAATATCCGCAGATTCCTTAGCAATATCCGTCCCTGTATCAACTGAAATTCCTACATCAGCATCACGTAATGCGGGCGCATCGTTGATCCCATCCCCGAGGAAACCAACGGTATGCCCATTTGCTTGTAACCGCTTTAAAATACGGGATTTTTGCAATGGTGTTAATTTACAAAAAACTGAAACTTGCTCAACTTTCTGGCTTAACTCTTCGTCTGTCAGTTCTTCAACTTCTAAACCCGTCATGATTTCGCTGATGTTTAAGCCAACATCATGACAGATTTTTTCGGTAATAATGGCATTATCACCCGTCAACACCTTAACCGTAACGCCATTTTCACGTAATGCGGCAATGGCTGAAATTGCGCTTTCTTTTGCTGGGTCAAGAAAAGTTAAAATGCCTTGTAGTTCTAACTGATACTCGGCTTGAGCAGAAAGCGGTAAGCTGGCTTCTGCATCATTCAAACGACGAGTTGCAAGTAACAATACACGAAATCCTTGTCTGTTATAATCACTCACTAGCTCAGTAATTTTTACCCTTGCTTGGTCGTCAAGTAAATGCAGCTCACCATCTTGTTGGTAACTTTGGCAGACAGCTAACATTTCCTCCGCGGCACCTTTACAAATAAGTAGAGCTTCGCCTTTCGGTGTTCGTACTGTCACTGACAATTTGCGTCGAATAAAATCAAAGGGTAACTCATCAATTTTTTGGAATACTTTTAGCTGCTCAACTTCACTGTTCCCTCTACCACGACGAATAATTGCCTGATCCATCATATTTTTAGCCCCACTTTGGTGGAAGCTGTTTAGCCAAGCTAGTTGCAAAATTTTACTATTTTTTTGCCCATTGCTGTCCAAATAATGTTCTAAAATAATACGATCTTGCGTCAATGTTCCCGTTTTATCCGTACACAACACATCCATTGCGCCAAAGTTTTGGATAGCATTTAACCTTTTAACAATCACCTTGTGCTTTGACATGGCAATTGCACCTTTGGCTAAATTCGAGCTAACAATCATCGGTAACATTTCCGGTGTTAAACCCACGGCAACCGCCAGTGAAAATAGTGTTGCTTCGAACCAATCTCCTTTTGTAAACCCATTGATAAGTAAGACGATTGGTACCATGACTAACATAAAGCGAATCAATAACCAGCTTACGCTATTCACACCACGATCAAACGAAGTTTGCGCACGACTCCCCACAATAGATTTAGCCAGCGAGCCTAGATAGGTTTTCCCGCCTGTTGCCACCACAATTCCACGCGCCATCCCGCTGGTAACATTGGTTCCCATTAAACAAATATTTGAAATTTCTAACAGTTCATTTTCAGTTGGCGATACCGGATCTAAATTTTTGGCTGAAACATCACCTAATGTGTCGTATTTTTCTACGGGTATTGATTCCCCTGTTAGAATGGCTTGGCTGATAAACAAATCTCTTGATTCGACTAGCTTTAAATCAGCAGGAACCATATCTCCAGCGGATAACAACACAATATCCCCAGGTACTAAGCATTTGATCGGTACCTCTTTTCTAACAGAACGCCCCGTTTTATTATCACGACGAAATACAGTAGCCGTCGTACGAACTAAGGATTTCAATGCTTCCGCAGCCTTATTGGTACGATACTCTTGCCAAAAACGTAAAAAACCACTCAATAAAACCATTGTGACAATAATAATCACGCCGGTTAAATCTGTTTCTTCGCCTTGGCGTTCAGGAATAACATAATCCGTAAAAAAGCTAACAACAGCTAATACAATCAGTACGAATATAAATGGATTTTTAAAAGAAGTGAGTAGTTGCTTCCATGCTGGAGGGGCTTTTTCATGAGCAACTTCATTTTCACCTTCAGTCACAAGACGGTCCATCGCCTCATTCTCTGATAAGCCTAATAGATTTGTTTGATATTCATTGAGCACTTGCTCAATATTTTTACTCGCTTGTTCGCCAACAATAAATTTTTGGCGTGCAGCGGCTTTGACGCTTTTGCGCGGTTGTCTTATTTCAGTCATAACGTTGTCTCGAATACAACACTCGTAATTTTAACGCTATCCAACTGAAATAAAATTATCTTATTATCAGTTAGATAGCTGCGATTTACTACTCCATGACGGAGGGTGGTCGTCCATTTCAGCTCCTATAGTGAGTTAATTTAAAGTCATCAAGCTGGTAGCTCTGATGCCACTTTCCAATTGATAGCACTAACACTTTGCTCAAGGCTTATTCTGCATACCAATGCTTCAATTTCTTTTTGCTCGGCAGGTGTCGCAAGAAATTCAGCACACACTTCTAGCTGCTCAGGCTTTAGTGTGTCTGCACTACTTAACGATTGCAGCCGAATATGCAGTCCATTAATTGCTTGTAAAATAAGAGTTCTTACTAAAATTTCATCCGTTTGATGGCACATCACGCGAATTTTATAACGTTGCTCTACATCAAGTGCTTGCTGTTGTGGTTGTTTATTAATTCGTGAAGCCGCTTCTCTTAATAAAATATTGGCGCATAAAATTAATAACGTTGCCATCAAGGCCAAAGAATACTGGCCTAATCCACATAAAACACCGATCCCCGCGGAACACCAAAGCGTTGCCGCAGTATTTAGGCCTCGGATGTTCATGCCTTCACGCATAATCACTCCCGCACCGAGAAAACCAATTCCTGACACCACTTGGGCAGCAATACGACCAGGACTATCAGGTGATGTTGTTACAGAACTTAAAATAAATACCGCCGCTCCGGTTGCAACCAGTGCATTAGTTCTCAAGCCCGCCATTCGTTGACGCCACTGGCGCTCAGCACCAATTAATGCACCAAAACACATAGCAGACAGCAAATTTAAAATATCAGGGGAAAAAAGCATGATAATCCCTCCAAAAATAACTTGGATAATGATTTATATGCTTAATAAAAAGCATATAGCCATATTTTGAGTAAAATAATTACTCAAAAACCATTAGCTATTGCCTGGAGGAAATAAAGAATAAATATAGACCAACATAATACACACTCAATACAGCTATAATACGCTATCTAATGAAATACAATTATAAGGGAGTAGTATGATGAGGAGACATCAGACACCGCCCGCCGTTGTGGCAAGCAGTGAAAAGAAAAGACGATTACTGGCTTGCCATTAAATTAAGTTTTTATTCCAACTCTGACTGTCCAAGTAATAATCTCCTAAGTAAAAGATGGAAGGAGTATAAGTGGGGAAAATTATTAAGTAAAGGACAAAGTGCCCATTAAATTGAACTTATCTTTCAATTGGCGTAACAAAAATCCCTTCATCGCCTTCTTTTTCATTAAAGAACCAAATACCTTCAGGGTAATCAGGTAATGCAATTAAATACATTACCCCTTCATTGAAGGGTTCAATAAGTAAAATAGTTCCTTCTCGACGCTCTTCTCCGTCTGTTTTTACATAAACACGGTCATTAATATTCATAACATTCTTTTCCAGCAAAATATATTAACCATAAATGTAGCGCATACGAAAAAGCCCGTCATTAAAAATGACGGGCTTTAGAAAATCAGTTAAGCAATTAGCTTAGATAGCAGTTACGTTAGCAGCTGCTGGGCCTTTTGCACCGTTTTCAATGGTGAATTCAACTTGCTGACCTTCAGCCAGAGTTTTGAAACCATTGCCCTGAATGGCAGAGAAGTGGACGAAAACGTCTTTGCTACCATCAGCTGGAGTGATGAAACCGAAGCCTTTAGACTCGTTGAACCACTTAACTTGACCTTTCATTTTGTCGGACATTTGACTTTTCCTATATAACATCAAAAAAACTTGCCTTTTGGCATATACGGGCCAGAGTCAACTATTTAATCAGGGAAACACCAAGATGAAGCGTCACGGTCAAAGGCTATCTGTGATAACTTTCTTCTTTAGAACACACTAACTCAGTAATCATACATCAAATAGGACTGCTAAACAGGCCGACACTCATTAACTCATGACTTAAAGATAATAGCAACTATTTTATACGAGCAAACCTCAAAAATATGCTGTTTTTTCGATTGCGTCACTTTTATCGGCTATAACGTTAACAAAAACGCTGCATTTAGTTGATAGTTTAAAGAAAACTTTAATTTAAAAAGCCAACAACCTAATAAATGTCAGTAAGAATTATCCGATACGATGACAATCTGTGTAAATATTTTTTTTAACTGATATATAACAATCTCGACGGCTCGTGATACCCTCCTAGTATAGATATCTGACAGAGAGTTATACACATGGATATTATCAAACAAATACTCGTCGAAGATTTGGATGCCATCAATAAACGTGAAAACCGTGATGGGAAACCTTATTTTAATAGCCAATTTCTCGCCAACCACCCTTATTTATGTATTGGTATGGTTGCGGCTTATGTCCCCCTAGCCATTATTCTTTGGTACGCCCCTTATTTTGGTCCTTATTGGGCTCTGGGTATCACCATTCTTTTTATTGTATTAGCAAGTGTACTACTTTTTGACATCAAACCTGTTTATCACTTTGAAGATATTGGCGTCTTAGATTTACGTGTCTGTTATAACGGGGAATGGTTTGTTACTGAACCAGTTTCTGATAATGCGATAAGCAAAATCATTGATTCACAAGATGTTAGCTCTGCTATAAAACAAGAAATATCGCGTTTAATTGCATTAAAAGGAATGATTTCCTTTTATGATATCTATCATGTCGCTTATCCTGAAGTTTCTACGCAATTACCTGGTACACTTGCAACTCAAAATTAATTCAATATCAATTAACTAGAGTAAAACTTCGTCATAATGTGCATTGAATGAGCAGTTGGATATTTTTTCTGTTTTTATGATTGACAGCCTGAGATGATATCGTTAATATGCGCCTCGTTCTCAGGAACAAGCAATTCCTCCATAGTTCAGTCGGTAGAACGGCGGACTGTTAATCCGTATGTCGCTGGTTCAAGTCCAGCTGGAGGAGCCAAATTTAAAAAGCCCGCTTAATGCGGGCTTTTTGCTATCTGCTAAATATATATCACCATTATATCATTCATCTCTACTATCAATGATCTCCTAGCACCTCTCATAATCCATCTGGTATGCATTACGCATCATATATTAGGATAGATAACCACCAAATCGATTACTTAACGCCCACTTGGCTATTTTTTTCATTTTTATACTTTACAACAGTGAACAGGATGGGTAATATGCGCCTCGTTCTCAGGAACAAAGCAATTCCTCCATAGTTCAGTCGGTAGAACGGCGGACTGTTAATCCGTATGTCGCTGGTTCAAGTCCAGCTGGAGGAGCCAAATTTAAAAAGCCCGCTTAATGCGGGCTTTTTGCTATCTACCTAAAAATCACTCTTCTTAGCATTACTTTACTTACGGCAAATACAAGAGTTCCCACCATAAAATAAATACTTATTCTTTCTCTAGAAAAAATTGTTTAATCGTCTGGCGTAACCATTGATGCGCAGGGTCCCTATCTAACCTTGGGTGCCATGCTTGCACGATAAATATAGGCACCAATCCCAAAGGAAGTTCAATTTCAACCAATGGCAAATTAACACTCTTTACCCCTTGCAGCACATGACGAGGGAGCGGCAAAATATAGTCAGAGTTCATAGTTAACATCATGGCTGAATGAAAACTAGGTAAAGTCAATGCAACATTACGCTGTAATTGAAGGTCGCGTAATGCGTCATCAATTGGCCCCAATGTACGCCCTCGGCGCGATACGCTAATATGTGGGTAATGCGTTAAGCTTTCAGGCGTCACCTGCCCGATAATTGGATGCTCTGGGCGAACTAATGCCTGAAAAGTACTATTAAATAAGCTCTGAGCCTTAATTTCAGGGTGCCAGTCTCGAGAGGAACCGATAACCAAATCCACCTTGCCACTGCGCAAGGAATCATCTTCAGTATCACTTTCCGCGATAAAAATTAAACTACTTTATATCCATCCATGACTTAGTAGTGATTAACTACGATTAACCTCTAAACTTGAAATAATATACCGCTCATCAACTCAGATTTGTCTCAGTCTTTTCGTTAGTGTATGGCCTTGATTAATCACCACTACTCTATTTTCGATCAAACTTCCGACAGTTCGCACAGATAACAGGCAAACAAACAATTTTTTCGATATTCTCCTTTGACAATGCGGTGAGAGAAAGCTAATATCCTCTGCGTACCAAGGAGTTCCTCCATAGTTCAGTCGGTAGAACGGCGGACTGTTAATCCGTATGTCGCTGGTTCGAGTCCAGCTGGAGGAGCCAAAATTTAGAAAAACCTGCTTAAGGAAACTTAAGCAGGTTTTTTGCTATTGAACGAACTAAATAAGCCACCTATTTACGTTATTTGCGCGATCTATCCCTGAAATAAGCTATAATCGTGATTTCTCATAGCTATTTTTTTACTTTACCTTTATCATTCTATTCCGGCTTGAGCACTCGCTCATCATTCACTCTTCCCCTATGGAGCCGGTTTAATGTCAACTGTAACTACCCTAACGATCCGCCGCCCTGATGATTGGCATGTTCATTTTCGCGATGATGATATGTTAAAAACGGTCGTTCCCTATACCAGTGAATTTTTTGGCCGTGCAATTGTCATGCCGAATTTAGTGCCACCAGTCACAACGATTGAAGCCGCAAAAGCTTATCGTGAACGCATCCTAAAAGCGGTTCCAGAAGGGCATCAATTTACCCCTTTAATGACCTGCTACCTTACTGATAGCACAGATCCTGTTGAAGTGGTTCGTGGCTTTAACGAAGGGGTATTTACTGCCTGTAAACTCTACCCGGCTAATGCAACAACAAACTCTAGTCATGGCGTATCTGATATTAAAAAAATTTATCCCGTATTAGCTGCGATGGAACAAGCAGGAATGCCATTGCTGGTCCATGGTGAAGTCACCGCAAGCCATATCGATATTTTTGACCGCGAAGCGTTATTTATTGAGCAAGTTATGTTTCCATTACGGGCACAGTTTCCAAAACTCAAAGTCGTTTTTGAACATATAACCACCAAAGAAGCGGCGCAATATGTCCAAGAAGCAAATGAATTTACAGCTGCAACTTTAACACCTCAACATTTGATGTTTAACCGTAACCATATGTTAGTTGGTGGTATAAGGCCGCACTTATTTTGCTTGCCTATTTTGAAACGTAATGTACACCAAGAAGCATTACGTGCAGCCGTTGCTTCAGGTTGTGACCGTTTCTTCCTTGGTACCGACACCGCACCACATATACAATCACGTAAAGAGTCTACCTGTGGTTGTGCTGGGGTCTTTAATGCTCCCACCGCATTAGCGGCTTACGCGACTGTTTTTGAAGAGCTGGGTGCTTTGGCGCATTTCGAAGCTTTTTGTTCACTAAATGGTCCTAAATTCTATAACTTACCTGTAAACGAAGGAACTATTACGCTAACTAAAGAACAAAATATTACTTGCGAATCGATTGATTGCTGTAATGATAAATTAGTTCCTTTCTTAGCAGGAGAAGATGCGCGCTGGACAGTCGCTCTGGGTCAGTAGTTTATACACTAATGGGAAGTTCAAAGTGCTTCCCATTCTGTTTTTACAATCCTTATTGTCTGTTTTATGCATTTTCTGCTATATAAACAAAAAAAATGTTTTATTTGCTTTCTTATTAGCGAAATCTCCTTATACTAAAAGTGGACTCATCACGAGGTCATTGCTCTTAGTCAGTTATAGATATTTATTATTTATCACGATGTTTGATTAGGAGGTTTATATGAATAAAAAAAATGATGTCATTCAAACCCACCCAGTAGTTGGCTGGGACATCAGCACAGTCGATGATTACGACGCTATGATGTTGCGTTTGCACTACCTCCCCGAGCAAGATAAACACACAGGTGATGCTATTGTGGATAAAACCATGTGGCTAACGACTGATGTGGCTAAACAACTTATTCATATTCTCCAAGCAGGCGTAGACAAGATAGAATCAGGGGAATATGTTGAGTTTGATTTTAAAACACACTAGGAAAATAAATGGATATTAGTGCCACTAATATCCATTTAATTTATTCATATATATAGATAACTATATGTCTTTATATAATTATCTTATTAATTAATTACTAATTAGCAATTTCAAATAAGAACACTATTTATTGTTTTTATTAATCCTTGGTTGACTTCTCTATCAATTCCAATTTATTGTAAGCCATCTTCTTGAACAAGGATGTTCCAATGCGAATATTAGTTATTGATGAATGTTATTATACACGTCTTGGCATTACAGAATATTTATCTAAAAATAAAAAACTCGAATTTATTAGTACAGGATGTATAAAAGAAGCCATTGGTTTTATGAACACAAACCTACCAAGCATTATACTGGTGAATCTAACCTACTATTGTAATTACTCTGATTACTGCCCTACTCTACAGCAGTTATTAAGTAATACTAATAATGCACGCTTTTATATTTATATTAATGCTCCTTATCCGCAAACAAACAACCCATTATTATTAAAAGACAATTACTTTATTCTATCAAAAAGCATTATTATTCAAACGCTTGATAAAGTTATTCGTGACCATGAACAAATAGAAAAAATCACCAAACTTGCTAATAATATTGAGTCATCCATTTTCACGATTAAAGAACAAAATATTATTAATAACTGGATGAATGAGACACCCAATCATATTATTTCTCGAAAACTAGGAATTAGTAATAGTACTGTCTATTCACAGAAAAGACATATCGCATCTAAAGTTTTCGTCAAAAATAGAATTGAGTTATTTTTTATATATAATGTATTTAAATATTTATATTAAAAATGTTTTAATTTAAATCGACTAAAACAAAACTAAAAGGCCTGACTCCGTTTGAATAACGAAATCAGGCCTTACAAACCGGTCAGCAAAAGTGTCCAATATTATAAAGTCACTCTAACTGCTGCTGACGAGTCATAAATTTTAGTTCTATGATTTTATATCTTTATTTTCAATAGCGATAACTCGAGGTTTTTCTTCATCCGGGATTTCATATTCAATATCCAGAGTTAGTAAACCACTAGATAACTCAGCACTTTCTATCTTCACATTTTTACCGAGATTAAATTCAAGGGAAAACTTATTTTGCGTTATTCCTTGATGGATCCATTTCTCAGAATCATTAACTAATTCTGCTGATTGCTCACCTTGAACATACAATTTCCCGCCTTTTAGGGATACGCTTAAGTCCTCTTCCTTATAACCTGGAACACTAACCGTTAATTGATAGCTTGTTTCATTTATTTGTTTTAAATTATACGGATGCTCTGAAGTTAAAGGCCTATTACCTGTTAGCTGGCTAAACAAACGATCCATTTGGTCAAATCTGTTAGAAAGTAAGCTATCGGATAATGTTGGGAATAATGAAAAAGATCTAATGTTAGACATAATTTCTCCTTCAATATTTTTATATCAAACTAAACACATACGACTATGCACCATTACCTGTGTACCTAGTATGGGATAATGCTCTTTCTTGGTGCAATTCTTATATAGTGCCAGTTACGCGTATTTCAAGTCTTAAATTACACTTCTTTACAAAATGGCGTTACCTGCTGTAAACCATAAACAAATACCCCATGAATTTCATACGAAATGTATGGGGTATAAGCAACGTAATGACATCGAATGAAATAAATTTTTTATTTCAATTAATTTTATCTTGCTCTAATCAGCCCTAATTACAGGGCTTTCTTATTATAGAGAACATCAATAATTAGTTATCTTTATTTAATAATCCATCGGATAAACGGTGACGTGACTTATTAAAGATTTTATTACTGACTTCGCGACCTGCACGGCGTGCGCGTTGTTCTTGCTCTGGAAGTTTCATTTCTTCAGTGCAAGACGAACTGCAGCAACCTTCGTACTTTTCTGCACAGCTAGGGCATTGGATAAACAGCAAGTGACAGCCATCGTTACGGCAATTGGTGTGTGTATCACAAGGTGCACCACATTGGTGGCATTGTGCTAATGTGTCTTCTGTAATACGCTCTCCCATTCGGTTGTCAAAAACAAAGTTTTTCCCTTTAAACCTCAAAGGCAACCCTTGTTCCTTCGCCTTACGCGCGTATTCAATAATCCCACCTTCAACATGGTAAACATTTTTAAAGCCATTATGCAGCATATAAGCACTGGCTTTTTCACAACGGATCCCACCAGTACAATACATTACGACATTTTTGTCTTTTTGCTCTTGCAGCATTTCCACCGCCATTGGCAGTTGCTCTCTAAATGTATCTGAAGGTATTTCAATCGCGTTATCAAAACGCCCTACTTCGTACTCATAATGATTTCGCATATCGACGAAAACAGTATTTGGGTCATCAATCATTTCATTCACTTCGTGAGCTTTTAGATATTGACCTGTATTTGCAGGGTTAAATGTTTCGTCCTCAATACCATCAGCCACCACGCGCTCACGGACTTTCATACGCAGCACCCAGAACGATTTACCGTCATCATCAATCGCAATATTTAAACGTAAGTTATCTAATGCGGGGTCTGTTGCATAAATAAGTTCGCGCAATGCGCCCACATTAGATTCCGGCACACTGATTTGCGCGTTAATACCTTCTTTTGCAATATAAACACGTCCAAAAACGCTTAATGCTTTAAATTGTTGGTACCATTGATTACGAAATTCGTTTGGGTCTTGGATATTAAAATATTTATAAAAAGAGATAGTGGTGCGCGGCTCAACTTCTGCCAACATACGTTCTTTTAATATTTTATTTGAAATTTGGTTATGTAACACTGGCATGGTGTTCTTAATCCTATTTAACTCATTGATAATATTTTAATTTAAATAAATTCAGGCGAGCTGCCACCCTATTTAAATCTTGGTGAGTATTATCCCTCTTATTATGTTAATAAAAAACCCTTTATTTGTAGGGTTATCGTGATAAAAGTATTAACCAATCGTTTTAGGTTGAATTTTAAATCACTACGAGATATTTTAGTTTGCTTTTCGTTATGTTATAACATTTTTTTGATAAACCAATTTAGCTGACTGAATGATGCGATTTTTTCCTTTCTATTTTCTATTTCTGTTTATGGTTGCTCCACAAGTAGCGGCACACCCTCATAGTTTTATTGAAATGCAAATTTCCCTTGAAAGTAAACAAGATAAATACTCAGGGATTAGCTATGTTTGGAAAATGGATCCAATGACATCAGCGGATATCGCGTATGAATTAAAAGGCATTAAACCGGATGACCCGCGTTGGAAACAGCAAGAAGCTATTATTATGGCGAATGTATTGATGCAAGATTATTTCACTGATTTTTATTATCAGGGGAAGAAAGTCAGTTTTAAACGTATTCCTGATAGCTACCATTTAGAAAAAGATGGCTTTTCTTTAGTTTTCTTCTTTACCGCTTCATTTATGCAACCCCTGCCTATAGCAGGTTCCCATGTGGAAATTCAAACTTACGACCCAACATTCTACGTCAGCATGACTTACCAAAATAAACAGCAAGTTAACCTACCTTTAGATATTGCAGCAAATTGCCAGATGGAACTACAAGAAGCAAATGTGACCGATTCAATGCGCGCCTACGCTTTCTCTTTAGACAAAAGTGATAGCCCAGAAGAAGATTTGGCACTTGGCAAACAATTTGCACAACGGGTTGACATTCAATGTCCATAATGCCTTTACGTACGCAAAGACTAATAATTACTGCGCTGTTTATGGGGCTTATAACCTATGCCGCTTGGCAGCTATACACCCACTGGGGATCATGGTTACAACTTAGCCTAGCTTGGCAAAAACAGTTAAACCAAGGGCTATCTTACCTATTGCAAGAAACCACCTCTCGCCCATGGTATGCAGGTGGGTTACTGGTAGTTGCCAGTTTTGCGTATGGTTTTTTGCATGCCCTTGGGCCGGGGCATGGCAAATTAATTATTACCACTTATATTGCCACCCAAGCGACTCATTTAAAACAGAGTGTTATCATTAGTTTACTTGCATCGCTCTTACAAGGGCTTGTTGCGATTACTTTAGTTTCCTTAGTCTTGATCCTATTCCAACTCTCTACTAAGCATCTCAACCAAGCCAGTTTATATGCAGAGCAAACGAGTTATCTATTTGTCATTTTGCTGGGTAGCTATTTATGCATCAGCGCATTGCGTCGTGGCTGGTCAATCCGCAAATCAAGACACTTGGCACCACTCAAGATAAAAAGCATTCAACCACTGAATTCATCAACGAAAGCAATAAGTAAAACAAAAGCCCATAGCCACTCGGACAACTGTGGTTGTGGGCACCAACACGTTATCCAGTCCCATCAATTACAATCCAGTTTTAAAAGTAAGCTATTGATTATCCTATCGATGGGTATCCGCCCTTGCTCCGGGGCAATTCTTGTATTGCTGTTTTCTTATGTCATTGAGGTCTATGCGTGGGGGGTTATCGCTGCCTTAGCAATGGCAATGGGGACTGCATTAACTGTTTGTTTAATCGCTCTTTTTGTTCATTTAATGCGTGATAATGCGGTTCGTGTATCACGCTTAAAAGGAAAGTCATTTTCCCCATATTGGGCAATCACACTGAAAATTTTGGCAGGTATTTTATTTATTTTGATGGGGGTTTTGATGCTACAAAGCATCGGCTTAGAACAGTCGGTTTCGCCACTCTTGCGATAAACCATTAAAAAAGGGAGGGCTCCCCCTCCCAGGCATTTGCCGAAGTCACGGTGTGGTAGCACACCGTTTTATGCGCAATGTCAACTGCTTACTACTTATTGCCAACTACCAGATGGCTAATGGTGAAGCTATGCAGGTCCCCACCACTAGCCATCCTTACTACTTCATTTAACCAATTAACTCAATGCGAGCAGGTAAGCCTTGGCGTACCGATGCCCCCGAAACCCAATCTAACCACGTGTTAGCAACTTCACGTGTTGGGTCAGCAAACCCAAGGTCATTTAAGTTAATTCCTGAACCATTTGCCGCATTCATTGGCATAGGTTGGCCATCCAGATAATGCTGTTTCGCTCCCATCTCGGTATGCCCATAGCCATGTTCAATCGCAAGCACTCCAGGCATTACGCCATCAAGTACGCTTACTTGAGCTTCAGCATGCCCCCCCGGTGTGGTGATCCTAATCCAATCTCCATGTTTTACCCCCATTTTCGCTGCATCATCGGGGTGGATAGCAACAAGATTCGTCGGTTTCACATGGCGGAGCCGTTCAATAACGGTGGTTGAGCTGCTCATCACATGGGATTTAAATGACATCAGCTTCAGCGGCCACTCTTTTTCTGGGAATACTGCATTCACATCATCCCCATTCGCCATACGAGGCGGGTAATACGTCGGGCAACCGCTATAACGTTCACCCGTTATGGCATGGCGATTAACGGCCACCGTTGGGTTCCAAATTTGTAAGCCTTTTTTCCATTGAGGACCTGTTGCATCGCCATCCCACGCTTTTTCATAAGGCGCAAAACGGCCACCTCGTGTGAAAATATAGGCAACACGGCGAACTTCCTCTGGTTTTAAAGTCCGTGTAATAGCCGGTAAAATACGCTCCACGCCACTGATTTGGATATCTTCTGTTGCGGCTTCAGGGACTGGTTTCTCCCCTAACCACGCCATATTTGCAGCAACTCTTAAGTAATAGTCTTCCGCTGTATTGAGTGAATGCATGTTGCCATCCATATCCTCAATCACGTTATCGCCAAAGCCGGGTAAATTAAGTTCTTTCGCTACAGCAATACAGAAACTCTCCATCGAAACTGGCTGGCCGTCCGCTGTTTTCGCAGTACGTGACTCAACAATCGGCCAACGTGCTGTGCTGGCTTTGACCTGCACGCCAGACCATGGTGCACTAAACCCCCAACTTTCGAAGTTATGGGTATCTGGCACAATGTAATCTGCCAATGCCGTGGTTTCATTCATAAAGGCATCAATACCAATAATCAGCGGCAGGTGTTTAGGGTCTTTCAGTTTTTCTTCCATCACCTGACGAATACCTGCAATACCATATACAGGGTTAGTCATATTGGTGATCCACGCTTTCAGTGCGTAGGGGTATCCCATCAAGGCAGATGCTAACTGCTCTGTTAATTGACCTTTAGCAAACGGGTACCAAGGGGCTTTTGCTGGGTATGGGTTTTCACCCGCTGCCTGACGTGCTTTGAACTCATCTGATTTTTCATACACTTCATTACTGCGCGACAGCACCACACCTTTAGGTTTCACTTTACCTTTATAGCTAGCAATTTTGTAACGCGGCCCATCGTTTTCCCCGTTGAATTTACCGCCACCAACAGAAACACCGCCTTTCAAGTTCAGGTTACCAATCAATGCGTTAAGCATGATAACTGACCATGCAGTGTAAAAACCATTACCCCCCATCATACCGCCATGAGAGATGACGGCGGCTTTTCTATCATAAGAAGTTAATGCTTTACCCAACGATTCAATCGTTTTCACTGGAACATGGCAACGCTGACTGTATTCTTCCAAAGTCATACGATTTGCCGCTTCTTTTAAACATTGGAAGCTAGATTTAACGGTCACTTCACTGCCATCGTGCAAGGTGACTTGGCGTGTCACAAAGAGCTCGGCCGTAGGCGTTTCATCAGCCAGTTTTAATTCACCCGCAGCATCTTGCACTAAATAAGCTTTCTCATTGTCACCTTCCCCTGTGATATAAGAAGAAATTAACAATTTACCTGCTAATGGGTGGTTATCATCCGTGATCACTAAATGTGTTGAGTTAGTCCAGCTTTTCTCCCCCACGGCTTCCATGGATTTCTCACTTGGCACACTGAGGTATTTTGCGTTGTAACGGTTATTTTCAATGATCCAGCGGATCATCCCCATCACCAATGCCGCATCCGTACCCGGTTGCACAGGAACCCAATGACCGTGGTCATTCGCTAAAGTGGTTGTTAATGGTAATGCAGGTGATACCACCACATAGTTAAATGAATCACGTAAACGCGCTGTGGCTAACTGGCGGCCTTGGCGCTTAAATGGGTTACCTGATTGTGCAGGTGATGTCCCTAGGAATAGCGCGAAACGGACATTATCCCAATCGGGTTTAACGTGGGCATTTTTGTCCAAATCATCCATTAATGCACCGGAACCCGCACGGTAAGCCAGTCCACAATAAGAACCGTGAGCACCGAAGTTTTTACTGCCAAAGGCATTTTGTGCAAAGCGACGGATAAAGCCATCACGGCCGTCATCACCTGCGTTGGTCACTAATAATTGGTTAGCTTTTGGCCCCAATTTAGGTTGAGATGGGTCTAAAGGCGTTTCTAAGTCACGTATCGCCCGTAAGCCATCCACATGCCCCTCACCAAATAAGTCGCCTCCTTCAACCACTTCTTTAATCAGTTGTTCAAAACTGATGCGCTCCCATTTACCTTCGCCGCGTTTACCCACACGTTTCATCGGTTCAAGGATACGCAATGGGCTTGTTAAGCCTTCCATTAACGTCGCACCACGAGCACAAGCTGTCGAACGGTGTTCAAGGCCTGATTCTCCACTCATTTTATTAAATGCCGTTTTCAGTGGCATTCCATAAGGAAAGTGCTCTTCATGGGAAAGTGGATGATAAGGGTTCCCCGCGATACGCAATACTTCATTTTTTGCTGTATCGACGCGAGCACGGATACCACACTGGGTCCAACAACCAAAACACTGGGTCATCGCAACCACTTGTTCTGGATTTTCTTGCCAGCCTTTCAGTACCTGCCCTTCAGGGCGTAAAGAGTTACCATTAAGCCTATCAAGAGTGACTTTACCTGACGTACCATTAACCAGACCATCGACTGCACGTTTGGCAACATCACGGTAGCTTGCACCAAATAATGCGATACCACCGACAACCAAACCACCTTTAAGCCATTGACGTCTTGAGAATTTAGCCATGTTGCACTCTCCTCGCAAACCGGCGAACACCTTCACGAACAATAATTGTTAACGCAATCCATAAACCGAATGTACCGACGATAGCCAATAATCCATCTGTTCCCAGTGGGAAATGGTATGGGTTCGCGATAATGTTATATTTTGGAACCGCTTGAACTTCCATCAGGAAAATCCAACGTAATGACCAAGCAAAAGCCATTGAAATTAAAGCTAGAACAGTAATGTATGGAACGGAACGAGTCGCTTTTAAATTACTGACGGACATTGCGAAAGTGATTAACCACAGTGCACAAACCCCCATTAGCATCCACCAGCCTGCGCTTGCCGTATCTAACTGTTGGCGTACTGCGATACCTGAAGTGGTGTCACCTGATAACCACAACGCAAAGCACACCACAAACAATAATAATGTCACAACTTGAAAACGCGCTAAGCGATTTTGATATTGAGGTTCACGGCGAGCCCCTAAACTAATCAATGCAGGTAATGCTTGCAGAGCACTAAGGAACATCAATACCGGTATCCACCAGCTAAACCAAATTGGACGCGCGTTTAACACTGAGGCTTCACGGCCGGTATATAACAATAAACCGATGGCTGAAAATGCAGCCAACAAGGCAACCCAACGCGTTGCTTTGAATTCTTTTTTCCAAATCAGCTTCACCACTAATGCAACAAAATATAAACCAATAAATGTGGTGAATAATGGTAGTAATACAGAGCCCCACCACATCCAAGACCATATTGTTGGATGAGCGTAAAAATGCCATACCCTTGCGGTTTGGTGTAAATCTGCGGTTAGTGCTAACGGCGCGGTGATCCCCATCGTGATAGCAATAAATACAGCGATCATTTCTAAGCGGCTGTTTTCAGGTTTGTTTCTCCAATGAAGATAGCACGCGTACAGAACCGCACAAGACGCAATCCCAATGAAGAAGAAATATTGTACCGCCCAAGGTAGCCAAAAGAATTCTTGTGGCTGAGCCATTATTTCTGAAATATAAGTCACTTGGCCATTCATCAGAACACCTCCTGCCATAATGCGGGCTGCCCTTTGCCTTGCAGCGGTTGCACGAATGCGTCATCTAAACCTATATAGAAAACTTGTGGTAATGTGCCACTTTCCGGTTTGAGTACTTTGATTTCAGCCTCGTGCTCTGTCAGCATTTTACGGATAGTACTGTTTGGGTCTTTTAAATCCCCAATAATGCGCGCACCACCGACACAGGATTCAACACAAGCAGGTAATAAACCCACTTCTAAGCGATGAGCACAGAATGTGCATTTATCTGCAGTTTGCGTAGAGTGGTTGATAAAGCGAGCATCATATGGGCAGGCTTGCACACAATACGCACACCCAACACAGCGTTCGTTATCAACGACAACAATACCGTCTTCACGTTGGAAAGTCGCTTGAACTGGACATACAGGTACACAAGGAGGGTTATCACAGTGGTTACATAAACGGGGTAACAGTACGTTGGTGAACCCTTCTTCACCTTTCACTGCGACTTGATATTGATTCACTGTCGTTCTAAATTGACCTTGTGGGGTTTGGTTTTCAACCGAGCAGCTTACCGTGCAAGATTGGCAACCGATACAACGGCGCAAATCAATCAACATTCCATAGCGTTTTTCTGGATTGCCTTCTCTGCGTGTCGGGGAAAAATTTAGCCCTGCTTCTGCAATGGGAATCAACGATGCCCCCGCAGTTACGGCTCCAATTTGTTGTAGAAATTTTCGTTTACTCAGATCCATAATTGGCTCCAGTATTGACATTGCTAATGCGAAAATAAAAGTTATTAATCAATATGTTATTTGTATTACATGCGTTATTGACAATGGGTACAGTCTCGTTAAGATAACCACTGAAATTGTTATTTCTCTTTAAACCCGATGGGTTATCTTGATAAAGCTTGTAGTGCCATTGTAAGAAGAGTGGAGCCACTGCCCTATTGTGGTTTACCACATACCCGTAGCTAAATTGATCTAACGCAACGAATAACTCAAATATGTTAAAAAAATCGTCTAGACCGTTGTATCACATACTGTTAATCATGCTACTGACGTGGTCTTTGCCAGCAATTTCGGCCCAGTGGACTATCGGGGTATTGGCCTTACGTGGCCCCAGTTCAACCCAATCTCATTGGCAGCCTTTGATTGATACACTCAATGAGTCGATTCCTGGGGAGCGTTTTACGTTACAACCTCTCAATTTAGATGAGATGAAAGAGGCGATTTCCAATCGCAAGATAGATTTTTTGTTGACGAATCCTGCCCAATTTATTCAGTTAGATAACCGCTATCATTTACGTTGGTTGCTCTCCCTTCGCTCAGACGTGGAGCCCAACAGCACAACGCGTAATGTTATTGGCAGCTTGATATTAGTTCGAAAAGACAGTGATATTTCAGAAGTTAAAAACCTAATAGGCAAGAAAGTCGGAGCAATTTCACCAGATGCTTTTGGTGGCTATTTGTTAGGTTACAAAGTGTTGAGGGATATGGGCTACGACGCTGCCAAAGACTTTAAGATGCAATTTTTAGGTTTCCCTGCAGATGCATTATTATACGCACTGCGTGATGATTCATTATCCGCAGCTATAGTTCCTGTCTGTTTATTAGAAAACATGCATAGCGAAGGGTTGATTGATAAAACACAATTTCGCCCATTGATTCAACATCCAAGCTCTCTCTCTTGTTTAACTAGCACAGAACTGTATCCAAATTGGTCTTTTGCCGCCTTAAGTGAAGTGCCGGACAATTTAGTCGACAAAGTCACCAAGACATTATTATCAACAGATAAAGCCGCTATGCGTTGGGGAGCTCCCGCGTCGGTGACTCAAGTCGAAACCTTACTCAGAGACGTTAACCAACATCCGCAACAGCGTCAAATCTGGCAGGATATCGTCAGTTGGACCATTCAAAACCAAATCACTATCAGCCTTGTCGCTTTATTTTTTGTATTACTTGGGATAAATCATGTTTGGATTGCCTTTTTGGTGAGACGTCGCAGCCGCCAATTAGAAGAAGCGCATAATCGCTTGCGAGAGCAAGAAGCCAATTTACAAAAGGCACAACGGTTAAATATTTTGGGGGAAATGGCATCTGGGTTTGCCCATGAATTGAACCAACCGCTGTCTGCAATCCGCCATTATGCCCAAGGGTGTATTCTACGCCTGACTAAAGAGTCTGAAAGCCACCCATTAATTAGCGCATTAACTAAAATCGACGACCAAGCTCAACGTGGAGCCGATATCATTCGCAATTTGCGTCTCTGGGCGGGTAAACCAAGCCATGACCCCGCAATCACATTGAGCCAGCAATCGGTTAAACAGGCTATTAATCATATTTGGCAATTATTGCGTGCAGACCAGCACTACCCCAATTCGAGGTTAATTTTACCTGAAACCCCTGACGTCTCCCTGATGTTGCCAGACACGTTACTAGAACAATTACTTTCTAATTTAATCAGTAACAGTTTGCAAGCAGGGGCAACCCTACTGCGTTTCGAGTTTCATTTTTCGCAGCAACATTTTTTACTTGTTTTACAGGACAATGCTGGAGGGATGCCTGCGGGTCAATTAGAGCAAGGTATCACGCCATTTGCGACAACTAAAAAAGAAGGTTTAGGGTTAGGTTTAGTGATCTGCCAGCGTTTGATACAAAGCCAAGGCGGAGACATTCGTATCGAAAATAACCTAAGTGATGATGGGTTACATGGCTTAATGGTCACTCTTATTTTCAATTATCACAATAAAATCGTAGATTAAGCATGTTTTGCCACGTAATTGATAACATTCACATTAACTATATGTGACAATGGCTTTATTGCGATAATCAATGCTCATTATATAAAGCACCTTATTTGTCACCCTCTACACGACGAGGTATATGTATGCCAGTAATCCATCTCGTGGATGATGACCCCGATGTGACGGATGCCTGCCAATTCTTACTAGAAACATTGGGCTATAGCGTTACCGTTTGGAATGACAGTGAAACATTTATCCAAAATGCGGCATTACACCAAGAAGGTGTGGTGTTATTGGATATGCGCATGCCTAAATTAGATGGACGACAAGTTCACCAATACCTTAGGGAACAACACAGTACATTGGCTGTGATATTTTTATCTGGTCATGGCGATATCCCGATGGCGGTGGAACAAGTGAAACTTGGCGCTGTTGATTTTCTACAAAAACCCATTGATAGCCAACAACTTGCTAAGACCTTAGAACAAGCTCAATCACAAACCACCAAAGCCACTGAAGGGCATTTAATTAAGCAGCGCTATGAAACGCTCACCCCTCGTGAAAAAGATATCTGTGGTTATGTGTTGCAAGGCTTAATTAACCGTGAGATTGCTGAGGCAACCTGTGTTTCTGTACGCACTGTTGAGGTTCATCGCTCTCGCGTCATGGAAAAAATGGCGGTTCGTAACTTAGCTGAGTTAATGAGCACCATGCAGGCAATTAACGCTTTAAACGAATAATTTGATATAGTTTAATCATGCCTTTTTATTAATTTGTGACTAATATATTCGGATAACAATGATACTAGCTCCAAAATTTCAAAAACGGTTTTTCCACCCTCGTTACTGGCTAACTTGGCTAGGCATTGGCATATTATATCTTCTTGTATTATTGCCTTATCCTCTCATTTATTGGATGGGAACGCGTTTAGGGTTATTTTCTAAACGCTTTTTGAAAAAACGGGTGAAAGTCGCAGAGCGAAATTTGCAATTATGTTTTCCAGACATGAGTGAGCAAGAACGGCAACGCTGTGTTGACAAAAACTTTGAATCTGTCGGCATGGGCTTATTTGAAACGGGCATGGCTTGGTTTTGGCCTGATTGGCGCGTTCGTCGCTGGGTCAAAGTCATTGGGGAAGAAAATGCTGTTGCTGCCCGCCAAACAGGTAGAGGCATTATCGCGCTTGGTGTTCATTTTTTAACCTTGGAAATGGGTGCGCGTGCCTTTGGCATGTTAAATCCGGGCATTGGTGTATATCGCGCCAATGATAATGACCTCCTCGATTGGCTACAAACCCGTGGGCGCTTACGTTCCAACAAATATATGTTGGATCGCAAAGATATGAAAGGCATGGTTCGTGACTTAAAAAATGGTGAAATTTTATGGTATGCCCCCGACCATGATTACGGCCCTCGCAATAGTACATTTGCGCCTTTGTTCGCCGTAAAAGATGCAGCGACAACCAATGGCTCGCAAATTATTTTACGTCTGGCTTCCCCTTTAGTGGTGCCTTTTACACCAAGACGTTTACCTGCGGGTAAAGGTTATGAATTAATCATTCAACCTGCCATTGATGATTTCCCAATTGAAGATAATGTGGCTACCGCAACCATGATGAACCAAGTTATTGAAAAAGAAATCCTCAGAGCACCAGAACAATATATGTGGCTACATCGTCGTTTTAAAACGCGTCCTGAAGGGGAGCCTTCGTTATACGGGGATTTAGACAAAATCCATCATTAATTATTAACGTAATCAGATAAATTATAGCGCGGTTTTTCAACTGTTTTTTATGATGCTTTTCTTACTGTTTTTCATACTGTTTTTCCTAAATAGTCGGGTCTACAGCTAGGCGGGAAAATGAAGACATCCCAAAGAGCGTACATTAGGCAAATGAAGCCAACAACGCTGTAGAACTGAACATAACGGGAAAATTATGACGGGAAAAACAGAGTATTGGAAACGTAACCTATACGTCGTGTGGTTCGGCTGTTTTTTAACAGGTGCCGCCTTTAGCCTGATCATGCCTTTTCTCCCCCTCTATATTGAAGAACTAGGCGTTAAAGACCATGCCTCTTTGAACCTATGGACAGGGGCAGTTTTTAGTATCACCTTCTTATTTTCCGCGATTGCTGCGCCATTTTGGGGTCGATTATCCGATCGTAAAGGCCGTAAACTCATGCTGCTGCGTTCAGCACTAGGGATGGCTATCGTGATGGTGCTTATTGGTTTTGCACAAAATATTTGGCAGCTCTTAGCCTTAAGAGCCATATTAGGTTTATTGGGGGGTTTTGTTCCCAATGCTAACGCGCTGATTGCAACTCAAGTTCCCGTGAAAAAAAGTGGTTGGGCTATGGGTGTCCTCGCTACTGGTGCAGTAAGTGGCGCACTTATTGGCCCACTCATTGGCGGTTTTCTTGCTGACCAGTATGGCTTACGTCCCGTCTTTTTTATTACCGCAACGGTGCTGTTTATCTGCTTTTTTGTCACGCTTTTTTATGTCAGAGAACGCTTCACGCCTGTTTCTCGCAAAGATGCATTAACGAGCAAACAAGTTTTTGCCTCTTTACGTAATAAAAATTTAGTTATCAGCCTCTTTTTTACCACCATGATTATTCAAGCTGCTATGGGCTCAATCAACCCTGTCATCACGCTTTATGTACGTGACTTATCTGATTCCCTTGAAAACTTGGCCTTTGTCAGTGGTGTGATAGCTTCCATTCCTGGTGTTGCGGCTTTAATCAGTGCGCCCATGTTAGGTAAACTCAGTGACCGAATAGGCCCTGAAAAAGTTTTACTCGCCGTGCTGGGAGCATCTATTTTTGTATTATTCCCAATGGGGCTGGTAAGTAGTTATTGGGAGCTAGGCTTTCTCCGATTTATGCTTGGGGCTCTGAATGCTGCGCTATTACCCGCAGTACAAACGTTAATTATCTATAATATTTCCCATCAAGTAACGGGACGTATTTTCAGCTATAACCAAGCATTGCGAGATGTTGGGAATGTGACAGGGCCATTGATGGGGTCGTTTGTCGCTGCAACTTACGGTTTCAGAGCCGTATTCTTTTTCACCGCTGCGTTAGTTCTCTTCAACTTAATTTATTCATGGTTAGTCATCAGGCGCCAATCCGATGGCCTGCGAGCCTCCCCTACCGACCAATAAGCTTCTTGCTATTTTTTGTACAAAAACCTGATGATTTATAAGCTTTATTGCCTTACTTTCCTTAAAATCAAATTTTAATACACCTAACCACTTGATTTTAAATAACTTAATCGATTCAAAATTCTTTCTTTTATTGTCAACTAAAATCCTGTATCTTCCCCTAGCTTATCGTGAGAAATGAGAGTTATATCGACTTTTCACCTTAAAAACACACCTTTTACAATAAATTCATTCTGTATATAGGTGATTCTATAATAATGTATGTTAAAAATATGTTTCATATATTCATGTTAACATATCAATAACAATTGGCACTCAGGCGCACGGCTTGGTGTTTTATATCATGCACAACCTCTCAAGAGAGTATTTATGGGAGTTCACAGATGAATAATTCTGCGACTAAAACAAAAACTTTTTTTGGGCATCCATACCCATTGAGTTCGCTTTTCCTCACAGAAATGTGGGAACGCTTCTCTTTTTACGGAGTTAGACCGTTACTTATCTTATTTATGAGTGCGGCATTATTACAAGGCGGAATGGAATTACCTATTGAACAAGCTTCGGCTATCGTCGGTATTTTCGCTGGAGGGGTTTATATCACCTCGTTACCGGGTGGTTGGTTAGCCGATAACTGGTTAGGCCAACGCCGCGCCGTTTGGTACGGCTCATTAATCATTGCGTTTGGCCATTTATCCATCGCAATGTCTGCGTTTTTATCAAATACTTTCTTTTTCGTCGGCTTATTGCTCATCGTATTAGGTACAGGGTTATTTAAAACCTGTATTACCGTGATGGTAGGAACCCTGTATAAGAAAGAAGATACACGCCGTGATGGCGGTTTCTCCCTGTTCTATATGGGTATCAATATGGGGTCCTTTATTGCCCCGTTAATTATTGGCCCACTTCATGAAAAATATGGGTGGCATTTAGGTTTTGGCCTTGGTGGTTTAGGAATGTTAATTGCCCTGTTAATTTTCCGCTTTTACGCCATTCCTCAAATGCGCCGTTATGATAAAGAAGTTGGCCTTGATTCCACTTGGAACCGTCCAACGGTTGAGCGCAAAAACGTGGGGAAATGGGTTACCTTTGCCATGGTGCTATTAGCCATACTGGTTATCTTGATTGATAATGGTACGATCCCATTTAATGCCTCAATAATTGCGAAAAGTTCTGCTTATGTTATCTCGACCTGTGTGGGCATCTATTTCTTATTTATGTTCTTCCTTGGCGGTTTAAACAGCAGCGAACGTTCTCGTTTACTGGCATGCTTGATTTTACTGATTGCAGCCGCATTCTTCTGGTCAGCCTTTGAGCAAAAACCCACTTCATTTAATATCTTTGCTCGGGACTATACTGACCGCCAAATGGGGAGTTTTGAAATTCCAACCATTTGGTTCCAATCAATCAATGCCTTGTTCATTATATTGTTAGCCCCAGTATTTAGCTGGTTCTGGCCTTCGTTGGCTAAACGCAATATGAACCCAAGCAGTATGACCAAGTTCGTGATTGGTATCTTATTTGCTGCGGGCGGCTTTGCTATCATGATGGTGGCAGCAAACCAAGTACTCGCAACCCAAAGTGGCGTTTCACCTTTCTGGTTAGTTGGCAGTATCTTATTGCTGACGTTAGGAGAACTGTGCTTAAGCCCTATCGGGTTAGCAACCATGACCTTGCTCGCACCACAAAAAATGCGCGGCCAAGTGATGGGGTTATGGTTCTGTGCTAGCGCATTGGGTAACCTTGCAGCTGGTATCATGGGGGGTAACATTCGCAAAGACCAATTAGATTCGATGCCTGAGCTATTCTCCCACGTCTCTATTGCACTGGTGATCTGTGCGGTCGTATTAGCAGCGTTGATTATCCCTGTTAGAAAAATGCTTAAAAATGCAGACAAAAATGAAGCTAATGCTTAATAGCGCTGATTAATTGTCTTCTATCCGGTAGCAGCCCACACGCTACCGGATCCTCCGCATCATTCCCCACTTAATAGTTTGCTTATTATTTCTGATAAAATAGGCGCTATACTGCTCTCTCATCATCCCATAATGACTTTAGGAAATCATACAATGAGCCTTTCCGCCCCTATTTACTATGTTGATGCTTTTACAGATACCCTTTTTCGCGGTAACCCAGCAGCGATTGTATTACTCGATAACTGGTTACCAGATGAACAGCTCATTGCCATTGCCGCAGAGGTTAACTTGTCAGAAACCGCATTTTTAGTCGGCCATCATATTCGCTGGTTCACCCCTAAAGTTGAAGTAACACTCTGTGGCCATGCAACACTTGCCGCTGCTTTTGTGTTAAATCAAGTGCTCCAGCAAGACATTCATCCTTTAACATTTAATTCTCTGTCGGGTGACCTCGTTGTGACACAGAATGCACAAGGATTTACACTTGATTTTCCAATTCTTGAATCCGAACAAAGCCATCCAAAGCATTATCCACACCTCGTCGATATCCTTGGTGTCAAAATCAAAGATCTTTGGATAGCAAAAGACCGTTATCTGTGTTTTCTTGAAAGTGCAGAGCACGTTCAAAACTGTCAGCCAGACATGTTAAAACTTGCGCAGCTTTCTCTACCCGGGTTAGCAATTACAGCAGAAAGTGCTAATAGCGATTGTGACTTTGTTTCTCGTTACTTTGCTCCCGCCAAAGGGGTTGACGAAGACCCTGTAACAGGCACCTCACATTGTGCCATTGCTCCAATATGGGCCAAACAGCTGAATAAATCGCAGTTAATAGGCCAACAGATTTCATCGCGCGGAGGGGTAGTTCAATGTGAGCTAACCTCTGACCGAGTAAAATTAACAGGTAAAGCCGTTTTATTTTTAACAGGCCAAATCCACATTTAAACACTACAAATCAAATAGGTAAGCGCAAAGCCATTTATTTTCCTATCTGTTTCTCTATCCGAATTCTACCAGCGCCATTATTTTTCTCGAAATATTGGCGTCCATTCCTTATCTAAAAATAAATTTTTTAACATTTAAACAAATCTTTTAATTTCAACTCAATTTGGTTTACAATTATAATTATTATTAAAGATATAATTACAATTATAAACATTTCTAATTGAAGCTTTGGTCAATTGTTAAAAACTCATTCGATATAAGGAACTTAATAAGATGGCTATAACTAGAAGAAAATTTTTGATTGGTGGTGGTGTTGTTGCCGTTGCTGCAGGGGCTGGAATTTTAACTCCAATGTTAACTCGTGAAGGTCGATTTGTTCCTGGTAAGCCACGACATGGCTTTGTTGCAGGAACTGAAGGCCCTCTACCACAGCAAGCTGACGTCGTTGTTATTGGTGCTGGAATTCTGGGGATCATGACCGCAATTGAGCTGGTTGGACGTGGTTTAGATGTTGTTATTGTTGAAAAAGGTAACATCGCAGGCGAGCAATCATCCCGCTTCTACGGCCAAGTTATCACTTATAAAATGCCAGATGAAACCTTCTTACTCCACCACTTAGGCAAACAACGTTGGAGAGAGATGAACGCGAAAGTCGGTGCAGATACAAGCTATCGTACTCAAGGCCGCGTTGAAGTGCCATTCGATGAAGAAGATCTTGTCAATGTTAGAGAGTGGATTGATACTCGCAGTAAAAATGTCGGTTCAGATATTCCATTCAAAACACGCATTATCGAAGGTGCTGAACTCAACCAACGTTTAAACGGTGCACGGTCTAAATGGACAATCGCAGGTTTTGAAGAAGACTCTGGTAGCTTAGATGCTGAAATTGCAACCTTCGTCATGGCTGATTACGCGAAAAAATTAGGAATAAAAATTTATACTAACTGTGCAGCAAGAGGTTTAGAAACTCAAGCAGGCGTAATTTCTGATGTCGTCACCGAGAAAGGGCCTATCAAGACCTCACGTGTTGTTGTGGCAGGTGGCGTCTGGTCAAGGCTGTTTATGCAAAACTTAGGTGTGGATGTCCCAACATTACCGGCTTATCAATCTCAACAACTGATCACCGGTTCACCAACTGCACCGGGGGGTAACGTTGCTTTACCGGGTAATATTTTCTTCCGTGAACAAGCAGATGGTACCTATGCAACATCCCCTCGTGTGATTGTTGCACCGGTTGTTAAAGACTCCTTCGTCTATGGCTATAAATACATTCCACTGCTATCTATGCCTGATTTCCCTGTGCATATTTCATTAAATGAACAATTAATTAATTCATTTACTGAGCCAACAAGCTGGAAACTGGATGAAGTTTCACCATTTGAAAAACACAGAAATATGACGGCATTACCTGATTTACCAGAGCTGAATGCATCATTTGAGAAATTAAAAACAGAATTCCCTGCATTTAAGGATTCTAAACTGATTGACCAATGGAGTGGTGCTATGGCCATCGCACCAGATGAGCACCCAATCATTTCTCAAGTCAATGAATATCCTGGTCTAGTTATCAATACTGCCACAGGCTGGGGGATGACCGAAAGCCCAGTTTCTTCCGAGCTCACAGCTGACTTGCTATTAGGCAAAGAACCCTCACTGAATGTGAAACCATTTAGTCTGTACAGATTTAGTTAATACATGTTTGTAAAATTTGCTCACAAAAACCCTTCTATATGAAGGGTTTTTTTATTGCCTATTGTGGCTCTATTGCTTAGTATTCGAAACTTAAATCAAATGGAGTGATTATGAATAAATTACTATTAGCAATAACGATTTCACTATTAAGCGCCACTGCTTTCGCTGAAAAAACGTATACCGTAGAGCAATTAGAGGACATGATTGCTGACAACAATAAACCACAAATTGCCGTGCCGGTTTTAAATGGCTCAATAGCAAAAGACGACTTTCCAACGTGTAAATCAGGGTTAATCGAGTGGCTTGAAGGCGTTGAAAAATACCCTGTTACCATTGAAAAAGATATTGATGGCGAAGATTTTTCTGCCACTATTTGGGCTGAATCTAATGCGTTTTTAGTTTCTTGCGTTAAAAATGGCAGCAATGCAAAAGCAGTTCGCATGAGCGCCGAATATTTAGATAATTAACCCCCATCTTTTTTCAGCAATTTAAAGGCTCATTGTCTAGTTTTGAGTCTTTAATATTTCCCCCTATTTTTCCTAAATACGAAAATATGAAAAAACTTTTCAACTGGAACGATTCACTTCACATTTATTGCTGAATTAAATTGAGAGGAGTATTACACTTGGTCTTTAACATTTCTAATACACCCAGTAACAATTGTAAGGCAGACCATGAGCTCCATCGCTGACGATGTCATCGCACAAAAAATTGAGCAATCCATTTCTCGCGTCTCTAAAGTCGTATTTCCAACAACGACTAACCACCACAGTACTTTGTTTGGTGGTACCGCCCTAGCTTGGATGGATGAAGTTTCTTTTATTACCGCAACACGGTTTAGCCGTAAACGCCTCGTTACGGTATCAACTGAGAAAATTAACTTTACCCACCCAATCCCTTCAGGGACCATTGTTGAGTTAGTAGGTAAAGTTATTCGAGTCGGAAGAACCAGTTTAACGGTCAACGTATCGATTTTTCTAGAAGATATGTATTCAGATGGTCGTGAAGAAGTAATACATGGCCAGTTTAATTTTGTTGCAATTGATGACAACGGAAAACCCACGCCATTATTTGAGTCATAAGCTTTCTTAAGCCGTTAAAGTAAAAATTTTTCGCATATTGCTGAAGGTGTGAATTCTGTAAATTTCGATTCACACCTTTCTTATAGCACATACTATTTAATTTATTTTTTCACTTTTTATGTGTTTTATATCGAGATTTTATTAGCATAAGATATTTTTCTAAAATAATCGCCCAAAGCTTACTTATATTACCACCTGATTTATATGATTTTTCAACCACTTTCTTTATTAAGATCTTGTTACAATAAACACATAAAATGACTAAGAAACATTAAATTTCATACTTCAATATATTGTAATTTTTATTACGTATTGATATTTTTCAATTAAAATCGTAGAGTATAGAAGTAATCAATTATCCTAAAAATGCGTAAAAAGATGAGCGTGTAGCTTATTTTACATTACGTATTTTGATGTAAATTTTCTTTGTATAATATACTTTGTTGACAGTAAATCTCATCGAGACATTTTATTAAAAAATAGAAATAAACAACGCTAATATAAGACATCAATCATGCTTAGAATTCTCTCATTTATTATTTTATGTGCTTTTTCAATTAACCTAAGTGTTGCTGCAGTTCCCAAAGAAACCATCAAACGTATCGAACAGGAGGCACAAAAAGGGGATATAAAAGCGCAAGTCATGTTGGGAATTGGCTATTACCTTGGGAATGAGCTTAAACAGGACTATGGTAAAGCAAAAAAATGGCTAACGATGGCATCAAATAAAGGTAATTCTGATGCTCAGTTATTTTTAGGTGATATGTATTTAAACGGTAATGGTGTTGAAGCCAACCTCGAAACTGCCATGGATCTGTTTGAGAAATCAGCCAATAAAGGCAATGTTGAAGCTCAGAATTATATGGGCCAATTTTACTATCAAGGTATTGGTGTAAAACAAAACTATATTACGGCTTTTGAATGGTTCAAAAAATCTGCTGATAAAAAATTCCCACCAGCGCAATATCAAGTAGGTAAAATGCTAGAAAGTGGTGAAGGAATTGAAATAAACGAAAAATCTGCAGCTGAATATCTAGCTCAAGCCTGTAAAGCTGGTTTAAAAGAAGCCTGCGTAAAAAAATAAATCTGACTTAGTATTTCCCGCCATTTGCCTGATGTCGCTCATTATAATGACATCGGGCACTTCTATTTTTTGATAAAAAATCTTATTACGGCTACTTGCTCACACCCTTTCACCAATAAATTCATTACTATTAATAATCAAATTCACAATGTATGATATTGGTCTAAGCTTATAATATAAAAGAAAAAGGGAGATATTATGTACAATACAATTTTAGTACCGATCGATGTAACCGAAGATGCTCTCACTAATTTATTAGTTCCTCATGTTAACTCACTACAAAAATTGAACGATGCAACAGTACACTTTCTTGCCGTAACCGCACCAATTTCAAATTATTTGCGCTACGGTGGCACAATCTTACCAGGGGACTTCCCTGATGATGAAAAACAAGCTGAAATCATTCTTAGCGAGTTAAAAGAAAAAATTAAATTATTTGATATCCCTGCAGATAAAGTAAAGGCAAAAGCAACCGTCGGTTCTGTTAAAGACGAAATTTTGGCAACAGCAGAAGATATTAACGCCGATATAATTTTATTAGGTTCGCGCCGCCCGAGTATGTCAACCTATTTGCTCGGTTCTAATGCCGCATCAGTAGTTCGCTATGCGAAAACTAGCGTATTAGTCGTTCGATAATAAAGGCTAAAGTGCTATTTGCTGCCAAATAAACGCATTTTACAAATAAAAGGTTTAGCCTTAATGATTGTTACAAAAAACAGCAAAGACACACACTTTATGAGGCTATTTATGCACTCATTTAGGGTAAATTAAAGACTCATAAACATTTTCGTGACTTTCACGCCCTGCTTTTTTAGCAGGGTTTTTTTATGCTATAAAACTGATGAATGTTTTAATCTAAAACGCTTAAAAGGAATACCGTCAAAATCAACGATGGCTTCCTCAATAAAACCATAACGCAAAATTGCTGATACTTTCTTACGTGTTAACGGTAAGTGTATCGTGACTGACTCAACCTTCAATGATGTAAATGCCTTATTAATTATATTATTAACAATATATTTTCCCTTTCCCCAAAACTTAGGATGTAAAACTAAAGCTAAATCCGCATCGCCCGCTTCATTTTGTAGCCCTCCCCAACCAGCAAACTGACCATAAACTATAATGGCCCATACGCCATAGCCATATTGCTCCCAATGCTGCTCTTTTCCTATGACCCACTGACGGCAGGCCTGTTCATCGAATTGATTACTCCCTAAAGGCATATGTTCGAGTACGGCTGGATGAGTATTTAATGCGATAAGATCTGCAATACTAATTTGATTTAGCTGTAAAAACTGAATAGGCATCGTGACTGTTTTGTCCACATAAGAGATTCATAAACCGAAAATATAATTTAGCTATCATCCCAAAAAATAATGCCCCACTCAAGTTAGCGGGGCACTTAGGCTTTGTTATTACTGTTCTAGGGCTGTCGCCATGACTTTTTGGAAATCCTCCCAAGAACAATAGCCGCTTTTATCAATTGGACACCCTTTTAGCTCTAATGTGATATGTTTAGGAGGGGTCTGTAATGATAAATAGGTGTTATCCCTCAGCTGATCTGCTGTTTGATAAACATATTCTACTTTCATAAAATCTTTATTAGCTTGCTTATCCGTCCAGCGTTGGAATACTAATTTCCCCCCAATCGGGGTATGCTCATACTGCTCTGGTAATTGATATGGCTTAAAATCCATTGCTGACATCAATGACGCAATATTCGAATCATGACCGACTAAGAATATAAATTTTGCAGTTTCTCCTTTATCGGCCGAAACAAAACCTTTATCGATATAATTTAATATTGGATGTGCGACATTTTTGGCAATAATTTTTGGTGTAAATAACGTTTCTTGGTAAGCATTTTTTAACGTATTCAGTTTTTTCCATTTTTCAGGGGTATTCACAAGCCCCCAAGCGACTTCATTTGCAGGAAAACCTTCATAGTATTGAAGGTCTATTGCATCCACCGCTGAATTTGCAATTTTTAATGGACCACTGACGCCCGGTTCTTTTTCTGCTTCAATAATAAAACTGTTTTTTTGACTATTTAAATTACATAACTTATCTGTTTTACATTTTTGAGAATCTTTAATGTTCAATACACTATCTAATTCTTCATAACCCGCAGTTAGTGATAAACCTTTAAAATATTTTTCCATCTCAGCGAGTGCCTGTTGCTTAAATTCAGGAGAGGCATTCGTAATAATTGGGTTAAAAACAGGGTCCATCTTACCAATTTCAGGCTGATGATGAATATTTACTTTGCATCCTGGAAAGGCTCCTGCTGCAAAAAATTGGGCAGTTGCTATCGTCCTTTGTAGACTATTTGTATAAAGGTATATATCTTCGTTACTCGTTGGACACAGTTCATCTGCAAGTAATTTATTTTGGTCTATCCATTCCCTAAAATAATGCCCCATATAGACTTCAAGTGCGCCACCTTTCGTTGTGAGATATCCACTTTGTGCATCCCAAGCAGGCCATTTTTTATCAGTTACTTCAGTAAGAATACCGGTATTTACAATAGGTGTACGTAAATTATGGCGACTAAGAACTAAAACTTGATCCAAAACCATATCTGCTTTGGTCTCTGTATTCGCCAATACAGGTGCAATAGGTGTTAATAATGCCGCGGATAAACAGAGAGTTAGTAATTTATATTTCATTAAGATACCCCTACGATTAAGTCAACAAAGAAAAATACGTTTATCGCTATATAAAAAACTTGGTGAGAAAATTATGCCGTAACTTATCTAATAATGACGAAGTTGACTTTTTTTTCTGCGATAAATATCTCAAAAACAACCTTAAAGTAAATTTAAAACCAGCGGTTGACATAAGAAAAGCAAAAGTTAATATTTTCCAGTCAATATACGGAGACAATATAATGATAGTCCAAAGCGCTACACGTGCACACGATGATGATATTATTCGTGTTTGGGAGTCTTCAGTGAGGGCAACTCACCATTTTTTAACTGAAGAAAAAATTGCTGAACTAAAAATTGCTATCAAAGATATTTATTTACCACATTTAGCTGTTTTTGTGACATTCGATAGCGCAGGCAATATGACCGGTTTTCTAGGGTGCGATAAACACCGTCTTGAAATGTTATTTATTTCCCAAGAAAATAGAGGCCAAGGCACAGGGAAGAAACTTCTTCAATATGCTATTGATACCTTAGGTATTACTGAGTTGGACGTTAACGAACAAAACCCTCAAGCTATCGGGTTTTATCAGCATATGGGTTTTAAACAATACGCACGTTCTGAATTAGATGGTGAAGGCAATCCATTCCCTATTCTGCACATGCGCCTTAATAAAGAGTCGGCATGAAAATCACTGGATTAGAAACTGCACGTTTGCGGTTACGTGGCTGGCAAGAAGAAGATAAGCAACCACTTTACCAAATGAATAGCCACCCCGATGTCATGCGCTATTTTCCTTCAGTACTAAATGAGCAGCAAAATGCACAATTTATGGAAACCATCATAGATAAATTTGCTCAACAAGGAGGATGGGGACTATGGGCTGTGGAATTGAAATCCAACAAACAATTTATTGGGTTTATTGGTTTAAATATTCCTGCTGCTAATCTGCCCTTTTCCCCTTGTGTTGAAATTGGCTGGCGTTTACTTCCCGAGTATTGGCGTCACGGCTATGCGACTGAAGGGGCTCACGCCGCGATCAAATTTGCATTTGAACAACTAAAGCTAGAAGAGCTCGTTGCGTTTACCGCAGTAGTCAATTTACCATCAGAATCCGTAATGCAAAGACTTGGAATGATAAAACACCCAAATAATTTTTATCACCCTACACTCCCTGATGGCCATTGGTTACAAGAACATGTGCTGTATCGCATAAAGGCAAGTGACTATTTAAACCCGTCTCATCAATAAAAACCAAATTCGCCAATATCCCCACAAAAAAGCCATCACAATGTGATGGCTTTAAGTTATTTAGCGTCTGCTGCGTAAATTATTTTTTACTTTCAGCTTCTGCTTTAGCTTCTTTCGCTTCGACATCACGGTACCAACGAGGGTGATGTTTTCTCGCCCAACGGCGGCTAACTTTCCCTTCGATCATTCCGTTGATTGAACCTTTAACCCAAAATGCCATGTACATATGAATTAAAATGGCATGGATCAAGACAATCGCAGCAACAGCATGGATCAACAGCCCCCAACGCACCATCCACATTGGGAATAAATGTGCGAAATAAGGGCGCCAAATAATAATACCGGTGACCAAGAGCACAAAAATCAGGCTCATGATACTCCAGAACATCATTTTTTGGCCGGCGTTATATTTACCGACATCAGCCACTTCATGTTCATTGCCCTTCAATACTTCGACAATATTTTTGATCCAAGGTAAGTCTTGCTTATCTGGAATATTGTGCTTCACAAAGCGAACAAACATAAACATCAGCACAACGAAAATGAGTACGCCAAAGAAAGGGTGTAAAATCCGCCCCATTTGTGGTGTACCAAAGGTTTCCGTCAACCATTTCAGTGTTGGGAAAAATAATGCGATCCCCGACAAAGCAACCAAGAAGAAGCTGATGACAACCGTCCAGTGACACGCGCGGTCAATAAACTTAGTCCGCACAATCATTTTGCTTTTCTTACTCATGGTCATCTTTCTCCTCTTCATCACTCACTTCTTTGTTCGGACCAATTCCCACATAGTGGAAAATCAACCCTGCAAAGGTCGCGATAAATCCAACGACAGAAAGTGGTTTCAAGATGCCCTGCCACAGATTGATTGGCGTATCAATTTGTGGGTCTTTAGGCAGGCCATGATACAGTTCAGGTTTATCAGCATGGTGAAGTACATAAACAACATGCGTACCACCAACGCCTTCAGGATCATAAATTCCCGCTTGCGCATAACCCCGATTTTGCAATTTCGTTACGCGCTCTGCACCGTATTCCAACATTTCTTTTTTCGTACCGAAACGGATAGCACCCGTTGGACAGGTTTTCACACATGCTGGCTCTTGGCCTACACTCACCCTATCAACACACAAGGTACACTTGTACACTCGATTGTCTTTCGGATTTAATCGAGGAATGTTGAATGGGCAACCTGCAATACAATAACCACAACCAATACAGTGCTCTGATTGGAAATCCACAATACCATTTGCGTACTGAATGATTGCTCCTGCTGATGGGCAAGATTTCAAGCATCCAGGGTCGGTACAGTGCATACAGCCATCTTTACGGATCAACCATTCTAACTTACCCATTTCAGTGGTTTCGCTAAAACGCATCACCGTCCACGATTTTGCACTTAAATCCGTTGGGTTATCATAAACCCCAACACAGTGGCCAACTTCGTCACGGATATCATTCCACTCAGAACATGCCACCTGACAAGCTTTACAGCCGATACAAGATGACACATCAATGAGCTTACAGACTTCAAGTTTATCATCACGCGCTTGTGGCGGAGGCGTAATGCTATTGGTCGCGGAACGTTTAATAATGTCTTGAGATTGCATGGACATGTTCCCTCCCTTACGCCTTCTCAATGTTAACTAAGAATGCCTTATACTCAGGTGTCTGAGAGTTAGCATCGCCGACAGACGGCGTTAACGTATTGGTGATAAACCCTTTTTGAGTCGCGCCTTCAAAGCCCCAGTGAATCGGTAGTCCAACAGTTTCAATTGGTTTGCCATCCACCACCAGCGTTTGTAATCGAGGAGTGACAACCGCAACTGCCTTGATAAAACCACGTTTACTGCTGACTTTGACCTTATCGCCTAACGCAATTCCTTTGGCTTTCGCTAGTGTTTCGCTGATTTCAACAAATTGCTCTGGCTGAGCAATCGCGTTCAAGCGAGCATGCTTGGTCCATGTATGAAAATGCTCTGTTAGACGGTATGTGGTACCTACATAAGGGAAATCTTTGTGGTCGCCAAGACGTTTTTTGTCTTCATCAAAAATTCGCGCCGCTGGGTTAGAAACCACATTCGGGTGCAACGGGTTAGTGCCAAGTGGTGTTTCAAATGGCTCATAATGCTCAGGGAATGGCCCTTCTGCCATCTTATCGATAGCAAATAAACGACCTAAACCTTCTGGTTGCATGATGAATGGCCCTGTTCCCACTTCAGGTGCAGAAGCATTGAAGTCAGGGATATCATTACCGACCCATTTTTTACCATTCCACTCGATAAGCACGCGGTCTTTATTCCACGGTTTACCTTGGGTGTCACAAGAAGCACGGTTATAAATCACACGGCGGTTCAAAGGCCATGCCCATGCCCAACCTAATGTGTTACCGATACCTGATGGGTCGCTGTTATCACGATTAGCCATCTGGTTGCCTTTCTCGGTCCAGCTACCAGTGTAAATCCAGCAAGAAGATGCCGTTGAACCATCCGCACGTAATAAGGCAAATGAGCTGAGCAGCTCGCCTTTTTTCGCTTGTAAGTTACCGTCTGCATCATAGAGATCAACCAGTGCAACACCGTTGTTTTCTTTCGCCACTTCTTCTGATTCAGGATGGAATTGTTGTTTATAATTCCATTTCATTTGCATCAGAGGATCTTGGCCTTGGCCACCTTCTTTCTCATACAATTCCCGGATCTTATACAGAATACCGGTTAAGATTTGGCCATCGTTACGCGCTTCGCCTGGGGCATCTGCGGCTTGCCAGTGCCATTGTAACCAACGGCCTGAGTTGGCTATCGAACCATCTTCTTCTGCAAAACAAGTTGATGGTAAACGGAACACTTCGGTTTGAATCGAAGCCGTATCAACGTCATTCATCTCACCATGATTTTGCCAGAAATTCGCTGTTTCAGTGACTAATGGGTCAACGACAATCAGGTATTTCAATTTACTGAGGCAGCTAACCACTTTATTCTTATCAGGGAATGAAGCCACTGGGTTAAACCCTTGACAGATATAGCCCGTCACTTGGTCTTTGCTCATCATGTCAAAATACTTCATCACATCATAAGCTTGGTCCCATTTAGGCAACCAATCATAACCCCATTGGTTTTCTGCTTGTGCTGAATCCCCATAGAAAGACTTCATCAAACTCACGAAGAATTTAGGATAATTACTCCAGAAATTCACCTGATTTGGCAAGGTCGCTTTCGGTGTATTCGCAGTCAGGTAGCTATCAATGTTCTGATGTTTTTCAGAAGGTAATGTCAGGTAACCCGGTAAACTGGTTGATAGTAACCCTAAATCGGTTAAGCCTTGAATGTTCGAGTGCCCGCGTAACGCGTTCACTCCGCCGCCAGCAACCCCCATGTTACCTAGCAGTAACTGGATCATCGCCATAGTGCGAATATTTTGTGCGCCAACAGTATGTTGTGTCCAACCTAATGCATACAGGAAAGTCCCAGCTTTATCTGCTGCACTTGTTGTTGCTAAAATTTCACAGACTTTCAAGAAATCGGCTTTTGGCGTTCCACAAATTTGCTCAACGATATCAGGCGTATAGCGTGATACGTGTTTGTGAAGTAAATTCCACACACAACGCGGATCTTGTAATGTGTCATCGCGTAATGCGTGACCATTTTCATCAAACTTATAGTTCCAGCTGGTTTTGTCATAGCTACGCTTATCAGCATCATAACCACTAAATAAGCCATCGTTAAAGTCAAAATCGTCTCTAACAATCAATGACGCATTGGTATAGTTCTTAACATACTCAGCATTGATTTTTTGGTTTTCAATCAGGTACAGCAAAACGCCCGATAAAAAGGTAATATCGGTTCCTGAACGAATTGGCACATAATGGTCAGCAACTGATGCAGTACGCGTAAAACGCGGGTCTATGACAATCAGTGTGGCATCATTATTATTTTTCGCTTCAATTGCCCAGCGGAACCCAACAGGGTGTGCTTCCGCAGCATTACCGCCCATTACGACGACAACATCGGCATTTTTGATATCAACCCAGTGGTTGGTCATCGCACCGCGACCAAATGTTGGAGCAAGACTTGCTACCGTTGGTCCGTGTCAGACACGCGCTTGGTTATCAACTGCTAGCATTCCTAGCGATCTAGCGAATTTTTGCGTCAACATTCCCGTTTCGTTACTGGCAGCTGATGCACAAAGCATCCCTGTTGATAACCAACGGTTTACTGTTGTTCCTTCCGCATTTTTTTCAATGAAATTTGCATCGCGGTCATCTTTCATTAAGCGTGCAATGCGTGTGAAAGCATCATCCCAACTAATGCGTTCCCATTTATCAGAGCCTGGTGCTCTATATTCAGGATAACGTAAACGATTTTCGCTTTGGATATAATCGAGTAGGCCAGCCCCTTTAGGGCATAAAGCACCACGGTTTACCGGGTGGTCTGAGTCACCTTCGACATGGAATATCGCGGACTTAGCATTCATGGCGCCATCGCCCATGCTATATATTAGTAATCCACAACCGACAGAACAGTAAGTACAGGTATTACGCGTCTCTTTAGAACGAAGTAATTTATATTCACGTACATTAGCTATTGCCATTCCAGGCATAAAACCTAACGCAGCTACAGTTGTACCTGCCATCCCGCCAGCGCAGATTTTAAAAAACTTTCTGCGACTAACGTTCATTGCTACCTCTTTATATTTTTTGTATAAATCGGTGAGAGAATAGCAGTCTAATATGATTAGATATTGCCTAAAATCAATGAAAGTGAAAATAAAAGTTTAATTAATATTAACTGAGTAGTTAAACATCAATTAAAATTACTACCAATAGAGTACTTATTGTTAAATTGATTTGGATCAAATGTTACATTTTAAAAATTTAAGTTAAACATCATTTCAATTAACATTTCGTAAAAGAAAATAATGTTATTTCTTAGAAAAGAATAACCCTTGTATTTAATTTAAAATTTAACTATGGATTTAGTAATCATTTACTGAAATCCACATAAAGGAATAATTCTGTTGTCGGCTTAAATTCCACGTCACTTTAAAATAAATAATTAATTTTTTAAGGTGACGTGATAACACTGAATTCTATTTCCAACCACTAATAATGATACCGGCTCCGATCAGTACGACTAAAGCACCAACCCAGTCAGTCACGGTAAGAGAAACACCATCAACCACTTTTAGCCAAGCTAATGCCGTGACAATATAAATTCCACCATAAGTCGCATAAATTCGTCCGCTTGCCTCTGGGTGTAATGTGAGTAACCAGACAAATAGCATTAAACTTAAGGCTGCCGGGATCAATAGCCAAGCCCCACCTTGCTTTTTCATCCAAAGATAAGGAAAGTAACAGCCTGCAATTTCAGCCAACGCAGTGATAAAGAACAAACCAATAATTTTTATCGACATAGCAACCCATTCAAAATAATACCCATAAATTCACTATTATATTAGCAACTTTTATCAACACGGTTATGTGGTTTTCACTAACATCAATGAAATACGCCTTGCAATTGGTAAAACAAAAAATACGGTTGGGAAAGCTATCATCCAAGAAAGCATCCACGAGCTCAACCAGGGTGAAAACACGTCACTCGTGAAGCCCAAGGCTCTTATGGTACTAATTAGCGAAACAATTCCACTCATGACAAGGGATAAAAAGAAAGGAACAAGAAAAATCATCGCTCGAGCAGGTAACTTTGGGATACCTAAAATATAATTACGGTCTCGATGTGGCATAAAAAAACTCCAAGGTTAACAGACACACAAAGCACATAACCTATGTGTGGCCAAAAGTTATATGCGTTGGTTAACGTAAACGCTTACGAGTCCTATGACCAATTCCTTCTTATTCTATAATTTGTAAGATTTTTGTCAAAATTTAACAAAATAGAAGCATTAAAAGTTCTTTTAAGAAAAGCGATAGATCAGACTCCAATATGATTAGGTTAAAAGCCTAATAAAACTCCATCTTTTAAAACTTTTAGTTTAAATTTTAATGTCTATCTTTGTTATTATAATAACCACCTTTTCTATCACCTTATTGGCTAACAAAATTATTATGAGAGCAACATCTGAAGAAGCCCGTGTATTTATTGAAGTGGTAGAACAAAAAAGTTTTAGTAAAGCGGCTGATAAACTTAATTTAGCAAATTCCTCGGTAAGCCGAATCGTCAAAAAACTGGAAGAATAACTGGATGTCAATTTAATTAACCGCACCACAAGGTAAATTGACCTAACTGCTGAGGAAAATGAGGTTAAAAAATTTCTTTGGGCAGATGCGATTATTACCAAATGTCTGGCTGGTGGATGATGATGCCTTGGATGGTAAAAAAATATATGGATGACGTTTATACCCTCGGTCACGGCCATTTATATGCAAATGATGGTCGTACCCGCCAAAATCCAAGCAAGCAATATGGTACTGGGGGCCTACTTAATGGAAAAAGTATATGCTTTCAGTGAATTGGAATGCTCCTATCGATGCATTTGATGAATTTGATAATTTTTTTGACGGTCGAGGTGTAGATGGAGTCTATTTTGCCTTTCATAAATCACAACAATTTCTCGGATTGAAAAAATTCCCAACCTTTATGGTTAACGACGTGATCAAAGAACCTAATATTGAAAAATATATCAATGATTATAAAATACATCTCACTGAAATTTTTAATTAATCCATATTCAAAAAGGAATACATTTGTATTCCTTTTTATTATTATTTAGTAATCATTAATTAACATTATGCAATTTTACTTATTAATTTCACATCTAATGAATCGACTTTACCTTCTATCTTCTTAATAAAATCTTGCAAATGCTTTGTAACATTATGTTTATCTAATGACTCCTGATCCTTCCAAATTTCAAAGAAAATAAAAATATTTGGATTAGCATTATCTTGATGTAATTCATATTGAAGACAACCTTCATCCCTATTACTTGGCTCAACGATTGATTTAGTTGCTGCTTTCACAAATTCGACTTCATTATCTTTTGCAATTACTGTCGCAACAATTCTTATTTCTGGCATAAGCTCATCCTGTTATAAATAGATAACTTCAACTCATCTATTTATAACATAATTCTAAGTTAGAATTTAATCTTTATTATTCTATAAATTAGAAAATATTTTTCTAATTTCAATTATATCACCATATTGCAAAAATAGTGTAAAATCAAAATATAATATGATTGGTTTTTAATTACATTATATTTTATCCTAATAATGAGCATAGGATAAGTCTCAGTCAATCGTAATGTGGCAAATTTTAATTTATGCTCATTATTATCTGATACTAATCGGAGAAGGAAGATAAAATCCTCCTTCTCTTTCATTCTACCCTATTGATTTAATACCTTTTTAATCAATAGGGCTTTTTTTTCTTCCTCAATAAAGCTTGCCTGTAATGCATTTATATTACACTCAGTAAAATCAGCAGTACCCCAACCAAATATATCATGCAATAATTGGTATTCTTTATTTAATGTTACATTCGCCACTGTTCGCGCATCAGTATTTATATTTAATTTAACGCCCTGCTTCTTCAACTCATTAATAGGATGGTTTTCAATACTGTCAAAAACATTGCACACTAAATTGCAACTTGGACAAACTTCAAGTAATACATTTAACGCTTTGAGCTTTTTAATCGTATTTGAATTTTCAATACTTCTTACCCCATGTCCAATACGTGACACTTTTAATATATCCAATGTTTCAATCACACTTTCATAGCCTAAAGCCTCACCAGCATGTGCGATAACATTCCCTCCATGTTCCCTGACATACTTAAATGCCATTTCATGATTACCTAGTGAAAAACGGGCCTCATCTGCTGCTAAATCTAGTGCTACAACACCACGATATTGATACTCCACAACTAACTTTGCCGTTTCAAGACTTTGAGAGGCAGTAAAATGCCTCAAGGTACACAAAATCAAGCCCGCTTCTATTTCATACTTTTTAACTGCTGAATTAATCGCATCTAATGTTATATCAACAACTTCTCGGCTTGAAAGGCCTTGCTGAGTATGTAATAAAGGAGCAAACCGAATTTCGGCATAAATCACATTATCCATTTTGAATTGCTCAAACAAATCATCAACAGCCAGCACAATTGCAGATTTTGTCTGTAATATATTAAGTTGCGGTTCAATACAACGTAGAAAATCGCCAAGATCCTCGCATCTCGTTGGCGCAATAAAACCTTGTTTGAATTCATTAAACGTGAGTGTCGGAATAGCTTGTTTAACATAAGAAAAACTTAAACACGTATCTAAATGCACATGTAGTTCCACTTTTGGCATAGCGTTAATTGCTGTTTTTATACTTTTAGTAAATCCGCTTAAAGGTTTTAAAGACGCTTTCATGTTAGTATCCTGCGAGTTATTTTTGAATAAGCTTGCAGAGTTATTGCCATTTTAAAAAGGACATATGTCCTTTATTGCATACACCAATTTATGTCATACTGTTCTCCGAAAAGACCCATACTGAGAGAATAAATAGTGAAAAAAATTACCTCTTCTGAAAAAATTGAAGAATATTTTACTCTCTATCAGCTTGATAAAATTCTATCTGAGGAAACAATAAAGTCTGCAAAACTGCTTAAAATAGATACGTCTGAATACTTAATATCACAAAATGACAAAATTAATTTTATTTACTTTCTTGTTGCGGGAAAACTACAGGTTGAACGTTATGAAATAAACGGTGAACATGTTATTTTTTCATTTGAAAATGCCTTTTCAGTTATTGGTGATTTAGAGTTATTTCAGAATAATGACAGCAAAAAAAACCGTATCTATAGTACAATACAGGCAATTACTGAGTGTTATTTACTGGCATTTCCGTTACAGGTTATTCAGAAAAAAGAGCTTAACTCCCCTATTTTTTTACAGTTTATCTGTCAACATCTTAGCAAAAAGCTTTTTAATGCATCACAGCTACACTCTTCCTCTTCATTCTCTGCTGAATATAAATTGAGGCGCTATTTAATTTTTGCCGAAAGCCAGTATGGTTCTGAATTTAAATTGGAAAATCGCGATTCATTAGCTGCTATGCTCGGTGTATCTGTCAGGCAATTAAACCGTACACTAGTGAAATTAATTGAAAGGAAACTTATTGAACTTAAAGGTAAACACATTAAAATTATTGACCTAGAAAGCGCGTCATGATTACAAACGAATTACAAAAGGCTGCCATGACAGCCCTTCAATATTTTGCACTACTTCTTAGTTGCCAAAATAACACTAGAAGCTTTGATAATCGCAGTCACTTTACTTTTAACATTTAACCCCAACTCTACGGTACTATTATTTGTCACCACCGCAGATAACAAAGTTCCTGCAGTGGTTTTTAAATTTACCACAGAATTAACGCTTCCTTTTTCAATGGATTCAATTACACCATTAAATTGATTACGAGCAGAGAAATTATACTCTTCAGCGTTAGATACTAATACAACCCAAGGCGCTTTTATTACTGCTGTCGCCAGTTTACCTTTTTCTAAACCGAGTTGTTTAGTACTATTTTTGGTAATCACTGCCGCAATGCTTTCACCATGACCTAAATCGAGTATAACTTCATCATTTACCGCTCCCATTACAATTGAATCAACAACACCTGACAATTGGTTTCTTGCAGAAATAGCCATTGAATATCTCCTATACTTAATAAAAGTCGACTTCAGTAGTACTGTTTTTTAGTAGTTTAATCTCATTGCCATTCGAATTAAGACTTAAAATAAAGTCACATTTATAGGCAATATTCTTAGCGTTATAATCACACTTAGAATTGACGAGTAATATTGTTTGCCCCAACGCGCGTATGTCCATCATGTGATCAAACGGCTTACTCATATCTTTCCCATAAGTTACTATAGTCTCTGATATGATTGCATTATCTTTAAAATATTTTATCGTTGTTGGAAGTTTAAATTCATTATAATCATTTTTGCTATATTGTTTTTTCGTGTCAGCAAGCAGTGAGCCAGCAATAATGCCATCTTGGTTATATTGGTAGATTAATTCACCATTCGAATCTTTTTTAGACATTATTTGACAGTTATCACCTATCACCATTTCGACAGGCCCACTAACATCTCGACCAATCAATTTATTTTTAACTCGCTTTACAAAAAGATAGTTATGAGCACCATTTAAATACTCATCTTTCTTTTGATCAAAAGAAAAACTTTCCACACAACCATCATGACCAATTTTTAACATTGATTCATAATTAATTGATTTATCCTCATTATAAACAACTGATTTTATTTGCTTAACAGCACCTCTAACAGGATTGAAATCATAAAGCTGAGCCAGATTAAACACCACTGGGTTATATTGCTGTTCTTGAAACGCTAATGATGCAAAAGAAACAGGGAATAAACTTAAATAAATGATTCCCAATAGGTATTTTTTACTCATTTTTATCGTCTACCTCTAACGGCTACGGCTTGTTTTGACTTAAAAATAGCCTTTTGTATACATATTATCAGTTTTTCGATAAAAGTCAGGTTATGGACTCATAAACTTAGTACTAAAAACGAGCCTTAAATTAAATTTAAGGCCATTCTCGGTTTGCTTAAAATAAATAACAAAGAAGTTACTTAAATTGATTATGGCATAATTGGAGCCAGTGTAGGGTTGCGTTCATCATTAAAAACACGGCCAAAACGTGGGTTTCCTTGGTTCCATTCCTCAACAGCAGCATGAATATCAGCTTTAGTTCGACCAATAAAATTCCACCACATTAGTACAGATTCATTTAAAGGCTCACCACCGAGCAATAAAATATGACTATCTGAAGCTAGCTCTACAGAAATTTCAGTGATACTTTTGCCTAAATAAATTAATTCATTACTATTCACTTGCTGCCCTTCAATAACGGCACTTCCACTTACAACAAAAATACCGTATTCAAATTCAGAGCATAACGTTAAAACTTGTCGAGCGGTTTTCTTAGCAATAATATCGAGCCCGACCAAAGGGGAAAATGTCAGTGTTGGTGCTTTATAAGTACCATATTCCCCAACTAATAAGTTGAAATGCATTTCTCCTTCAGACCATCGAGGTAGCGTAGGATAATGGTCAAAACGTGGAGAAATATCTTTAACTGCTTCCGGTAAAGCGATCCACAGTTGTACAGCATGTAATCGGCGACTTTCTCCGTAGGTATCTTCGGAATGGCTGATCCCATAACCTGCCGTCATTAAATTGACCTGTCCTGGCCGAATAACTTGTTCATAACCAAGACTATCTCGATGTAATACTTCACCTTCAATCATCCAAGTGAATGTTTGTAAAGCGGTATGAGGGTGAGGTGATACCTTCATTCCCTCTGAATCCCCTTTAAAAACCGTAGGTCCAGCATGGTCAAGAAAGCACCAAGCACCTATTAGTCTACGTTCTCTTGTCGGTAAAACTCGTGCAACAGGAAGCCCACCAACATCTTTCGAGCGTGCTGTAATCAACTGTAAATTAAGTATTTTATCATTATTTTGAATACTCATGCTGACCTCATCAGTAATTAGCAAATATTATTGGCGGATATCATTGTATTCAGGTGTTCTATCGAATATTGCTTTTGCAAAAGGGCATAACGGAATAATTTTTCGTCCCTCCTCTCTCATTCGCTCAACAACCTTAGCAACTAGTAACTTTGCAATGCCTTGTCCTTTTAAGCTTTCATCAACCACCGTATGGTCAATAATCACCAGATCATCGCCAGTATAAACAAAGGTTATCTCAGCAATGCGAGTTTGCTTGTCATCAGATAAAATAAAAAAGCTATGGTGATCAGATTGGATATTCATCATAAATAACGCCCTCTAAATTAAATCAATTTAACTTAGAGTATGTGACGTATGCTGAAAAGACAATATTCTACAATTGTCGATGTGATCCAAATATTTTGAAGTTAGAATGTGGATAAAAGGAGAAAAAATGTTGCGACAGCGCTTAACTAGAGATTAAATTTAGTTTAACGCTGTTTTTCAATTGGTTAATTAATGTTCAGCACATTAATTTTCAGAAAAATTACTTATCACTGTATAGGTTAATGAGTTTTCTGAACTATCGATAACTTTTAATTTTACATTTCGATAAGAAATAATATCGCTATTCTTGAGGTTATACTGAATAGTATCGCCAAACCCTTGATTCTCAATATTCGAACCTATTTTCTGATAACTAACATCAACAACATGGCCATTTATCCCATTGAAAATTAAGGCTTCTTCAAATGAGTTACCATCAGTATTATTTAGTTTTACTTGTTCGATTTGTGCTTTATCACTACAAACAGCAACATTAACATCTGTTACGATACAAATCTCATTAGGAGTAGAGTCTTTTTTAATTAAAAGTGAATTCCAAGGCTGCCCTAAAACCTCAACAACGACCGAACCAGAGTCAACTATTTGGTCTGGCATATAAAAATCGCCTTTATCACTTGACCCCACTTTTTTGAATACACCTGGAATAATTTTGTAAGCCAAATCTATCTGCACAGGGTTTAATATTTTAATTCCGTCTATTTCGCTAATGTTGCCTTCTCTTACTAAGGGTTGCCCTACTGTAATATGGTTCACCTGACCTATTCGGGGTTCACTAATTTTCTGTGATTCAGGAACATAGTTATACTCAGTCACTGCACATCCAGATAAAGAAACAATACAAAAAACTGGAACTAATAATTTATTCATCTTGATAAAATCCATGGCATTAAGATATTAAATATTATCTTTATAAAACAATTTCAACAAGTTACTACTTATGTTCCTGCCAGCTAATAGATAGGAAACCTTCGGCTTATCATTCACTTTGAAATTTTTCCATTTTAATGAAGCCAACAACTACAATAATAGAACTGATACATTGCCCACAAATGATTATGATAATCATTTGTGATAATAGATTTACCTTAAGGCGTTAAAAGAAAAAGAGTTATTGAATTTATAGTCCAGGCTCTTCCGTTGGCTGAATAGGGTTTGTTACAAATAATAAAATATTTATTTTTATAACTTGTTGAAATTTGTCTTTTACCTCATAGAGTTTCCCAATCATCCTAATTTATGTGATTTACAATTTCATTTCTTACTCAATCAAGAGGTAATTATGACTTCATCATGTCAACATTAATACTTCCGTTCATTTTCAAACTTTTCATATAAAAACATAAGATGATCCCCCTATAAATTTCATATTAATTTTGTAAAAAAATAAATCTCATTTCTCTTTAATAAAATTAAATAGATAATCAAATTAAATTATGTAAGAAAAATATATGAATATGTTACATGCTGTAAAAAATTGATTTACATCACAGACTTTTCATACTTAATTTTCTTAAACAAGATTTATCTAGCGTGCAAAAATACTTATACTTATCATTATTCTGATAAAAAAATCGCCATATAAACTATGAATACGCATTATGAGATTATGAGTGAAATTTTCAACTAAAATACCCCATGAAAATAGAATACATTTCAAACTAAATATCACGAAATTATATTCAAATAACAATTTACATGTTGATCCTAAGTTAAATTTGTATATTATTAACAAACTAAAAAATACAACATAAAAATTTGATAGTTTAAACACCTTTCTGGGAAAAAAATTCTTAACATAGAATCTGTTCTGTGTAGGGAACTGTATGCTCTAAATTTATTATTAATTTTTAATTTAGGCATTTGAATTTATGGAATGAAGTTATCGTATACTCATACAAGGAGATTCACTTAAATGAGTAAGAAAAATCTCGGTAGTGTTGCCCCTAAAGAAAGAATTAATATCAAATATACACCTAATACAGGTGGAGCTCAGGCTGAAGTTGAACTTCCTTTAAATATGCTGATTGTGGGTGATATGACAGGTAAAACTGAAGATACCCCAATAGAAGAACGAAAAGCAATTTCAATTAATCAAAACAATTTCAATTCAGTTATGGAAAGTGCAGGTATTAATTTAAATATCAACGTCCGTAATACACTTGAAAACACCAGTGATTCTGAGCTTAATGTCAATCTAGATGTAAAATCTCTGCAAGATTTTTCACCAGATAATATTGCTCGCCAAGTTCCTGAGTTAAACAAACTTCTTGAATTACGAGAAGCTTTAGTTGCATTAAAAGGTCCTCTAGGCAATGTCCCTGCTTTTAGAAAGCGTCTTCAAGAATTACTTGAAAATAAAGAAACACGCGAACAACTTCTAAAAGAACTCGATATTGCCGCTAATCAAAAATAATGTTTATAGAGGATTATTTCATGTCACTAAATACAGAAGCTCTAGGCCAACAAGCCCCAGCATCTAACGGCTCTCTTTTAGATGAAATCATGGCTCAGTCACGTATGTCACCTGAGACTGAAGCGTATGATATTGCAAAGCAAGGCGTTGCAGCTTTCATTAGTAATCTTTTCGCAAATGAATCAGAAGACCAACAAATCAATAGATTATTAATTGATAAAATGCTGGTTGAGCTTGATAACAAACTAAGCGCCCAAGTTGATGAAATTATTCACGCGCCTAAATTTCAAGAAATTGAAGCATCATGGCGCTCCCTGAAATTACTCGTTGACCGTACTGATTTTAGAGAAAATATCAAAATCAATATTCTTCATGCAACAAAAGAAGAGTTATTAGAAGATTTTGAATTTTCTCCTGAAATTGTTCAGTCTGGTTTTTATCAGCACGTTTATTCTTCAGGTTATGGACAATTTGGCGGCGAGCCAGTTGCAGCAATTGTTGGGAACTATGCATTTAACAACACAGCGCCTGATATGAAGTTAATGCAATATGTCAGCACTGTCGGAGCGATGGCACATGCGCCATTCTTATCATCTGTTTCCCCTAATTTCTTCGGCATTAATAGTTATGCTGAATTACCTGCGATTAAAGATCTTAAATCTGTCTTCGAAGGCCCTGCACATACGAAGTGGCGCTCTCTGAGAGAAGCAGAGGATTCGCGTTACTTAGGATTAACGGCACCACGTTTCTTATTACGCTTACCATACTCCCCAACAGAAAACCCAGTGAAAATGTTTAACTATTCCGAAAATGTTAAACAAGACCATGAGCACTACTTATGGGGTAATACCGCATTCTTACTCGCAAGCTGTATCAATGATAGTTTTGCACAATACCGTTGGTGCCCAAATATTATTGGCCCACAAAGTGGCGGTACCGTCAATGACCTCCCTGTACACATGTTCGAAGCGATGGGTGAGTTACAAACTAAAATACCAACCGAAGTTTTAGTTACTGATCGTAGAGAATTTGAACTGGCAGAAGAAGGCTTTATTACCCTAACAATGCGTAAAGGTAGTGATAACGCGGCATTCTTCTCTGCAAACTCAGTTCAAAAAGCCAAAACCTTCCCAAATACCCCAGAGGGTAAAATGGCAGAAACTAACTATAAGTTAGGAACCCAGCTGCCATACATGTTTATTATCAACCGATTAGCTCATTACATTAAAGTGCTACAACGTGAGCAAATTGGCTCTTGGAAAGAGCGCCAAGACCTTGAGCGTGAACTGAATATCTGGCTTAAACAATATGTTGCGGACCAAGAAAACCCGCCAGCAGATGTTCGTAGTAAACGCCCTCTTCGTTCAGCTGAAATTAAAGTGCTTGATGTTGAAGGTGATCCAGGTTGGTATCAAGTCGCAATTCAAGTTCGTCCACACTTCAAATATATGGGCGCAAACTTTGAATTATCACTTGTTGGTCGCCTTGATAAAGAGTAACAGTGATGTCATTCAATCATGGCTGGTCCCCTAACAGCGGAGCCAGCTTATTCGATCGAATTAAGAGGAAAAATGCGAGTTTTTCCTCTCGTTCACGCACAAATACACTCATTGAATCAATTAAACAAAATTTAAATTATGTCCTGAATAGTCGGCCGAATGGTTGCCAAGGCTCACCATGTCTAGGGATACCTGATTTAAATGATGCGACTCAATCTGCGGTTGATTTTAAAACCGAATTAGAGAATAGCATTGCAAGTTGTATCCTCACTTATGAACCTAGGATCACAAGTGTTGATGTGCAATTCATTGAAAATGATGCAGATAGTTTATCTTTACAATTCAGTATTAATGCTTGTATTGACTTAGATAATCAACAGCAACTCATTGAGTTTAATATGTATTTGGATAGTAATCGTAGATATCAGTTAAAGTAGCACTCTTATGTCATCAAAAAACTATTTTACGAATGAATCAGAATACTTAAAGGATTTGGCAGAACAAGTTGCGCAAGAAAAACCGCAGCTTGTTAATCTGTTATCCAATAAAATTCAAGATCCTGATAGTGCCCGTATTATCGACGGATTATCATATTTATCGGGTAATTTACGGCAGCAAATCGATAGGCAATTCCCTGAATTAACCAATAGCTTAGCAAATATGCTATGGCCAAATTACGCACGTCCTGTGCCTAGTATGACAATTGTTGAATACCAGCCTAATTATTCTGAATGCCACCACGCGATAAAAATTTCAGCAGGCCAACTCTTTAATGCAACACCTATTTATGTACAAAATGAAAATACCAACCAAGAAACTTTATTTCAATGTCGATTTAGCCAAAGTCGTGATCTCTGGTTAATACCAGCGAAAATTACGCAAACTTTACAAAGAACAACCGCCATTGAAATAACATTTGAATTGGATGGAATACAACCTCTCGCAAACATTGGTTTAAATAAATTATGTTTTTATTTAAATGGTTCTCCATTTACAACAAATCAGCTTTATTTTTTATTAAGTCAGCATATACAGAATGCCTCACTAGTCACAGATGAGCATGTATTGCCACTTAACCAGTTTGCAGTGAAACCTGTCGGTTTTCAAAAACAGGATGCATTACTCCCTTACCCAAAAAATAGTTATGATGGCTACCGCATCTTACAAGAGTTTTTCTGTTTTCCTGAAGCCTTTCTATTTTTGGATATTCAAGGAATGGATGACATTCCCTTAGCTATCCAAACCAAGCAATTCAAACTTGTTATTAATTTTGATAAAGAAATCCCCGATGGGGTTATTCTTCATAACGATAGTATTAAACTGAATTGCACTCCCATAGTGAATTTATTCCGTGCTGACAGTGAAGCAATCAATCTCACAGGAAAAGATGAGGAATATGTATTAAGCCCTAATTACCAATACGCCCACTGTTTTGATATTTTTTCCGTTAATGAAGTTTATGGATTACGCTATCCATCTGAAGCTAAAGCTTACCCGGTCACCTATACCGCATTTGAAAGTTTTTATCATCAAAACCATCACGAGCAAAATGATGGATATTATCGTTTAAAAATAACTCAAAAAGAGCGTACCTATGGTTACGCCCATCGGCTTTCTTTTGTTCGTCAACACGAACACCAATTACAACAATGCGAAGAAACGGTTTCGATTTCGCTCAATTGTACTAATCGCTATATCGCATCCCAGTTATCTACACGCTCAATTGATTTAGACCGTTCATTTATGCCTTATGGGCCTTTATCAGCTAAAAATTTATTCAAACCAACAGTTCCCTTATACCCACTGCTCGATAAAACGTTGTATTGGTCAGAACTAACTAATTTATCCCTAAATTATCAATCTTTACTGAACCTAGATTCATTAAAAAAAATATTACAACTTTATGATTTACCTTCAGTTTATGACAAGCAGACCGCAAGGCAATCCCAAAAGCGTTTAGATGCATTAGTTGATTTACATTCAGAGCATATCGAACGTATCTACAAAGGGCTGCCAGTTCGTGGTTTAAAAACAACCTTGGTAGTACGTCAGAACGCTTTTCTTTCTGAGGGAAGCTTGTTCTTGTTTTGCACTGTTATTGCTCAATTTTTTACCTTGTATACCAGCATTAATATGTTCCATGAGTTAGAGGTTCTTAACCTTGATAATAAGGAAATTTATCAGTGGCCAGCACAAATCAACCAGCACATACTGAAATAATCGATCGCTGGCTGGAACAAGCTGGCCCATCGGTTACAGAGTATAATTTTTATCAACTTGTTGAATTATTAAATAAAATGATTCATCAAGACATGGATATCACTCGTGATAGTAGCGATATTATTCGCTTTAAATCACACTCTAATGTTGCGTTCCCAACGAGAGATGTCGTGTCTTTTGAAAAAAATGCCACTCATCAATATGAGCTAGAAGTTGCTTTTCTCGGGCTACAAGGAAGCCAGTCACCACTTCCTGGTTATTACCTTGATGAATTTGCTTGGGAAGATGCACAGCAAATCCCAGGGATTTCTGATTTTTTAAATATCTTTAATCATCGATTGCTCTCATTGCTCTATCGTATCTGGCGAAAATATCGCTACTACATCTGTTTTGAGAATAAAGGCCAAGATTCCTTCTCCCAATATATGTTTTCTCTTGTTGGTTTAGGAAATGGAGTTAATCGCGGACGGATTAAAATCAATCACAGCAAAATGCTCGCTTATGCAGGGCTTTTAGCGAGTCCGAGCCGTTCAGCAGATGTCATTAGCAGTCTAATATCCCATTGTTTTGACTTAGAAAATGTATCGGTTATTGGTTGGGAAACGCGCCGTGTTCCTATCCCAGAATCACAACAAAATAAGTTAGGTATTATTTCTCATCAACCCGGACAAAAATCTCGCCCTCGAATGTTATTAGGTGAAAATTTTAGTCTTGGATCTCATATACATGATTGCAACGGAAAATGCACTATAGAAATCAGTGAGTTAACTATAGAGCGTTATATGCGTTTTTTACCTAACGGTAGTGATTTCGCTCCTCTCGTCGCCTTCGTTTCTTACATTTTTCATGAGCAATTAGCTTGGGATTTACGTCTTAGTATTGCCGAAGATCAAGCTGAAGGTTTCTGTTTAGGTAAAAAAAATCATAACCAATTAGGTTGGCAAAGCTTTTTAGGGAAACCGGCTAAAAAGCCAAGTGTCACCATTACGGTATTGGAATAAAAGACATGGATAAACATCAGCCAACAATTTCATTTAGCATAACGAATAGTGAACAACTAGAAAGTGGTTACCTACCGAGTGCAACATTGACCCAACATGGCGGCCTAATTGGTAGTGGCAATCAATGTGACTGGAAAATTCAAGACGGTGATGGTGCTATCTCTGCCAGCCAGTTTACTGTTTTCTGGAAAGATCAGCATTTTTGTTTAAAAGTAAACTCAGGCTCTGTTTACATTAATCACGCGATTATACCGTTACATCTTGATGCGGTGAAGCTTGCCCAAGGAGATCAAATTAGAGTGGGCAAACTGGTTATTACAACCAATATTAGTTTAACTGGGCAGCCTGTACAAAATATGATGGCAGCGACACCGCAATCTATTGTTGCAAAAGATCATAATCCTTTAGATTCATTATTTGATATTGATACGGTAAATAATGAAAACAAAGAGTCCCCATTTGTTCCAACTGTTCAAGGTGCTCTCACTACAGATCCCTTACAAGCGCTAGAAAATGAAAATCTCAGTTTAATTTCTAAGAGTCAATCCGTCGTCTCAGAACCTTCTTTATTGAGTGACCCACTCTCTTATTCACCTGCCCTTGCGATATCAGATAATCAAGAGAATACCATGGTACAAGAATTTATTGATTTACCCAAAATTACACCTTTCGAAGATGAACACATGACCGATATTGATCATGTTGCCATTAACCCTCTCATGAATGGTTTAGGTATCCATCTTAATTTAGCGAGCTCTCAACAAGCTAATGACTTTCTCATAGAACTCGGTAAAACAATGAAAGCTGCTGTTGAAGGTTTACTCGCTTTGCAGCAACAGCAGGAGAGTTTACAGGATAAGCAACTTCGCCCTATTGAAGATAACCCGCTACGTCTAAACAGTAGTTATGAAGATACGATGAAATTGATGTTTACAGATGAACGTAGCCCTGTTCACCTTTCAGCACCTTCCGCCGTCACTGAAAGTCTGCACAATATGCAGTTACATTACCATGCAAATCAAGAAGCGATATCGACAGCTTTAGCAACAATGCTTGCGGCTTTTTCTCCAGAACATTTATTAAACCGTTTTTCCCAATACCGACGTGCTTCAGATAACACGCCAATGACTGATGGCTGGGCATGGGAAATGTACAGTAACTATTACAAAGAGCTTTCTTCATCGCGGCAGCAGGGTTTTGAAAAATTATTCTATGAAGTTTATTCCCATGCTTATGACCGAGCATTAAGAAAAGGCCTAGAGGAAGCTTAAAATGCAGCTTAGAACTTTCTCAGTGTTACTGTTATTTGCCTCATTTTTCATTTTGAGTGGGTGCAGTAAAACGTTACAGACAGCGTCAAAAGTGGGGCAAATTCTATTGGACCCGTCGATTCCCGTTGGCTATCCAAAAGATCAGCCATCCACTGTTGATTTAACCATCCTCGCTGAACCCTATATTAATCCTAATCAGGAAGATGAAGCTGCACCGATAAATATCCAAATTGTTTATCTTAATGAAGATTCTTTATTTGGCTCTTTAGATCATGACCAGATAGAAGCTAAAGATGGGGACTTAGAGAAAGTTCTGAAGAAAAATTATATAGACCACCAAGATTACACTATCTTGCCGGGCCAATATAAGCCCTTCCCGACGATGACACTACAGGCATCTAATCGTTATATCGGCATTATTGCCTATTATTCAGACCCTGATAATGCGGAATGGAAAAAAATAGTTAAAGCCCGAGGAAAAGGACGACACTACTTTATTTTAGCTCACATTAGAGAAAACGAAATCGAATTTAGACAAGAAGAGGATGATTAATATGTCGACTAAAAATAGAGTAATTTGGCGTGAAGGGCTATTTATCAAACCTCAACATTTTCAGCAACAGCAACGTCATCAAGATTACGTTACTGAAAGTATTTTAAAGAGCTTTATCTCTCATTTTTGGGGATTCAGTACGTTATCGTTAAGTAACGATTTATATTCGTTAGGTCGTATTGGTATTCAAGAAGCTTCTGGCGTTATGCCAGACGGCACAATTTTCTCTATTCCAAACCAAGATTTATCACCACAACCAATTGATATAAAAAACATTACTGATAGTGATAGTAATGTCATCTACCTTGCCTTTCCTTTAGCTAATGGGAACGTTGGTGAAATCTCAAATGAGCATAATGGGAGCCGTTTACTTTCACGTTATAGTGAAAGTACAGAAAATGTTCGTGATTTACATACTGAAAATGGTGATTTAAGTACTATCCACGTTGCACGATTAAACCCTATCCTCAAGCAAGGTAAAAGTGGCTTAGACGCTTACGTGGCATTGCCCATATGCCGTATTAGAGAACGTAATGCCAACGGAAGCTTAACGCTTGATAACGATTATATTCCAAGCCTCCTGAATATTCGGGCATCGCTATTACTCAATGAATTTCTTACTGAGATTGAAGGCACTTTGTATGAACGAGGTAAACAAATAGCCTCCCGAATTGGTGCCCCTGGCCAGCAAGGTGTTGCGGATGTCGCTGAATTTATGATGCTACAAGTACTCAACCGTACCTATCCACTTTATTCACATTATGCGCAAGAGCCAGTCATTCACCCTGAAAAGCTTTTTCGGGATTTATTGGAACTTTGTGGCGAGCTGCAAACATTCACGAATTCGTCTCGCTTACCCGATACCATTGCAAAATATAAGCACTTTGATTTAACAGATAGTTTTCTCCCATTAATAAAAAGTATCCGTGAAGCATTAAGTGTTGTCTTGACGCCGCGTGCAATTCCTATTCCGTTACAAATCCAAGAACACGGTATTCGAGTGGCGACTATTCATGACAAACAACTGCTCCAAAAAGCGGAATTTATTATTGCAGTTAAGTCACAGATGCCACAGGAACAACTACGCCGGCAGTTCCCACAGCAAACTAAAGTGACCACGGTAAATAATATTCGTAGCTTGGTCAGTGTTCAAATACCGGGGGTCCCTTTATCCCCTCTTTCAACTGCTCCACGGCAATTACCTTATCATTCTGGGTATAACTACTTCCATTTTGATCAACAAGGTAATGAATGGAAGGGGATCCAGCAGGATGGCAATATCGCCTTCCACGTTTCTGGCAATTTCCCTGATTTAGATATTCAGTTATGGGCAATAAGAGATGGAGCACTCTATGACTGATAATATTTTGCTTAATCACGATGTTGATAGCGGTATTTCACAGAAGAATTACCAAATCCCACTTAGGGGTAACAACATTAACCCAATGATCGATGCTGCAACGCCACTTTTAGGTATGGTTTTACGAATGAAAGCGATGTCTGAAACGCCACTTTCAGAGAAACTTTACCAGCAAGTGGTCATGGACATCACGTCTATTGAACAGCAACTGCAAATACAAGGTTACGAGCCTGGGGCCATTGTTTCGTTTCGTTATGTCTTGTGCACTTTCATTGATGAAACAGCGCTTGGATTGGGCTGGGATCAAGAAAATGGCTGGGTAAAACAGTCATTACTTGTCCACTTTCATAATGAGTCATGGGGTGGCGAAAAGGTCTTTATCTTAATTGAAAGATTATTAGGTGAGCCCAAACGTTACCTCGACCTCATTGAGTTTATCTACCTTTGTCTCTGTCTTGGATACCGAGGTCGTTACAAAGTATCTGCGGGGCAAAATGATGAATTCAACCATTTGCTTAGACGCTTACAAAAACAAATACAACAACTTAAAGGCGATGCAAAACCGATTATCCTGTTTGAAAAAGGGGATAACAAGCAGAGCCGCTACCGTTTAGGTAAGCGGTTAGGCGTACGTTACATCATCATTGGTGCGGCAATATTAGCATTTATTATTTATCAGATTTACTCATCCCAACTGAATTACCAAACACTCAGAATTGTGGAACAACTTAATACTTTACTCGGCTAGGACGCATTATGATCCAAATTGATCTCTCAACACTTGTTAACCGATTACACCCGATTGCTAAGCATGCGTTAGAAAGCGCAGCAGCCTACTGTGTAAGCCATCAACAACCTGAAATTACGATTGCTCAGTTTCTTCAGAAACTCATTGAAACGCCATTAACTGACATTCGCCTAATCAGCCAGAAGAGCACTTTGGATATTAATAAGCTGTCAGAATTATTAGATATTCAAATTCCACCTCATCAAGCTATTACACAGAGCTATCCGAGCTTCTCTCCTTTATTGGTAGAGTGGATGAAAGACAGCTGGTTACTTGCATCGACAGAATTCAACCACAGTGAACTTCGCTCAGGTGTTCTCTTTCTCACATTATTACAAATGCCGTTACGTTACCTCCCAAAACCGGTTGCAGACATGCTTTCGCAAGTTAATCGAGAGCAATTAAAACTCAGTTTTGATAAGTGGACAGAAGGGTCTGCTGAATCGCCTTTTGACGAACAAGCACCTCAAAATAACGGCAAAATCGCGTCGGACTCATTGTTAGCAAAATTTACGCAAAACATGACCGAACAAGCTCGAAATAATGAGCTCGACCCTGTTTTATGTCGCGATCATGAAATCGACCTTATGATTGATATCCTTTGCCGCCGTCGGAAAAATAACCCTGTCGTCGTTGGGGAACCAGGCGTTGGGAAAAGCGCGCTTATTGAAGGCCTCGCATTGCGTATTATCGCCGGTGAAATCCCTGAAAAATTAAGAGGATGTGAACTTCTAACCTTAGATTTAGGTGCATTGCAAGCCGGTGCAGCGGTTAAAGGTGAATTTGAGAAACGCTTTAAAGGCATCATGCAAGAAGTTTCTCAATCTCCTCACCCCATAATTCTATTCATTGATGAAGCGCACACATTGATTGGTGCAGGTAATCAACAGGGTGGCCTAGATGTTTCCAATTTATTGAAACCTGCATTAGCGCGCGGTGAATTGAGAACAATCGCCGCAACCACCTGGAGCGAGTATAAAAAATACTTCGAAAAAGATGCTGCGCTAGCCCGCCGTTTTCAGTTAGTTCAAGTTAAAGAGCCCACATCTGCGGACGCAATTATCATTATGCGTGGTTTACGCGCTATTTATGAAAAAGCACACAATGTTTTTATCGATGATGAAGCACTTCGAGCCAGTGCTGAACTCAGTGAACGTTATATTTCAGGACGTCAATTACCTGATAAAGCCATTGACGTATTAGACACCGCATGTGCAAGGGCAGCGATCAATTTATCTTCGCCGCCAAAAATGCTCTCTTCATTAAAAACAGATCTCCAGCAAATAGAGATGGAGACAGCGATATTAAAAAGAGAACATCATCTTGGCTTGGATAATCACTCAGAACGCCTTGAGGAATTAGCATCAAAAGCAAATGAGATTGAGCAAAAAGCTTCCGATATACAACAAGCATGGGAACAACAACAAGCGCTTGTTTCGCAAATTATTACTTTGCGCTCAACGTTATTAGACGATGAGAATACTGAGCCCCAATCTGAAGAAACTTGCAAAGTTGATGAGCTGAAACAGGAATTACAAACATTAGACCAGCAACTCGCTCAACTACATGAAACACATTTGCTTGTTTCGCCACACGTCGATAAAAAACAAATTGCAGCCGTTATCGCAGAATGGACAGGCGTACCATTAAACCGATTATCGCAAGATGCTTTATCTATTGTTACAGACCTTCCCAGCTATTTAGAAGAAAGCATTAAAGGGCAATCATTAGCAATACAGTGCTTACATAAACATTTGTTAACGGCACGCGCTGATTTACGCCGCCCAGGTCGCCCTCTTGGTGCATTTTTATTGGCAGGGCCAAGTGGTGTCGGTAAAACAGAAACCGTGATCCAAATTGCACAATTAATGTTTGGTGGAACTCAATACCTAACGACCATTAATATGTCTGAGTTTCAAGAAAAGCATACGGTATCTCGTCTCATCGGTTCGCCACCAGGTTATGTCGGCTATGGTGAGGGGGGGATATTAACAGAAGCTATTCGTCAGAAGCCTTATTCTGTTGTACTACTTGATGAAGTCGAAAAAGCCCATCCAGACGTTCTAAATTTGTTCTATCAAGCGTTTGATAAAGGCGAGATAGCCGATGGTGAAGGACGAGTCATTGATTGTAAAAATATCGCATTCTTCCTAACGTCTAATTTAGGTGACCATGTGATTACCGCGTATGCGGACAAGCCTGATGAGCTGCAAGATGCACTTTATCCTGAGCTCACCACATTTTTTAAACCCGCCCTACTGGCCCGCATGGAAATTGTTCCTTATTTACCTCTTTCGGCTGATATTTTACGGCAAATTGTTGATAGTAAGCTGACGCGTCTTATGATCTTATTGAAACAACGTTTTAATGCAAAAATCCAGTTAGAAGATAGCGTCCCTAATGAAATTTTACGTCGAGCTTCTCGCGCTGAAAATGGTGCTCGTATCTTAGAATCAATTATTGACGGTGCCTTATTACCGCCTCTTTCTTTGTTGCTCCTTCAATTCAGTGCCCGTAATGAAACCATCTCCCATATTCGTTTAACAACGGAAAATGATGAATTTATTGCGGAGGTTAACAAAGAAAAATGAAAGCAAGACTAAAAAATGCACTTGCTCTTCTTGAGTGCCATGACGTAGAAGCGCTAGCCGTTCAATTTTTGACATATAGTTTTTCGCGTAGCGTATTCAGCGGGCTAATTATTTCATTGGTCAATAAAACCGAAAATAGATTAGAAAGCTGGAACATTGACCACTCACTCCAAGTTCAAAGCCATTTTTTAGACACTGATATTACTGATGCCGATCACCCTTTAATTCAACTTGTATTAAAGGGTGAACCCACATTTTGGAAGAATTTACAGCAAGGTAGCTACATTAATAACGCGTCATTACGTGATTTTATTTCGCAGCTTCCTGTTAATACTGGGCTGTATAGCTTACCACTGCATGATCTGAACCATAAACCATGCGGTGCCATTATTCTTTTAGGGCAGGCCAAAGAGTTAGAAAATTTCGAGCAAGGCATTTTCCCTATTTATTGCGAGCTCTTTCATCAGCAATTAAAACGCATTCTTGAATTGGCAAATACGCAACAAAAAATTTCGCACTTGCAATATCTCAATCAGTTGCAGAAAGAAAAGGAAGTAAGCCTCAATGAGGCCTTAAACATATTAACGGCATCAATCACAAGTATGGAACCAATAACAAATAACCCAAAAGATATTAATGATTTAGAGGCTGCTGTAGAGAGCTATGAAAAAGAAATTTTATTAAACAAGCGGCGAGAGCTAAAGGGAGATATCAACGCAATGGCAGAACACCTCAACATATCTAAGCGTGCGCTGATATATAAATTGAAGAAGTACGGAGTATAAAATGAAAATACTGAAACTCTTTTTTTGCTCTTTGATGCTAGTTTTCTTCGCTTTGTCTGGAAAAGCTGAAAGCAATATTAGCCAGAAGATCGCAGAAGAACTCACCCAGTGTCGTCTAGAATCTTCTCAGCTTATTCGCTTAGATTGCTATGACAAAATAGCGCTGTCCTCGACGCCTGCAGCAAATACTTCACCTAATATTGCTCAAATGGGGAAAACTTGGCGCCAAGCTTATGAACACGAAATGAAACGTGTCGAAAATAGTGCGGGTTTCTTAGTCTCAGTACCTGAAAATGGTGATTACCCCGTCATTATGACTATCCCTGCCATTGGTTTTCAACCTCCGCGCCCTGTTCTCATGTTGAGCTGCATCGACAACATTACCCGTATGCAGATTATTTTACCCAATAAACAAGATGCAGGCAGTGTCATGGTCTCGACTGATAGAACGCAATTCACTGCAGAATGGTTTTTACGCGAAAATGGCTATGTATTGGAATCAAGCCGTGGTTTACCTGGCATAGATGAAATCAAGCGTTTATTAAATGGCGAAAAATTGACTTTAAAATTAACTAATAACGAAAAACTAACGTTCAATATTTCAGGGATGTCCCAAGAAATTAAACCATTAAGAGCCGCTTGCCACTGGTAAAAATAATGACAAACAATACCCCTTATTCTTGGAAAGAACAGTTACTTGCCCATCTTGATGAACAGCTGGTGTGTAGTGCTGTGAACGATAGTGACCCCGACTGGGAGTATATCGATAGTGAAATGATAAAATTCGGCTCTCTCAGTCACAGCCAATTAGATGTTAAAGAAATTCAACGTCGGTGTTTGCGGTTGCTTGAAACACAGACAAAGGATTTCCGCTTAATCGTTCACTTATTACGTACCTTACAGCATGCAGGTGAACCTAAAGAATTAGTTTTAGCAGCGCAGATCCTTTCTGATTTTACGCGCCAGTATTGGCATGTCTGCTATCCAACGAATATTAAGCTCAAGCTACGCTTAGCGAACCAAATTATAAAACGCTTCGAGTCAGTAAACGATATTTTTTGCCGTTCTGCTAATAGCAAAATGCGTGATGATATCCTGGGATCTTTTGCCTATTTAGCTCAATTTTGGCATGAACAGAGCCCCGAACTTTCTGAACAAATTGATGCATTGAGCCGAGGTTATCAGCGAATTGAAGAAAGCGAACAGCCCATAGTGTTAGCTTCAGCACCAAAAGAAGCCGCAATGCCTATTACTGAAACTGTACAACCACCAGCAAATAGCTTTGTCATGCCAGCAATCAATATAAATCAGCATGACGAAAGACAATGGAAGCAAACGCTACTCCAAGTTTCAGAAGTTATTTGTTTACAAATGCCTGAAAGTTCAGTTGGTTATCGCTTACGACGTTATGCTATCTGGCATTCCATTACAATGTTGCCCCAAGCCGATCGTCAAGGTAAAACCCCCTTAGCGCCGGTTTCGATGGATCGCATAATGGATTACAAAGCCCAACTTTCTCAACCATCAAACTCCCTATTAAATAATGTAGAGCAAAGCTTATCACTATCGCCTTATTGGCTAGAAGGCCACATGCTCGCAGCACAAGCAGCAGCTAAACTGGGTTATTCAGAAGTCGCGAATGGTATCGCAGAAGAGTTACGTCTTTTTTTAGCTCGCATTCCAAACCTCGTCAATTTGCATTTTTCTGATATGAGCCCTTTCGTCCCCGACAGCGTGAAAGAATGGTTAGAAGATTGTCGCCAAACAGAGAGTGGCCAATTATCTCATTCAAATACCACATTATTACAGCAAGACGTTTTACTGTGCTATGAACAACAAGGGCTTGAAGCCGCATTGAAGCTCATTGAATCAAGCCTTGTAACTGCAATAGAGCCTAGAGATAAATTTTATGGGCAATTATTGTCAGCGCAACTATTCGAGCTCTCAGGAATGGGCTATATGGCGGCCCACTTATATCAGCAACTTTATACCGCTACTTTACACTTTTCACTCGAGGATTGGGAACCCAGCCTCGTAAGACAACTCGTTCAAAAAACAGACAAAATACCAGAAACAACAATGACTATGGATAGGGATCTACAATAATGAAATTACCGTTTTTCTCCATTTCAAACATAACCAATTCGGTAAAAAAACTGTTTTTTGCTGATAGGCCAAAAATTGCCTCCTTTTTCCTATTTTTATTAGCGTTACTCCCTGCGCTCGTCATTGTGTGGATTTGGTGGTGGGGGCCAACATTCACTTATCAAGACTCAATGCCATTTAGTACACTCACCTCACGCTGGCTTGCTACGCTAATTATTATTTTGCTTGTCGTCAGTTGGATAGGTTTAGTTACATGGCGTCGAGTAAAAAAACTTGAAGCGTTAAAACTCGATGTTGAGTTAGCCGTTGTTGACCCCGTTAGGCAGGATATTGACTTCCAAAATCGTTATTTAGACTATTGGAAATCTCAATTTACTCGTCACCTAAATGGCCATTCTAAAGCTGTTTATTTGCGTCCTTGGTATTTTGTTTTAGGTGCAAACCAAAGCGGAAAACATAGCTTATTAAAAAATACGCTGAATCCATTGGATATCGCACCAAGCGACAATATCGTTAATGAACAAAAGCTGCCTTTAAATATCGAGTGCTTGTTAACGGATAGTGCCGTTCTTTTTGTTCCTAACGGCAAGCTATTGACTCAACCAAATGAACATAATGAGAAACCTCAACTCTATCATCGGTTGTGGGAAGAGTTACTTAATTGGATAAAGACTAATCGCTCAAGACAACCCATGAACGGGATTATTTTAACAGTAGATACCTTATCCCTACTCACCAATACGAAAGAGCAAAATAGCCAATTGATTGCCGACCTGCAAATGCGTATTGAAGAAATTAGAATGACTTTTAATAGTCAACTACCATTATATATCGTATTAACGAAGCTCGATTTATTACGTGGTTTCGATTCAATGTACCAGTCATTGGATGCACAACAACGTAACCAAGTATTGGGTGTTTCTTTCGACCTTAAATCTCAAAAAGATTGGAAGACGGGTTTAACGCACTTCTGGTTACAGTGGGTTAACCAAATGAATAGCGCACTACCTGAAATGATGCTACAACGAGCGGAAGGTAATCAACGTAGTGATTTATTCAGCTTTGTACGTCAAATAGAAGGGTTACAGAGCCACGTTATAACATTAATTAATGCACTGTTGATTAATAACGAACAACATAACATTTGTTTAAGGGGTGTTTATCTCACCTCTGCATTACAGATTGGCCAAATAGACGATGTCTTTAGCCAAACGGCATCCGTGCAATACCATTTACCGACAGCCCCACTAACAACTTGGCCAATCAATGATAGCCCCCCTTACTTTACACATAATTTATTTGACCAAGTCCTTTTCAGTGAGCCCAATTTAGCAGCTGAAAATCAATATTGGGTCAAAAAACACCGTTCTCGTCTCTTAGTCACAACACTGGCCAGTTTTGCCGGTTTAATTGCGCTTTGGAGTGGTTGGAATCACTATTATGATAAAAACTACCGCGCCGGTGAGAGTGTGCTTAATGAGGTTAAAGCCTTTAGAACGATAGATAATAACGTCCAAAAAGATACTGATGGTAGCTTACAACTTCCCGTCCTCAACCCATTGCGTGAAGCGACACTTGCCTATGGGAACCACCGCGATAAAAATGCGCTGTTTTCTGATATGGGGCTGTATCAAGGCCAAAAAGTCGGCCCACAAGTTGAGCAAGTTTATCTGCAATTACTGACCGAACGTTTCTTACCCGCAATTATGTCAGGGCTTTTAATTGAACTTAATAATGCAGATAAGGGCAGTGAAGATAAACTCGAAATTTTACGCATTATGCGCATGTTAGAAGATAAAACAGGGCGCAATAATGGCATGGTTGAAGACTTTATGGCGAATTATTGGAGCCATCTCTTCACTGGGCAACGTGAAAAACAAATGCTATTAAAAGCACACTTACGTTATGCGCTTGAACACACGGATTGGAAAACGGAAAGAGACAACGGTCTGATGACTGCGATTAAGGCCTTCACGCCTTTTGCGACCCCCATTAAAAATGCCCAGAAAGAACTCAGTGTGTTATCGCTTTATCAACGTGTGTACCAGGCATTACGGCTAAAAGCCAACCAAGAACTTTCAGCGCCTTTAAATTTGCAATATCAGATAGGCCCAAGTTTTAATACTGTTTTTACCGCTATTGATGAGGATAAATTAGAAATCCCACAGTTTTTAACACGTTCAGGATTATTAAACTATTTTATTCGCCAAAATGACAAATTAGTTGAACTCACGTTGCTTGATGCTTGGGTGCTCAATCTCACATCAAATACCCAATATAGTGAGAATGACCGTAAAGAAATTCAACGTCAAATCAGTGAGCAATATATCAGTGATTATATCGCTCAATGGCGTAACGGAATGAGTAATTTAGAAATTCGTGAATTTGACTCAATCCAAGATGAAATTATCGCTCTTGAACAAATCATCAGCGGAGAACAGCCTTTACGTCGTGCCTTACAAGTTTTGCGTGATAATACGGTTATTCCATCCATTGATGAAAATTTACCTATTGAGAAACAAAAAGCCTTGATGGCAGAACCTTCTTACCGTTTATTAACACGTTTAGATAGAGAATTCACACCCCAAACAGAAATACTGGTCAGTAATCAAGGAGAAAACTTACAGAATCTCAATCAAAAATTGAATGATTTGCATCGATATTTGTTGGGAATACAAAACTCTCCAGTACCGGGCAAAGCGGCACTTAAAGCAGTTTCCATGCGACTCAATGATAATAATAAAGATGCCATATTTGAACTATCACAAATGGCTAAAACATTGCCTGAACCGCTCAATCGTTGGGTAGATGAACTTGCAGAACAAGCCTGGAATGTTGTCCAGAAAGAAGCTATTCGACATATGGAAGTTGAATGGAATGAAAATGTTGTAAAACAATATAATACCTATATTGCTGGTCGCTATCCGTTTAATCCAAACTCAAAACAAGATGTTCCATTAAGTGAGTTCGAACGCTTCTTTAAACCTAATGGCACACTCGATAGCTTCTATCAACAGAACTTACGTTTATTTGTTGAAAATAACTTAGTCGATAATAGGGATAGTCAATCACTGATCCGCTCTGATGTTTTAGCGCAAATTGAAACTGCAAATCGCATAAGAGAAACCTTCTTTAATGCACAAGGTAATTTAGAAGCACAATTTGCAGTTGAACCCCTTTCATTAAGTGGCAATAAACGCCGTAGTATCTTAAATCTTGACGGTCAGCTTATTGATTATGCCCATAGCCGCAGCCATGTCACGCATCTCGTTTGGCCAAACTCGATGCGTTCAAATATTGAAAGTAAACTGACTCTAGTTCCGCTTTCCGGCGATAAATCGCCTCGTTCAATTAGTTTCTCAGGACCGTGGGCACAAATGCGCTTAGTCGACAGTGCGAAGTTAATGAATATCAAATCCAATTCATTCGATATTCGTTTCACGATTGATAGCGGTGATATGACTTATCGAGTACTCGTTGATGAGTCTAATAATCCTTTCTTCGGAGGATTATTCACAAAGTTCCGTTTACCTGAAACCCTTTACTAATGTGATTGCCTCCACTTTATGTGGGGGCATAGGATATTCAACGAGATGAAATCAGAACATTTAGTCATTAAAATCGGGAGCTCCCCTTTAGATACTCCTGAATTTATTGCTCTTAAAACAGAATTTAACAAGTTAAGTCATCCTGCACGTCCGGAGGTCAGTTGGACGCTTATTGAATCACTTTGTTTGTCTCTTTTTAAAAATCATGGTATTGACCTACAAAGCGGTGCTTATTACACAATTGCACGACTACAACGCCATGGACTCAGTGGCTTTACTGAAGGCTGTGAATTATTAGCGAGTGTTATTGTTACTCATTGGGATGCGTTATGGCCTGAAAAACCGAATCAACGAACAGAAGCACTCAACTGGTTTAATACAAAAGCTAGCGCCCTGCTCCGCCAGCAAACCTATGAAACAAAAGACCTCCGTTTGGTTTACCGCTCAGAACGCGCGCTACAATTAATCATTGATAAACTGGCTAAAACAACGTGGGAAAAACTGCCTAAAATTGAAAACTTGTTATGGTTCTTTCAAAATTTAGCCAAACAACTTGAAAAACAGGAAGAATATGCAAAACAGAATACATCCGAATCTGTCACGCTCCCGCCTTTAGTGTATATCCAACAACCTGCTAAACAGGTAGAGCAACCATCACCAACATTTATTTTTGAACCCCCAGAGCCCGCATCAACATTAACAGTAACAACTAAAAAAATGAGCGCTACCCGTGGTTTTATATGGGGTTGTGTGCTCAGTAGTGCACTCTTTTTAGTCAGTGGATTTAGCGCCTATCTTTATTTTAAACATGAAATGGAGGCTATAACATCCATTCCTGAAGGTGCTGTTGCCAAATGGTTATTTAAACCCGAAATAAATACCTATGAATATCATTTAGCTTTGCTCGAAAAGCGTTCCCCTCTCGCTAACTTGAAACTGATCGAGAACATGCAAGAAAAAGCAAAATCTTATTGGCCTGCGGATGCTGATCAGGCTTACCTCAGCCGAAATTGGCAAAACCAATATGAGGCGCGTTTAGAAAATATGCCTATTAATGATAGTTGGTCTGAAACAGCAATGTTGTTACAGCAACTTTCAAATAAAATTATTCAACAAGAAAAAAACCGAGGTAGTTTTACATTATCCTATTTAAAAACTGCCATCTATGACATTCAAAAACAGCACAATAAAGTGGAGCCTATTGAAGAAAAGCTCCGTCAATTATCGCTACAAATTAAAAATGGGCAGCCGGTTCCCCCTGCCACACTCATCAATATTGATAATAAAATTAATGGATTATTAGCTCGTTACTATGAATTACAAAAACAAGCAGAGCAAAAAGGTTTAAAACCCAGCTCATATTCATCTTTTGGATTAAGTCATGAGTGAAATAAAATATATTAAAGAAAAGCAATACTTACAAAAGCTATACAGTGAATATGCAGATAAAAAGCCACATTTAGCTGACGTATTAGATCCCCAAGATCCGCAGACAAGCTACCTATTAGAAGGGTTTGCTTTTTTATCTGCGCGTTTACAGGATAAAATTGACGATGCATTTCCTGAAATTACATTGCCCCTACTGCAACGACTAGACTCCCAAGCTATAAAAGGGCTTCCAGCAACGACTATTGTACAAATTGACCAAAGTGAATTGCTTTCTTTTCCAGTAGAGATAAATAAAGACCATCTTGTCTTAGGTAATAATGGGGCTCGCTTTAGTTTTTGTCATGAATTCGTCGTAGCACCCTATAGCCTTCTCGCTAGAAAAGTGATTCAGCACCCAAATCGTTCTTGTATTTCACTTGAATTACAGTATCGAGGTGAAACTAAATTTCATTCAACAAGTTCACTTGATGTTTTTTTAGGAGCCAATAAAAAAACATCAGAAACCTTACTACTCGCATTTAGCCAATATTTTGAAAAAATTGAAGTCATCCATAATCATATTCGCTATGAGGGAGATCCCCTTAACTACGCTTTCGAGCCCAAAATCGGAAAACCCTATAAAATTTTCCCACAAGAAAATGCATCACTCAGCGCTCCACAGCAATTATTGGAAGGCCTTTATTTACCTCATGTTCATCATTTTGTTGAGCTCAATATTCCCCAAGTTGTCACTGAGTTAGATTGGGAGCAAGAAAGGCGTTTTACAGTTAACATCTATTTCAATCAACAGCTTCCTTTGACACAAGAGGAATGTGAAAATAGCTTTTATTTAAACTGTGCTCCGGCAATGGATACCGAAGCACAACACACCTTGCTAATTGATTTTAAAGAAAATAAATCAAGTTATTTGCTTCCTATCCCTAGCCATCACTACTTGGCTGACCTCTTTGAAATTCAACTTTCACTTGAGCCACATGAACAAGAGAGAGGCATATATTGTCATTTTTATCCTACGACAGAATTAACGGCATCTTCACGCCTTATGCCTCAATACCATAAAACCCTTTTTTACTCCTTAACGATGGAGAAAAATATTACGGGGCATACTCTTTATTATTTAAACTTTTTTGATAATAAAGGCGCCCCTATGGTAACACCGCCCAGCTTACATTTTTCATGTGTTTATATAGGCTTTGAACGTAACCAAAAAAACGAAATTGGCTTATTAAACCAACACAGTGAAAAAATGCCTGACGGAATTAAAACAGGAAATATCACATTATTGTCACCTTGCTATCCTCCCATCGTTAATAACCACCATTTTTGGCAATTATTATCCCATTACAGTGCTAATGCCTCAATGCTAATGTCATTAGAAAGCGTAAAACACTTAATTGCTGATTATATTCTCTATCGAGATACTGATAGGCAAGTGACACGAAGATGTGAGCGATTATTATCTGGGCTCATTGAGCTGAAAACACATTTATATGATCATATCTTAAAAGGTAAACCCTACCGGTGCTTATCTTTATCTCTACTACTTGATAACGCTCAATATGAAAGCGAAGGTGAAGCCTTTGTATTTACCACTCACCTCTATCACTTTTTCCCATTTTGCCTATCCGCGAATATGTTATTAGAGATGTCGGTGACACTGAATAACGAGAAAAAAACAAGGTGGCATTTATCCCCATCCCCCCTAAAAGGACATAAGTCGATGATTTAACTATCTCTTAATGAGTAACTAATTAAAGTATCCCAAAGACTACCTCAATATAGTAAAGGGGAGCATAAAAAGTGTGGCGCAAAAACGCTTCAATTGCATCCCCACCCCATGAACCTATGAGGCAGCGTTGCCTGCTTTTAAAGTTTCAAGGTTGCAGTGACTCGCTGTTGTAACGGGCGAATAATCCTATCTCTGTTTAATGGCTAGAATTCATAAAACCCATCTCACTGCGGCGAAGGTATTCTTGCCCAAACTCATTGTTCAGCTCGCAATCACAAGAACTCAGTCTATTATTTAATTTATATTATTTCAGTAAATATATCATAGAAAATAAGAATGATATTTTAGATAAACTTGATTACAGGTGTAATTATTTTCCTTAATTCTAATAAATAATCAATAGCATTTACTTTGTTAGATGCATTAAAATTTAATGTTTCTAGTTTTTGGATAATGGGATCAAAGCAATAAATTTCATTTTCATTTAATCCCCCATATTTTTCAACTAAAGAAAAAAGACCATATTGATAACGACTCCAGCCTTCATTTACCCAACAATTAAGTAAGTTATCGGGTAAAATAGTTTTCCATCTCACAATATATTCAGGTGAAACATAACGAGAAGTTGTTGCTTCACCAAGACTATCGATTATTGATGCGAAGTAAAGATCTCTCATTATATTTTCTCTTTGAATCTAAATATTAATTTCATTAATTTCTGGTTCAGCCAATTGGGCTAAAATAGACAAATGAATACGTGCATCGACTTTTTGGATATGTTTAATATCAAGTTCCCCACCTAAAATAATCGCAGGTTCAAAACCAAATATTTCATTATCACCAAGAGGCCCAAGTTTTTTTACCGCTTTTTCAAAAAGACCTTCTTTACTATGTCTATCTATCTTAAAAAATGCAAATAGAGTCTCTATACTAATGTTTAAACTTTTTTCAGTATGCTGTTTTTTCAATTCTTTAGTTTGTACAAATAGAGTATTAAATGCCGTATTAATAACTACACACTGGCCAGTTCTTTCACCGCATAAATAGATATTCCCAAATCCATTAATGGCAATCGCATGAAAACTATCAATTTCCTCTAAATAAGTGTTTTCCAACCACTCATCGACAATATCCTCATAGTCATCAGGATCTACAATTGTAAATAATCCATTATAATAACTACTCCATCCTTCATTGTGCCAATAAGTTAAGAGTAATTCAGGTAACTTTCCTCGCCACTTATCGATTTCTTCCTCAGAAACAAAACGAGATATAGTGGCTTCTCCAAATTTTTCAACAAATAATTCAAAAGCTTCATCGCGCATCTTATTTTCCTTTTCCTCGGCAGACTTCTAATTCTATCGTTACTTTTATTAAATTGTTTGATTTACAGTAAGGCAAGGTATCCTGATAACCATATTAATACGGTGTTCTCTGTTGGAAATCAGGTGCACTTAAATACTCTCTTACGCCAGGATCAAACTCAACATCCATCACTTTATCTGAGTTTAAGATACTTATGATGGCGTCTAGTCCTGGCCTAATGGGACCTAAAAAATGAATATTTTGTTTCTTTTGTATCAGTACCACCGGAATTACATCTAGATCAATTTCACTCACTAATTCAGGATATTCATCGATATCAATCCAAATAAAACAATCATCAACAAATCTTTCAGACAAAAGTGTGAAAGTGTCTTTCCATGATTCACAATTATGGCACCAAGAAGCACAAAAGCTTATCACCAGTTTTTTTCCAAAGACTGATTGATAACGAATATTATCTTTATTTAAATCTGGATAATTAATCACCTCTACTCCTTATATTTATTCGATTAAAGTAACAAATATTATTGTATTTAATTTTATTACTCAGATGAAATAAGTGCCAATTTGCTATATGTCTTTCAAGCTGACAACCATTTTGAATAACCGCCTCACAATGAGAAATAGAAATAGTTTTACCTAAAAGTACTTTCCCTTTAAAATTCAGTGATAGTACTGTCCTTTTTACTGCTTCTTGATTAACTTGATTAACACTTGATGAAAGAAAACGAACTCGGCTATCAACCGCTAATTCGGCCTGTTCTACAGAGGCAAATGTCAATTCAGGTGAATTCACATCAATGCCTGTAATCAAACAAATACCTTTAAATGCTAAGCGCGATAATTCAGGGACATCAAGATAACCAATAAGATTTTGAAGATAAGCGGTATTACCGGAATTAGCATAATAAACAATCTTTAAGTAATCAGGCAGTAATTGTATTTGTTCTGATAATACAACTCCATCAAGCATAGAAGATGTATAACCCATCAATCTAGCGATATTCTCTATTATTTGTGAATGAATTAAACCTTTACTTCCTTTTAAGCTATTTTCATTTAAATACAACTGAATGAGTTGAATTAATGCGGAATAAATACGATTATAGTCATCTGAAAGCCAACTAATTGCCTCTATAGCGGCATATTTTATTGTAAGGTCTGTTTCATGATTAAAGAACTGCCATAGGTCTTCAGATACGCTATTTAGTCCCATATTTTTCGTATAGTCACATAGCGCTATTTTGACCTCTTTTGATGGGGAACTTAAATACTGTAAAAACGTTTCGTATTGAATAACCTCAGCATCATATGCTTTTATTTTCAATAGCGCGATATAAAACATAAATAAATCAATATCTTTAAGTATTGCTAATTGCGCATTTCTAGATGTGATTTCCACCCGAACTAGAGCATCTATAGCACCAATAAATGCATCAAAGCCTAATGTTTTTATCGTTCGCCAAAAATTATCAACGTCTTTCTCATTATCTAACTCATTAAAAAGCGAAGCATAAATAAAGGCATCCTCATAACCTTTCCAACGTTTTAATGCGGACAATGCTTCATGTAAACCAAGCTGCCCGGCATGATATAAACCGTCAAGGTTCGCGTTTAATAGTGCATTAAAGTGATTAAATCGCTCTACATTAATTAATGAAGAATAACGGCTTTCATGTAGCGTTTTATAATAAAACGTCGCATTATTCAGATGCTGCCGAATAATCGGAGTTGGATTTAGAAAATCAATAGAGATTACTGTTGACATATTTTTATCTACTAAACATGTTTTATTAACTATAAGGCCTAACAATCTTATGCCATACCGTTCCATCATACAGGTCTACACTATAATCACCCGCTACCACTAAAATGCCGTCACGCACATCCATATGGCCAGACAGAAGAACAGATTCATCACCATCCATCGGGCGTACCATTTCATTGCCGTCCCAACACTGTAAACGATAGTCATCACAAGCCCAGACTTTATCTTCAAACCAGCGCAGTTGATTCAGTAAAATCGTCGAGCCCCCGTGGTACAATTTTTCCCATTGGAATTGACGGCCACGCCATAGGCTGCCGCCTTCACCACCGATATACACATAACCATCTGGGGCGCACAGCACTGCGCTTAATTGTTCATTGGAGGGAAAGCCACAGGGGATCCATTGTTCACCATCATAGTGCCAGACATCCCCTTCACCGCCAACGGCATACATATCTTGCTCTGAAAAACCATCAAGATCCGTGAATCCCATATCGGTATCTGTTTCTCCACCTGGAATACCTTTTTGAAGTCGCACCCATTTACCAATGTCGACACGTTTATAAATTTCACGTGCAGAGCCGACATAATAGGCATAACCTTCAATGCATTTGATATTTTTAGGATTTGCAAAATCACCTTCCATGACCTTTTCTAAGGGAAACTTAGAACCACTACCCATAGATTTTACAAACCCATCATCCCCTCTAGAAGCAAGCATCCCTTGTTCTTTTGGTTTGAAACAAACTCCCACTTTAGGACTATCAAACCCCTCAAATCTAATATAATCAATCGGGTCATCTGGTGTATCTAAATAAATACATAACAACTGTGAAGGTATTTCACTATTCCAGAGATTTCTGGCTTTTTCATAGGGAACATCTTTGCGTAAGCAAAAATACACGATATTTTTATCTCGGATTGCACATCCAGTAAAAATATACCCTTTGATATATTTAGCCCAATGTTCTTTGGTAACATAACTCATTATCTTTCTCTCTCTTTTTCAACTGTTATTGGATTACCTCGAGAGTCTTTGGCAGGCAATCGTGCATTCTTACACATCGGCAAGTAGTAGCCCTTAAGTTGTTCTCTTATGCAATGATTAGAACAGTTGGCATATGGAAATGTTTTTTTGTGGGAACGTACCGCCGCATCAATCGCCTGATCCATACTCAGTGTATTATTATCTAATTTATTATTTTTAACTAAGCGGCTAAGTTCATCATCCATCGCCGTATGAATACGCCCATGGCTTCCACCATGCCAAGAAGTTCCTTCGACACAAACAGTTGGGGCAATTGACGCATCATAATTTGGACAGGCGTCTTTTATCATATTGGAATAAATTAAATGATGCCCCGTTTGCCCTTTGCAACACCCGCCGTTGTTGGCCGGCTCCGTTTTACTCCCTCTAGCCCCCTTAATGGCATTTTTTACAGAATAGGGCACTAAATTGCATTTTCTTGCCCGTGCGCATGCATTTAATGAGGCTAATATTTCTTGCGTGTCTTCGGCTAACTTTTGGGCTCTTTTTATTTGTTCTTCAGGTGACAGATTTTTATAACTCTCCGCTTCTTTCATCAATTTCTTGATGTCTTCGGCTTTTTCGGATAACACTTTGATTTGCTCAAGCCCTTCTTCAGCCGCTGATTTAATAGAACTAATCTCAAAGCCAGAATAAGCAAGGTCGCCCAATGTCCAAATGGCCATTGCCGCATTTCCCCACGCTGGAACAGCACTACCCACAGCTTGTTTTGCAACTGCTTTCGCCCCTACTTTCCCCAAGGCTTTCATTGCTGCATTTTCAGCCATGTCCGTTAGCTTACTTTTTAATGCATTAACGTAATCCAACTCACTCTTTAATGTCTGTATCGACTCAGACATATCATCCATGTATTCTTTCGCCATTTCCTGCATTTCTTCAGGGGTATTTCCTGATACTTTTATTTCAAGCCCAGCACAATGGTCATCCGTCCAATGCCATTTTTTGCTGTTCTTTTTATTTTGTCGTTGCTTTTTTTTTGCTAAAGCTTTTCTGAGCTTGCTCTCTTTTTTGAGCGTTTGCTGTGTCTCTGAATTATCTTTATCCGGCTCACAACGTTTTTCAACTTGCGTATTTTCTTTATCACACGCTTTTAATCCCCCAAAAACACCGCGGGAAACATAAGGAAAAGTCGGTGTATTAGACGGAAAAGAACCATGGTTGTGTGTCATTAAATCTTGATGGCGGGCAACGCCATATCCTTCAAATTTCACATTCAATGACCATGAACGGAAATAAGCCTTACCTTTGATTACTCCCGTCATCACCCCTTTAGCTAACCCATAAGTGGCAGGTTCATCGCCAGTACTAGTAGAAAAAAATGAACGATCTTCCTGGGCTACCATGGTATTTTGAATAAACACCGTTGCGGTGCCATTTGATAACGCATCCGCTTTTGACGTATTTGGATAAGGAACTACACTTGGCCCTGGAGACCAGCAAGGGTCTGGAAATGCGGCCGTTGATACGCCATCAGATGCCTTAGAGCATGCTTCTCGATCATTAACATAGACACGTGTATCCATCTATTTAACCTCTTGATATTGTAAAATAATCGCCGTTCTTTCCCCGCTATCTGCGCTAGATATCACCAATCCGCTATCTCCGGGTCCTTCTGGATGTTTCATCCATTCAAACAAGGTTGCCAACATCATCACACTGCTTGCTGCTCCTGTTTCACCTAGGCTTTTAGCAATTAAATAATGAGGATAATGTGCAACTTTTTCTTTTAACGTACGAGTTGTTGCCAACGATATTTCTTTAAAATAAAAAGATTCGCCATTAGCGTCGCTAATGTGAAATTGAGTATCACTTAATGAAAGATATGAGCCTTGGCAAGCATGCTCAATTGCCTCTGATAAACTTTTTACTCTTAAGGGTAATTTAGTTTGAAGAATATGTGCCGCTTCTAGCTGAGTATCAAAACCAAGAATATTTACATGACTGTGCCTATTGTCTGCTAGTGTCAAGACGACTGAGGCTGAACCTTCCCCAGGAATAAAACCATCTCTGTTTTCTGAGTGTAATAACCGATGTGTGTCCATATAATGGCGAATAGTTTCTGCGTTAAAATAGCTATCGCACCCAATTAGTAATGCCACGTCAGCTGTTTGAGTTGACAATATTTCCTGTACAAAAGGCAGGGCTTCACCGATCCCGGCTTTACCTCGGTTAAATGCTATCGAGTTAGTATGAAAAGGCTGTAAGACTGTCTCTGAAATCATCTTAAGCCATTGAGGGAACATTCCTGGCCTATCTTCTTCCGGTAATAATAAACACACTACAATGTGTTCTTTATCTACCGTGATGGTTTTTAGTGATTGCTCAATGACATCGTTAATTAAAGCAATAAATCGTGCAGGTCCCCATATTTGGCAGTCATATAACAGAGAGCCAATGATTGGGTGATTTAGTGTGTCTCGAAAATGAGTTTCCCGGAAATGGTCTAGCCCCGCTCGAATAGCCGCGGTAGCAGAAAATAGGTCCGTTCCCACAGGGGTACATAGTCCAGCAGAAATAATTGACAAATATGGTTTATCTTTCATCTTACCCCCGACATGTCGACACTGGTGCTTGGCGAGATACGTAACTATCTAATAATGGCCCTACAAGCACTTGTTCAACATCTTGAATAGTACGGATCTGATGATGACAACGCCAAATAACAGAGAAATAATTCTTTTCGGGTTCAAAATAGAGGGTATCTACCTTAGGTGTTAGCAATACTACCTCGCCATCACGCTGATATAATCGTACGGGGACATTATTTAACCTTGGAAGCTTGAAATGAATTTCTGGACGAGTCGGATGTATATTGGTTAACGTAATCACTTCATTACCGACAGGAAAATCAATCTGTTGGTCATCTGGTACAGATTGGAAATAACATTCATCAAAATCATCCGGTAGAAACGGTGCCGTTTCATTACGCCATTTATCATCGAAAGTTCCCGCGTATTTCACACGCTCCCCGTAATGGCGGGGTAATACTGAGAGGGCAATAGGCTTAACATCATTATCAGGTGCATCGACTAGTTCTTTTGGGTTTTCTAATTGGGGCATCATCATCTCCCCATTCGGTTTTTCTAAAGAAAAATAACCTCTTCCTAATGGATTAATAGAGTGAGAGATCATCTCATCTTGGAAATGATACTGCCCACCAAAAGCAAAACCATAATGTAAAGGAACGGTTGTAAACGGAGTCACATCACCTGCCGTATAATGTTCAGTTCCCTGTTGCCACTGTCGGTAACCAATGACAGAGAGACTTTTTTTCATTTCACCGACCTGTACCGATACCATTAAATGCTGAGTCGGTTCGGCATTCGGTGCAAACGCGTTAGCATTAAAGATCACATCACACTTATGCTTTCTTAAGACAAAGTCAGCATCATAAAGAGGAACAGAAGTTCCCACTTCACCAGTATATGTATCCGTATAAGCCAGTGCTTTAGGAGGAATAATTGGACGTGCAAGTTGATTATCATCAGGTAAATGGTAGCTAGCTTTCATCACCACAACCAGATATTCAAATCCCGCTTTATCAATCATCACTGTCGCTTTAGCCGTCGTATGTTTAGCGTTATTTATCAACTCCATATTCCTAGTCCCCTTCAATTAACTTGCACTGAACCGCCCTTAATACGGTTCGTTGCTGAAGCATAGTTATCAATATAAAGCGCTTTTATTTGCACAAAACCATCCGCAGTAAGAGTTAAACTCGACTCACCACACTGTAATGTAATAGATTCACTTGCTTGAATATGTAACTGCCCATGCTCTGGAGACGAAAACATCATGTTATTTAACGGAGTTTCTGGCAATATCATCGAATGATTGTTTTGTTGGATCAGCCCCATGATTAGTGGGTTCTGCTTATTACCATTGATAAATTGAATTGCACAAATTTTACCTATGTCTGACTCCACTATCGGCGCTAAACTCAACGCTAAAATAGGTGTATCAATCTCATTTAATGCAATAAATACACTTTTCTCACTGTAGCTAACAAGCCGAGCTAATTGAATCGATGGAAGTCTTGCTTGCTCTTCAGCCAAAGAAAGAGGTTCTGTTTGTTCAATGATTTCATCTAGAAGTGATGGATCATTTGGTCGTATTTCATTGGTTATGGATAATTTTGTCATGACTAATTACCTAAAATAGTTTTAGCTTTAAATGTAATATCGCCATTAGCTTTAAGGAACTGATCACCTGACGTTTCAATAATAACTTCATGACCCTGAATACGAATATATCCGTCTTTATCCATTCGCAATATCGATTTTCCACACACTATTTCAAATGAATCGCCCGCAACATATTGGATATTTTCCTTGACTATCGACGTCTTATTCGCACCAACCCTTTGTTGATAATTTTCATTGACGTGCAATTTTTTACTTTCACCCACTTCTTCATCTTGGTTTAGGGTCACTTTGACCATTTGATTTTTTTCAACCACCTCTAAATGATCAGCCAACACATGCGTAGTCCGATTATTCAACACTTTGGTATTCATATCCTTCTGGGCATGTATAAACACTTCCTGTTTGCCGTTTTCATCCTCAAAGCGCAGCTCGTTAAACCCTTCCCCTTTATGGGTTTTCGTCCGAAACGTGGTACGGGTTTTATTTTCAGGAAAACTGATTGGAGTCGCATTGCGACCATCATAAGTACAGCCCGTGATAATCGGCCTATCAATATCCCCATTGAGGTAACTAATCTGAACGACCGTTCCGATGCGTGGAACCGCAGAAAAACCATAGCCGCCGCCACTCCAGCCCATCGCAACACGCACCCAACACGAAGCACTATGGTCAGGCTCTCCACGTCTGTCCCAGTGAAAATGGACTTTCACCGCACCATGTTCATTGACATAGATTTCTTCACCCGGAGGGCCCACGACAGTCGCAACTTCATCACCATCCGCGGTGGGTTTATAACGATAAGGTGGCCGCCACTCTTGCGTACCAGGGATAAAAGAAACGCTGTTCGACAACTGAGTACCATCCCCTCCGCCATTGTCTGCCAGAGGTTGAACACCATGATGACTCACGCTAATAACTTGCCAACTGTCATTCATTGGGAGGTGAGGATGATTTGATAAGGTGAAGATTTTACCGGGCATCAGCGCAAAGCAGTTTGTTGTGGCACTACCCACCTTGCTCCCATTACGTAACTGTTCAAAACGAATTTGGGTGAGTGGTTTGCCCTCTTCATCTAATTGAAAGCGACCGTAACTTTCAAAGACGCTGTGTTGCCCACCCTTTTCCAATTTATTTTCATGTCTAAGCGGGTAGGAAGGACGAATGAAATTATTGTCTTTATGAATGGTTTCATCCACACACAGGTATTCACCGTACTGCCATGTCATGGCGGTACTGTCGCTGATATCCGTATCCGCTTGCGGGTTATACATCAGGTTAATTCCCGCCGTCATCCCCATATGTTCGTCACTGTAAAACAATTGGTTTTCTTCAAACCAAAAGTTAATCCCTTCCTCAAAGGCGAGACGACACCAAAAATCAAAGGCGGATTCTCGCTTTTGGGTGGTGTAAATACGTTTGGGATGTAAGTCATCACGGTAAAACTTGCAGTCCGACTTCACATGCGCTTCATCCAGCAAGGTTTTTAATATGGTCGGTACGTTTTGATTTTGAAAAATACGGCTATCTTGATTAAGGGTCATTACCCACATTTCTGGACGAATATCAAAGTGATACCACGTCTTTACGCCATCCGTATTCCCTTGAACCGCCCCGGCTAAAATGCCATTCACTTTACGGACTTGGACACCATCACGCTTGACGGTTAAAGAAGAGGCGACGCCAAGGTGTTTCTGAAAATCAATAAACGGTAAGGCACTAACAGCACTAATCGAAAGGGAAAATAACGAAGACAACCCTTCCGTTAAATTAAATTCGGTAACTTGAAAAGTTTCATCGGGTAGCCCAGCAATTGAGCATGTAAACACCAAGCCACTTTCCAGACTTCCCATGCCTAGTGCATCTAACAATGCCCCGTGAGCGGCTTGTAATGCCTGACTTTCTGAAAAAGTTTGTCCACCACCAAGTTTTAATCCACCACCAAATCCACCGCCATGGATAAGCGGGTTATTGGCTACACTGTTCAATTGGGATGTCGCCTGAGTTGCCATAGATGCCGCTGTTGATACCAAAGCCCCCCCTTGCTGGGCTAATGCTGCCGCTTTTTGTACTTTACTGGACACCAACTCATTGACTTTAGATTGCACTTTATTTTTAACTTGATTTACCGCTTCATCTTTGACAATAGAAACGGGGTCAATGGTGGTTTTTTTGGGGTCTTTGCTAAACATCACTAGTCTCCATGACAAAATGGATAAGAAGCGGGGAACGAAATAAAAGCGATGACGAGCCCAAAAGAGCCCGTCAAAAAGGTATTACGCTTCGAGCGGTGCGCGCCAGTCATCAGCACCCGATGTGCCTGCAACCGTGTGCTCCCAGTCCACTTTGCGGTAAGACAGAGAGACTTCGATTAACTGCGTGAAATCGGCTTTTGCCGGGTCTTGGCAGTGTGGCATTTGGCAGTCAATATTGACGATAGTCGCATCGGTTAACGTGGTGGTGAAGAAATGCTCTTGTTTACCTTCAACTGAGGTGCGGTACCATTTTAGTTCCACTTTCGGCAGCATTTCGCCAGAGGCTAAGGCGTTATACAGCAGTGGAACCGCTTTATTTAACGCCACGGTGAAACGGAACGGCTTGTGCGCACGTTGGCCTGAAGGCTGGCCGGATTGCGGGTCTGTCGGTACAGTCACAACGTGAGAAAATTCTTGCACCAGCATTTGGTCTTCATGACCTTGTACATAGATGTTACCCACAGAATCCGCAGTAAATGCACCGGCAGTGATGTTGCCTTGGGTTTTTCCTTCAATGGAAATATAGCATGGAGTTGGCATAGCGATATCCTTTATCAAGAATGACAAATTGAGTTAAGTAAATATAATTAACTGTTAATTTCCGTCATCTCAGCCAGTGCGCACGGTAAGATTTGAGTTAAGGATAATAAAAGCTTATGGATAGACTGTAAACCTAGCGGCCTTTTTGTATCTCCCTAGGATAAGTGACTTAGCGTAAACTGGTTGAAATATCGCTATATAATTTCAGAAAAACACTAAAAATGAATCATAACCGAATTATCATCGAACAAAAAATAGACCAAACTGCGATAAGCCCAGTAAGTTCTAATGTACATAGAAATAAACTATGTAACCAAATATTTCAATCGAAAAAGTAATTACAACAAATTGATTTTATTAAAATAGTTCCACAATCACCATACAAGTCTTGTAAGTTTAATTTTTCCTCCTTATTTTAATAGTGTATTAATCTGCACATATCTATTTTCTTGGTGGATAAATTCATATAAAATCAAACTAATTTCATTTAGCTCTGATAGAATCATTTTTTCATAGCGATAATAATTACATCATCTGTATCGTGTACGTATATTAGTTACGGTCAAGGCGTACAAGTCCAATAATAAATAACTAGACTGTACTTTGAGTATCTATCATGGTTTATGGTTATCAATCTGTTCCATAACAAACTGATATAATTTATCAAACTCGCCATCAGCTAAAACCCTCGCAGGGATAACAGTGCCTTCACCATCAGAAGCAAAAATAAACAGATACTCTTCCCTGATATAACATTCTTCTATATTTTGCCAAAATACCCTGACTAAGGTGCCCCTCGTCATATTGTCTATGTATTTCCTGTTAATTTTAACTTTGACTAGAGAATCAGGATCGCTATGTTCTTTTTCTTCATTTCTATATAAGTAATGCATTTCTATTCGAAAGGTTATATACAAGCATGCTAACGAGCTGACTAAGCCACAAAAAGAAAAAAGACCTAAGTTTTTTAAGCCAGAAAAACCATCTACAACTGAATAAGCCTTATACCCAATCATCAATAAGGCGATCCCCGATACAATCGATGCTATAGCTAATAAATTCCATAGATTAGTAAATAATCTGTATGGCATTTTTTCCTTATCTACAGTAACTGGCATTTGAATGAGTTTTCGTATTTTCTCTGCTTCCAATCTTGATGGTGAAAATTGAATTTGATAACGGCTTTTCATCAACTTTAATTCCTTAATTTATCATGAAGAATGAATACCAGAGTTGACTATACCTCTCTTCGTATTCATGCATTAGCTATGGTCAAGGTATTCCGTTAATCGGTAAGTCCGGTGGCTGTCTTTCTGAAACCGAAGAAGCCGAAGTGGAATATTTTGATAGGTGATCAAAATGAGCCAACTTGAGTAGTTGGCTCATTTGTTTTTATTACTTTGCTGATACTGACTGAAAATAATCTTTAACTCTAGAGGATTTAAAAAGAATATAAGTCAAGAAAATCATTATGATTGGTAATAATAATACACCTATAACACCGCCTGTTTTCTCTGCCATGCTTGAAAACCCATTTCCTTCGAGTGCGTTATTAATCCCTTTAAATGCAGAAAAAATTGACATTAGCGTTATGATTGACCATAGAATTTTCAATAAAGCTGCTCCAATTTTTTTCTTCATTAAAACTAAAACCACAGTTAAAACTTCTACTGTCGGTAATACAAGTTGATACAATGTCAACCCAATAATTAAGAACGCCCCATCAGAGCTACTCCAGACATCAACTGATGAACTTAATCTCAACATGCTAGAAACGTAAAAAAAAGCGCCAGTTATATGTATAAGCATGAAAAGGGAAAAAACAATTAATATAACCCATAGAGAAGCGGGCATTTTCATAACGACCTCCTGTGTCAAAGGTCGTTATGTTAATTTAACTTAAGTCAAGTGTCATTGTTTTGTTCAATGTCGCTTCTTGCATATTTTTATGCCTATTGATACTCAACGATTTTTCAAATATATATCACTGACACGAAACCCAATAATTAAAATTAATATCAATCAGTTAAATTAAATCCATGACACCCCTGTCATTTCCCTTCATTTTTCTCTCGAAAAAAAGCCAAATAGCCGGACATAACCTGCCTGGTGAGGTTGTTATCGTGGTGTTCTCTTTTTCAAGCTAGGGAATAACACTGATGGCAACTTACCGATTAGATACCGATTTAGCGTTTTTACGTGAATGCAGTAATGAAAAACTGGGCTTGCTTGTGTCTGTACTGACTCATGACAGTATTGATTCACCGTTCATTGTCTAATACACGCCACCAGAGCAGCGTCCCTCGCTGTTCGGGGCTTTTATGTCCTCACACAAGCTATTGTGAAACGGCGTTTAACGGTTGGATAAATTCCAATAGCTAAAAGTTTCTCTTTACCATCGATTCGGTATATTAACCGCCAATATTTTCCGTCATTAGTTTGAACCGATAGATACAGCCCACCACCATCAGATAGTTTTTAGTCTTTTTCTTTAGGCTTACTGGAATCAATTTGCTTAACGGTTAGCTTCATTTGGGGGTACTCAAATCATGGGGTATAAATGTACCCCATATGTACCACCTGAAGGGGGGTAGTTTTCAATAGACGATAGTAGACGTTGGAATAATGGGATTTAGTTGGAATGCTTGTTTGCTTGTTTGTTTGTATAACTTAAGGGGATTGGAAGACTTTAGAAAATGTTGCTAGAAGTGAAGATGGCGGAGGAGGGAACCACACATAGCAATCAATACATTGATAATAAATAATTATTTAAATTCTAAATTTATAGATACCCCCAAATGTACCCCCTAATATTTTTGTCATACCTGTTTTGAGGTGATTTTTAATCTCAATGTTAGCCCTACACTTTCTAGTAACATCATTGCATAAATATCAACAATGGCAATTTTATTGCAGATAATGAAACACCAACCAGAAATAACCCTGCCCGTATTTTTACTGCCTCCGTTTCAAACGGAACAATAGCAACCGAAAAATATTTTTATAGGTTGCTATCTTTAAGGCATGTGGTCAATTAGAGAATAGAGAGAAAGATACGCCAACAAATGAGAATTGATTGTTTTTAATACTATTTAGTTCAGGTTATATCCAGTAATGCGAGAAGCTAATATTTCTTTCCAATATGATTCCCTTTCATATACATCTTCTTCACTAGAATTAATATCTAGAACTTCAAGTATTGCAAATTTTATATCATTTAATCTTTCTTCATTTGTAATGTTAAACTCTTCTTTCAGCCCCTTATTGCCTCCATGACCATTATCATAATATTGACACCAGCGCCCCCAAATCCCACTTTGCCCATCAGCTTTACCAACATACAAACGCCCCGTCTTGGTATCAGTTAAGACATAAATACCTTTCACAGATTTTAAAGCAAATTTCCAAGAACTTAAGTCATTTTCAATTATCTTACCTAGTTCGTTTCGCGTTAGGTTGATTGTCTTATAACTTTGAAATTTCTTAAATCCTATTTTTTGCGGTGTTATCTCATGTATGGCTAAATCTTCTGATAACGTTTTTGCTTCAGGATAAGAATTTCTAGCCTTATATGCCGAATAAACATATAAACGCCCTTCATACTCACTTGTGGGGCTGACTTTCACCAAGTTATATTTATACTTTGTTTTTCCATTCTTTTCGTATGAATTACATCCATCGCTAATATACAAACCAGCAAAAAGCCACCTTCCAGAACGTCCAGCTTGTATAAGGGATATAACAAATTTACGTTCAAAATTTTTTCTCGCTTGGTATGACTGCCATTCGTCAAACTTAGATTCTCTATATTGATCTAAAGGGTTTTCTTTGCCATTCCATCTAGCTAAATGAACCTTTGTTTTACTTACTTCAAATTCAGGGTATAGCAGTTTTACATACTGAAATAATTGCATATTATAACCTTATATCTAGTTACGAGATTAGCAACTTACTTTATACAAGAAAGTGATTTGTTAATATTTATAAAACGCAATATCTAGTATTGTTCTATAATTTAGACCATACATCCCATTGATAATGCTCTATATCAATATTGCTGTCTTTTGTAGCTACTCCATTTTGCATCAGTGGGGGATTTTCTTTAATGCTTTTTAATGACTCTCCTTTATCTAGCCTTTCCCATATCTGAAATCTCGCCGATTTTCTTACCGTAGGGGATTTAATGCTCCCTCTAATCACTCCAGTTTTAAACATATTTTCTCCAAAAGTAACCAGTACAAACCTAATAATTAACTATCTGCGCCCCTGTTAGCTGATAACCATTAAACCATTCATAGCGGCCTGTAGCCGTGACTTTGTTTCCTTTCTGGCAGGTCATTAGCTCCAGCGCGTTAATATCGAATGCTACTATCTTTAATGGGTACGGGCTACGCTTGTCACTCTCAGCCTGAATAGTCATTATGGCCATTACTTTACCTGTAGCTGTTTTAACTCGCTCAGGGGCTTTTATTACCGTTCCTGACGTGGTGATCCTGATTGATTTTGCTTTTCTCATTTCTGGTTTATTCATCTTGATACCATCAAAATATAAGCTAGTGGTTAAAATATAATGCTAGTGGGACTCAGGAAGATCGGATAATAATCCTAATTTCTAGGGTTGATCTAAACGTTAATTTATCCATGATGATACGGGATAATCCCGTATGTATCTATAAGCTATTGATTATGCTTAATTCCGTTAAATCGACGGAATCAAAATATAATTGATTGATAACGCTTAATTCTGTCACAAAACCAGATTAACGCTCATTGGTCATCGTTTCAGTGACCAATGGTAAGAGGTGGCAATGCATTGTTTTCATTACTAACGGTTAAATTGACCGCCTGAAACCTTGTAGTAACCTTAGTGTTAGTTTCCATTTCCTAAAGTGCGTTTTCACTGGAAACCATTGTGGAAACCTCACCGTAATCTCACCGTTATCGGCTTAATCCTCCCCGTAACATCCCCGTTTAACCTTACCGTAACCTTACCGTTCAATCACATTATACGGGCCGTAATAGGACCGTTATTTTAGCTTTAGTCATTCATGTTCAGAGTAGATAACCTATTGATTTACTAAGTAACGCATATTTGCGTCACGGTAACTTATTAGCATCTACAGATTGCAACAAAATATCATTTAATGAATATGGGCGACTAATCACCCATATTGCCAATGAGGTATCAAGCAAACCTATTTATTTTTACTTTTTTTCCAAATTATAAAATGAATAATCCCTAAACCACCGTGACCATAAATATAAATCTCAATTAAAATTGTGAGTGATTTATGAATACTTCTAGCCTCTAAAGCAAGTGGTGACTGCTGTAACCATAGAATAAACCATGCAATACCAGACAAAATAACAATTGATAAAGCACCTAACCCTAACCCTTGAACTGTCGCGGCAAGCCCTTTAGGTGAGCTGTCTGGTAGCTTTTTAGCTAAAAGAGAGTTTATATCTTCTTTGATTTGCTTAAAGTCCCCCCAGAGATAGGGATAAAAATATCTAAACCCTCGCTGGTTAAAACATAACACGACTAAAAAGAACGTTAAGAAAAAAAGCACAAAACCTGAAACGATATGAATCCAAGTGAATAAATAAGTCTCGTCAAAAAACGGAACAACTACTGACTTAGTTCCCGTCATCCAATTACTCACAATGATTTGTGATATTACCAAAAGTAGAATTAACGCATGTAAAATTCTTATTTTTTTAGTCTGATAAAGCCCAAAAAAATCCCAAATCGATTTTAATATGCTCACAATGCTTCACCTTTTTTATAATATTTCTCACAGACACAATTTAATAGCTTATAACACTCTTGTTTATGGCTTTAAGTCCTAAGCGTAGAATATTTTATATGAAATATAGTTCACATCTACCAATTAATTACGACCATCCTTTTAAGATGATTACATTTATCGTTATGAGATGTTTTTATTATCAGTATGAAATTAATATTCAGAGGACAAAATTGTCCTGTGGGTATCGCAATGCTTATTTGCATTGTGGTTACTTTTGGTGGTTACCAAAGTGGTTACTTTTATCTCATGGCCATGATTAGAATATTGCCAGCCAGTGACGAGCCTCCAATTTCAGAGCCTCATGACTCCTTAATCTCAAGGAGTCCTATTTAACCGCCTTAAGTACCCTTGATATCAAGGCAACCTATTATCGTTTTGGTGCTGGCTTAGTCCATTGGTAGGTTGGTGCTGTCATTCTCCGTCTGTGACGCTCTTTAGCCTGTATTGTCTGTGCTACACCTGTTCTAATGGCTAACCTATCGCGTCCGTTGAGTGATTGCCCTGCTGGTGAGCTAACTCCATCATAACAGCTTCTATTGCTTCACGTTGTAACATGGCTTTACCTCAAAGGTGTTGTGATTATCGCTATACCTTGATTGTGCTGAATTGGAACAATCAAAGCCCATCATTCCACTAGCATAAAACATGCTGTTTTGCTGCGTACCATTCTGCGTACTTTCCCACAACATCATGATTTTATTTGATTATAACGAAATGCGAGAATTAAACGCATACCTACTGCGTACCTATTTAATTTTGGACGGACTTATAAATTTGTTTGGCGTGATGACAAGTTTTGACAAGTTTTCGACCACAACAATTAACAACATTTACTTTGTTCTCATGTCTGGTTTTGTCAGGTTCTGATGTCAACAATTATCAACATTCAGCGGATAGAGTATCCAGTAAAATATAGCCTTTTCGGTGGATACCAAAACGGATACCTTACAATCACTATAACAACACCATAGTACCACCGTGGTTTATATTAGTACCATTTCGGTACGTTATTACCGTGATTCTTTTTGATGCCAAAATAGCTATACCGTGTTTTTATAGGTTAGCTGTACTGGCTAATATTTAGCTACTATGGCTAAAGGCACTAATTTGTGGTTTTGATATGAGAGCTTCATTTCAAGCCGTCCTCAGCACCAAGGGTAGCATTTCAACTGTCACCCTTTCCGACTATGGCCATAATCACAATCGTTAACCCTCCTCAATTTTGAGGGCACTGTTTCTATTGATAAATACAGGTTCAAAAATGAGCTGATTGATTCTATTGGTAAAATTAGACTGTGCTCAAATTTGAGCTTTGCCATGTATTCAGCTAGTTACAAGGCGCAATAATACGCTTTGCTTGTTTTACAGTAAGTTACTCTAACTTTAAGTTATAGAATTAATCATTAAATCCACCAGCAATTTTACATTTTCTAATCTGTATAACAGTGTTATACACTGATATAATAAGCACTCAATGAATTAATAACGGACTATTATCATGAGTAAATCTAATCTTATTGCCTTTCGTTTACCTGCTGAACTGCAAGCACTGTTTAATGATGCTGTATCGAACTCTGGTACTGATAAAACAGCGTGGATAGTCTCAGCTATCAAAGAGAAGCTAAACCGCCCAGACAGTAATCCTGACGCTCGTATGCTATCGCTAGTAGAACGCCTAGAATCGTCTGTAGCGTCTTTAATTGCTGGTAAGGCAGATATCCCACCGTATACCTATAATGAGTCTGCTGTCGTTTCTGTGGTTAATTTGGTGCTATCAGAGGGCATAGATAACGGGCGGATTATCGCAGAACGAATTAACGAGGCTGGATATCAAACTAAAGGCGGTAAAGCGTGGGATAAGGATATTTATTCAGCGTGGAAGCGTCACAAAGATATTGCAGGTAAGCTAAATTCAATTTAATCATCCTTACCTAAGAATCATAATTAGGTGGCTCAGAGAGTTTAGCTAACTAGTGCTCTTGTTTAGTACGAAATAAAATGACGTGGTAAAGCAAAGAAAAATCAGATGCAAGGTAAGGAAGGCACTTAAACGCTAACTTCCTTGCACACTGTTTGTGACTATAAAATTTCAAAAGACTTCAAAACTTAAGCTCTTCTATATCCTTATATAGAGTTATATCAGAATTATTACCGAGAAGATGATCCCTTATCATTACAGTTATTTCATAAGTATTTTTAATAGCAATAGCCGCTCTATGGTGATTTAAATTAATAGTTAATTGCTTCTGAGTTGGGACTGGGAAACCAGGACGAGCAGATAAGCGTTTATTAGTCATCGAATCAATAACAGAAATAGTACCGTCTATAGCAGAATAAAATTGCTCTTTAGATAAACCATTGTAATAGACAACAAATTCATAAGAAGGATTGGACATAGAAGATACCTATACTGTCATAATACCAGAAATAAAATAGAGCCGTTGTTAATGAAACTCTTTATAATATAATCTGTCCATCACTAAAATGCTAATCATCACCGTACAGAATATAGAGTTCCCAGTATGTACAAAAATTTGTGTTATCGACCCTTGCTAATATTTGTGCATTTCTTTTATTTATTTCGTTTTGCAGAGTGCTCTAGTATTCACTAGTAGTTCATGCTCAAAAAAGAGGTGGCACTGCCTGAAATACGTTAGCAAATGTTAGCATCTGAACGTTATCAAATGTTATCATTCGACCAGTAATAATCTTAGGATTTCTTAAGATTTTGGCATTAGAAAAACGTTAAGAATTACTTGCGCGTTTAGCATCACCCATTGCTTTCTTAATTGCTGGTATTGCGTCTTCATAATTAAAATAGCCGCTAGATGGATGATACAAATAGGCTACTTTAACATTATCATTTAACGCAGGACCCCATTCACCTAACATAGAGCCTAACACTATAACTACATCGGGTTTCAATGATTCTACAACGGCTAAAAACGGTTTTTCTGCTGCTTCCCACATTTCAGCTGTTGGCCTAATTCGCCCTGACTCTCCAACAATACCCTGTACATAATTGTAGAAAGCTACATGTTCCCAAAAATTAGAACGTGTATCTTCTGATAGTTCATCTTCACTATATAGCCCTAATACAGCTTTAGTAATTTTAGTAAAAAACGCATTGGGATGATCTTGGGCGTTATGTTTTACAACATGTTGAGTCCAATCACTATCTGGCTCATCATCATTTTCAGCGTAATGAGACTCACCAAGTATGAGTATTTTTATACCAAACATACTATTTTCGTAATTAGCACCAACCCAAGGATAGAAATTTACATTTTCCATTTTATTTATCACCCTAAAATCAAATAATTCTATCTACATTAGCACTCTCTACGATGTACATAAATCATCATTCCTAACGTGCCCGAAAATCATCATTCTTAGCGTGTCACTAAATCGTCAAAGGTTTATAGTCTCGCACGCGCACGTACTGTTGCATAAATCATCAAAGTTCACGCTGTAGCTTCTCAATGATTGCTTGCCTCACAAACTCCGCACGATTGCCCCTCGTCACTCTATCGGCTCTAATGTGAATATCTACCATATCAATCACTGACTGCTCACACGTCACGATTAGGCGCGTTGTCGGCACATCATTAAAATAACGGTTGGTTTTCTTTTTGATTGTTTTCTGCATATTTCCCCTCGCGCGTACTGGTATCTAAATCATCAAAGTTAACGCTTCAATTCTTCCTGAATATACTTAGCTAAATTGGGTAACGTTTCCTCTACACCTTTTTTCAGGAACTCTTTTTTAGCCGTTGGGCGTTTAAACTTCTGCTTAACTTTCGGGTCATGCACATACGCGGCATAGCTGGCGGAGTAACCAATACGCCCCGTTACTCGTGTGCCATTAACGGTGACTGTTCGAAACTGGCTGTTAATCAATGTTGAGGTATCGATAGGCGTATAGACTGCGGCCTGTGCTCCAGCATCGATAAGAAACCGCTGCATAGCTAAAGACACTCTTTGCTGAACATGGCTAACATAGCGGTCAAAACCACGGCTTCCACCTTTCTTAACAACTTTCATTTTTATCATTGCGGTACTCCAATAAAACTAAAGGGCAGAAATCTGCCCCATTAAAATTAAAAGCTGCCTCTTGCCTTTCTGCCTAACCCATAAGCATGACGTAAAGCATCATCTAATTTCCCACCGTTCATCACTTCATGAATAATTTCATCAAGCGTGATCGTGTTTGTCCTTGGGTCATATTTTGGCTGTCCAAATTCAACCTGAGCACTCGCAACGGTGTTATTCACATTGATAACAACATTAGGCACGCCACCGCCCCCAATATCACGATTAGGAATAACCTTGCCGCCTTCTCCTGGTAAAAGGTAATTTCTCCCTGCGGCTTGAAATATTTCAGGCTTACCACCTTCACCAAATCGATACATTTTATTCGCATCGACCGCGCCACCGTTATAACGTCCACCACCAAAGCCAATCATTGACATCGACGTAGCTTTTCCTGCGGCCTGTGCGGTTGTATAGGCTGATAATCCCGTTCCTGATGCTGCTCCACCTGTTGCGATAGATGCCGCTATTGCTGCAGGTGTCCATGCTGCTAATGCTGCCGCGCCTCCTGCTGTCGCTGCCGCTGCGTTCGCTGCCTGTGAAGCAACGCCAATTGTTTTAGTCAAGATGAAGTTTTTAAGCATCTCCACGCCAACCTGAGCAATGGAATTTACGACACTGTTTAGCATCGTATTGCCTAACGAGCGCAACGCCTCTGACGCATCCATTGAGCCAGTAATTAACCCTGTCAGGACGTTTGAAGCATTACCCGCCAGAGAATCAACCGCTGAAGCCAACATCTCATAGCCTAAGTTTTGCTGTCTCATTAGCTCCCATTGTGCCGCTAATTGCTGCTGTTGATACTCTTTCTCTGCTGCGGTTCTGAGTAGCTGGTATTGCGCATCGGTTGCCGCTTTGGATGCGGTGAACTGGTCATGGCTAATCTGTTGTTTTGCATAGGCTTCATTGAGTATTTGTAGCTCTTGCGCCTTGTATTCTTTCATCATGGCTAACTTCTGAGTATGCTCATTAGCTAATGCCTGAATCGGGTCAAATTTAGCGCGATTTTCCTCAACGTAATTCACTGAGGCATTAATTTTGATATCGGTCATTCCCTGATTAAATGACACCATTGCCTCACGCCCCATACGCTCAAAATCTTCCTTGTTGATGAAGTCCTCATCTAACAAACGTTTGAGGGTTTTCACTTCCTCACCAAAGGTATGCGCCAGTTTTAATTCTGGGGTGATTTCCTGAGCCGCAATAAAATCATTCACGCGCTGATTGAGGTCAAACAGTTCCGCAGCCTCTTTCGAAATAGCCGCTTTTTGTTTCTCTGTTGCCTGTGCCCCTAGTCGCTGAACAGCTTCATAGATTGCCATTTCACGATTAACATCGGCTACGCCACTTTCCAGTAATCCATAACGTTTTTTCAACGTAGCTAACTGCTCACTCTGGCGTTTTATCGCTTCATTCGCTTGGTTGGCGGCTTTAGCGGATTTATTGCCTTTTGATTTACTGCTTAGTGCGGCTTCTTGGGCTTCACGTAATTTGCGTATGGCTTCAATGGCTTTCGGGAGTTCGGCATTGTAGGCGGCAGAACCTTGTTTTAATCCCATTTGCATCAGAAGTAACGAGGAGTTGTATTCATCCAGTGCCGGCTTACCGTCGTTCATGCCAATCGTGAGGGCTTTGGTGCGCTGCTCAATCTCAGTGAGAGAGTTAGCAAGGTTCAAGCTGACTGTTTTATCAAACTCATCCGTTAACTCTTGGATTTTCTGTTTAAATATTTCAGAGTCTTTCACAAAGCCGTCAGCAATTAACGCCTTTTCTAGCTCTTTGATAGCCTGTTCTTTCTTAACGGCTGCCTCGCTGCCTAATTCCAGTGATCGGGCTACTTGTTGGTTAGCATCAATCACGCCTTTAGCTTGGCGTTGGTAAATTAAATCGGCTCTGGTCAGTTCGTCTGTTTGTTGCGCTCTAACCTTAGCAATATCAGCGGCTTTTCTTTGCGATACCGTCCAGCGTCGAATGTTTTGCTCACCTTCTGAAATAAGTAGCTCATACTGCTGCTGTTTCTTTGTGAGTTTTTCAATTTCCTTAACGAAATCATCTAACGAGTATGATGGGCTAACTTCTCCATCTTGCTTTTTAAGATCCTGAATTCCTTTTTCAATTCTGCCAAGTTCTTCTCTATGATTTCGTAGCTTTTCGTTTACAGCTTCAAGACTTTTTTTCTGTCCATCTAGCTCTGTGGTTGTTTCCGCTATCTTCTCGCCTAAGCGGTTAGCGACAACACGAGCCTGTTTTGCTGACAGTTCGTCAATTTTATCAATCCACTGATCTACCCTGTCGTTAAACTCTTTAGTGGCGGTGTCATCGTTCATGGCGTTATATAATGCGTAAACACCTGCGGCAGCTAAAAAGAATACGCCAGTAGGGCCACCTAATAACCCAACCGCGCCCCGTAACCCTTGCATAGCCATAGACTGAGTTTTAGCGGCTTGGGCTGCGCGGTTATTGGCTGCGGTCACTGCGTCCGTTGTGGTCGCTAGTGTGGCTTTCGCTTTTTGCTCTAATGCTAATGCCGCATTTAATTTATGGGTTGCGTTGGCTTCAACTTCTTTCGCTTTAGCGACTTGAGCCTCAACACGCGCAATTTCTTTCCCTGTTGTGGCTAAATGCGTTTTGATTTTGGTTTCTGTGGCGTGTAGGGCGTTGCTGGCTTTGGTGACGCGTTGTAGATTTTCCTCACTCGCTGCCATTTGATAGGTTATTTCGGCATCCTTGAGCTGTACCGCCTGTCGTGCCCTCAGTGACTCTAAATCACGTTGCTTGGCATCATTAGCCGCTTCTAGTGAATAAACGTGCTCTAACGCTGCCTGAGCCGCTTTTAACTCGGCTTGTGCGGATACTGTCAGATTTCTAGCGTTAATGACTTCTTGGGAGGCTGCGGCTTGTAATGCCTGTGCTTTCATTTGAATAGCGCGAGTATGTGAAACCTCGGCTTGTGTGGCGTTAATCGCCCCTTGAGTATGTTGTAAGAGTGAAGAGGTCGCACTGCCAATATTAGAAATATACCCCGCACCTAATAACCCAGAGACATTACTAATTACACCTGTAAAACGCGCATTCGCGCTAGTTGCTCTGTCTGTAGCGGCTGTCGCTGCGCCAATTTGCCCCGTTAACTCGCTCATTTGACGTGATAATCGGTTAATTTCAGGCATTTTTAACGCACTGGAAACGGCCATTGCTGTTTTATCAAAACGGTAAAAGGCTTTCGACGTATCATCAGCCTGTTTACCCATTTCAGCCATTTTCCGCTTTGTTTCTCTAATCGCTTTATTCGCTTCAAGCAAGCTCTCAGTCTCACCATGTATGTCTATTGTATAACCTTCACCGTGATACGTCATAATTGTTCCCTCTAATTAATGCACGGCTGATAAGCCACTGACATTACCGTCACGTAATGCAAAACGTGTCATTTCGCCAATCACGTAAATACACTGATCTGTGATGGAGTATGGCTTAGTGAATACATTCAAATACGGGAGCAATAAATCACAGGCCTTACTCTCAACGTCGAACGACTCACCGCGAGACTTAACGATCGATACCGCATTATCAAATAGCCCTGCCGCCAGCAATTCAGGGATCACCTCGCCTGTAATGCCGTTATAAGTCACTAATGTTGTTCCCGTTTCCGCTTTTAGCCCATCAACATAAATCTGGGCTATGGTACTTGCTAACTGCTGTAACTTTTCCATTAGAACCCCTCACGCTGTAAGGCATCACTTAATAGCCCTTGAATCAATTGGCTAATAGGCGCTCGTTGAATGAAAACATCTTTTTCACCCTGTTTTTCTTTAAATTTTTTAACGCGATCTACTATGTTGCTTTCAATTGACACTGCTTTGAAGGTTCTTTTTGGCTTATCCATGATTATTTATCCACCCTGTTGTTATATACACTACAATTATAATCTAGAGCAAAAAATAAACAATAACATATTGCTATAAATAATTATGAATATAGAAATATTTTCTACTTATATTGATTTTTATGAAATTAAGACAACAAAAAACCGACTCAAGGTCGGCTTTTATTATAGGTAAGAGTTCTAGTTTTTGGGTTTTAGATAATTGGTAAGAATAGCTAATTTTTTATCTTTATTTCTTATCCCAACAGATACAGATGCTTTATAACCGTTATTATCATATTCTGCGGATATATCACTACATCCAATTTTATCTAAACAATCAAAGAAATTATTTTCATCATCAACTCTGGCTGTCTCAGCAGTAGGCTCACCATATATCAACTTTAAGTTATTAGTGACTTTAGTAAACTTATCAATCACATCTTTTTTATCGGTTCTTTCCAGTTCCTCAGAATGTAAGATTTGCACCAGTCCAGCATCAGGTGCAAATATTAAAAATGTAATTCCATCAGTGTTATCTGGCGTATTTTCTAACGTACAAGTAGCTAAACTACATCCTTCACCATCTAAGTTTAACTTTTGGATATCCTCCACCAACTGCCCCCACTTAAAGCCGTAAGGTGCTGGTGGACTGTTATCACATCCCGATAGAAACAAAGCCAATAGAGCCGTTATCATGATTTTTTTCATTTGGTGATCCCTTTAGTTGATAAGGCCAATTATACATAACCGCCTCGGCTTATGCTTTGGCGGCATTTTTCATAATAATTAAATATCTATTTTGTTTTAAATAAAGATAGGACATTGCCAAGTAGAGACGCAAAAAAATCGAACCCTAATGGTATTGCGGCTATTGAAGAATTAGCAGCACCAAAAGAACCAGACGATAAACTCATATCTTTCATCTTTTCTCTCAACTCACTAATATCGCTAATATCATTTTCTTTCATAATGTTATCAAAATCATTCATTGCCATGTTGTAGGCTTTTCGTTTGATTCCAGCATTAACTGGTAATTTATATCTCAACTCTCTTTCAGCTATATGTGGATATACTTTATCTCCAAATTCAGCTAAAAGTGTCCCTCCAATTTGAGCGCCTCTCTCTATCTTGCATGTGGTAAATAGTGTTGTTATGACCGCGACAATTTCACACAAAGTCTCTTTGTCTTGTTTATTCGATGAGTTAATAGCTAAAAAAATCTCTTCACTTTCACTTCGTTTACTTACCTTGCCTAAGTTAACTTGAAGAAAATCCATAACACTTTTCCCATTTTCCTCAAATTTACCTCTTAATACCTCATCGTTCGCTAAGTTTGTGATTATTCGTTCAAACAACTTTAACCCCAACGCACCAAAAGCCATATTAACCATATAAACTCCATTTATGTAATTTCAATCTATTAGATGCATACTGACATGAGTGTAACTTAATTCAAATTTTAACCTATTATTTATTGCTCCATTCCGCCAGCGTTTTCTCTGCTATGGCTTGCTGTTCTGGCGTGATTTCTCCGTTAGGTTGCCCGTACATATCAAACCGATTGCCACCCAAGATAAGAGCTTTTAAATATACCTTACGATTGATATAAGCGTGTAGCCCTTGTTTTATTTGCCCCTCTGGGATATCCAGCCCTCTATCTTTAGCCTCAGCAATCATAGCTTCCTTGATGCCAATCATTAGCGGCTTGGCTTCTGGCTCACTGAATAGCGTCCAATGCTTCGCTATACGGTCGATGCGGTGTTGTTTCTTCTTCGCGTGAACATCTGCCTTATTTTTCTTCTTCGGTTGCTGTGGGGCTTCCTGTGGCGTTTTACGCATTAGCGTTAATGTTGCTCTCTGATCCATGATTACAGCCTCTCTGATATTGTCGATTCTAAGCGTTCTAGTTCAGTGGCTACACTTCGCAGCTCTCGAATAAGCAAAAAAGCGATTGCCTCCTCGCTGCTGAGGCCTTCGGCTTTCAAGCCAGCCAGTGAAGTAATGTAATTTTGTTTCGCTATTTCCGATTGATTTGTCATTTTTTATGCTCTTAATTATTTTTCGTTGCAAGGTGTGAAAAGTTTTATGAGCTAACTGTTCATGTGTTCATAAAAAGTTATTTTCCATATATAACAATTAATTAAGCATGAACACTTCAATGAACACCTATGAAGACTTATGTAGAGTCTACATATCAACAATGAACACTCATGAACACTTAATGAATACTTAAATTTCAAGTGTTCATAAATTACTTATTGATATTTATACCTATTTTTCACTTATGAACACTATGAACAGTTTTACTTAAAACTTTACTTTTACGTTATTTTGTCGGTACTCGTGGTAGCCAGTCCTCGGCTTCCAATTCGTTTAATTCGAGGTTTGTTCTGACCCCCTGAGTAAAGCGATCTTTAATGTATTTTTTTCCTAACTCTTTGAGCGCACCATCGATAGAACGCCCAAAGGTTGTGAGTGTTAATGGGTTCCTGTTGCCGTTCCCTTGCATATAGGCCATATACGCATGATAAAGATACTTTCTCGGTGCAGGTGGTGAGATATTCGCATTCCCCATAAACATGCCTTCAACCCTTTCGAGTGCGACAAGATAGGCGCAAAAATCAATCAATGAGTCAGTTTCACGTTTCACATCAACCGCCTCACCAGAGCCTCTTTGTTCAATCAGTAATTTGTTGGCCGTCTCAGGGTTTGGAAACTCGCGCAGCAAGTCACGGATAATGACAGGAATTTCCGCCTGTATCTTTTCTGGCAGGTTCTTATCTTTTTTATCCTCACTCACCGTTTCATTGAAATGAAAAATAACCCGTCGACGCCCAACGCCATTACTACGCTCAGTAAATTGCATGGGTCTATTACCCGTCATGAATACAACGGATTTCATCACCATAGAAAATTGCTTTTCGTATTTGGGATCAATACCAACTGGATCACCACCCGTAATCGCCTTTAACCCTGCTCCATCCCCAACATATTTAGGCTGGTCAGGGAGTAAAATCAGTTTCTTACCCACAAATTGCGCTCGGCCTCTCGCGTCGTCCAGGGCCTTTAAATCACCGCTTGATGTGTTGTGTTTCCCTGCTAACAACTCAGCGATATGTGCGAATACGCTTTTACCACTGCCGCCTACGCCTGTTGCCTCGATAAACAATTGCCAGTCATGACGATTAGCGAAAACCATATACAATCCAGCCTTGATACGTCTTGCTTTTGCCTCATCTCCTCCCGATACATGAGATAACCATGCGGTAAAGTTTGGCGCGTTATCTTTCAGGTTTTCACCTGCTGCTGGTTCGGTATAGGTGATCCCATTTTGATGTAATAACCAATCGTTAGCGTTGTGAGGTCTAAATTCATGGGTTTTCGTGTTCAATACGCCATTAGTGAAACCGATTAAATCAATGTCAGACTCGCCCATGGGTTCAGCAATGACTTTCAATACATCAATGACACCAGTGATCCGTCTCATACTAAAGTGGGTTTCATTCTCAATAAAAAAGTCAGCCATTTCGCGAGAAAGCTCACTATCTTTAATTGGCTCCCACATCACCCCGCTATAGGTGTATACCGTCAATGACTCTGTGTTAACGGCTAATTGTCCGTATCGCTCAATCAGCAACATAGCCAATTGATTCGGAGCTAATTTGGCAATATCGGTATCAGTATCAATACCGCGCTTTTTCTTTTTAGCCTTAGTGGTATTAATGATGACTGTGTTTGCTTCCTGCATGGCGTTAATCCCCTCATTAAATGCCTGTCTTGATGCCTCAATGCCGTGTGATAGGCGGTAATCATCCCAATCAGCTTTATCCTCGGTAGGAGGTAAAACCGTAATACCATTGACTGCCTTAGCTGCCTTTTCTGCCGCCAGCTTTCCTGTGTTTGATTGGTCGGGTTTAACATCGTTATCCCCTGCAATGATAATTTGGCTCTCTGGGTACTTTGTCCGCATCACCTTAGCCACATGGGTTAAGTTACCCGCATCAATTGCCGCTACGGTGTGCGCTTCTGGTTGGATTAACTGGCATGTCATGGCGGTTGCCAATCCCTCAGCGATAATCACCGTAGAAACGTTTACAGGCTCATTAATGGGGTAATAGCTGCCATTCTTCGCACTATCGAGTAATAGCCGTTTCTCGCCATTAGGTTTAATGGTCTGTGCGGCTGTGATTGTGCCGTCAGCGTCCATCAATGGAATAATTAGCGATCCATCGGCTAACAGGGTCACGGTGGTACTATCAAATCCTTTCGCCTTGAGATACTCAGATTTGCCCTGTTTAGCATTGGCAATAGTGCGGCTGTATCGCGCTGTAAAGCGTTTATGCTTCTCTATCTGCTCGTTAGCTTGGTTCTGGGCTTGCTGTGCTTTCAATGCGTCCTGTTGCGCTTTTACCTCATGGCTACGGTAGGCTGGTGGATTATCTGAACGGGTATCAATTCCAATCATGCCAGCCACTTCATACGCTGCCTCAGTCACGCTGCCACCCAGAACACGCTGAACTAAGTCCAACCCATCCCCCGAGCCGCACTGACTACAAATAAACGTGCCGTTGCCGCCTTTGTCGTCAAATCTAAAACGGTCTTTACCGCCACAATGAGGGCAAGCGGTGTGCGTGTTTAGGGGCACTTCTGCCCCAAGGTTAGATAATATGTTTTGCCATTGGCCATTCGCTTTCAGCTTCACATCACGGATAACATCAATCGGTTTCATCGTCTGCGCCTCCTGCTGGTTCAGCCATTTCATGAGACACACTTAAAATAGACTGATATAACGCTTCACCCTCCAGAGTAAGACGCCCACAATCTACCGCTTTGGTTAATGCTTCCAGTGCGGCCGTTTCGTATTCTTCAAACTGGTCTATTAACGGCTCAATAAAACAAACCTCAGTTAAAAAACAAAGGTACTCAATCGGTGAAATTTGTTGCTTGTTAGTACGGCCTTGGCATGTTTCCGTGTAGGTGTAACATTCCTCAAAGTCATTAGGGCGGCTTTTAAATACAGCAAAAGCAAAGGCTTTCAGCGCATCATCAAGCGAGTTCGCTTTGGTCTTGAATGGAATAATGTTGCTCATTTATTTACCTCCTACCGCTTCGTTCATTTCATCCCTAATCGAATAAACAACAATCAACACCGCCCAGATCATGTTTCTGGTTTCGCCACACTCTTCAGCTTCCAGCCACGTAGAAAGTAAAGTAATTAGCATTAATACTTTTGCTTTGTGCGGCTCTAGTAACATTTCCACTTCGCGTTTCTGTTCCTGATTCATCACTTCACCTCACGCACATAGTTAATTAGGATATCGGTTAAACCGTCACGTTGCGCTTCTCGCATCACTTGCGATTGTGCGTCTTTCTGGGTGGCAGATATCACACGCTTGCTAATACCTAGCGTTAACCCTTTCGGTGTTGTGCCATACCCTGCGATTTGAAACGTTCTCATGAGCGATAATCCCCCATATCCTGAATGTGTAGCTGTGAGGCTTGCTCAATGGCAATTACCATTGGTTTAAGTGCTTTTTTCTCCTTACGACGTAGGTTCATGGCATAACTACCGCGCCTACCGTGACCTTGATAAGAGTCAGCTTCTAAACGGCTAATCAAGTTCTGAGCCTCACCAATTGGCATGGCTTCAAGTTCCGCCAGCGTGGGTATTTGAATGTGTTTAATTTCGGGAAACTCAGAGAATCGGAAATAACTGTTAACCATTGAACGCTGAACCTGCCACGACAAATCATCGGTAAATGGCTTAACCAACATGAGATAACCAGATTCAGCCAATACCATTATTTCAGGCGTGTACTTGGTGATATTTTCATCAAGGTGTGGACGTAATACGTCCTGACCTAACAAAAAGTAATCAACTCCATCAATGAAATGGCGTTTATGCTTGGTGAATGTACGCCTTGCTGTACCTTTCGGGCGTTGGTGTACCTCGTCAATCATGGCAAAGGTGACTACTCGCTTACCTTGATACATGAATGGGCTTAAGCTGGTGGCATTGATAGTGACTTGTCTCATTTCAGCACCTCCGCAAGCCTAGTGATTTCTTTCCCTTGAGCACATACAAGGCGATTAACTGCTCTCAGTAGAAAATGTGTATCTGTATCAGCCTCATTCTCTACAGCCGTTAACAGTGGGATTAACAACGCTTGGAGTTCTTCGTTGATATGCTCGACTTCTTCCAATGTAGATAAGTGACCAACTTTTAATTTAATTGTTTTCATTTGGTCGCCTCCTCGAGGGATTCGCATATTTCTGCGTTGAAGTCATACGCAATAGAAACGAGGTCGATTAACTCACGCGAACAATCGCTACTCACTTGCTCCAAGATAACGGCAAGCAATGAATTGTTTTGCTGTGCCTTATATGCGGCTCTGTCTAATGGAATAGGCTTGCTCATGAGTTCGCCTCCAGTACCACAATTTCCTCTTGAAGAAATGCGCAGACGTCACCGGATAACTTCGCCATAAGAGAAGCTAAAGTAGATATTTCACTGCTTTGTAACTGGTGCGGGTGCGATTCAATGAGTAGATTAATTAACTCAACCTGATGAGCTTTTTCAGCCGCTTGGTGAATAGTGATATCTGCGCTCATACTTCCCCCTCTAATTTTGCGTCTACGGCTTCTGCGTCACTAATACGGTTAATAGCTTCCAACCAGTAATAGAGTTCTTGTTTTTTTGGATCATCAATCTGAGGGAATACCTCACAAAGAATATGAGCCATACCTTTTCGAACCCTAAGTAAACGGTCACGGCTGCGTTCTTCTGAGTGTAAAGGGGTGTTATTGCCTAACATGTCCGTTATTTCAGCTTGAATACGCTGATAGTTATCAGGATATAAACGACTCATAATTAAGCCCTCCCTGCATAGGTGTATTCGTTGCTGAACTGGCTTAATGGAACAATGACAGGACTATCAAAGCCGTCTCGCTGAAAGGTCACACGGTTGAATTGAACCGATAGAACTTTGACGGTTTCGCCATTATTTTTGTGAGTGTAGAAATCATTAGATTGAGGGTTACGCATGATGTTTACCTCCAATAGCAGGTAAGCGACCAGCGAATATCAGCATGTAATCACGTACAAGCATCAGTCTTGCACTGTTCTCGTTCGGTGCTGTAACAGCAATACGGCAAGGTTTAGCGGTGTAATCGCTACGGTTTAACGCGAGGAATAACCATCTGTACGATTGGTTAGGGGTGAGACTAGTCCGCCCTGTGACGGGTGTGTTATGCTTACTCATAGTTACCTCGATAGCTTCGTTATCGGTGGTGATTAGATGCCCCGTTAGTGTTCCACCACTGCGGGGCATTGTTTTTATATAACACTTACCTTTATACTGGTTCGCACCATATACATATAAACTATCATAGTGGTTCGAACCAATGCAAGATGAAAAAGACAAAAAACCATACGACCGTGCAAACAGCACAAGAAGAACAATCCGATTTGATGATGATTTGCTCAAACAAATAGACTCAGTTATTGGTAATGAGCCATTTAGTTCATGGGTTAAGACAGCCTGTCGTAACGAGCTGGAAAGATTAGGTGTTAAGCCTAAAAACTGATATTTGCCATACCAGAGAAGTAAGCTAATATTAATATTCTCACTTGCTCGGTATTTAATATCGACGTTTCCAAGGGTAGCCGATTGGCTGCCCTTTTTTATGGACTCCAAAAACTCAATTATTTTGCCTTTTATGGACTCGCAAAACTCAATTTCTTCATTTTTTGAGATGAACGAATTCAAATAGCGGGATTTCCCGACTTTAGAAAGGTGAGAAAAATCACCTTTAGCAAATGGTGTAAATTCTCCACGTTTTGAGTGACTCAAATTTGAGTAGCGCAAAATATCAGCGGATTTATAACCTGAGAAATATTCCCCAGATTGATTTCCCGTAAATTTTGGTGGTTGATTGGCGTAAATTTTCGCTGATACATCGGCTAAAGTTTTAGCCAGTTGCTGAGCAAATGATTTTGCCGAGCACTGAGCCAAAATATTGACCGAGTAACCAGACGAAAGTTTGTCTGATTGATTGCCAGTAATACCGTAGTTTAAAGCTACAGTATTATTAAGGGTGTAAGTTGAACTTACGTTATTACCTGCCAGTAGGGAATCATTCACTTGGTAGGCAATCATTGCTCCACCTCTACACGTTGTGCTAACCATTTCTGAGACAAGCCGATTAACTTGTCTTTGCGTGCGTGATAGTCCATGCCTAGCTCAATTAACGTTGTATTGGTCTGCTCAAGGTATGAAAGATGCTCTAATTGTGTTTCGCTCATAGCATCACGAGGATTGCCAATAATACCGTTCTGTTTCGCCCATGCCTTAGCCGTAAGCCCACCTAATACAATACGGTTCAGCATGTTTGACTCAGTCGTGTAATGGTGTGGTAGTGTGTTTTTACCTTGCTCCATGCGTGCCAGCTCTAACGCTGAACACATCGGCTTAAAGTAACTAGCCACTTTGAGGCGTGATTTAAGTTGATGGCGTAATTGCTTGGTGATAGTTGGCGCGACTTTGTGTAGTGCTTCCTCACACTTGATAAAGTATTGACGGATTAAGCGGCCTTGTTCGGTACGCTCAACCATTGCTAATTCTTTAGCTGTATTTGTGGTAATCCAGTAATCAGACTCAGGGCGACCAACTTTATTAATTTCCACCCGTTCGGGTGTTAATTGGTCATTAATTGAACCATCACAATTAAAGTAATCAGTATTTTCTATAAATGTATATTGAGCCGTTCTGGATTTAAACCAGCTTGAAAATACACGTCCAACTCCTAACGCTTCATGTAATGAACGAGCACTAACTACGCTAGAAGATAATCCGCCTACTTTAATATGTGAAATAGGTAATAATTCAGCAAAAGATAATTCCTTAATATCGCTAGAGTGGTTTTCAGGGTGAGCGAATCCCTGACCCATTACGGTCATTTTATTTTTCATATTGTTATTTCCTTATTATTCGGTAGGGTACTTCGACAAAATTAATTCAGATTGTGATTTCGATATACCTTCATATCCGCCAGCATTGGCGCGTTGGTTGATGAGGTTAATTACCTTTTGCGCGTCTTTCTGACTGCGAATGCGATAACGGTAATGTGATCCAATGCCGTCTGGGTTCGGTTCGTCAGTACGCTCTAAATTAATATCCAGCTTTCTTTCAAGTTCTGAAAAATAATTACGACCTGATGATAAGCGACAATATTTTAAAATATCGTTTTCGGTAGAACCGTTATAAGCAGATAAAAAATATTTCCATGCTTTGATTTTTTTCGGTGAGTTCTTTGATAGAATAGATGCTGTCGCGTTATCCTGAGAAGCCACCTGTAGCGGGTGGTTTTTCTTTTGCATTAAGCCACCTCTCCAGTACGTGATTCAGCAATCTTATTTGCAATCCATTCATCTACTTCAGATTCAACGAAAGCAACAGAGCGAGTACCTATTTTTACTTGCTGTGGAAAGTCATTTTCTTTAATTAATCTATAAATCCATGCCTTGCTGTAACCTGTGCGTCGCAAAACCTCTGAAAGCCTAATCAGATTATTCATAGAATTTTCCTTAATGTGATATGAAAAGACATGCGAAAACGCCCTATACATAAATGTATAAGGTAGATAACGCATATTATGGTTTATATTTTAGGGTGTTTTAGGGTAGCAACCATATTGTTTAATACGAAATATTATCAACAATAAGTTAACTTTGCGCACACGATGCATGTGCTATGTATGATTATAAAAGAGCGGAACTACAACTACACTCCACAAAGGCGGAGACTTAAATTTCAAAGAACAATTTACTAATTTGAATAGTTACAATTATATTATTCAAGTTAGCTGATTGCCATTAACGACCTGAACTACATACATTTAGTAAACAGCGAAAAATAATTAAGTTATTTACTAAAAGCTCCCGTTTGCAAGGAGCGCAGGTCATTTTTTAAAGAACAAGTAGCTATCCGTACAAATTTTGCTACAAATATTATTTATGTTGAGAAGTCATCAACATGCTAATGAGGTTATCATTAGCCCCCTCAAGACAGCCTAAGGGGAAAATCCATATTTTAAAGAGCTGACAATCTGATATAAAGACTATCAATAAAACTTAAATGCTCTGAGAAGCTCCTCTGAGCGGCTTCACGTTCAGTACAAGCAGGATGTTTACTACATTCTTTAGTTGAAAATATACACCTATGGCGTCTTAGAATGTTTAAACTGCCCTGAGAAGTTGCTCTGGGCATAACCTTGTATGTAAAAGAGCGGCGCACTTTTTCAGCGCAGAGATGTTAAAGAACCAAGTCCACAATGATCTACTGCGGTACTACTAGGTATATTATACTGTAATAATAAACAGTCAAGCTTAAGAAACGAGCAAAGTTTATCACCGCAATTTCATGTGGTCTATTGACGTCTACTATAGTGTACTTTCATTAGATATTAAGATTTATCCTACTAGGATTAAGCCTGAGGAAATTTACAGGTTTAAAAACAAATCACCCACTAGTGGTTATTTTAGACACAAAAAAACCAGACCTTTTATTGTCTGGTTATGTATGTGGCTGCTGGCGGATTAAGCACGTTTAAAATTGCCGTGGACAACATTATCCCCGTTCTCTAATGCCCCCATGTAATCAGCGTACCATTGAAGCATTTCTCTACGGCCATCAATATACTGAGCATGGTTATACGTTCCACGGATAGAGTTTTTATCAACGTGCGCTAACTGTGTCTCAATCCATGCAGTGTTATAGCCTTGTTCGTGTAGGATGGTGCTCATTGTGTGCCTGAATCCGTGACCTGTGGCTCTACCACTGTAGCCCATGCGCCTAATCATCGTATTCAGTGCCATATCTGATATGTGCTTTCTATAATCGATGCGGCTAGGAAATATATATTGATAGCTGCCACTGATTGGATGTATCTGTTTCAGTAAATCAATAACCTGCTCTGATAGTGGCACAATATGCGGTCGGCACATTTTCATTTTTTCAGCTGGTATTTCCCATACCCCAGTATCAAAGTTAATTTCTGACCATTCCGCCTTTCTCAATTCGCCTGGTCGAACTCCAGTTAATATAAGCACCCTTAATGCCACTCTTACAATCTGGCTTCCCATGTACTTATCTATAGAAGAAAGAAACTCTGGTAATTCACTAACTGAAAGATGGGCGTAGTGCTCACGCTTATGTGGTACAAAGGCACTGGCTAAATCTGGCGCAGGGTTATACTCTGCCCTACCAGTAATAATGGCGTACTTCCACACCTCACTGCAACGTTGACGCACTTTCTTTAGCTTCTCGGTTGCTCCGCGCTTTTCCATAATAGAGAGTACTTCGAGTAGTTCCATGGGTTTGATTTCAGCAATCGGGCGATTACCTATATAAGGAAAAACGTCTTTCTCAAATGCGTCCATCATGTCATCACGATAACCAACAGACCAGCGATCCTTTCTTCCCTCATACCATTCAAGGGCAATATTTTTAAAGGTGTTTACACTGTCAATCTTTGAGGCTTGCTTTTGTTCTTTGCGTTGTTGGTTTGGGTCAATTCCATCCGCCAGCAATCTCTTTGCATCATCACGCTTTCTTCTGGCATCAGCTAGTGTAACGGTTGGATAAATTCCAATAGCTAAAAGTTTCTCTTTGCCATCAATTCGGTATTTTAACCGCCAATACTTTCCGCCATTAGTTTTAACCAATAGATACAGTCCACCACCATCAGATAGTTTGTAGTCTTTTTCTTTAGGCTTACTGGAATCAATTTGTTTAACTGTTAGCTTCATTTGGGGGTACTCAAATCATGAGGTATAAATATACCCCCATATGTACCACCTAAAGGGGGTAGTTTTCAATAGACGTTAGTAGACGTTGGAATAATGGGATTTATTTAGAATGCTTGATTTACTTGGGATTAGAAGACTTTGGAAGACGTTACTAGAAGTGAAGATGGCGGAGGAGGAGAGATTCGAACTCTCGGATGGTTTCCCATCGGCGGTTTTCAAGACCGCTGCCTTCAGCCGCTCGGCCACCCCTCCGCAATGACGTGCACTATAAACATCCTCTCATTGGATGTAAACCCCTAATTTGATCATTCGCTTTAAAAATATACGCCTTTCATACTGTTGGGTGAAAATATCGACATTCTAACGACTTTACTTGGGTTATATCTCGATTTTTGCTAAATTTACGTTCTAATTTTATTTGGGTTGAAAAGAGTATGTTGGTTTTTAATAATCAAGAGATAGAAACAGACGCGCAAGGTTACCTGCTTGATAGCCAACAATGGAGCGAAGAATTAATTCCTTTGCTAGCGCAGCAAGAAGATATTGAAATTACCAATGAACACCTAGAGATTATCCGTTTCGTCAGGAACTTCTATTTGGAATTTAATACCTCACCTGCTATTCGCATGTTGGTTAAAGCAGTTTCTCAACAATTTGGCGAAGAAAAAGGCAATAGCCGCTATCTATACCGGCTATTTCCAAAAGGGCCAGCTAAGCAAGCCACTAAACTTGCTGGCCTGCCAAAACCGGTGAAATGTATTTAATTTTTCACTAATAGCGGACACTAAAGTCCGCTATTGGCTCGGTCTTCCAGTTTTCTGTGAAAAAATGGTCTACTTTTGCTCCCGGTGGTCCCCCAGCTTTTAGCCACTCATCAACAAATTCAATATCTTGCTCTGTTCCGTAAACGGCTAGCTTAACACTGCCATCATCTCGGTTACACACAAAACCTTTTATGCCGTTCTGATTAGCCCAATGATAGGTTTGGTAACGAAACCCAACCCCTTGAACACGACCATAAATATAAAAATATCGACCTGATGCAGTCATGTGAGCCTCCGTTGTCAGAGCATAATGTATTGATACCTTCTTTTTAACAGTTGTTTTTTATTCATTGAACAGATAATCTGCTAAATGAGGCACTGCTTTTCATAGTTGCGTATAAAGACAGTGTATTGCGTTATTAATAATTGTCCATATATTAGCTTGAAAACGCGTAGCACTGCCCATATATAGTTTGAAGTATAAGCAAGGCTTTTAGGAGGTCGCTATGATGATCACCAGTAAATATGGAATCGGGCAACAAGTTAGGCACAAACTTCTCGGCTACTTAGGCGTCGTTGTAGATGTTGACGCTGAGTATTCGCTCGAACAACCACATGATGATGATATTGCCGCTAACAGCACACTACGCGATCTACCTTGGTATCATGTTGTTATGGAAGATGACAATGGGGATGCAGTTCATACATATTTGGCTGAAGCTCAAATTACTTATGAAACCGTAGAAGACCATCCAGAACAACCATCAATGGATGAACTAGCGGAATCCATAAGGTCTCAGTTGCAAGCTCCTCGCCTTCGCAACTAACCTTCAAATATCTATATTGTTATTTATGAACGCAACCGTAAAGCAGCTCACTAGCTGCTTTACTTTTTAACGCTAGAAATACTTTATTTTTCAAGACCTAAAGCGGGTATTTCTTGTTTTGGGCATTTATCCATAACAAACTGTAAACCAGCCTGCAAAGCGATTTGCTGTGCTTCTTCGCTAATCACTCCTTTTTGTAACCACAAAACTTTAGCTTTAATTTCCACGGCTTCTCTGGCCACTCCTACCGCAGCTTCTGCATTACGAAACACATCGACCATATCAATAGGCCCTGGTATATCACTAAGCTTTTCGTATACTAGCTGCCCTAACAAAGTTTGACCTGCCAATTTAGGGCTGACAGGAATAACGGTATAGCCTTGATGTAAAAGATATTCCATGACTTCATAACTCGGCCTATTTGCCTTATCACTCGCTCCCACTAAAGCGATTGTCCGGACACGCTTTAAAATTTCAGCAATTTCTTGATCTCTCATCAAAATATCTCCCAAAACCTATAAACTATTCATTAGCATTATGATATATGTTGTATATCTTTGCTCATTCAATTTTTAAAGATGTCTATCTCGCATCTTATTTAAGGGAACATCATGGAATCAACTACCCGTAAAATTACAGCCTCAAAAAATATTGCTTTGGTTGCCCATGACCACTGTAAACCTTCATTATTATCTTGGACTAAGAAAAATAATGAACGGCTTCAAGCTCACAATTTATACGCAACAGGAACTACAGGCAATTTAATCCACCAGCACACTGGGTTGCCTGTTACGAGTATGCTAAGTGGCCCAATGGGGGGAGACCAACAAATAGGCTCAATGATTGCGGAGCAAAAAATTGACCTATTAATTTTCTTCTGGGACCCTCTTAATGCTGTGCCTCATGACCCAGATGTTAAAGCACTACTACGTTTAGCCACCGTTTGGAATATTCCTGTCGCAACCAACTCTGCAACCGCAGATTTTTTAATCACCTCACCCTATTTTGATAATACGATAGACGTCGTTATTCCTGATTACGAAAGCTATTTAACCAAACGAACTAACTAATTCTATCTCTATTAAGCGCCAGAGTATTCTGGCACTTAATAGATCATAATATAGCTTTAAGGTTTCTTTTGTTTTGGAACGCCCAATTGCTTGAGTTCATCGACAAATTCTGACGGTTTTTCTGGGTGATAAAGCAACCAAACTTGCTGCTTAGCCCGTGTTAATGCGACATATAGCAAACGCCTTTCTTCTGCATGGTCAAAATCTTCGGGCTTAGGCAATAATGCTTGCTCAATAACTGATTCGCGCGCAGGCGCAGGGAAACCATCCTTTCCGCTATTCAGACCACAAATTATCACATGATCTGCTTGCTGCCCTTTTGATGCATGAATAGTCATAAACTGAATATTTAATTTTGGCCAACGAGTTTTGGCTTTATCTAAAATATTAGGTTTTAAATAATGGTAGCGGGCTAGTACTAATATCGTTTCATCATCAAGGACATAACCACTCATTTTATCCAATAAGCGTTCCAAGGCATCTTCATAAAGAAGAATAACAGATTTTTTATTCCCTTTAGTTAAACTATTCAATGGCTTATCTAACTGCATAGGGTTTTGTAAAATAAACTGATTTGCAACCTCACCAATGCGTTGGTTAAAACGATAAGTCGTGTCTAAAGCGCAAAGTTCCCCAATACCAAAGTTATGTTCAAACGATGTCGTTAAGTCTAATTCTGCACCACTAAACCGGTAAATGGCTTGCCAATCATCTCCAACCGCAAATAATGTGGTTTGCTTATTCTGCTGACGTAGTGCTTGCAGTAACTTCGCCCTGAGAGGTGAAATATCTTGAAACTCATCAACTAAAATATGTTTCCATGGGCTAATAAAACGTCCTTTTTCTAAAATATTAATGGCTTGATGAATTAATCCAGAAAAATCAATTGCACCTTCATCTTTCAAAGCGCTTTTCCATACTTTCAATAGCGGCGCCATTAAACGAATACGTTTTTGAAAAAGATCTCTTATTTCTTCCGACGTATTATCAATCATGTCCTTCTGGCTACCGCCATGCATACGCATTAAACTTAGCCAACGGTCTAAACGGGCAGTGACTTTAGTGCTAATTTTTTCGTCTTTCCAGAATTCACCGTCTGGAATTTCCCATTGCAACTCTTCAGAAAGCCATTCTCGCCATCCTTTTGCCTGCGCTTTCTTTGCTGAACATTGTTCTCGCCATTCGTTTAATAACAGTGTTTGTCGTTTTTGAGTGTCTGTTTCTAACTCGCTAATCACTGGCGATTTTTTGCTACCTTCACGAATGATATGTAGAGCAAGCGCATGGAAAGTTTTAGCTTCAATATCTTGTTGTAAACGTAAATGAATACGCTCATTCATTTCATCTGCAGCTTTACGGCCAAAAGCCAACAAAAGAATTTGTTCTGGTTTTGCCAAACCTCGCAAGATTAGCCAACCCGCTCTTGCAACTAGGACTGATGTTTTACCACTTCCAGCCCCCGCCAGTACTAATACATTATCCTCACCATTAATCACAGATAAGGACTGTGAATAATTGAGTGGTGATGTTTCTACTTGCTGGAAAAAATCGTGATAACGAACTAATACAGACTCACACCAGTGATCGTTAATTTGTTTTCGGCATTCTTGACCGCTATTCAGCCAATTCAGACATTCGTGATATTGTGCTGCACAATTTTCATATAATGAAATGCGCACCAAAGGCATAGGCAGAGACGAAAAGTTTTGTGATATTTTATCTTTTATTTCAGATAGATGACGTAATGTTAGCCACCTGTCTTGTTGTGTCAATTGTTCAATCGAATTAACTAATTCAGTCAATACACTAGCACTGACTTGACTCATTTCAGTGCTCCATTGTTGCCATTTTTCATTCAAATAATGGTAAAAGCGCTGAGTTTGCTTCCATTCAGTACCATGTAAACGAACAACTTGTTCATTCACAATTTCAAATTCTAACTCCCCCCAAACAATCCCTCTCTTACAACGAAGATCGATAAGTTCATTAAATGGGATAAGATATTGGTGGTTTTCACCACTCACTTCAATACCTGCGTTGAGTAAGCGAACCCGATTGTAGGGATGCTGAGCCAGACGCTGTCCAATCTGTGTTGATTTCAGTTCCATACGTCCTGCACCTGAGAAAATCAATGACAAAAATACGGTTGGCTTGATTCCAAACGGTTTTTTATTCCTTGCAAACAAGCTATCCTATATAGATTAGGGCTTGTCTTACCTTTGAGGTACTTTGTGTTAACACTGCTTACCAGTTATCGTCGTGTGCTATATAACAGCCATTTTTTATATTATATCCGAATATTTATAGCCCTGACAGGCGCAACCTTAGTGCCGTGGTTGTTAAACCAAGAGCCTAAAATCACCATCCCACTGACATTGGGTGTGGTTGCTGCAGCACTAACTGACTTAGATGATAGGCTAACTGGCAGAATAAAAAATTTAATTATTACACTTTTTTGTTTTTTTATTGCATCAGTTTCTATTGAACTACTTTTTCCCTATCCTTTATTTTTCTTTTTTGGCCTCGCATTTTCTACCTGTGGCTTTATTCTTCTTGGCGCTTTAGGGCAGCGATACGCAACCATCGCATTTGGTGCGCTGTTAATTGCCATTTATACCATGCTCGGCGTACCCATTTTTGATACTTGGTACCAACAACCCACATTATTACTCACAGGGGCAATTTGGTATAATATTTTAACCTTGATTGGGCATATCTTATTTCCTGTTAGGCCATTACAAGATGCAATTACCCAATGCTATCAGCAACTTTCAGCTTATCTAGATGCAAAAGCCAACTTATTTGACCCTGACTTAGAAGATGACTACCAACGCTCAGTTTATGATTTAGCATTAGTAAACAGTCATTTGGTCAGTACCATGAACCAAGCAAAAATTGCATTACTGAGTCGGTTAAAAGGAGACCGGGGGCAAAAAGGTACCCGAAATTCGCTACAATACTATTTTGTTGCCCAAGATATTCACGAACGAGCGAGTTCGTCTCATATTCAATATCAACAACTTAGCCGTACTTTACGTCATTGTGATATTTTATTTCGTTTCCAACGCCTATTAACTATGCAAGCGAGAGCCTGCCAGCAAGTTGCTCAATCTGTTTTATGGCGTAAACAATACCAACATAACCCTCGTTTTGAGCGTACTTTCACTTACATTGAAAAATCGCTACAGCTACTAAAACAGCAATCGCCTGAGCTTCATGAAATTAAGGCCCTATATAACTTACTTAAAAACTTAAAAGGAATTGACGTCCAACTGAAAGGCCTAAGCCTTGAGCAGAGTTCATGGCAGCAAAATAATAAGCAAATAGAACAGTTATCTGACGAATCGTTATCAGGTATTAGTGATATTATTTCGCGAGTTAAGCACCATTTAACACCAAAATCCTCTTTATTTCGCCATGCAGTAAGAATGTCAATTCTCCTTTGTACTGGCTATATCATCATACAACTATTTGATATGGAAAGAGGATATTGGATATTACTCACGAGTTTATTTGTATGCCAACCAAACTACAGTGCCACTAAACGGCGCTTAGCCCTTCGCATAATAGGAACTATCGTTGGTATTCTTATTGGCTTACCTTTGCTGAATTTAATCCCTTCAATGGAAGGGCAACTTACGCTAATCGTTATTTCTGGTTTACTGTTTTTTATGTTTCGCAGTAGTCAATATGCCCAAGCAACATTATTTATCACACTTCTCGTTTTGTTTTGTTTTAACCTACTGGGCGAGGGGTTTGATGTTGCACTTCCACGGATCATTGACACATTAATTGGTTGTTTTATTGCATTACTTGCAGTGAGTTTTATTTGGCCAGACTGGAAATTCCGCCAACTTCCCCAAGTCATTCAAAAAACTATGGACAGCAACTGTCGCTATTTAGATGCTATTTTACAACAATACTACCAAGGTAAAGACAACCGCCTTGAGTACCGAATTGCACGTAGAGATGCACATAATAATGATGCAGAGTTCGCTTCTATTGTGTCCAATATGGCTTCTGACCCTAAGTCTTATCGAATTACCCAAGAACAGGCTTTTCGCCTACTCTGCTTAAACCATACCTTACTCAGTTATATTTCTGCATTAGGTGCACATCGTGAAAAAATGCAAAATGAAGGTAACCTTTCATTACTCAACGACGCAATTTGCTATGTTGAATCGTCGTTACAAATCACCACCATTGACCCACTAGTTATTGATAAAAAATCAGATGAGCTTCGCCATAGTTTATTAAACCGAATAGATAACATTTCAACTAGTGATGACGAAAAAACGTTACTTATCATGGAACAAACTAAGTTATTACTCGAATTAATCCCTGAGATAAAACAGATAATTCGAACCATTAGTGCATCATAAATATACCGATGAGCGGGTATTAAAACTCTAAATACCCGCCCATTTCATATCGCGTAATGTAATATTAATTCTAATAATAACAGTCGCTTTCCGCAGGTTTAGGCTGACGTCAACTCAAAACTATTATACCAAGCAATTAACTCTTGTTTGATATCCTTGGGTAAAACAGCACTATGACACCCTTCTATTGCAGCAGCTAAGCCAATGAGTAACTTAATACTTGGGTTATTCCTACCATGTTTTTTTAGCTTCATAAAACAAGCCTTTGCCCCCATCATACGCAGCTCATCAACATGCGATACCCCGATTTTCCCTAGTGCGCGCTCAACCGACATATTCATATTAGGCAAATCTTTTATACGCATAGTCATTGATTGCTTTTGTTTTAATTCCTCGATAGCTGAACGGTACGCCAACTCAATATATTGGAGAAACAAGGACTCGTCATGCCAAACTTGTTCCGAAAGTAGATAGTAGCGCATTTCTAATGGAATGCCTTTTTTACTATAAACTAACCGATTAAACCCTAACGCTTCAAAGTGACTTCTTGCCACTAAGCAGCCACGCAAATAAAAACAACCATCGAGTACCAACCCTACAATGGCATCATCGACTAATAGACAAAATCCACCAAAATGATTTTTACGTTTTAGCTCGCCAAACTGACTTAACAAACGAGATAAATAAAAAATTTTTTCTTCTTCTAACAACATTACCAAACTCCTTTTTGGGTATGCTCAATTTTCATCCTTGAGAAAAATAATTTTATAACTTCTTTTTTTACAGATAATTACGCATAACTAATTTTGAGAGCTTCCATAAAAAATGCCAAGAAGAATGCAGAAAAAAACAACAAAGTTGCGAAGCGCTTTGAAAAAATAGTCTTGATATTGGATGGATATACAGTTACTGTATGTTCATACAGCATTGTAACGAGGTAAATTATGAGCATCTATTCTTGGAACAACTCAACAGAACATTCTCTTAATAATTACGCACAATCAATCCCTGCGACAGGGCTTACTAACAGCTCTATGCAACAAGGTATGGTGAGCGAGCTTGTTTACGATGAAAAACACCCTATTATGGATTACATTTTGTTGCCAATGCTTCGCCAGTTTGGGGTTCAATCACGCTGGTTGCTCTGGTTAAGCCCTAATAAGAAACTCAGTAAGCATTGGTTAGAACAATCAGGAATACCAACTCATAAAGTTATGCAATTAAACCATATGGAAGATATCACTACGATTGGCGCCATGGAAAAAGCACTAAGAAGTGGTAATTACAGTGTGGTTTTAGGGTGGCTACCTGAAATAAGCGAGCAAGATTTTGTTCGCTTGCAATACGCAGCTCAAGAAGGCCGTTCTATCGGTTTAATTATGCGCCCACAGAAAACGTTTAATATGATTAATACACTAGCAGGACAGCCAAACCACTTAAAAATTCATTCAAATCATTACCACTAGCCAAGATTAAGAATTTTCTTACTAAATTTAACCTTTAGAAATATTTTCCTCTAAAGTTAAATTAAATGTATTGTAGATCAATCAGATAGATAAAAAATAATCATTACAGAAAATATACATATCTCTCTGATTTATACACTAAAAAAATACTTTTTTTAACGATTATTGCTCACTCTACTTGTATCTTTTTAAGTTCGTTGTAGACTTTAGCTTGTTCGGCTTATGGCATTATTTTTTTACTTTTATTATTTTTTTGTAGATAATGTCTGCGAAACCTAGCAAGTAAATTAAACCAATGGCATATAATAAGGCTCAGCGAAGCCAAGCCAATATTGGATGATAACGAGGCGTAAAAATGAAAAAAACAGCTATCGCAGTAGCAGTGGCAGTAGCAGCTTTTGCAACCGTTGCACAAGCAGCTCCAAAAGATAACACTTGGTATACCGGTGCTAAATTAGGTTGGTCTCACTATGAAGACACTAGCCTGAATCCAGCAAAAACTGGTACAGACTATGCAGGTTGGGGCACTGTTGGTAACAGCACTGACCGTGACACAATCGGTGCAGGTGCCTACGCTGGTTACCAATATAACCAATACTTAGGCTTCGAGCTTGGCTATGATTGGTTCGGTAAAATGAAATACAAAGGCGCTGGTAACAGCGGTGACCTGAAATCTATGGGTGTTTCATTAACTACCAAATTAAGCTATCCAATCATGGATGACTTAGATGTTTACACTCGTTTAGGTGGTATGGTTTACCGTACAGAAGCTAAAGCTCACCAAAATGGCCAACGTTTCAAAGAAACTGACACTGGCGTTGCACCTGTATACGCATTAGGTCTTGAGTATGCAATCACTCCAGAGTGGGCTACTCGTTTAGACTACCAATGGGTTAGCAACTTAGGTGATAAAGACAACATCGGTACTCGTCCAGACAACGGCATGCTGAGCGTTGGTGTTGCATACCGTTTCGGTCAAGCTGATGCTCCAGTTGTTGCTCCAGCTCCAGTTGTTGAGCCAGCAGCTCCAGTTGTTGAAAACAAACGTTTCACACTGCGTTCAGACGTTCTGTTTAACTTCAACAAAGCATCTCTGAAACCAGAAGGTCAGCAAGCTCTGAATGAACTGTACAACGAACTGAGCAGCATCGACCCAACTCAAGGTCGCGTACTGGTAGTTGGTTTCACTGACCGTATCGGTTCACAAAACTACAACCTGCCACTGTCACAGAAACGTGCTCAGTCAGTAGTTGACTACTTAGTATCTAAAGGCGTTCCAGCTAGCGCAATCGCTGCAGAAGGCCGTGGTAAAGAAGATCCAGTAACTGGTAACAAATGTGACAACGTTAAAGGCCGTGCAGCTCTGATCGAGTGTTTAGCGCCAGATCGTCGCGTTGAAATCGAAATCCAAGGTACAACTGAAGTTGTAACTCAGCCAGGTGCTTAATTCTTAGCCCTAGTTTGAATTTCGAACTGAAATACAAAAACCCCAATTAATATTGGGGTTTTTTATTACTAAAAATAATAGACACGATACAAAAATTCATTTTTAAAATTAAACTTCCCGCAGTCATGTCATATAGCTTGAATTACCAGCACGGATCCTCACAGATCTTCTTTAATTATCTTTTTCCTTTGGTGTTCCAAGGATCGCTTGCAAATCTTGTTTTAATGAGCTCATTTGGCTTTCATATTTATCTTTGTGTTCCGCATCTTCAATCAACTGAATAATAGTTTCAGACAACGTTTTATTACGCTTCACAGCAAGATTAGACAAACGCTGCCATACTGAAAAATTTAAATCTATTGATTTCTTACGTGTATGTGGATGCTCGGCATTGAAATGACGCTTACGCCTCGCCCGAATACTCTGTTTCATTCGGTTATCAAGCTCTGGATTCATATGCTGAGTGATCCACTTTAGTACATCAACCGGTCTATTTTCCATTTTTAGCAGCAAGTCTATGGCTTCTTTTTCTGCGCTTCTTTCTATATAGCGGGTAATTGCTTCGCCACCTCTTGCTTTATTGACGAGGTATTCCCATTTCCAGCCACATTCAAGATTTTCAAGCTGCTGATATTTCATAATTTTTCCTGAAGAAAATTGAACCTATTTTTATATTAGCAAGATTATAAACAAAATACTCATGCAGATATTCGATTTAGTGGAATATTCACTTTTTCAATAAAGAAGGTAAGCCTACCTTGTAAAAATAGTGTACAATCCGCCCCTATCTGTTAACAAATTAATAAAACTGCATGTCCACATTTGAATACATACTCGTCATCTATGGGATTGGCGGTGTATGCGCAATGCTATTTACCCTACTCGTAACAAAAGATCCAAACTTTTTTATGCGCCTACTGAGCGCCATACTTATTGGCTTAACTTGGCCAATGACACTACCCATTGTATTTATGTTTTCGTTATTCTAGTCGATAATTCAACAATTATTGCTGCAAGATTGCCTATCAAAGGCTAATATAACAAGCTTGCCCATTGGGTAATGAATTAGCCTGAAATTTGTTTATAAAACAAACAATGCTATTTAGCAAATTTATTAAATAAACCTTTTTCAGGCATATACGCCCAGCTTACTGGCAGGCATTTTATTTATAACTCTATTAATAGCAGATAATTATAGTGATCAGTCAAGAACTAACATGGCAAGGCCTAATTCCTAACTTATCGTCATTTCAGACGAAATTTGTATCTTCAGAAACGTTGACCCCTGCAATTTTATCAGACATTCAGCCTAGGCTATCTGATGGCATACAACATTTTGTTGATGAATTTGCCCAAACGCGCTTTATGTTTATCAAGTCTGATGAAAGTGAGACATATCTTAGCCTTTATGCTAATGCAATTACCCCATTACTGGCAGAGATAAATACTATTGATGGTGACTATCAATTATCTGAAGATAACCGCGTTTTCCAGTGGGAAAATGGTGTTACAAGCCGTTTTTCTTCTCGTGATAAAATCGCTTACCGTAATTGGATAGAACCCGAACAATTATTTGGCTATGTTACCCCTTCCTTGAATTTAGTCCCAGGCTTACTTCACCAAATCAATGGTGGCATATTAGTTATCGCTGCTAGCACATTAATTAATCAACCTTTAATGTGGGCTCGCCTAAAAAATATGGTTAACCGTCAACAGCTTGAATGGCTACCTTATTCGGATAATCAACCTTTACCCATTGAAATTGAGCCACAGCCTTTAGAACTTAAAGTCATAATTGTTGGTGACCGACTCGCTCTAGAAGAATTTGAATTTACATCACCAGAGCTATTTAGCTGCGCTATTTATGGCGAATATGAGCCTGTTATGTTCTTCGAAGATGAAGAACAATTGACCTTATGGATGCGTTATATTAAATCCATTATTGATTCAAATAAATTACCGAATATTTCCCCTGATGGGTGGCTTCCTTTTATCCAACAAGCTGTACGTTACTGTGAGGATAAATTTAATCTTCCTCTTGATAATCTTTGGTTAGTTCGCTCCCTTGTAGATGCCAGCCATTACCATGTCAACCATTTGCTCACTCAAGAGTCATTTAATCAAGCTAACGAAAATCGCCAATGGCGCCATAGTTTCCTAGCAGAACGTACTCAAGATGATATTTTGCAAGAACAGATCTTTGTTAAAACCGAAGGCGAAGTTATCGGCCAAGTTAATGGTTTATCTGTTTTGCAATACCCAGGGCACCCTGACGCTATTGGTGAGCCTTCTCGGATCACCTGTGTCGCACATTTAGGTGATGGCGAATTCACTGACGTAGAACGCAAAGCAGAGCTAGGTGGTAATATCCATGCCAAAGGCATGATGATCATGCAGGCCTATTTAAATTACGAGCTTAAATTAGAGCAACCTCAACCTTTCTCAGCCTCTATCGTCTTTGAGCAATCTTATGGTGAAGTTGATGGTGATAGCGCATCACTCGCAGAGCTGTGCGCTTTAATTAGTGCATTAGCACTACAGCCTATTGACCAGCAAATTGCTATCACTGGTGCGGTTGACCAATTTGGCTATGTCCAACCTATTGGTGGGGTGAATGAGAAAATTGAAGGTTTCTTTGATATCTGTGAAAAACGCGGGTTAACTGGCAACCAAGGTGTCATCATCCCAATGGCAAATGTCCGCCATTTATGCACCAAATCTGCTGTCGTTGAAGCCGTAAAAGAAGGCCAATTCCATATTTGGCCTGTTGAACATGTCGCCCAAGCCATTACTTTACTCACTAAACAACCTTACTTTGAACAACAAGCTGAAGAGGAAAATGTACACCTGTTAGCTTTAATTCAAGAACGCATTAATCAAGCAAATTCACCGGATAAGGCTAGACTTCCTTGGTTCTTAAAATGGATGAGTTAAGTAAAGATTGCGTAAAAAATAGCAGATCGGAGTTGTTCAGCGTACAAGTGTAAGCTATCCTGTACCCCTACACATAATAAAGGCTATCTTAAGAACATGGTTGATAAACGCGGATCCTACACAAAAGATGATTTAATTGCTTCTGGTAAAGGCGAATTATTTGGAGAAAATGGTCCTCCACTGCCATCAGGAAACATGTTGATGATGGATCGCATCGTCAGTATGACTGAAGATGGTGGCACATTTAATAAAGGTTATGTGGAAGCTGAACTGGATATTAATCCAGACCTTTGGTTCTTTGGCTGCCACTTTACAAACGACCCTGTCATGCCTGGCTGTTTAGGCCTAGATGCAATGTGGCAGTTAGTTGGCTTCTATCTTGGCTGGCTTGGCGGTGAAGGAAAAGGACGTGCTTTAGGCGTTGGCGAAGTTAAATTTACAGGCCAAGTCCTCCCTACTGCGAAGAAAGTCACTTACCGCATCAGCTTTAAACGCGTGATCAACCGTAAGCTGATCATGGGGTTAGCAGACGGTGAAGTCTTAGTTGATGGTAAATTAATTTATACTGCAACAGACTTAAAAGTGGGTCTTTTTAAAGACACGAGCGCATTCTAAGCTTTGAAATGCAAACCTCCGCAATGGCGGAGGTTCTTAAATTGATTGATATCTTTAACTTAAAAACCCGAAAATACTCAAATAAACGAGTACAGGCTATTTAACCTAAAAGATTAAAAGAATGTGGGGTTACACTACCGCTATGGTTCGATCCTCCATCGCCTTTCGCCAACCACCTAGCCAATGCGACCGAGCATCTACTGCTTGATATGGGCATAGTTCTTTAGAGCGCCCTGCTAAACCTGCTTGATAACCTCTTGATAAAGCTCTTTCTAAACGGTCTCGCTTCTGTCTTTTCATGCCTTACTTCCCTCATCATTTAAATGGAAAAGAAAACAGCACCTACTATTTTTTAATAGGTACACTATAGAAATAGCGCCCGTTGATAAAAAAATCAAGTAAAGATTTTCATATATTTGTCATAAATAGCATAAATGTGACTTGTATGTGGCAATTAATATAATCTATTGATTTTAATCATAAATAAAAATATCCTTTTATTTATCATCATATTAGATAACAAAAGAATTTATCATTCACTAATATATAAATTAAAAAGATATCTATATTTAATAAAAATAATAATGCACCTAAAATATATAAACTATATATATTAAAGGTGCATTTAATATAAAATACTTAGGTAATAACTAGTATTTACCTATCTCTTTCGCAATACTCTCAGCCACTTGCTGCCAGCCCATCGATAACGTACGGACCAACTCCGGGTAACCATCTTCATTTTGATCTAATTGCACATCAAAATTACGGCGGATCACGTTGTTATTATGAGAGTAAGTCCAAAAGCCTTGAACTAATACTTTACCGTCATACCGCCCATTAAAGGCCGTTAAAGTGATATCGAGCGTATCCGGCGAGTTCTGTAATGGCTGCAAAGAAACTAGTTTTTCAGGTAATGCCGCAGATAATTCTCTCACCATCGACTGCCCAAGCTGTTGTTCTAATGGGCTAGCCCATAAGTGTGTACTCGCATTGGTATAACTGACATCTGTCGTTTGGTAAGTAATACCATTTGACGTCAATACATCCGATAACATGATGCGCTGTAACCATACTTGGCCTTTATCCATCACCTCTGCAGATTGTGTCTGAGGAGTTTTCATTGGCAATTGATAGTACTTTTTCTCAGGAGTACTACTACAAGCCGCCAATAATAAAACAAATATCGATAATAAATATCTCATTATTTTTTCACTCCTTTAGGCTCAACATCCTTCGTTGGCTCAGCTTCAAAAACTAATGCGTTACTCTTATTATTTAAAGTACGTAAAAGTGGCTGAACTTCTCTCAATACTTGGTCTAAACGCTGCATGTTATCCACCATTTTATTATAGGCTGGTGAACCAGGTTGGAAACCTTGCATTGCACGGTTCATTTCTTGCAGTGTTTTTTGCAAGTCATGAGGTAAATTTTGGAACTCTTTACTCGCCATCACTTTGTTGAGCTGTGCCAACATGGCATTAGCTTCTTTAACAACTTTCTGCCCTTCTGCCAATGTTTGTGTGGTTTGATTAAGCATTGGTTCAATTGGCATATTGTTAATTTTATCCAACACTGCAATGACTTTTTGTTGAATTTGCGCTAACCCTGCACTGGTTGTCGGGATAATTTTATAGCCAGCAACTACAGTTGGGCCTTTATAAGGCTCTGCATTTTGCACAAAATCCAAATCAACAAATAATGCGCCAGTTAGCAAGTTTCCTGATTTTAATGATGCCCTTAAGCCATCTTTCAAGGCTAAATTTAATTCATTTTTCAAATTAAAATTCTTACCGACATCTTTAGAGAAACGCTCTGGCTCAATGTGAATCAAAACCGGAATTCTAAAGTCATTATCCAGTGATTGGTCTAAACCTTCCGTATAAAAAGGCACTTGTGCAACGGTACCTAAACGAATACCACGGAACTCTACTGGCGCTCCGGGTTGCAGGCCTCGCACTGAGTCTGAGAAAAACAAAACAAAATCTTGATACTGCGTATACAAGGAATTTTGAATACTACTTTGGTTATCAAAGAGTTGGAATTCAGTATTTTCCTTCACATTTGCACCTGGAACCCACCCTGTTGGAACATCAAAACTCACACCACCGGTCAGTAATGTGGCTATTGAGCCCATTTCAACGTGAACACCTTGGGATGACATATCAAAAGCAATACCGCTGTCTTTCCAGAAACGTACATTTGAACTAATCAATTTATCATAAGGCGCATTGATAAATAATTGGTAGCGCATATCACGCTTGTCCATATCAAAGTCACTGGTTTCAACAGAACCAACTCGGTAACCACGGAATAATACTGGGTCACCTGGGTTTAGTTGCCCTGCCTTATCGCTCACCAATACAACACGAATTCCCTTAGCATCTGGTGATGCAAGAGGCGGAGTATCCAATAAGGTGAACTCGAAATGTTCTTTTGCCGCTAACCCCGGTTGAAGCTCAATGTAAGCACCTGAAAGTAATGTGCCAAGCCCAGTGACGCCATCACGCCCAATTGTCGGTTTTACAATCCAAAACGCGGAATCGGTACGCAACAATTCTTTCATTTCATTATTCAAGCGCGCTTTAATAATCACTCGACTAAAGTTGTCATCAAGTGTCACGCTTTCTACAACGCCAATATCAACGCTGCGACTTTTAATTTTCGTTTTACCCGCTTCTATTCCTTCAGCATTGTAAGTGATTAATGTCACTTCAGGGCCTTGGTTGCTAAAGTGGTAAAATAAAACCCAAGCACCAAGCAAGAGCGTCACTATTGGGATCACCCATACAGGCGACCAACTTTTTAGCTTGCTAATTTTGGCATTGGCCTGCGGTGTTTCTTTTTCAGTCACCCGATGACTCCTTCTTGTTCAACAGTATTTACTGCATTTTTTCTTTCACAGCGATCCCAAGTTAATCTAGGGTCAAAGGTCATCGCTGCAAACATTGTGAGAATAACAACCACACCAAAGAAAATAATCCCCATCGCAGGGACAATATTCATCAACTGCCCCATTTGAACCAAAGAGGCTAAAATAGTGATAACAAATACATCTATCATTGACCAACGACCAACATATTCCACCAACTCATAAATAAAATGCATACGATGTGGGTCACGATTACCGTACCCCTTGGAATCTAGGCAAAGCCATGCAATTCCTATCATTTTCAATGTAGGCACCATGATACTGGCCACAAAAATCACCATGGCAACAGGATATGACCCGTCTTCCCACAACAAAATGACTCCGTCAATAATGGTCGAGTTTAATGCGGTTCCCAACGTATTTGTGGTCATCATTGGTAGTACGTTAGCAGGGATATACAACATAATTGATGTCACTAAAAGTGCCAAAGTCCATTGTAAACTTTGGTTTTTCCGTACACTACCATGGGAGTGACAACGTGGGCATTTTGATTGTTCGGCAGGTAAAATCGCCGTACACACAAGACATAAACGTACATCTTGTTTAATACCCGTCTGGCCCACGATTAACGGCTTATCTAATTTCGGAGCCGCTTCAATTCGGTTCCATAGCCAGTGACGATCTAAGCATTGAAAAGCCCTTACTTGCAGCATGCAGTACGCGCAATAAGGTAAAAAGCTTAACCCGATGCCAATATCGCCGTAAGCTATCAATTTAACAAAACTGACTAAGACCCCCGCTAGAAAGATCTCAGCCATACACCACGCTTTCATTTGGAACAGTATACGGGTGATCACCACTTTAATACCTTTAGGAATATGAACTTGCAACCCTAAAAGGATAATGGTGACCATACAAAATGCAGGAATAATCAATGAAAAGAATAGAAAAAATAGTGCCAGACCGCTATAACGCGTGGTTGCTATAATTTCAATGATTTGGAATAGTGAAATTTCATTTTCAATCCCTGCGGCGCCCATCTTAACAAAAGGGAACAAGCAGGCAACAAACAGCATAATTAATGCACTGAATGCATATGCTGCCGGCTGCTTATACGGATATCGCCACTTTGAGACCAATGTGGTTTCGCAGCGTGGACACGTTGCCTTGCTCCCTTGTTCCAACTCAGGAACTGCAACCAACATGTCACACTGAGGACAAAGCACATGTTCATGAGACGCATGGTTGCACAAAGTGTATTTGCTCCTTTAATTAAAACGTAATTAGCCGTTCTTCAGCAATTCAAGCTCTTGCCAACGGTCAAATGCTTGCTCTAGTTCAGCTTCTTTTGCTGCTAGCTGACTCAGCGTTTTTTCTGTTACATCATGTGGTTGATTGAAAAAATCGGCATCACCAACTTGAGTTTGCAATGTTTCAATTTCACTTTCAAGTTGTTCCAATTTTGCTGGCAATTGTTCCAATTCACGTAATAAATTATAACTGAGCTTATTTGACCGTTTTACCGCTTCTTTCGGCTTCGTTGGTTTATCTTGGCCAGTCACTTTACCTGTTTGTTCTGATTTCAAACTCACGGTTTGTGCTTTTTGTTGTTGAGCATCATAATACCCACCAGCAAAACGGTTAATGACCCCATTACCTTCGAAGATCCAACATTCTGTCACACTGTTATCAACAAACTCTCGGTCATGGCTAACCAACAAAACCGTTCCTTGGTAACCATCAACTAGCTCTTCGAGTAACTCTAAAGTTTCGACATCAAGGTCGTTAGTCGGTTCATCGAGGATCAATAAGTTACTTGGTTTTAGGAATAAACGCGCAAGCAACAAGCGGTTACGCTCACCACCAGAAAGCGCCCTAACAGGAGTCATCGCACGTTTTGGTGGAAACATAAAGTCTTGTAAGTAGCCTAAAACATGGCGTGGCTTGCCATTGACCATGACTTCTTGTTTGCCTTCCGCCAAGTTATCCATCACGGTTTTATCTGGGTCCAATGCCGCACGGTGCTGGTCGAAATAAGCAACTTCCAACTTAGTCCCACAATGAACTCGTCCGCTATCTGCTTGTAAATCTCCTAGCATTAAGCGCAATAATGTTGTTTTACCACAACCGTTTGGCCCAACTAGCGCGATTTTATCGCCACGTAATACTTGAGCTGAAAAATCTTTTACCAGTACTTTATTATCAATCTGGTAATTCACATTTTCCATTTCGAACACAATTTTGCCAGAACGGGCTGCTTCACCCACTTGCATTTTCGCTGTGCCCATCACTTCACGACGCTCTGAACGCTCTACGCGTAGCGCTTTCAGCGCACGAACACGACCTTCGTTACGAGTACGTCGCGCTTTAATACCTTGGCGGATCCACGTCTCTTCTTGGGCTAATTTACGGTCGAATTCTGCATTTTGCATCTCTTCAACACGCAATGCTTCTTCTTTATTCACCAAGTAGTCATCATAATTACCCGGCCAAGAAGACAGCTGCCCACGGTCTAAATCAATAATACGTGTTGCCATATTACGGATAAACGAACGGTCATGGGAGATAAATACGATGCTGCCTTGGAAATCTTTTAGGAAGTTTTCCAGCCAAAGAATTGTTTCTATATCTAAGTGGTTGGTTGGCTCATCTAAAAATAGTACTCTTGGGTTACTCACTAACGCACGGCCCAAAGCGGCTTTACGAAGCCAACCGCCTGATAGTGAAGACAGTTCTGCATCCGCAGGTAAACCGAGTTTTTTCAGCACATCACTGATACGAGAGTCCAGCAACCATAAATTACGATTATCTAACACCTCTTGTAATTCAGCTAATTTATTTAGATTCTTTTCACTCGGGTCGGTTTCGACCTCTTTTGCAACATGGTGATAATCTTTGAGGTACTGAGCCTGTTCTGCAACACCTTCAGCCACAAAATCAAAAATAGTGCCTTCAATATTACGCGGTGGGTCTTGCTGCAAGCGTGCAACAACTAAATCTTGCTCATAAACCAATTGGCCATCATCTAACGGCTGTTCTTTCGTTAACACACGCATTAACGTTGATTTACCCGCACCATTGCGACCAACCAAACATACACGTTCGTTATCTTCGATATGAATTTCGGTATTATCCAGTAATGGGGCATCACTAAACGAAAGGTATGCACCCGACAAATTAATTAAAGCCATTGATTCTATCCTTACTCTGCGTGGCTAATTAGCCAGCAGTTATGTATTTGGCGGTTACGAGCAAAATCTTCTGACAGTGTTTTCGCTGTGATTTCTTGTGCTTGTAATCCTAATTCTTTAATTGCTTCAAGATCCATTTTAAAACCGCGTTTGTTATTAGAAAACATTACGGTTCCACCACGGCGTAATAACCGCTTTAGGTGGGTAATCAATTGGATATGATCTCGTTGTACGTCAAACGTACCATCCATGCGTTTTGAATTTGAAAATGTTGGGGGATCAATAAAGATCAAATCAAATTGTTCCCGGCTATTCGCCAGCCAACTCAAGCAATCCGCTTGAATTAAACGATGTTGGCGACCTGTTAGCCCATTCGCTTGTAGGTTTTTCTCAGCCCACTCAAGATAAGTGCGTGACATATCTACGGAAGTGGTGCTTTTCGCGCCGCCAAGCCCTGCATGCACAGTGGCAGTGCCGGTGTAACAGAACAAGTTTAAGAAATCGGCATCTTTACTCATCTGGCCTAACATTTTACGGGCAATACGATGGTCAAGAAATAACCCTGTATCCAGATAGTCCGTCAAATTCACCAACATTTTCGCATTGTATTCTTGCACTAAAAAGAAATCGTCTTTTTGCGCTAATTTCTCATACTGCTGCTTGCCTTTTTGGCGCTGGCGCGTTTTTAACACTAGCTGATTCGATGTCAGTTCTAATACATTCATTGTTGCAGTGATCACATCAAATAGGCGTTGACGAGCTTTGCGTTCATCAACGGTTTTCGGTGGCGCGTATTCTTGGATCACCACTTTATCGCCATAAATATCAACCGCAACATTGTATTCAGGTAAATCAGCATCATAAACACGGTAACTATCAATGCCTTGTTGTTTTGCCCATTTACTTAATTTCTTGATATTTTTACGTAAACGATTTGCAAAATCAGGTGAAATTTCCGCTATCGTTTCTGATGGCGTAGCCGCTAGCTGGTAGTTTTTCTGGACACAATCTAAAGGACCATTCTTAGCTTTAAATTCACGCTCTGAACGCAGTTGCAAACAGCTGAGTAACTCAGGAGAAGCACTAAAAATCGATAAACGCCAACCAGGGAAGCGTGCCTTCACGATCCGCCCTAACTGGCTATGTAGCGCAATTAAAGCAGGCTCACTTTCTAAACGCTCCCCATAAGGGGGATTGCTAATAATCGTGCCTAACGCATCGGCCTTAACTGGGTTTTCCAATGCAGCGGCATCACCTTGCTTAAAGGTGATTAAATCTTGTAACCCTGCACGGCGCGCGTTCGCACGAGCCATTTCCAGTACGCGCTTATCGATATCAAAACCATAAAAACGCGATGTCGTTTCTTTCAAACCTTGGCGGAAACGCACTTGCGCTTCCGTGGTTAGTTCACGCCAAAGTTCCGCGTTAAATTTCGACCATGCATAAAAGCCCCAATGCGTACGGTGTAACCCGGGGGCTTTATCTGTTGCCATCATTGCGGCTTCAATTAACAAGGTTCCTGAACCGCACATTGGGTCGACCAAGGGTGTTCCTTGCTGCCAACCTGAACGGTTGATAATTGCTGCCGCCAGAGTCTCTTTTAAGGGCGCTTGACCTGCCAAATCACGGTAGCCACGAATATGTAATGAATCACCACTTAAATCGAGTGCTACACTGGCTTTTTCTTTATTAAGGTAGACGTTGATGCGGATATCCGCTTGCTGGCGAGCGACATCAGGACGTTGGTCTAGCTTGCGTACGAAGCTGTCTACGATAGCATCTTTCACTTTCAATGCACCGTATTGGCTGTTGCTAATTTCTTCGTTAGTCCCTGTAAAATGAACAACAAAGGTATCATTGACGGAGAAAATCTCACTCCAGTCGATTGCTTGTACACCGAGGTACAAATCTAAGTCACTGTAGACGTCAAAATCATTCAGTGGCAATAAAATACGCGATGCCAGCCGACTCCACAGTAGGCTTTGGTACATCACACGTTCGTCGGCCTGAAAATAGACACCCCCTTGGGCCACTTTGCATTGGCTAGCGCCAAGCGATTCTAATTCCGTTTTCAGTAGTTCTTCAAGGCCGCGAGCTGTGCTGGCAAACAGAGAATTCATAGTATTTATTACCAATTTGGATGAAAAATTGTTGCGCATTATAGCTAATCTTATGCAGTTGTCATAAAGTTGCTACGCACAATTATAAGGATTAAAAAATGATAACGCTTTCGCGCCTTTACACACACCCAGTTAAATCTATGCGAGGAGTTCGTTTATCCCACGCCTTCGCTGATATTAGCGGTTTGACTTTTGATCGTAATTTTATGGTAACCACGCTGGAAGGTAAATTTATTACGGCGAGAAAATATCCACAAATGTTACTTTTTACACCGGTAATGCTCAATAATGGTCTTCACTTGCGAGCACCAAATGGCGAAAGTGCGACGGTATTGTATCAGGACTTTGATGATAAGCAGAGCCCTACTGAAGTTTGGGGCAATCATTTTCATGCACTTATTGCACCTGAAGCGATAAATAGCTGGTTAAGTACCTTTTTTGACGAACCGGTACAACTACGCTGGCTAAGCCCGCAGCTTTCTCGTCGCGTCAAAGAACACCAAGATGTACCGATGTCTTTTGCTGACGGCTACCCTTTCTTACTGATCAACGAAGCTTCTGTCCAAGAACTGCAACGCCGTTGCCCTGCCAGTATTAAATTAGAACAGTTTCGTGGCAACTTAATTATTACAGGCGCCAAGCCTTTTGAAGAAGATACATGGAAAACCATTCAAATTGGTGATGTCATCTTTACATTAGATAGGCCATGTAGCCGATGCATTTTAACTACTGTTAGCCCAGAGAAAGGGATCAAACATCCCCACAGTGAGCCACTTGCGACATTACAAACCTTCCGTTCAGATGAAACAGGGGATGTCGATTTTGGCCAAAATGTGATTATTAAAAATACCGGTGTTATTCGTGTTGGCGATACTCTGACGGTATTAGAAACTAAACCAGCAAAACAGTATTTAGTTCAAGAGCGGGAAAGTGACCTAGCAGCTAATAGTTTAAATACTCAAGCCAATAAGGTCAGTTTAGTTTTTGAAGAAACAGAATATACCGGTGATAACCAAAATGTGATCCTGGAGCAATTAGAATCCAATGGTTTAACTATCCCTTATTCATGTCGAGCTGGCATCTGTGGTCGCTGTAAAATTAAGCTTATTTCTGGGGAGGTCACCCCGTTAAAACAAAGCGCCATTAAAGAAAACGGTTATATACTCGCCTGTAGTTGTATCCCGAAAACATCCGTTAAATTAGCGTTTAATTAAGCGTTGATTTTGCTTTTTAACACCATCAAAGTTTCAATTCTACGATGGTGTTAAACGCTCAAAACTAGATTAATTAGCAAAAAAACTTTTGTTTCACTATTCTTTTTTGATCTCTAGCGATCATTTAAATAGCATTACCGTATAATTGACGTTTCACTTTAGATGAATATTCAAGCATGCGATCGTTCATGATCTTAATTGGATCGCAAAATCGTAAAGTTCGATCGGGTAATTCTAAAATTGGTTCCGCTAATAAACATAAACTCGCAGAAGGGCCAGCCTCAGCAATAATAAATGTGGAATAATGGTTCGTATTTTCTAAACACACTTGAATTATTTGCCCCTGCTTAGGCTCATTAATATAGTGAAATGAAGAAAAGTACCAACTCTTTGGCATCTGTGGCTTTAAAAAACGAAAAGCAACTAAACTATTTAAGACTAATTCAGCTCTTTCTTCTTGAGTAATATTTAGCCTTTTAGCCTGCTCATCAAATAAATAATATTCACCTGCATCTTCGATACTAAAAGGCATCTCATTACGAGCAAAAACCGTTAGCATCTTAGCAGGAAAACATGAGCGAAATATCATGCCGTTGGCGAGATCTAACATCACCCTATTATGGTCATGATCAAAATACCAACGCCAATGATCATCAGGTTTAATATTCATAAACGACCCTTTAGCGATTTACCGGTAAATAAAGTAGAAATGATCTCTATAATGATCCTTTCTAAATTTACTCTAAGGCTATTTTTATATGCTAAAAATTGGATCTGCTAAATAAGAAGATGCGTTAGAAATAACTGGATAATATTGTTATCTAAATAGCAAATCTACTGAAAATTGAGTTCAACTTGATACAAAAATAGCCACTATTAGCAATATAGTTTAAAAGGGGGAATAAATAAACCCCCTTGATACGTAAATTTACAATTTATTACTAGATATGATTAACAATATCTTTAATTAATTTTGGCCCATGATAAATAAAACCAGAATAAATTTGAATTAAAGAGGCACCCGCTTCCATTTTTTCACGCGCCGCGGTAAGGGAATCAATTCCACCTACTCCAATTATTGGCAGCTTTCCATTTAACTCACGTGAAATAATCTTAATAACTTGTGTACTTTTTAATTGCACAGGACGGCCACTTAACCCACCAGCCTCATTACAATGATTTATCCCTTGAACCAAAGAACGATCTAGCGTGGTATTCGTTGCAATAACGCCATCAATATTATGCCTAACTAGGCTATCTGAAACTTGGATAATTTCCTCTTCAGATAAATCAGGCGCAACCTTTACAGCGACAGGTACATATTTTTGGTGCTGTAATTGTAATTCCAGTTGTTTTGCTTTTATACTACTTAATAAATCATCTAGTGCTTCGCCATATTGTAATGTACGCAAGCCTGGCGTATTTGGTGAGGAAATATTAATAGCAATATAACCTGCATGAGCATAGACCTTATCCATGCAAATTAAATAGTCATCTTTACCTTGTTCAACAGGTGTATCTTTATTTTTACCAATATTGATACCAATGACTCCGCCGTAATTCGATTTTTTAACATTCTCAACAAGGTTATCGACACCTTTATTATTAAAACCCATCCGGTTAATTAAACCTTCTGCTTCTACAAGTCGAAATAACCGCGGTTTGTCATTACCAGACTGTGGACGAGGAGTTACCGTACCAATTTCTATAAACCCAAAACCCATTGCACCAAATGCATCAATACATTCACCATCTTTATCTAAACCCGCGGCGAGCCCTAGTGGGTTTTTAAAGGAAAGCCCCATGCATTGAACGGGTTTAGTGGCAACAGATTGGCGAATAAGACATTGGAAAGGGGAATGGTTCAAACGTTGAAGCTGACGAAAAGTCAATTCATGAGCTTTTTCAGGATCGAGCTGGAACAGTGCCTTGCGGGCAAGATGATATAACATATCCAATAACCTATTTTTACTAGTGCGTTTCAATAAAATAGACATTATGTCGCGCGCCAAAACCCTCGCCAAAGACTGATTGCCGAGTTTTCACTGTGCGAACTATTTTTCGTCGGATAAAACGCGCTATAGATTACCCTATCTCACCGCGCTTTTACCATGAAAAAATCAATAAAAATTCATTTGCCTGGTTTTTTTGGGGGAAAACAACCACTTTATGACAGTTATCTCTCATTTAATATTCCATTATTGTCATAAACAAATAAGCCGCTAAATTAATTTTAGCGGCTTATTAAAACCAATAATTGGTTAGCTATATATAAATCAGCTTTCTAACGCTTTGGTAATTTTTTCAAATAGATCACCAGAAAGGTTATCGAGCGCTTTCAATTGCTCAAGCACTTTGCGCATCTGTGCTTGGCGCTGTTCATCATAACGTTTTAAACGGATCAACGGCTCGATCAGCCTCGAAGCCACTTGCGGGTTACGTGTATTCAGATCGACTAAAATTTCATACAGGAATTGGTAACCACTGCTATCTTTCGCATGGAAATTAACGGGATTCCCTGCTGTGAAAGCACCGACAAGTGAGCGAACACGGTTCGGGTTACTCATACTAAATGAGCGGTGATTCAATAATGCACGTACATTGGCAAGCGCTTCTTTTGCAGGGTTCGCCCCTTGCAATGTAAACCACTTATCCATGACTAACCCGTCATGGTGCCAACGCTCATCAAAGTCTGCCATTAACTGTTCTTTACAAGCTAACTGTGATTCATTTGCTGCGGTCAATGCGGCCAGCGAATCCGTCATGTTATCGGCAGATTGGTATTGTTCCTGCACTAATTTGTTCGCCAGCTCACTATCATCACCCGCAGCTAAATATTGCAGGCAAATATTACGCAATGAACGTTTAGCAATATCTTGGTGATCAACACGATAGCCATCAATATTAATGGAGCGATAAACGGTGAGAAGCTCATCATGCATTTCTACTGCTAAATGATGATGGATAAAATTCACCACTTCGTGGATCGCTACCGGGTCAATAACCGTAAATAATTCTGCAAGCTCATTTTCGGAAGGCAACGTTAAGATCAAGGCGACTAACGCAGGGTCAATCGAATCACTTAATAATACACCGCGAAAAGCATCAACTACTGGCTCAGGTAAAACTAAAGCCTCACCATTTTGATAGTGAGCCACGTTAATTTTTACATAATTATTAATGAGTTGCTGAGCAGCATCCCAACGAGCAAATTCATTGCTTGCATGCTGCATCAAGAAAGCTAATTGCTCATCTGTGTAGTTGTAATCTAATTTTACAGGGGCTGAAAACTCACGCAATAAGGAGGGAACTGGGCGACTTGTCACCTCATCAAAAACAAACGTTTGAGTTTCTTGCGTAATGTTTAGCACTGAATTTACCACACTACCATCACGTTTTAGCGTAATAATTCCACCTTGCTCATCATAGAGCTCAATATCCAATGGGATATGTAATGGCAGCTTTTCAGCTTGATCCGCTGTAGCTGGTGTCATTTGGCTAACATGTAGCGTATATTGCTGTTTTTCTGGTGAATATTCATCACGCACAGTTAAAACTGGCGTCCCTGATTGGCTATACCAACGACGAAATAGTGATAAATCAACATTTGACGCATCTTCCATCGCCTGCACAAAATCGTCACAGGTTGCCGCACTGCCATCATGGCGATGAACATAAAGTTGTATTCCCGCTTGGAACATTTCCTCACCGAGCAGCGTATGGATCATGCGAATGACTTCAGACCCTTTTTCATACACTGTTAAAGTATAGAAATTGTTCATTTCGATGACTTTGTCAGGACGGATTGGATGCGCCATTGGGCTTGCATCTTCAGCAAACTGGGCTGAACGCATCACTTTAACATTGTTGATACGGTTAACAGAGCGAGAGCCTAAATCAGAGCTAAATTCTTGATCGCGGAAAACAGTTAACCCTTCTTTTAAGCTCAATTGGAACCAGTCACGGCAAGTGATACGGTTACCAGTCCAGTTATGGAAGTATTCGTGACCAATCACAGATTCGATATTCAGATAGTCTTTATCCGTCGCTGTCTCACTTTTAGCTAAAACATATTTAGAGTTAAAGACATTCAAACCTTTATTTTCCATGGCTCCCATGTTGAAGAAATCAACGGCAACAATCATATAGATATCAAGGTCATACTCTAAACCAAAGCGTTCTTCATCCCATTTCATGGCATTTTTCAGGGACTGCATTGCCCATGGTGCACGGTCTAAATTACCTTTATCGACAAAAAGTTCTAATGCAACTTCACGGCCACTACGAGTGACAAATATGTCTTTTAAAACGTCAAAATCGCCTGCAACTAAGGCAAATAAATAACTTGGTTTTGGGAATGGGTCTTCCCATTTCACCCAATGGCGGCCGTCTTCTAACTCACCTTCTGCGATACGGTTACCATTTGATAATAAATAAGGATAACGTGATTTATCCGCTGTAATTGTGGTGGTATAGCGAGCCAGCACATCTGGTCGGTCTTGGTAATAGGTAATATGGCGGAAACCTTCCGCTTCACATTGTGTGCATAACGCCTCACCTGAAACATATAGCCCTTCTAACGCTGTATTTTTTTCAGGGCTAATTTCATTCACAATCCGCAGTGTAAAAGATTCAGGTAATGATTCAATAATCAATTTACCTTCAGATTCTTTATAGTTTTTCCACGCTTTGCCATCGACTTCAATACTGACTAGTGATAAATCTTCGCCATTGAGTTCAAGTGTTGATGACTGAGAGTTAAGGCGTTTTACCTTGCTTATTGCGGTAACGACTGTCTTCACTGGGTCAAGATTAAAATCGAGGTCAATTTCTGTAATTGTGTAATCAGGTGCTTGATAATCCTGACGATATTTCGCTTGTCTTAGCTGGGTCATAAGTAACCTTTTAATTCGTTATATTCAATATCGTACTGCTTTATTACTTATACAATACTATAAGCCACAATAATGTGAATGGATTTGAGAAACATTTTCATCAAAAAATGTTATCTATTTTTATGGCAATGTTAGCTTTGTATGTCACACCCTGCTTAACTTTGTTAAAAATTCGTTTGTTTGTTGGTGCTATAGTACTATTAAATATTTTATAGCGTGTTAGTATCTTTTCGTGATTAATGCTTTTTGTCTATTTCTATGGAACATAATACGAATAAAACGTATTTATTTGATTTTATAGTAATACAAAAAGGCAATGCGCGAATTTAGGTTGCCGTGCTCCTTGAAACCAAGTGGTAGAATAACACTTCTATCTTTTGCTAAAGTGGGTATACTTTTGCAACTTTAACGATTTAGCTAACGACTATTGCTGCTTTTATCTCATTGTGACTTTTTGAAAAATCAAACAGTTTTCAAGGGAAACAAGAGTATAAATGAATAGCATTAGTGGTAAAGATAAGCTCCGCGAGGATGTTTGCGTGCCATGAATTTAGACGCTACACCAATTATTACATCACTGCTTGATACCGATGCTTACAAGCTTCATATGCAGCAGGCCGTTTTCCACCGTTACCACCAGGTACCGGTTGTCGCTGAGTTCCGCTGTCGTAGCAGTGAGATCTTAGGTGCTTACGCCAATGAAATCAGGCAACAAATTCAGTTGATGGCTAACTTATCACTTTCTGATAATGAACTGAATTTTCTCCGCCGCTTACCTTTCTTCCAAGAAGACTATCTTACGTGGTTAAAATCATTCCGCTTTAACCCTGAACAAGTCGTTGTCAGTACCACCGACGAAGGCCAATTGGCTATTCGCATTAGTGGGCCTTGGCGTGAAGTGATCATGTGGGAGGTACCACTCCTTGCATTGGTCAGTGAAATCATCCAAAAAGATAGGCACCCAAACATTCATCCTGATGATGCTGTTCAGCAACTTAAAAAGCTGTTAAATGTTTTTTATCAACAAGCTGATGAGCACCAACTCGACTTGTCTAATTTTAAGCTAATGGACTTCGGGACACGCCGCCGTTTTTCCTACGATGTGCAATCCGCCATTGTTTCGATGCTTAAACAAGAATTTCCTTATCTTGTGGGGACTAGCAATTACAAACTTGCTCACGAGTTAAACTTAGCCCCTGTTGGCACACAAGCCCATGAGTGGTTCCAAGCCCACCAGCAAATCAGCCCTGAATTGGCAAATAGCCAACGCGAGGCATTGCAGAGCTGGCTAGATGAATACCCTAATCACTTAGGTGTCGCATTAACTGACTGTATCACCATGGATGCCTTTTTGCGTGATTTTGATGCTAACTTTGCGAACCGCTACCAAGGGTTGCGTCATGATTCAGGGGACCCGATCGAATGGGGCGAAAAAGCCATTGCTCATTACCAAAAATTGGGTATCGACCCTATGAGCAAAACACTGGTGTTCTCTGACAGCTTAGACTTACAAAAAGCACTTGAATTATATCGTTATTTCCACCAACGGATTAACCTTGTTTTTGGTATCGGCACTCGTCTAACCTGCAATATTCCCAATGTTACACCGCTAAATATTGTGATCAAATTGGTAGAGTGCAATGGTAAGCCTGTCGCTAAGCTCTCAGATAGCCCAGGAAAAACCATTTGTGAAGATGATGAGTTCGTCAATCAACTCAGAAAAGCGTTCGACCTCCCTAAAATGGAAAAAGCCAGCTAATTAAGTCGCTTTTCCCTAGCTCTGAGTAAGAATTTGCACTTTTCTTGCCCAGAGCTTCAAAACCCCCTTTTTCTTTTATTCACTTACTATTACTATAGCTTTTAAGCTCAATAACCACGCTTCGCTTCAACAGAAATGTTTTATCGCGATTTTTTACTTGTTTCCTAATAAATGGCAAGTAACATAGAGCTTTGGCCCCTGAAAAATGGGATTTCGTTAATATCCCTACTTTAACTATTTTAATCGCCATAAACCGATGACATTTTTTGAATAATATTCATAGATATAAGCGGTCGAATGGATTTAAAACAATTTGAATTACATCCTAAATAATTCGAGTTGTAGGAAGGCGGCAAACAAAGTGAGCCCTAGGAGCATACATAAGTATGTGACTAGGGTCGGTTTGTGAAGCCAACGCATCTACGGCTCGAAGTATGACGGATTGAGATAGTCGAAGTAGATATCGTTAAATATGAAGAGAGTGAATTATATGATAGTAGCGCCTGTAGTCGACGTACTGCAAGGCCGAGTGGCGGTAGGCACAGAAGTCACCGTTCAAGGCTGGGTACGTACAAGGAGAGATTCAAATGCTGGTTTTTCTTTCCTCGCCGTTTATGACGGTTCTTGCTTTAATCCGTTACAGGCTATCATTAATAATAATTTACCGAATTATAATGACGAAGTCCTGCACCTAACAACGGGTTGTTCTGTTGAAGTTACGGGTACCGTAAAAGAATCCCCAGGCCAAGGTCAATCATTTGAGCTTGAAGCCACTGCTGTAAAAGTTGTTGGTTGGGTTGAAGACCCTGACACCTACCCAATGGCAGCGAAGCGTCATAGTGTTGAGTTTTTACGTGAAGCCGCACACTTGCGCCCACGTACTAACTTAATTGGTGCCGTTGCACGTGTGCGTCATACTTTAGCGCAAGCTATCCACCGTTTCTTTGATGAGCAAGGCTACTTCTGGGTTTCAACTCCAGTGATCACTGCCTCAGACACCGAAGGCGCGGGGGAAATGTTCCGTGTTTCTACATTGGATTACAATAACCTGCCACGTGATGACAAAGGTGAAGTCGATTTCAGCGAAGATTTCTTTGGTCGCGAAGCTTTCTTAACCGTTTCAGGCCAACTGAACGGTGAAGCCTATGCAACAGCGATTAGCAAAGTTTACACTTTCGGCCCAACCTTCCGTGCTGAAAACTCAAATACTAGCCGTCACTTAGCTGAATTCTGGATGGTCGAACCTGAAGTGGCATTTGCTTCTTTAGATGATGTCGCAGGCCTTGCAGAAAAAATGCTGAAATTCGCCTTCAAAGCCGCTCTTGAAGAACGCCGTGATGACTTAGAATTCTTTGCACAACGTGTTGATAAAGACGTTATCAACCGCTTAGAAAGCTTTGTTAACTCAGACTTTGCACAAGTTGATTACACGGATGCCATTAAAATCCTAGAAACTTGTGGTCAAAAATTCGAAAACCCAGTTTATTGGGGTGTCGATATGTCGTCTGAGCACGAGCGTTACCTTGCTGAGCAACACTTTAAAGCCCCTGTGGTTGTGAAAAACTACCCGAAAGACATCAAAGCTTTCTATATGCGCCTCAATGAAGATGGCAAAACTGTTGCTGCGATGGATGTATTAGCACCGGGTATTGGTGAAATCATCGGTGGCTCACAGCGTGAAGAACGTCTTGATATGCTAGATGCCCGCCTTGAAGAAATGGGTATGAATAAAGAAGATTACTGGTGGTACCGTGATCTGCGCCGTTATGGTACCGTTCCTCACTCAGGTTTCGGCCTTGGTTTTGAGCGTTTAGTGGCTTACGTCACTGGTGTGGGTAACGTACGTGAAGTGATTCCATTCCCACGTACCCCAAGAAATGCAGCGTTCTAATAACTGCTTTTCTATGTTAACACCTTAATATACGGGCCAACTAATGTTGGCCCGTTACTTTTCAGTCCTAATATGCTTTCACTATACAACTATCTCATCTTGTTACATCAAATTACAGCCACATGATAACCAGGTCACAATTTTTACGTTATCACCTTATTATTCTCCGTAAACAGCCAGCAATCTGCTACCGCTAAGAATAATCTGCTTTTTAATCTCGCTATTCTCTTTTTACTGGTCATAAATAACCGTTTTACATTCGCTAAACTGCTCAAAAAAAACTCAATTTGTCTTTTGAAAAAGTTCCCTAATTTTTGTAATATTTTTTAAACTGGTACGATGAGTGATTATTTATTGATCTATTTTTTACATTTTGAAACATCTAGTTACCATTTGTTTCAGAATCTTTGATTTTGTAGCACTTTGAGGGTAGATAATTTTATTTAGCAATGGAACACTGGTCGCCGACATAGACGACACTAATCTCTCACAAATAGTTCCAATTATTTTTTGCGAATTATTTTTGGCAGTGGCAGGTGTCCGAATAACACCAATGAGGGTAATAATAATGATGAAACGCAATATTCTTGCAATGGTTATCCCAGCTCTGTTAGCTGCTGGTGCAGCAAACGCAGCTGAAGTATACAACAAAGACGGCAACAAATTAGACGTTTACGGTAAAGTTGACGTTCGTCACTACTTTGCTGACAACAAAAAAGTGACCAGCACTGATCGTGCTAAAAGCCAAGATGGTGATGACTCACGTGTTCGTTTAGGTCTGAAAGGTGATACTCAAATCACTGATCAACTGACTGGTTTTGGTCGTTTCGAGTGGGAAACTAAAACTAACAAAACTGAAGGCAATAACGACAATAAAAATCGTTTAGCTTACGCGGGTCTGAAATTTGCTGATTTCGGTTCAATCGATTACGGCCGTAACTACGGTGTTATCTATGACACGAACGCATGGACCGACGTTATGCCTTTATGGGGCGGCGACACTATGGCTCAGTCTGACACATTCATGACTAGCCGTAACCGTAACCTGTTAACTTACCGTAACAACAATGCTTTCGGTTATGTTGATGGCCTGAGCTTCGCTCTGCAATATCAAGGTAAAAATGGCGACCAGAATAAATCTGGCGGTAAAGAAGCCTGGGAAAACAATGGCGATGGCTATGGTTTATCTTTAGCTTATGACTTAGGTTGGGGTGTAACTCTGGGTGGTGGTTATTCAAACTCAGCTCGCACAGCATCACAAAAAGTTTCTGAAGCAGATGGCAAGCGTGCACAAGCTTGGAACGTTGGCGGTAAATTCGACGCTAACAATGTTTACTTAGCAGCTATGTACGGTCAAACACTAAACACTACACACTATGGTGTTGATGATGAAATTGCTAACAAAACTGAAAACGTTGAGTTAGTTGCACAATACCTATTCGACTTCGGCCTGAAACCATCTTTAGGTTATAACCAATCTAAAGGTAAATCATTACGTAATGGTGATGCAGGTAATAATGACCTAGTTAAATATATTTCTGTAGGTTCTTACTACTACTTCAACAAAAACATGTCTGCAGTTGTTGATTACAAAATCAATCTGTTAGATAAAAATGACTTTACTAAATCAGCTGGTATCAGCACTGATAACGTAGTTGGTTTAGGCCTGATCTACCAATTCTAATTATCAGTTAACTGATAAACTAGAAAACGGTAACATGTTTTTGCAAGCAGCGCTTCGGCGCTGCTTTTTTATTTCGCTCTCCCCGCCTCAAACTACCTCCTCCTAAAAACTCCCAAATTATCGGTAAGACAGACTGATTCACCGCCTTTATAGATATTTATGGTTAGATTACATGCAATTCCTACCTAGTTCACAAGATCTCGCCGATTTTTTGTAAAACGGTTGGCAAAAAGCCTTTATCACGTTACCCTGAGAACTCGACTCGTTCGACTAAACCCGTTTTCAGCTACACCCGCGAGTTTCGTATGGTATGGGCAGATTACAAGCAAGGATAGCCAACCGCATTCTCACTTATGCCTTCATACCTTAGGAACTGTGTGGGTACCACTACAGAGCTTTGGAATCGACAACATGTTTGAAAAAATTACTTCTGCCCCTGCTGACCCAATCTTAGGTCTTGCTGATAGTTTCCGTGCTGATCCCCGCGATAATAAAATCAACTTAGGTATTGGCGTCTATAAAGACGAATCAGGGAAAACCCCTGTGCTTGATACCGTTAAAAAAGCAGAAAAATTCCTGCTGGATAACGAAAACACCAAAAACTATCTTGCGATTAGCGGAATGCCAGAGTTCGGCCGTGTAACACAAGAACTGTTATTCGGTGCACAACATGAAATTGTCACCTCAAAACGTGCACGTACAGCGCAAGCACCCGGCGGTACTGGTGCCCTGCGTATCGCAGCTGATTTTATTGCGAAGCAAACTAATGCAAAACGCGTTTGGATCAGCAACCCAACTTGGCCTAATCACAAAAATATTTTTGAAGCGGCTGGCTTAGAAGTGCTGACCTACAATTACTATGATGCAGCCAACCACGGTATGGATTTCGACGGTATGCTTAACAGCCTGTCATCCGCTGTTGCTGGCGATGTGATTGTTCTACACGGTTGCTGCCATAACCCAACGGGTATTGACCCAACTGCTGAGCAATGGACAAAGCTGGCGGCATTATGTGCGGAAAAAGGTTTATTGCCGGTTTTTGACTTTGCTTACCAAGGTTTCGCAAAAGGCTTAGATGAAGATGCCGAAGGCCTGCGTATTTTCACCAAAAACAACCCTGAAATGATTGTGGCGAGCTCATTCTCTAAAAACTTCGGTCTATACAATGAGCGTGTTGGTGCTTGTACAATCATTGCCAAAGACAGTGACAACGCAGAGCGTGCATTTAGTCAAGCGAAAGCGGTTATTCGTGCCAACTACTCAAACCCACCAGCGCACGGTGCTGCAGTGGTAACAACCATCCTTTCTGATGACGTATTAAAAGCTGAGTGGATCCAAGAGTTAACCGCAATGCGTGAGCGTATTAAACGCATGCGCCAACTGTTAGTGAAAACATTGGAAGAAAAAGGCGCTAAACAGGACTTTAGCTTCATTATCAACCAAAACGGTATGTTCTCCTTCAGTGGCCTAACAAAAGAGCAGGTAGAGCGTCTACGTAGCGAATTTGGTATCTATGCCGTAAGCTCTGGCCGTATTAACGTGGCAGGCTTAACATTAGAGAACATGGTTCCATTATGTGATGCCATCGTTAAAGTGCTGTAATCATTACATAGCACATGCTATCTAATACAAAAGGCACCTGACTAGGTGCCTTTTACGTCAAACTGTTAACCACTTAAAAATCAATTACCAAACAGGTAACTCATCTTGTAAGAAAGGATTTGTTTTCCGCTCAAAACCGAGATTAGACATCGGCCCATGACCAGGAATAAATTGATAATCATCGCCAAGCGGTAATACTTTGTTTTTAATTGATGAAATTAAATCTTGATGATTACCTCGTGGGAAGTCACTACGACCAACACCACCTTTGAATAATACATCACCCATGGAAATTAATTTATCAGCATGGTTCACAAAAATAATATGACCGGGCGTATGGCCAGGACAATGCAGTACATCAAATGTAATATTGCCACAAGTCACCTTGTCCCCTTCTTCTAACCAGTAATCTGGTGTGAAGTCAGGGCATTCGCCTATATAAAACATTGCATTTTGCTCTGCGAGGTTTTCAATCCAAAAGGCGTCTTCTTTTTGTGGACCATAAATAGGCACTGAAAAGTGCTTAGAAAGGGTAGCCGATGCACCGATATGATCAGAATGACCATGCGTTAACAGAATTTTAGTTAACTTCAGCCCAAGGTTTTCAATAGCAGAAATTAACTTCTCTGCTTCTCCACCGGGGTCAACAACAACTGCATCTAACGTATTTTCATCCCAAATAACTTGGCAGTTTTGCATAAACGGTGTTACTGGGATAATAGTATATTTCATCGAGCAATTACTCCATAATCTGTGTCACCTATGCACAGATTACCATGTTCTTGCAGGCCCTGTATCAATATGTATAAAATTGCTTCGAGGATAATAACCAACACCACCTGCTTTCATTTTCAGCGCAGCTTTACGGATATTACTCAATTGTAACCCTTCGATATGGAAATCCATCGCCTGCCCGCGTGTGTGGTAGCTTTTCTTTGCCACCCCAGAACTTTTACTACGTAATTTATTATTAGTCTCTAAAGAACGATAACCAGAGATCAGTTGGACAGGTTTGTTTGTTCCCATCATCATTTGTAATAAATAGATTTGGTCAAACAGTTTTGGGTCAATAGTTTTCACTTTGTCGCAACGGTAGTCACGGAAAAAATGATTTAAACGTGCTAGTTCAGACTTATTATAACGGCGCCCGTCAAAAAATTCGGTTTTTAACGATTCGCCTGTATTAATATTTTGAAAACGCAAAATCCGTGGTCGAGGGGTCGTCATTGCAGCAAAGACATGGCTTGGTAATAAACTAAGGCCAATCGTTGCAGCCCCAATACCTAGCCACTTTCTGCGGGATTGATCAATTATATCCATAGGTGATAGCTCAGACTCTAATAATTTCAGTATTAATCGATAAAATTTTGGCAACCTATTGAGTCTAGCAAATCATGCTTAGCTTTAATGTATAATTATGTAAAGATATGCATACTTAACAGGAATTTTATTGCAGTTTTCGTCAGTAATAGAGTTTTGTCACTCAAACTGCTCGAAACATGCAATCTTAGACACAAAATATGCTGCCTTTATCAAAGTAAGTAAAATAGCCATAGCTGAATAACTATAAAGCAATGGAATAAACAGGATAAAAACGGAGAATAGAGGAAACGTCACGGAATGAAAATTTACGAAGAACTATGTTCAGGCCGTTAATACGTAAAATAATTAAGGGGAGAAAACTCCCCCTTATAAATTAAAACTCACAATTAGTGTAAAATCTTTTTCAACATTGGCAAATATTTATCTGCATTATCAATAGAATTATCATACTGATAAATATCTGCTCGATATTGTGGCTGTTGGTCTTTATCTACCCAAGCCGTTTGGTAGTACAGAAAAACGGGGATTCTATCTGGTATATTCACATACCGTGTTGACCCCTCTTTCAATGCACCGTCAATTCGTTTTTGTTCCCAACCTGCATCACCTAACAAAATACTGGCTAACTCACTTGCTTTATTCACACGCACACATCCAGAGCTTATTGCACGTGCATTACGATTAAACAAACTATGGTTTGGTGTATCGTGTAAATAAATCGCATCTGAACTCGGCATATTAAACTTATAGCGCCCTAATGAGTTAGTTGGGCCAGGAGCTTGTCGAATTCGATATGGGAAATTAGCTGGAGTAATATTATCCCAGTCAATGGCATATGGGTTGATTTCATATGAATCAGCCCCCCAACCAGAATAAACCGTATAGCCTTTTCGACTAAAATAACTTGGGTCTTGCTTCCCTTTTGGGGCGATATCTTTACGTGCCATACTGGTTGGCACACTCCAAGGCGGGTTAATTACCACGTTATTTAGCGCACTGCTCATGATCGGCGTTTTACGATCAGCACGACCAACAATCACTTTAGAATCTAAAATGACTTCGTCATTTAAATAGAAATCTAAAGAGTAGCCTGGAATATTAACTAATATTCCTGTACCACTACTTGCAGGAATAATACGTAAACGTTGGATATTAAGCGCCATTAAACCTGCTTTTTGTTTTGGCTGCATATTTAACCAAACACGCGTGCCTTTTCCAACTACACCGTCGGCCTCTAAACCATATTGTAATTGGAATTTTTTTACAGCATCAACGAGTTCTTGGTCATATACTTTGGACACGGTACTTGCAGGTGCATCACTTGGTTCTGTTGGTTCGACGGTTTGTTCAACCGCCAGCTCGGCAACTTGAGCCATTGTTTCAGGAGGCGCAACTTCTTCGGTTACATTTCCACCTTCAAGTAACCCTTCACGTTGTAAGATTTGACGTAACATAACCACATCATCGCTAGACTGCCCTGGTTTTAATGTTTTTGTTCCTACTATTTCTAGGTTATCTTCAGGCATCGCCAATAATTTCAACATTTCCTTGCGCATTGGCAGGTACATTGGATGATTCGGTGCCTGTGATTTTACCCAACTACTTAGGTTATTAGATTCAACGGCGTCTATCCATGGTTTCATTTGAGCCGTTGTTGGAGCAATAATTTTATATGGCCGATTAGTATATAGCCAGTACTGCCCACTCGCCTCTATTGATGATAAATACTGTAAATAGCCAAGCATGGCATCAGATAAAATAACGTCGCGGCCCAGTTCATTTAACTGGTTATTTTCAAGTATTGCCAACCATTCCCCAAATTGAGGCTGAACCCCAGCAAGGGATAATTCTGCCAATTGTTGTTGAAATTGGCTAATTGCCGTTTCATCTTGCCACAATAGCTGCATTTGCCTATCAGCATATAGTTTTGCTAATTGCGTAGAAAAAATAGGTTTCACATCCGTAGGAAGTGATTGTGTTATTTTTACTAAACTTTCTGTTGGTGTAACTGGAGCTACCGTTTGAACTTCAGAAACACTTTGCTGCGTATTTTCTTCATTTGAAAATGCAGGAAACTGTAACGCCATCAACCCGCATATTACTGAGACTTGCAGAGCTCGCACTCTTCTCTTTGCCATACATCCACCTTAATTAACTACATGGATAACAATATTTTTTATTATAATTACAATTTTATTGTATTTAATTTTAGCAGTAATGTTATAGGAATAGACTAATTTTCCTTTTTTCGGATTATAGACAGATAACCACTTAATGAGAAAAAGAATTATTTTCATTATTAGTGGGTATTTATTGGTGCTTTAAACATAGATGAATTTTATTTTAATTAAAAGCTTTAGCTAACGCTTTCTTTCTCACTTAATTTCCATATAGAAAAAGAGGTTTTCATCATGAAAAAATATGTTTTAAACATCGGGTTTTATTCAAATTAATTAATAATCTTGTTAAATTGCATTTGCACTATTTGTTAAATACAAGAAAACCGATATTTATTCCTAAATACCGGCTTTCATTTCATTCACAAAAACTATTACTGCAATGTTGGTGCTTGTACGTTCGGGGTTTCTTGTCCGAAGCCTTTTAAGCCAACCACATGCACATGCTCATGATTACCAACCACTTTACGAACTAGCTTATAGGTTGTGCCCTTCTCAGGACTAATATTCTCAGGCGCCGCAATAATTAGCTGCATTTCTAACCTGTCACACAGTTCAAATAAGGTTGCAATTGATTTAGCATCTAATCGCGCAGCTTCATCTAAGAATAATAAACGGCAAGGAATAATATCTTTCGCACGCAAACGGCGAGACTCTTCTTCCCAGCTTTGTACTACCATCACTAAGATGGACATACCCGTACCAATAGCCTCACCGGTGGATAACGCACCACTTTCTGCTTTTAACCAGCCATCTGAACCTCTATTAACCTCAACTTCTAATTCTAAGTAGTTGCGGTAATCGAGTAATTCTTCACCGATGGTTTGTGGCAACCGCTGCCCAACATCCACTTGAGGGTTAAGGCGTTGGTATAATTTCGCCATCGCTTCAGAGAAAGTTAACCGTTGGCTGGTAAACAAGTCTTGATGCATTTCACTTTCTTCAGAAAGGACACTGAGTAACAGCGCATGGCTTTCTCGAATATTCACATTGAGGCGAACCCCTTTAACCTGACCAAATGCCACGGCTTGCAGCCCTTGGTTTAGCATACGAATTCGATTCTGTTCGCGCTGAATGGTTTTGCGAATAATATTCGCCACACTTTTTGAACTGATCGCCAATTTTTGCTCACGTGCCGTTAGCTCTTCCGTTAAGCGCGCCAGCTCAATTTCCATTTGCTCGATTGCATCAATCGGGTCCTCTGTACGAATGATGTCTTGGCGAATACGTTCACGTAGGTGTTGATATACCGCGATAAAGAATTTGATCTTCCGCTCAGGGTGTTTTGGATCTTCGGACAAACGCAGTACATCACGTAAATGTTCGTTATCCGCAACCGCTAAACGCAACGCACCTAAGGCTTTATCCGACATGGAACGTAAGCTGTCACCGTCAGTATAGGCCAGCTCACGGCGATGTAAACGACGCTCGACGCCATTGTCTTTCACCAAGCGCATTACCGCACACCAACCTGCTTTTGCCGTCACTACCTGCTCACGCAGCATATAGTAGTCTTTTTCTAACTTACGAAGGCGCTTCTGTAAGTTATCCATTTCAGCTTCACATAATGTCAGCTGTTTTTCTAACTGGTTAATACGGCTACGATTTTCCATGACGCGCTGGTGCAGCTCATCACGTCGAATACGAGCGCGCTCTTGAGCATCAGGATCAGCTTTTACGCCGATCTCTTGCATCTCAACTTCGAGCTCTTTCAACATTTCTTGTTTGGTATCGAAAGAACTGCGTAACGAGGCGAGAACTTGATGGAATTGTGCACTTTGTGCTTGGTGCTGACGCAGCTGTTCGCGAGCGCGTGTACGCTCGGTTTCTGCCTGCTCTAAACGCTGACGTAATTTTTCATTCAAGTCCGCGTTTTCATTCACCATTCCTGTTGAGTCACTGTAACTAAAGTGAGCACGACGCTGAACAACCTCAACTAATGCAAAGGCTTGCTGTTTTGCATTTTGTTGGCTGTGTTTTGCTGACTCATAATCTTTGCGTAATTGTTCATGTTGTTCAGGATCACTGAGTAACACTGTCACAATCGGTTCTAACTTTTCTAACGCATGACCATGTTTATTCAGGAAATGTGCCGCTTCTTCTGCTTCCGTTAGTTCTTCGTTTATCTCTTCGACTCTGTCCGCCAATGTTTCATCGAGTAATAACCCCATTTGAGGTAATAAACGATTAAGAGCCGCAAGGCTTTCTTTGCCTTGTGCAAATTGTTGGCGTTGCTGCTGAGTTTGCTCTTCAAATTGTGCCAAAGCACGTTCAATTTCCGTGCGTTTCTGGTTAAGCGAACGAATTTCAGCTTCAGGATCATCTTCAAAGGCCACGGAAATATGTTGGCCTATAAACCGACTGAATGCTTGGTGCGAACGCTGAATTTTCTGCACATCAAATGACAGATTCGCATAACGCTCAGCAAGCTCATCACGTTCAGCAGTTAATGACTCTAAATGACTTTCACGAGCAGCACGACCAAACAAAGGCAATTCAGGATAACGAGAGTAACGCCATTGACGCTCAGACGAACGGACTAATACCGCATTTTCAAATTCCTGCGCATCAAAAACGCTGTCATCGAACGATTGAGGATCCCCCTCGATAAAATAAACATCGTCAGGGCAATCTTGTAATGTTTCGAGCTGGCTACGGACCACAGATAAGTCTTGAACCACAATACCATGACGAGCTGGGCCATATAACGCAGAAAAATAAGCCGCATCTTCGATGGTAATGTCATCATAAATTTCTGATAACAAAACACCATTAAAACGCTCAGCCAACGCTAACATGCGGCCATCTTCCGCACCACTTGGCTGACTTAACCGCTCAATTTGCTTTTCGAGATCTTTACGTTGCGCAGCAACTTCATCTCGTTCAACCGTTATTTCCCTTTCTTGTTCAAGGAGTTGCTGCATAAACTCAGTCACAGCGGTACTTGACTCAAACGTTTCATGGGATTGCTCATTAAGCTGCGTTAGCGCTTCTTGAGCCATAATCCATGCAGGGGCTTTAGATGAAAGTTGGCTAATACGCTGGCGAATTTGTTCCAGTTCTTGGCGCATTTGCATTCGTCTTTCGCCACTCTCATTCACACCAATACTGAGCTCTTCTTGTTGCGCTTCCAGCTCAGCCATCAGTGCATCAAGCTCATCTGGCTCATAGCTTTGGCCATGACGTTTACAGAATTCCGCCAATAAGCGTTCTGCATTTTGCTGGCTATTCAGACGTTGTTGCAATTCAGATAGCTGCATACGTAATGGTTGTACACGATCCGCTAAATGTTGTTGTGATGACCAATCACGTAATAATGTGCGCGCTTGTTGGTATGCATCACTGCGGCTAACTTCCCCTACCATATTTCTAACTAATTGATAGGCTTGCTCAAATTGGCTATGTGCGGCATCCGCCACACTCATTTTTTGCTCAAGCGCTAATAACGCTTGGGTAGCTTGTTGTTCACGCGCTTCGAAGGTATCTAGCCATTCATCTGCGTTATCAATGGATAATTCAGGAAGCTGGCACAATTCACGAGCACGCGTTAAGGCATGCAAGGCTTGCTGGTACTGAATGGCTCGTGTTTGTTGTACATCCAGTGCTTGTTGGTAGTCAGCTAATTGATTTTTTAATTCATCAACTTCAATTTCAGCAGCTTCAGCTCGTGCTTCATATTCTTCTTGAGTTTCAGTCGATTCAGCAACAACTTCACTTTGTTCTTCAAGACGATAAGTCAGTTCTTCGATATCTGCTTGATAGCGATCGATTTTTTCTTGTTGACGCAGCGCGGCTTGCACTAAATTTAAATGGTCACTGGCAGCTTGGTAGTCAGCTTCTAATTCTGTAGATGCCCCATTTTGCTCATTCAATTCACGCGCCATTTCGACGCTACGAACTTGTTCAACACGTAATTGTTTACGGCTAGCTAATAGCTCATTGCGCGCAGCCAGTGCTGCATCAAGGTGAATGCGTCTTTCATTGGAATGGCGCATATAATCCGCAGAAACATAATCAGTCGCCTGGCTAATCAAATGTTTGAATAAGTCGCGGTCTGATTGAGTGACACGAATGGCTTCTAATGTTAAACGGTTTTCACGCAGAGCCGCTTCCATATCTTGGAATGCTTTACGTACCCCACTGTTTTCTGGCAACAAATAATCACGTAATGAGCGAGTAATGGCACTAGAAATACCGCCATATAGTGACGCTTCAATCAGTCGATAATATTTGCTTCGGTCACTCGCAGAACGTAAGCGTTTCGGTAACACGCCTAATTCAAACAGTGTCGAGTGGTAATCGGTAATTGAGCTAAACTGCTTAAACAAAACGCCTTCCTGTTCTTCAAGACGTTCTTTTAGCTCATTGAGTGGGATCACTTTTGCTTGGCGGCCATCGATAACTTCCGTCAATATTTCCGTTGGAACTGTCGCTAATGGAATGCCTTGTACCATAAATGGCTTAATATCGACTTTTTTATCGCGCCCTGCGACTTGCTGTAAACGCACCCCCACCATGACGCGCTGATGCTTCGAATTTAACACATCCAAAATAGCGTAACAGACACCAGGACGTAACTTACCATGCAAGCCTTTATCACGAGAACCTGAGGTCGCGCCGGCTTCCGTTGTGTTACGGAAGTGAAGTAAGGTTAAATCTGGGATCATCGCGGTAATAAATGCCGCCATGGTTGTTGATTTACCCGCACCATTACCACCCGATAACGTGGTCACTAATTCATCAAGGTCAAAAGTTCGGGCAAAAAAACCGTTCCAATTCACCAGCGTCAGTGAGCGAAATTTTCCGCGTTCAATCATTATTCTTCATCCTCATCACTTTCTGCCGGTTCTTGACTCTCTTCGCCATCCTCTTCATCACTATCTTTTAGTGATAATTCACCGTCAAGAGAGATAGCTTCACCATCACGGATCATCCGTAACTGTGCATCTTGTGGGTTATCGCCACTGCGCACATCGGCGCCAAAACGGAATACAGATTCACTAATAATAAATTTACTCGAATCATTTTGCAGAAAATGCACCATTCCCAAGCGACGTAAACGATTGAGTGATGTTCTTAATTTTTCCTGCAATTTTTGTTTATCTAGGTCAGAGCCTGTCGAACGTTGATTAACAAATTTAAGTAGTTTGCTTTCATCCGCTAATGATAATAATTCTTCAAATAACTCTTGTGAGGTAAAAATACCTTGGTTACTCAAGCGTTCAGGGCTGAGATAGAGATAACAAAGAATTTTCCCAACCATCATATCTAATTCAGATAACACAGAGCGAGGTATTAAGGTTGTTGATCGCGGACGTAAATAGAAGAACCCCTCAGGGGCACGAATTAATTCTACGTTATATCGTGCATAAAATTGTTCTAATGCTTCCTGAAAATCCATTAAAAATGCGTGGTTATCAAGGTCATCAACACTAATATGGCGACCTGAACGCAATTGGCTGTCTAGCTCTGGAAAAATCGGGTTAGCTAATGCTTGAGCCAGTTTAACTGGCATAAATTGTTCAATATTTGTCGATGACATGTGCCTGTACCTTGGCTCCGTGATCATTAATAGCTTGCCATTCTGCCGGTAATCCCGCCAAATCAGCCTCTGCGATACCTAATTTAACAGCTTGGTCGATAATAATTCGAGCAACATCAAAATGACGTTTTTGTGGATATTGCAGTAAGTACTCATGCAACACACGGCCAACATCGAGCGGCCGTTGCTCTGCTTTATAAATAGCTAACTCAACTTCCATTAGCTCAGCAAGCTTGTCATTTAATTCACTAAACTCTTCAAACTCAAGCTCTGGTGGTAATTCACCCATGACCTCTTCATCATGCAACGCGAGCTCTTCATCACGCATATCGAATAACCGATCCGCATTAGCGTAAGTGAGTGCCCAAGGGCTATCAAGGTAGTGCTGAACAGATTGACGTAACCGCTGAGAAAATATTCTATTTTTATCCATATCGATAGCTGTACGGATAAACTTATGAACATGACGGTCATAACCAATCCATAAATCGATAGATTGTTGACCCCAGCTAACAATACGGTCTAATTTATTTTGCAGGTCAAAAACCAACCTATCCACTAAGTCAGAGAACGCCGGCGCATTCATATTAGCTTCTTGAATACGTAATAAATTCGCTTGCAGTTTATCCCCTGCGGCTTCCAATGTGTCTTGCAACTCACGCAATGTACCTGATGTTTCTGATAATAATTGCTCACAGTTAGCAATAGCTGCCTGCCAGTCTTGATTTAATAATGCGGCAATATCTTCTTTTACTGAATTTTGCTGTTCATCCATAATACGTTGGGATAAATCAATACTGTCAAAAATTTCAGCAACTGAATATTTTAGTGGGGCAAACACGTAACGATGCCAATAAAATTCATCACCACCTTCCTCTGCGGCTTCAGCGGCACGTTGCAGCTCTCCTGCAACAATAGAAAGTTGCATGGAAAGTCTTAATGTTGAGAACTCTCTCTGACGAATATAATAATCGCTGATGCCAATCCCCAAAGGGGTTAACCGGTAAATTGCATTACCTTCAACAATGTCACTGGCAAAACGGTTAAAAATCTTCTGGCGAACCATATCATTGATGGCATTATTGGCCCTTACTGCCAATGATTCAGTTGTCTGCTCAAACCCTTTGCAAACTTCACGAAAGGCATCAACCAGTTCCCCTTCACTCATTTCACCATTGACTCTTTCACTATTTAATACCGCCACCGCAAGCAAAAATGCTAAACGTTCTGCGGGAAGTGAAATCGAAAGATCATTTTTTCGTGCCCAAGACACAAGTTCAGGGACGGTCTGGGAAAAATCACTCATAAATCGTCCTTTTGTATTTGTTTGCGTGCCATGACATGAACATAACGCCCCATGCTAATATAGGGTTCTTCACGGCAATACTGCTGTTCTAATGCCAACAATGCCGGAAAATCTTTTTGCTGTAACTGCCGACTTTGTAAATAGTCATGGAATACCCTGACACCACTTTTACCGATGATTTGCATATTACACTCGCCCAACCAAGCATCAACCTGATGAGGAAAAAGCGGGTTTTGTGGTGATAACGAGCGTTTACGACGACGTTGAATATGTGGCGTTGCAAGATGAAAATTTCCTAAAATTGCATTACGCATCACCAGACCATTTGCATTATAGAACATGACAGAAAATACGCCTTCTGGTCTAATTATATCTACCAGTTGTTCAATTGCATATTTTTGATCGCTAATCCATTCAAGTACCGCATGAAATAAAACAAGGTCAACAGGTTCATCAATGTATTGTGCAACATCTTGCACCGCACAATGCACAAAACGCATGTTATCGCTAATACCTTGTTCCTTGGCAAGCTCACTACCTCGTTCCAACATCTCTTCAGATAAATCGCAAAGTATCACCTGATGCCCCATTTCGGCGAGTTTGCGTGAAAAGTGTCCTTCACCACCACCTGCATCAAGTATTTTTAGAGTTTTACCCTCAAATTGGCTGCTTAATAATTGAGTTAAATCTTGCCAAACTACCGCTTCTCGTATTTTTCCTTTTGTCGTTCCGTAGATATTTTTTGCAAATTTATCGACAATATCATCAAAGTTGCGGTCTGCCATGTGCTATCCGGTTGCCTATCATCTATTATTTAAAGCGGTTTATGAGCCAATTTGTCGCGAAAAAACGTAAAATGGTTGATTACATCCTGATATTGAGAAAATTAACTCTAACCAGAAATATTCTCATATTGCAGCGTATTTATCACATACAATGCGAGGCGACTGTTAAAACAGGAATTATAACAGATAATAGCTATATTTTTGCATAGTACTTCATTGTGCTCAGCAAATTTCAGTTTGCTACTATTAAACACTATTCTGTTATTTTCCCTCTAATTTCGCTGCGTTATTGCATATTTTTCCGTAGATTCTGCCACAATGATTAATCGATAACCCTTAAAAATAGGCTTAGTTATGTTATTTATCTTAAAAAAATATATTGGTTCTCTATTGATGCCATTACCATTATTACTCATCATCGGGTTTATCGGATTGCTTTTGCTTTGGTTTACACGCTGGCAGCGTTGTGGAAAGGCGTTTACTACCCTAAGTTTAGTTTTAATAACTCTGTTGGGGTTACAACCTGTTTCAGATACTTTACTTGCCCCAGCAGAAAAACAATTCAATAAGCGCTATGAATTAATTACTGAGAATCCACCTCAAGATGTACGTTATATTGTTGTTCTCGGTGGCGGTTTTACGTATAACCCTGATTGGAGTCCAAGTTCCAATCTGTTGAATAATAGCCTACCTAGAGTGACTGAAGGTGTTCGTCTTTACCTTAAACACCCTGGTAGTAAACTAATTTTCACTGGCGGTAAAGCGAGTAGTCCTATCAGCAGTGCCGAAGTTGCTGCACAAGTTGCTCAATCCTTGGGTGTCCCCGCACAAGATACTATTCCACTCACTGAACCCAAAGATACACAAGAGGAAGCTTATGAAGTTGAAAAAATCATTGGGAAATCTCCTTTTTTATTAGTAACTTCTGCTAACCATTTACCTCGAGCGATGACTATGTTTACTCAACGAGGAATGAACCCTTTCCCTGCCCCCGCAAATCAGTTGGTTATCACGAGTGAAATTAATCCATGGGAGAAATATATCCCTTCCTCTTATTTCTTTGGCCATAGTGAACGTGCTTGGTATGAATTTCTTGGTACGCTTTGGTGGCATTTAAAACCCAATAATACACAGACGTTAGAAGAGCAACTTGCTACGCCTGAGTCAGTTACCGCTGAATAGTAGCAAAAAAGGTGTAATCTATTGAGATTACACCTTTTGTTTAGCTAAATCGCATATTGGCTATTTGAGCTATTAGGAAAATGTGGGCTACTGAATAAATTGACTTCTAACGAGTTCAAGATCTTCAGGGGTATCAACACCAGCACCTGGCGTAGTTTTCGCGACATCCACATGAATTTTCTCGCCATACCAAAGCACCCTAAGTTGCTCTAGCATTTCGATTTTCTCTAATGGGCTTGCTTCCCACTTAATATAACGACGAATAAACCCTGCTCGATAAGCGTATATACCAATGTGACGCAAAAAGGTATCCCCTATTACATCATGGCTTTTCGCAAAGTTGTCTCTATCCCAAGGAATAGTTGCCCGAGAAAAATACAATGCATAACCTTCGTGATCAGTAACAACCTTGACAGTATTTGGATTAAACGCTTCATGAGCATCATTAATAGGTACAGCTAGCGTCCCCATTTCAGCTTTACTCCCCTGAAGATTACGAGCAACTTGGCTGATAATCTCAGGTGGAATTAAAGGTTCATCACCTTGCACATTCACAATGATTTCATCGTCAGAAAAAGCATAGGTATCAATAACTTCAGCTAGTCTTTCTGTCCCAGACTGATGATTTGGGTTAGTCATACAAGCTTCACCACCTGCTTCAATCACCGCTTTAGCAACATCAGAGTGATCTGTCGCAACTATCACTCGGCTAGCCCCCGATTTAACAGCTTGCTCCATTACTCGAACAACCATTGGCTTGCCATGGATATCAGCCAAAGGTTTACCTGGTAAGCGTGTTGAGGCATAACGAGCAGGAATAATAACCGTAAACATGAGGATTACTGACCTTCATCTAATGAAACGGGGCGCGCTTCATTTTCTAGTAATACAGGGATGCCGTCACGAATTGGATAGGCTAAATGATCAAACTTACAGATAAGTTCGAGGTTTTCTTTGTTATAACTTAATTTGCCGTGACATACAGGACAGGCAACGATTTCAAGTAAACGGTGATCCATGTTTTCTCCCGAATGGATTTTAACTCACTTGAAGTCAGGATATCACATGCAGATATCACCGTTAACTTTAATCTTCCTGAATAAGATCTCCTGCGAGAGATGAGAGGATAAAAGCAGGAGAAATTGTTCTGTTTATTATCTAATAAGCAATAACGTCAGCTGCCGTTATGCCATCCGAATTACGAGTAACAGAGAACTCAACGTTTTGACCTTCGAATAATGATTTGATTTTTTTATTAGCAATTGACTTTGTTGTCACAAATACATCATCACCACCATTGAATGGTGAAATAAAACCGTAACCTTCTTTTGCGTCAAACCATTTAACTCGACCCATATGTAATTGAAAATTCATATTAAAACTCCTTTTGTTCTGAGAACAATATTTTTTTTATCTTTGTATCATTACTCTTTCTTGCTTCCCATTTATAAAATGCCGATCTATTAATACATCAAAGAGTAATTAAACTTTACCAATTCATGCGCACAAATCATTGCGCATATTTTATAACGCCCATATATATAGATTTCAGACACCGCTAATCTACTGCGAAGTTAACAGTCTATTTTGACATTATGATGACAAAACGCAGTGACAGCGACTTTACAATGTAGATTACGCGAGGATATGAAGACTAACTAAAGAACGGAGCGTGAAATTTAAGCTAGTATAAAATCCAATTATCAATGTATTGTATCTAGATACATAATAAGTAGATCTATATCACATTGGAGATATTATTATCACAGAGGAACGTTATAGACAAGTTTTTTTGTTATTTGTGATAAGTTTTCTTATTCCGCTTAAGATTTTTTCAGCGTCAATCGGCTGCAATTGTGCTTGTACTGGAAGGAACCACCAATTTGGTTGTGCAAAAGCACGGCATTTCACCGCGTCTTTTTCGGTCATTAATAAGTTTTGCTCATTTTTAACTAACGGTGAAAGCTGTTTTAATTCATACGATTGGTGATCAGCAAAAGCATGAGTGTTAATAACTTCGACCCCTTTGTTTTCTAATGAGGTAAAAAAACGAGGAGGATGACCAATACCTGCTATTGCGACAACCGCAGGTAATTGTGTAACTGCACGTTTTTCACCAGTCACCAAGTTATAAGCAACATCGCCTTCAAGGGCCATTACGGCTTCATTTTCTTGAGCTTCACCACCGTTAACAATGACAGCATTAACACGCTTTAAACGCCCAGCCCTTTCACGCATAGGCCCTGCGGGTAGCCACCAACCATTACCAAAACGACGCTGGCCATCAATAACGACAATCTCGTAGTCACGTTGCAATGCATAGTGCTGCAACCCATCATCAGTAATAATCACATCTAATGGGAATTTTTCCAATAACGCTTTAACTGCATCACTGCGCTTAGGCGCAACAGCCACGGGGGATTTAGTACGATGAAAAATTAGTATGGGTTCATCCCCAGCAACTTCAGTTTTCGTCGTTTCATCGAGTATCAGCGGGTACTTTTCAGCTTTACCGCCATACCCTCGAGAAACAACCCCCACGCGGTAGCCTTCTTTGGTGAGTGATTCCACTAACCAGATAACAACAGGGGTTTTACCATTTCCCCCCGCTGTCAGGTTTCCCACCACTACCACTGGAATTGGCGCTTTCCATGAACGTTTCAGCCCGATTTTATAAGCTATATCCCTAATTACCGTTACCAACCCATAAAGGAAAGATAACGGCAGCAATAAAAGATACAGCCATGACTTGCCAGACCAAATGCGTTCTATCATTGTTTAAACTGAATGCTATGTAACTGTGAATATGCGCCATCTTGAGCTAATAGCGATTTATGGTCACCACGCTCAATGATTCGGCCATCTTGTACAACTAATATCTCATCTGCATTTTCTATCGTCGATAACCTGTGTGCAATGACCAAAGATGTTCTATTTTTCTGTAACTCATCAAGGGCAGCTTGAATAGCACGTTCAGACTCTGTATCTAGCGCGGATGTCGCCTCATCAAGAATAAGAATTGGGGCATCACGTAGCAGTGCTCGAGCAATCGCTATTCTTTGACGTTGTCCGCCAGAAAGCATAACACCATTTTCACCAATAACCGTATCCAAGCCTTTTTCAAGTTTAGCAATAAAATCCATTGCATAAGCCATTTCTGCAGCTTTCTCTATTTGCTCACGGCTGTAGCTGCCGTCTGTTGCATAGGCAATATTATTGGCTATCGTATCGTTAAATAGATAAACATGCTGAGAAACTAACGCGACTTGACTACGTAATGAAGATAACGTGTATTCACGAATGTCATGCCCATCAATTTGAATAGACCCCTCGTCGATATCATAAAAACGTGTAATCAAATTTGCAATTGTGGACTTACCTGAACCTGATCGCCCAACTAGAGCAACTGATTTTCCTGCTGGCAAAGTAAACGAAACATCGTCTAACGCAGGATGCTCTTTGGTTGCATAGGTAAAGGTAACATGTTCAAATTTAATATCTCCTTTAACCTCTTTAAGTACTTTATTTCCGTTATCTTTTTCTTGTTCGGAATCTAAGATAGCAAATAAAGTTTGGCAAGCCGCCATACCACGCTGGAATTGTGAGTTAACGTTAGTTAATGATTTTAAAGGACGCATCAGTGCAAACATTGATGAAAAAACAACTGCAATTGTACCCGATGTTAATTCATCACGAATTTCAGGAAAACTCGCTGCATAAAGGACAAATGCTAGTGCAAATGATGCAATTAACTGAACAATAGGGTCTGAAATTGCTGAAGCGGTTACCATTTTCATATTTTGGCGGCGCATGTTGTTACTGACTTTATTAAAGCGTTCAGTCTCAACTTTCTGTCCCCCAAAAATTAAAACTTCTTTATGGCCTTTTAACATCTGTTCAGCACTTGCCGTCACATGCCCCATTCCGGTTTGCATGTTTTTACTAATCTTACGAAAACGTTTAGAGACGATACGAATAGTGACTGATACAATCGGGGCAATTACGATTAAAATAAGAGAAAGTTGCCAGCTATAATAAAACATCATCGCAAACAACCCGATGATATAAGCACTTTCACGAATAATTGTAATTAATGCTCCAGAAGAAGAAGATGCAACTTGTTCTGAATCATAGGTAATTCTAGATAATAGTGTTCCTGTCGATTGCTGGTCAAAAAAACTAACAGGCATTCCCATCATATGACCAAATAATTTACGCCGCATGTTCATCACGACTTTACCTGCAACCCAGGAAACACAATAGGTTGAAACAAAGCTAGACCCACCACGAACAACCATTAAACCTAACACCGCAAGCGGAAGCCATTTTAAAACGTCATTATCTGCTTTATCAAAGCCCTCATCCAATAAAGGTTTTAATAAAGAAATCATAAACGCGTCACCCGCTGCGTTTATGATAAGTGCTATTGCTGCAACGATTAAACCCGCTTTAAAAGGCGCAATTATCGGCCACAAGCGACGAAAAGTTTGTTTTGTCGAAAGGTCTTTATCATTCATACTTTTAATTACCAGACTTAATGTAAGCGCACTATTCTACTCGGGAAATAGCGGTAAGCCAAACCACAGATGATACCAGCGGGGCTGAATTTCATAGCGATAACGTGAAATTTTAATTTTTTCCTTTTTAAACCATATAGTTAACTGGCCATCTTCCGCTGTATTTAACCATTTAATATTATTATTTTTATACCGAAAATAGACTTTTGGCGATGGAATTTTCCATGCACTATACCTTGCTGATGAGACTACCACCATTGAAGGTTGAACATTTCTTAATAATAAATCAGTTGATGACGTGCTGCTTCCATGATGAGGAGCGAAAAGAAGAGTCGAACGTAACCGATTCTTGTACATTGCGACCAGTGATTTTTCCCCTTGTTTTTCGATATCTCCTGTTAATAAAATTTTATGAAACCCATCCGTTAATTGAATAACACAAGAATCATCATTATGTGATATTGGTGCTAGCTTTTCAGGCCATAATACTTCAAAAGTTAATATCCCCCACTGCCATTTTTGGCCTTTAAAACACGGAAGGTGTTCCATACTTTTTATATTATTAGTTTTTTCCCTATTTACCGACGTTTTTTGTGGGCCAAAGCTACTTCTTACACTTAGCCATGGATATTGCTGGATTAAATAATTTGCGCCACCAGTATGGTCTAAATGATTATGGCTTAAAATGACTCCAATTGGGGTTATATCGTGATATTTAAGGAAAGGAATAATTTGACGCTGTGCATTGCTATCCCCTTTCCATACATTACCTGTATCATAGAGTAACGCTAAATTGTTTTGTTCTATCACAACAGCCAAACCATGCCCGATGTCTAATACCGTCATTCTCCAACCTTCTTTGGATTGTTTACCGCTCCCCTTTTCTAAGAAAATTGAAATAACTACACAGCTAATAAGCCCGAAATAGCGCTTGTACCACTTAAATAAAACGACAATGATACTTAACCAACATATTAAAAATAAATAATAGGGAACATTGATAAATTCTGACCAAAAAGTACTGAAATAAGGTAATGGTTTTAGCCCTATATCTATAACCCTATCTATCGTATATAAAATAGGTTGCTGAACCACTTTTATTGGTACTAAAAACAAGAGCAAAATAGCAGGAACAACACACCAAGAAACTAACGGGACAAACCAGATATTTGCCACTAACCCCATTACATTAATACCATTAAATAGACTAAGTTGCATTGGGATCAGTAAGACTAGTAAGCCAATTTGTAAATGGGTTAACCCTATAATTTTCCCCTTTACACCTTTAGATAAATGATATGGTAGTGGAAATATGGTTAACCAATAAAGAATGGCTAGCACAGCGAAACTAGATAACCAAAAACTATCTGACAAAATAGCTAATGGGTCTAATAATAATATTCCTGCGATACTCCACAGTGCCCATTGCCAAGCAAAATACCTTGCAGGCTTATTTCTGATATATACCCATAATAGTAGGGCAAATAATGCTCGAGTCGCAGGGATAGCAAAGCCAGAGATCCATGCATAAAAAATTGCTAGCCCTATACCAATTACTACTGGTAGTGTTTCATTGACATACTTTATTGGTAAAAAATATTGAATCCCTCGAGTGATAAGAAAGCCAAACAAGTAAGCTAACCCAATATGCAAGCCTGATATAGCCATTAAATGTGTCAAACCTGTTCTCTGTAGTAAATATGTTTGTTCTACTGCCAACAAACTTCTATCTCCAAACATTAGTCCATAAATAATCCCTTTATTAGATAATGAATTAATTAGCTCCATATAATTATGGATAACTTTTTGTCTTACAGAACAATCCTTTTTTAATAATTTTATTTTCTTACTTTTCAAAACTCCAATGATTCTATTAGCCAAATAATAACGTTGTAGGTTAAATCCTCCTTCATTTAGTGAGCTGTGTAGTGGCTTTACAGTGCCATTGATTCGCCACAACTGCCCAGCGCAAACTGTTTCCTTTGTTTTCCACGTAGCATATAAAGGAGGGAAAACAATGCGGTTGTTAATTTTATCAATACGTACTTTGATTTTTTGTTCTTTGTCACTTAATGAAATACCAACAATAACTATATTAATATCGTTATTTTTTGTAGATAGATAATTGATATGGTTAATGATATTAATTCCATGCCAATTAGCCCATAAGAAAAACATAATAGTTAATGCAAGGAACTTTCCTAACTTACCCAATAGAAAGAGCATTATTAACAGCACCATAAATAACACGATAAAGAGTAATTCACTCAACATTATAATTTCAGGTATAAATAAAAGTGGTAACGTACCTAAAATCAAAGCAATAGAAGCCAGCGTCATCGAAATAGACAATTTTCCATTAAAGATTAAATTACATTTTTTGATTGAGTTATTTAGCCATCTTATTATGTAGATGATATTTTTTATCAACTTTTGTATCCCTACATAGCGTTTATTTGCTTTAGTTTATTTATTCCTATGAATTTTTTAAGTCTCTTTGTTTTATTTTTCGTAGCGCTTCCCAATATGTTTTTTACTGATAAAAATATACATATTAGTTTGCGAGGAGCTTCGCAAAACACGTATATATCTCTAAAGCTGCTTTTGGATTTATTTTATTATTTTTATAGGCTTTAAAAGTATAGAAGTGGTGTTGGTGTTGGTGTTGGTGTTGGTGTTGGTGTTGGTGTTGGTGTTGGTGTTGGTGTTGACCAGAAATAAAAAACAGTGCTGTATAAAATACAAGCACTGTTTTGATGTAATAATTAAGATTTACAGCCCGATTATTGGCCGTAAATATTTACACGATCACGTAATTCTTTACCTGGTTTAAAGTGAGGAACATATTTACCTTCTAGTTCCACTTTATCACCAGTTTTTGGGTTACGGCCAACGCGTGGAGCACGGTAGTGAAGAGAAAAACTGCCGAAACCACGGACTTCAATACGCTCACCGTTAGCTAACGTATCCGCCATATGCTCAAGAATTTCCTTTACAGCTTCCTCAACGGTTTTTGCTGAAAGATGAGACTGCTGGCTAGCCAGTCTTTCAATTAATTCAGACTTGGTCATAGTACCTCCCTAAACTACCGTTACAAAGGGGCAACGCTACTGTTGCCCCCACTTAATTATTCGCCTTTAGCTGCTTTGAAAGCTTCAGCCATAGCATTGTTGCCGAATGCTGTATCTTCTTGTTTGTTCACAGCTGCGACAGCGTCTTTCTCATCAGCTTCGTCTTTAGCGCGAACAGACAGGTTGATTACACGGTTTTTACGATCAACACCAGTGTATTTAGCTTCAACATCATCACCAACGTTCAGAACCAGTGTTGCATCTTCAACACGGTCACGTGAAGCTTCTGATGCACGCAGGTAACCTTCAACGCCCAGTGTCAGCTCAACAGTTGCACCTTTAGCATCAACTGCGATTACTTTACCAGTTACGATTGCGCCTTTCTTAGTTGCTGCTAAATAGTTATTGAATGGATCTTCAGCTAACTGTTTAACACCTAAAGAAATACGTTCACGCTCTGCGTCGACTTGCAGAACAACAGCTGCGATTTCATCACCTTTTTTGTATTCACGAACTGCTTCTTCGCCTGCAACGTTCCAGGAGATGTCAGACAGGTGAACCAGGCCATCGATGCCGCCGTCCAGACCGATGAAGATACCGAAGTCAGTGATAGACTTGATTTTACCTTCAACGCGGTCGCCTTTGTTGTGAGTTTCTGCGAATTGCTGCCATGGGTTAGATTTGCACTGTTTCAGGCCCAGTGAGATACGACGACGTTCTTCATCGATATCCAGAACCATAACTTCAACAACATCACCAACGTTAACAACTTTAGATGGGTGGATGTTTTTGTTAGTCCAATCCATTTCTGAAACGTGAACCAGACCTTCAACGCCTTCTTCGATTTCTACGAAGCAACCATAGTCAGTCAGGTTAGTAACGCGACCAGTCAGTTTAGTACCTTCTGGGTAACGTTTAGCGATTGCGACCCAAGGATCTTCGCCCAGTTGTTTCAGACCCAGAGAAACACGAGTGCGCTCACGGTCGAATTTCAGAACTTTAACATTGATTTCATCACCAACGTTGACGATTTCGCTTGGGTGTTTAACACGTTTCCAAGCCATGTCAGTGATATGCAGCAGGCCGTCAACACCGCCCAGATCAACGAATGCACCGTAGTCAGTAAGGTTCTTAACGATACCTTTAACTTCCATGCCTTCTTGCAGATTTTCCAGCAGTTGATCGCGCTCAGCGCTGCTTTCAGATTCAATTACAGCACGACGAGAAACAACAACGTTGTTGCGTTTCTGATCCAGCTTGATTACTTTGAACTCAAGCTCTTTGCCTTCCAAGTGAGTAGTATCACGAACTGGACGTACATCAACCAGTGAACCTGGTAAGAACGCACGAATACCGTTCAGCTCAACAGTGAAACCACCTTTAACTTTACCGTTGATAACACCAGTTACAGTTTCAGCTTCTTCGTAAGCTTTTTCCAGCATCAGCCATGCTTCATGACGTTTAGCTTTCTCACGAGACAGGATAGTTTCACCGAAACCATCTTCTACTGCATCCAGAGCTACATCGATTTCATCGCCAACTTGGATTTCTAGCTCACCCTGAGCATTTTTGAACTGTTCTACTGGGATAGCAGATTCTGATTTAAGACCTGCGTCAACAAGGACTACGTCTTTATCGATGGCAACAACAGTACCACGGACGATAGAACCAGGACGAGTTTCAATATTCTGCAGGGATTCTTCAAAGAGTTGAGCAAAAGATTCAGTCATATTAATGATCTTCAAGAGTTTTAAATTAACGTCCACTTAGCTTCCCGCCAAATGGGGTTGTTTCACATACCCCACAACATTCCATGTCGCAAGGTTGATGCTACGCTAATAATATAATCACATAGCGGTAACTGCGTATATTATCTAATTATAAGCTAAAATAAAGCCTATTATCACGATAATTGTAGAATTTTTTTTGCATAGGTGTGTGCTTTTTCAATAACTTCCTCAATAGACATACTTGTGGAATCCAGCACTAATGCGTCTTTCGCGGCAATAAGAGGTGCAACAGAGCGATTACGATCACGAAAATCCCGCTCTTCAATTTCGCTTAAAAGACGTTCAAAATTAACATCAAAACCTTTTTCTTGCAACTGCTTCATCCGCCGATGAGCCCGTTCTTCCGCGGAGGCATCAAGAAAAATTTTTACCGGTGCATCGGGAAAAACCACCGTTCCCATATCACGGCCATCAGCAATTAGCCCAGGATGGGTTCTAAATGCACGTTGGCGTCGGAGTAAAGCTTCACGTACGCGAGGAAAAGTGGCTGTTTGGGATGCAGTGTTTCCTACTGTTTCGGTTCTAATTTGATTCGAAACATCTTCCCCTTCCAGAATGACTTTCAGTACATTATCTTCAGGAACAAATTTCACATCTAAATTTGCAGCCAAAGGAACTAACGCATCTTCGGATTGGATATCAACATGGTGATGTAACGCAGCTAACGCTAATACACGATAAATCGCGCCAGAGTCTAAAAGTTGCCACCCAAACTCGTTTGCTAATGCTTGGCAAAGCGTACCTTTACCTGCTCCGCTTGGTCCATCAACGGTGATTACAGGGGCTATCGCCACCATAAAAAATCTCCTTTTCTGCAAATAGCCTAGCTACCCGCAATTAAAATCTGTGAAGGTATTATACCAATTCAGTAGATTTGTGAAATAAGCAGGTTCTGATGATTGCTAAAAAATAAGAAAAAGTTGATATTTGAATCGTAAAAATCAGGTTGATATCAAAGAAAATAATATCAACCCAATCAATAGATTAATGACTTAGACGTGCCAACTGTTCGAAGTAATCAGGAAAAGTTTTTGCAGTGCAGCCCGGATCCAAAATTGTTACTGGTGTATCTGATAATGCAACTAACGAAAAACACATTGCAATACGATGGTCGTTATAGGTTTCAATTTCAGCATGTTGTAATTTTTTCGGTGGAACAACACGAATATAATCATGCCCCTCTTCCACTTCAGCGCCAACTTTTCGTAACTCTGTCGCCATCGCATATAACCGGTCGGTCTCTTTTACCCGCCAGTTATAGATATTACGAATAACCGTTTCGCCTTCAGCAAACAGGGCAACCGTTCCAATGGTCATTGCCGCATCAGGGATCGCGTTCATGTCCATATCAATACCAGTCAACGTTCCGCGTTCACATTCAACGTAGTCATCACCCCAACGAATAGTCGCGCCCATTTTTTCTAATACGTTGGCAAATTTAGTGTCCCCTTGCAAACTATTGCGCCCAATTCCTGTTACACGCACTACGCCCCCCTTAATGGCGGCCGCAGCGAGGAAATAAGACGCTGATGAAGCATCACCTTCCACTAAATATTCGCCTGGTGATTGGTATTGTTGCTGCCCTTTGATAACGAAATATTCATATTGATGATTTTCGACATTAACACCGAACGTTTTCATTAATGCTAATGTGATATCAATGTAAGGTTTGGAGACTAACTCGCCAATAATTGTAATTGTTGTGTCTTGCTCTGCACGCGGTGCCGCCATTAACAGCGCAGTTAAAAACTGGCTGGAAACAGACCCATCAACTGAAATTTGGCCACCGATAAAACCACCTTTTAAACGTAATGGTGGGTAATTCTCTTGTTCCAAATATTCAATCTCTGCACCGCCTTCCCTCAGCGCATCAACCAAATGCCCAATTGGGCGCTCTTTCATGCGAGGCTCACCCGTTAAAATAATATTATTACGGCTTAGTGATAGTGCTGCAGTCAGTGGGCGCATTGCAGTTCCCGCATTGCCTAAAAAGATTTCTGTTTCATCTGGATGAGATAAATTTCCACCTAAACCTTCTACACGACAACGTGTTTTATCTTCAGACAATTGGTAGTTAACACCTAGCTGGCTTAATGCATTCAGCATATGGCGAATATCATCACTGTCCAATAAGTTAGTGAGTGTGGTCGTTCCTTTAGCCATCGCTGCTAATAATAGTGCGCGGTTTGAGACACTTTTTGACCCTGGCAAATTAATTGTGCCGTTGATTGAAGAGATAGGTTGTAATGTCAGGGATTGCATAAAAAGCAGTTTCTCCAGTGAAGTTTTGCAAGTAAATAAAATCTGGCTCCATTTTCTTTTAAGTCAAATAAGAAGAGCACAGATAACCGACTGAACATCCTATTTCAGTCGGCAAATCTCATTATTGAGCGTTATGGCGTTCGAAATCAGCCATAAAATCAACCAAAGCCTGTACACCAGCTAATGGCATCGCATTATAGATTGACGCACGCATACCACCAGCCACTTTATGGCCTTTTAGAGAAAGTAAGCCTTGCTCTTTGGCTTCTTCAATAAATTTCGCATCAAGTGCCGGGTTTTGCATTTGGAACGGTACGTTCATCCAAGAACGGTTTTCAACCGCAACACGGTTAATATAGAACTGGCTATCATCAATTGCATTGTAGAGTAATTGTGATTTTTCATAATTACGCTTAGCCATTTCTTGCAAACCACCTTGCTCTTTTAACCATTTGAAGACCATCCCCGCGAGATACCAAGCAAAAGTCGGTGGAGTATTAAACATTGAATCGTGTTTTGCTAATACCGTGTAATCAAATACAGATGGAGTCTGAGGCGAAGCTTTACCGAGCAGGTCTTCTCGAATAATAACGATAGTTAATCCAGCTGGCCCAATATTTTTTTGAGCTCCCGCATAAATTACACCATAACGGCTTACATCAATCGGTTTAGATAAGATAGAAGAGGAATAGTCAGCAACAATAATTTTATCTTCAGGGAAATCAGGTTCCTCATGAATAGCTAAGCCACCAATGGTTTCATTTGGGCAATAGTGAACATAAGCGGCATCATCACTTAATGGCCACTCTTTCATAGGTTTTAAACTAACAATGCCATCTTTTTCTTCAGTAATTTGAATTACATTAGGTGTACAGTATTTTTCAGCTTCTTTTGCTGCTGACTCTGACCAATAGCCGCTTACAATGTAGTCTGCGGTCGTTTTATCACCTAGTAAATTCATTGGTAACGTCGCAAAATGGGCTCGAGCTCCACCGTGACAAAATAAAACTTTATAGTTATCAGGGATGTTTAATAAATCACGTAAATTTTGCTCTGCTTCTATTGCCACTTCGATAAAGTCTTTTCCGCGATGGCTAACTTCCATGACAGAAACGCCTAAACCCTTCCAATTACAAAACTCTTGTTCAGCACGACGCATGACTTCAACAGGTAGCATAGCTGGACCTGCACTGAAATTATAAACCTGACTCATTGACCTCACCCTATCTATCTTCAATTATGGTTAATAAAATTCACTCAGATAGTTAAAGTTGTACCACTCCAAGCCTTTAGCTGCAACGGTTATTGTCAGCAATCCCAAAAATGAAAGGGGGGTTATTTTTTGATAATGGGGAAAAGAATTTTGTTAATCTTGTCACACTCTCGACAAGCACCATTTTATGGAGAAATTAACAATAAATAAGCGATAATATCCCGAATTACATCATTGCGCTGTGTTTCGGGATATTCATTGAAATGTCTTTTATTGAAGATTAAAAATTAGCGAATAACTTTGCTTACGATCTCAATCGCTTCTTTTTCTATTTGGCGTAAATGATCTTCTCCACGGAAGCTTTCACAATAAATTTTATACGCTTCTTCCGTACCTGATGGCCTTGCTGCAAACCAGCCATAATCAGTCATGATTTTTAAACCACCAATTGGCGCATTATTACCGGGGGCTGCGGTTAAACGCTGTGTAATTTTATCTCCTGCCAATGTATCTGCTGCAACCATTTCCGGTGATAATTTACTTAGCTTCGCTTTTTCTTCGTGAGTAGCTTTCGCTTGAATACGATTGTAAATCGGTGCCCCAAATTTTTTGGCGAGGTTATTATAACGCTGCTGCGGGTTTTCACCGGTAACCGCCGTAATTTCCGCGGCTAGTAAGCAAAGAATGATACCGTCTTTGTCTGTTGACCAAGGTGTGCCATCGAATTTTAAGAATGATGCCCCTGCACTTTCCTCACCGCCAAAACCTAGTTGTCCACTGAATAACCCATCAACGAACCATTTGAACCCTACAGGCACTTCAACTAATTCACGACCGATATCATTAACAACACGGTCAATCATCGCACTTGAGACAAGTGTTTTCCCTACCGCAACATTTTTTCCCCACTGAGGGCGGTGTTGGAATAGGTAGTCGATTGCCACAGCAAGATAGTGATTTGGGTTCATTAAACCATCGGGGGTAACAATGCCATGACGGTCATAGTCAGGGTCATTAGCGAAAGCTAAATCAAATTTTTCTTTCATCCCAAGCAAACCCGCCATTGCCCAACTTGATGAGCAATCCATACGGATAACACCATCATGATCCAAAGGCATAAAACGGAACGTTTGGTCTAATTGGTCATTTACGATTTCAATATCTAATTGATAATATTCAGCAATTTTTTTCCAGTATTCAATACCGGAACCGCCTAGTGGGTCAACACCAATTTTCAAACCAGACTTAGCAATCGCTTGCATATCAACAACTTCGCCTAATGCAGAGACATAAGGCATAACCAAATCTTGCTGAATAACGTATTCACTCGCCATCGCTGTATCAAAATTGACTCTTTTAACCCCTTCCAGGTTATTGACTAGCAATTGGTTTGCATTTTTTTCAATAACAGAAGTTAAATCGGTATCAGCCGGCCCGCCATTCGCAGGGTTGTATTTAATACCGCCATCTTCAGGTGGGTTATGTGAAGGCGTAATTACAATGCCATCCGCAACATCTTGGTGTGATTGGTTATAACTTAAAATAGCGTGAGAGATAGCTGGAGTTGGCGTAAAACCATTATTTTCCTGAACAATTACATGAACTTGATTTGCCGCTAACACTTCAACCACTGTAATAAACGCTGCTTCTGATAACGCATGGGTATCTTTCCCTACAAAACAAGGACCTGTTACACCTTGCTTTTTGCGTAAATCGGCAATTGCTTGTGCAATGGCTAATATGTGGTTTTCATTAAAATTTTTACGCAACGAACTACCACGATGCCCTGATGTGCCAAACTTAACAGCTTGAGATGTATTATCGGGTTGTGGTTGCTGCGTATAATATTGAGCGGTTAATTGAGCGACATTGATCAAGTCACTTTGAAACGGAAGCTGCCCTGCACGTTCATGTATTGTCACTTGTTTTCTCCCAAAGCACTGATGCTTTGTTATCAACATCAGTGGCCTTTCAGTTTTTAAATAGTATTACAAACTTTTTCAATCACATTGGTTGGAAATTGCATTTCCTGCATGATCGCATCAACCATGCTACGTTTACGATTCGTATTCGTATTCGTGATCACCCAATAGGGTGTTCCTGGTATATGACGCGGCTTAGATTGCTTACCAGCTGCAAGTAATGTTTGTTCATCACCAGCAAAATAAATACGAGTTCGGCCATGCATTAACTCTGTTGCACTCGCAAAACGATTCGCATCTAAACTATATAAAGTAGACAAAATCAACATAAAGCGGTCAATCGCTTTACTTTTTTCTGCATAAGCGTCAGATAACAGAAGCTCTCTAATGACTCTAACAGGGTTTAATGCAACAGCAGGTGTACTCATCGCAGGTTCAGCCTTAATAACAGCATGTTCCTGACTAATTTCTTTTGCTTGTACTGGCTGCCCGGATTTGAAATTTAACATACGGCGCAAAATATCCGATGCACTTTCACCGATATGCTGTGTATGGCTCGCAATATAGCGGTAAAGCTCTTCATCAACTTCTATCGTTTTCATTTTTTCCCAGTACTTTTTTAACTAAAATTTGCGGTGTGATTATAAGACAGATTTAAAAAAAACAAAACAATTAAAATTTCAATAACTTAAAGTAAACATTATTCTAAGTTCAAAGATAATTCAGTGGGTTATCATGCCATGACTTCCAGTATTTTGCCTCAGTGATCAACTTCAATTTTCTGAAATTCATTGGCTAAGGATATTTTGATTATCGACTCATTGACTTACCTCAGCCAAAATCGCAGCTTATTTGACCATTTGGATTTTATTCATAGCCGTGACATGATAAGACCACATGTACCGCTGACGAATTGATCAAACAAATATGACTGTGTTACTTAACCATACTATCCATAAACCTGAAAATCCAATCTCAAATAGTCCTATTGTACTCATACATGGGTTATTTGGTGACCTCAATAACTTAGGTGTTTTAGGACGTAATCTACAACAATATTTCGATACGATTCAAATTGATGTTCGTAATCATGGTGACTCATTTCGTGATGAGCAAATGAGTTACCAACAAATGGCCCAAGATGTTATTACTCTAATAAAGTCTTTAGGTTACGAAAATGCTATTTTAATTGGTCACTCTATGGGTGGCAAAATCGCCATGGCGGCAACAGCAATAGCCCCTAATTTTATTAATAGTATCGTTGCTATTGATATGGCGCCTGTCGCTTACCAAGTCCGTCGTCATGATAAAATATTCGCGGCGCTTGATGCCGTTACAGCAAAAAATGCAAAAACTCGCCAAGAAGCTACTGTGATTATGCGTGATTACATTAATGAGGATGGCGTTATCCAATTTCTGCTTAAATCCTTTAAGCAAGGTGAGTGGAAATTTAATTTACCTGCCCTAAAAGCTAATTATGAAAGTATTATTGGTTGGGAAATAGTACCCGCCTGGAATAAACCCGTGCTGTTAATCCCAGGAGGAAATTCCCCTTATGTACAAGCTGAATATAAAGAACAAATCGCACAACAATTTCCGCAAGCCAAAGCGTGGGTTGTTGCTGATACAGGGCACTGGGTTCATGCAGAAAAACCAGACCATGTTTTAAGAGCCATTCATCGTTTTTTATCTATCCCTGAATAATTGAACACATTTAAATATAGATATTGAAAAGATATATAGCTTTTCAATATCTTTAAATATATTTGTAGTTAAATATAATTACTTTATTAATTACATAATAAGACTAACTTCAATACACAGCGAATTATAAACCCTGTATTATCCAAATTCTACTCCACCTTATTACTATCTAGTGCATATTTTATCAATGCAAATTTGGAATTAAAAATTCAAATAACTTAAGGAATTTATTAATATAGAAAATGGATAGTCTCAAATCAAAATCAACATTATACTTCATTAGTGTTATTGCTAAGTTATCAGGGCAAGTAAATCCTAAAGAACTAGAACAAACACTCAATCAATCTATTGGTTATAATGAAAAACTTAACATTATTAAATCGAAACATGCCATTCGCTGTAGGAATAAATATCAGAAGAATAAAAATGTAACTAAAATCGTATGCCCTGCTATTTTATATAATACCAAAGGAGAAGCCATTCTATTAGCTAACTGCAATCAAGAACAAGTACTCATTCAGCAATTTGGGAATACGCCTCCAGAGATATGGAGCATTGATGAGCTGAATCAACAATGGAATGGTCATTGGTTAGAAGTAAGCCTTAAACAGGGTCAATTTGACATTACCTGGTTCCAAGTTGAATTTATGAAATACAAACCCATTATTTTGTGGGTTTTATTCTTTTCATTTATATTACAAATACTCGCATTAGTTTCCCCTATTGTTATGCAAGTTATTATGGATAAAGTACTCGTTCATAATAGCTTAGTCACATTGGACGTTTTAATTTTTGGGTTAATTATTGCGGCGTTAATAGAAGTGACTTTGAAAGGGTTACGTGAGTATATTTATCATCACACTGTTAACCGAATTGATATGACACTGGGCTTGAAGCTGGTAAATCATTTACTGAGACTGCCTATTCCCTTTTTTAAAAGCAGGCAAATAGGCGCAATTGTCACCCGAGTAAAAGAGCTCGAAACTATTCGTGAATTTTTAACCAGCAGCTTTTTTACTCTATGTGTCGATGTGCTATTTTTATTTGTATTTATTTTTGTGATGAATTTGATCTCCACAACACTCACAATAATATTTTTGTGTTCTATTCCTTTTTATCTTTTATTAGCTTGGTGGTTAACGCCTAAAATTGAATCTGCTGCACAACAACAGTTCACCAATATTGCCATCAATACCTCTTTTTTGACCGAAAGTATCAATGGGATCGAAACAGCCAAAAGCTTATCCGTCGAACCAAATTTCACTCGTCGCTGGGACGGCCAAACCGCTGATATGAGCCAAACTAACTTTGTATCAGGGCAAATAAGCTCCCGCTCTGAACATCTAGTGATGGCTATTGAAAAAATCACCAGTGCTATTGTTTTGTGGGTTGGTGCTTCTGAAGTTTTAGCATTGCAGATGACGATTGGCCAGCTTATTGCCTTTTACATGATGGTTAGCCACGCTAACCAGCCCCTCATCAAACTAACTAAACTATGGGGGGACTACATTCGAACCAGTGTCGCTATCGAAAAACTCTCCCAAATTATTAACTTACCTACCGAACAATCACAGCAAGAAAATAAGTTATCTCTTCAAGGGCATTTAAATCTAAAAAATATCTCGTTCCGCTACCAACCTAACATGCCATTTGTTCTAAAAAACTTTAATTTAAATATTAAAGCGGGAGAAACTATTGGTATTGTTGGGACATCAGGGTCAGGTAAGAGCACCCTCGCTAAATTATTACTACGGCTTTATACCCCTGAAAGTGGTGCTATTTTTGTGGATGGAACCCCCATGTCTGCGATTAACTTGCACTCCCTTAGACAACAAATTGGTATTGTTTTACAGGAAAATTTCTTATTCAGCCAATCTGTTTTTCACAATATCGCTCAAACCTCACCGGATGCCTCCATGGACGAAGTCGTTCATGCCGCCAAAATGGCGGGAGCACACGATTTTATTTTGAAATTACCAAAAGGTTACGACACCGTTCTTGCCGAGGGGGGAACATCACTTTCTGGCGGCCAACGCCAACGTATTGCTATTGCTAGAACACTGCTTTCCAACCCTAAAGTGATTATTTTTGATGAGGCAACTAGCGCTTTAGATGATGAATCCCAAGCCGTTATTCAAGAAAATATGCATATTATTGCAAAAGGAAGGACCATCATCACAATTGCTCACCGCCTATCAACTATTCGCCATCACCAGCGGATCATTGTGATGCAAAATGGTGAAATTATCGAGCAAGGTAGCCATCAGCAACTTATTGAACAAGGTAATTTTTATAAACATTTGTGGACTCTACAACAGTCTCTGAAATCAGACATGGACGTAAAATGAAACATCGATTAGACAAAAACCGTTATAACAGCTTTTTGCCTTCACACTTGGCGATATTAAAAACACCACCGTCTTACTTGGCACTATACGTCGCTATTTCTATTAGTGTAGGCGTTTTTATTGCTATAACTTGGTCGTTTTTTGGTAAGTTGGATATTCAAGCAACCACGCAAGGTAAACTTATTGTTTCAGGACGAACACAGTTAATTCAAGCGTTTGAATTAAGTCGTTTAGAACATATTCATGTCACTGATGGGCAAGTAGTAAAACAAGGGGATCCTTTAATAACTGTCAATGTATTAGGTGTTGACCAAGATATCCTAAGTTTAAATTACCAACATAACTTCCATGTAGCCGAAATATTAATTTATCAAGCATTGATTTCACAACAGCCTATTGAGCAATTACCTTTATTTAACCAATTAACTGAACTAGAACAAAACAATACACGGGCTAGCTATCAAACACAAAAAATAGAATTTGATTCATTAATTAATGAACTTAATAATGAAATTCAATTAAATACTGTCAATCAGCAAGCTAGAAAAGACGAATTACTCACTATCAATTCCCTCATCGTAAACATCAAAAAGCGCCTCGATGCACACCATTCGTTAACTAAAAAGCAGTTGATCAGCCAGAAGGAATTTTTAGAACAAGAGCGAGAACTATTAATCGCTAAAAAAGAAAAAGTCACCAAATTATCTGAGCTCTCAATTCTAAAAAGCCAGTATCAAGCCTTAAATGAAAAGGTAGGCAGAATTAAAGCCCAAAAAAACCAAGAGTGGGATGAAAAATACAAACAAGCTGACTTTAAGCGGGCTTCCCTTGAGCAAGAACTATTAAAAAATAAAGAAAGAAACCAATTAGAAATCATACGGGCTCCCGTTGATGGCACGATACAACAGCTTGCTACACACACTATAGGTGCAGTGTTACAACCCGCACAGCAGTTAATGGCTGTAGTACCTAATAATCATGTTCAACTAGCTGAAATTAAAATCTTAAATAAAGATATTGGTTTCATCCATGAAGGGTTAAGAGCAGAGGTGAAAATAGATGCTTTCCCTTACACTCGTTATGGCACAGTTGAAGGGGAAGTGATTTCCGTCTCTCGTGACAGTACTCTCGATGAAAATCTTGGATTAGTGTTCTTAGGGCAAATCGGTCTTAAGCAAAAAGAACTAGTAGTTGATGGTGAGTCTATTGAACTGACACCCGGTTTATCCATTGTGGCAGAAATAAAAACAGATAAACGCCGTATTATTGATTACTTACTTAGCCCAATCAATGAATACACCTCAAACGCGATGAGAGAAAAATAATCGATGGAACAGTTAAATAATCATGGTTTGGATGCCTTAGTTTGGGTGGCTAAATATTATCAAAACAATGTTTCATCTGACCAACTAAGACATGCTATTGGTATGCAAACTTTATCCCCTACTGAGTGGGAAATTAGAGAATGCGCACAAATATTGGGGTATGAAACCGAGCTTATTGCAGCACAATATAAGCAATTAAGAACACTACCTTTGCCCGCTTTAATCTATATAGATGGTTTCTGGCAAGTAATTAGCCAAGAAAATGAATTGGTACTCATTAACCCGACTAATGATGAACGAAAACCTATTTATAATTCGATTGGGCATCAACAAGCTGAATTTGACATAGTACTCATTAAGGAGCAATTAGAACCGGAGCAAAAAAAGGCCTTTGGTTTTAGCTGGTTTATTCCCTCTATTTTGCGACAACATGTTAAATTACGAAATATTTTTATTCTCTCTGCCATTATTCAGCTTTTCGCCTTAATTAGTCCACTGTTGTTTCAAAATTTAATCGACAAAGTGTTAGTTGGCCGCAGTCTCTCAAATTTACACGTTATTGCATTGGCGATTTTTGCCATTGCTGTTGCAGAGCCGATATATGGTTTTATTCGTAATAAGATTTTTAGCCATAGTAGTAGCCAGATAAGCGCTGAATTATCAGGGAAAATTTATCGCCATTTAATGGCCTTACCTTTAAATTATTTTAAGCTAAGGCCAACAGGGAAAATTATCGCAAGGATCCGTGAATTAGCTCATATAAGGCAGTTTTTAACGGGCTCGACACTGATGCTATTCATTGACTTTATCTTTGTTATCCTTTTTGTCGCGGTTTTATTTTCCTATAGTAGTTTGATGGCTTGGATTTTATTGGGCCTATGGGGGTATTTTTTGTTTTATGGATGGTTTTAGGCCCAATCATTCGCCAACAAACTCAAAAATCTTACCAAGCCGATGAAAATGGTCTCACTTTTCTCACCGAAAGTATTACTGGGATTGAAACCATAAAAACGACAGCAACAGAAAAATACTTTAATCAACGCTGGAAAAAAATATTTAGCAAGCAGCTAACTCAAAGCTTTAAAGTATCAATGCGCAGTGAAGTTGCCTCTCAGTTAATGACTCTCGTGAGTAAAATAACTACCGCAATTCTTTTGTGGGTTGGTGTCAAGGAGGTATTAAACGGTGGGATTTCTCCTGGCGAATTAGTGGCATTTAATATGCTAAGCGCGCATGTTACACAACCTGTATTGCGATTTGCCCAGGTTTGGCAAGATTTCCAACATACCATCATTTCATTGCGTCGGGTGGGAGATATTCTTGATGAACCTGTAGAAAATGAACGTAAAGGGATTGCAAACACTTCAAATATTCACGGAAAAATCGAGTTTCAAAACATCCGCTTTCGTTATCAACCTGATACGCCTGAAGTTATCAATAATTTGTCATTAATGGTTAATTCTGGTGAATTTATTGGGATTACTGGCCCTTCTGGTTCTGGAAAAAGCACCTTAACGAAATTATTACAACGACTTTATGTACCACAACATGGGCAAGTTATTGTTGATGGCATGGATTTAGCTGTCGCAGATACTGTGTCATTACGCCGAAAAATGAGCGTTGTATTACAAGAAAGCACTTTATTCGTCGGTTCTATTGCAGAGAATATTCGTTTAAGCCACCCGCAAGCGACTCACGAACAAGTTATTCACGCAGCAAAATTAGCTGGAGCATATGACTTTATTATGGCATTGCCTGATAATTTTAATTATCCCTTATCAGAAAAAGGCTTGAACCTTTCAGGTGGTCAACGTCAAAGAATTGCACTTGCGCGCGCTTTACTCACCGAACCAGACATTTTAATTCTCGATGAAGCCACTTCTGCGCTCGATTACGAGTCAGAAGCTGCCATTATGGAAAATATGCCTTTAATTACGCAAGGAAGAACAGTCATTAGTATTGCTCACCGACTCAACACGATTATGCATGCTGATAGGATATGTGTTATTTGCCAAGGAGAAGTACACGAAATGGATACACACGAAAACTTGCTCAAATCAAATGGCTTATACGCCAATTTATGGCGCCAACAAACGCAATAACACGGATAAAAAAGCATCACACCTATAGCAAGTGGTGCTTTTTTACTAAAAGCGCTCATTTTACAACCGATTAAACCAAATCATCGTAGATGAAGCTATAGCACAAGGGGATTAGCTAGGGTATCATGGCGCGCTGAATTACTGGCACACCCTTTTAGCAGTTATAGACATGGCAAAAGAACAAACGGATCGAACTACACTAGATTTGTTCGCTGAGGAACGAAGGCCTGGGCGACCTAAAACAAGCCCGCTATCACGGGATGAACAACTGAGGATCAACAAACGCAACCAACTGAAACGAGATAAAGTGAAAGGATTGCGTAGAGTTGAATTGAAACTGAACGAAGAAGCTGTCGTGATATTGAATCAGTTAGCTGAAGATAAAAATATAAGCCGTAGTGAATTGATCGAAGAAATTTTGATGTCACAACTTGAGCATGTTAACACATCAATACTCAAATAACGTTATCTTGATAAATCACACAAATTTGACAGACTTAGCATCATTTTTTCGCCAGAATAAGGCGTAATATTCTATCTATTTTCGTTCTAAATGGGCTCTAGAAGGCGAATTTTCACCTCTAGTCCTCTTAGAAAAACAAGAGGTTAATCACTTTATGGCAGTCATAGGCATTTTCTTCGGAAGTGACACAGGTAACACAGAAAATATTGCCAAAATGATCCAAGAAAGATTGGGCAAAGATGTAGCAGAAGTTCACGATATCGCAAAATGTAGTAAAGAAGATATTGAAGCTTTTGATATTCTACTTCTCGGTATTCCAACTTGGTATTATGGTGAAGCTCAATGTGATTGGGATGATTTCTTCCCTACTCTCGAAGAAATTGATTTCGAAGGTAAACTTGTCGCCTTATTTGGTTGTGGAGACCAGGAAGACTACGCTGAATATTTCTGTGATGCTATGGGTACGATCCGCGATATTATTGAGCCTCGTGGTGCTGTTATTGTTGGTCATTGGCCAACAGAAGGTTATCACTTTGAAGTATCCAAAGGTATGGCAGATGACAACCACTTTGTTGGTTTAGCTATTGATGAAGATCGTCAACCTGAGCTAACTGATGAACGTGTTGATGCATGGGTAAAACAAATCTCTGAAGAAATGTCTTTAGCTGAAATTTTAGGCTAATAGATCATATAAAGAAACCTTACCCATAGATTGCACCACTGTCTTGTACAAAATGAATCACCTAAGCCAGTGGCGTAATCTAAAATAACCGATAAGGTATCCTAATAGGATAGGTTCTCAAGAGATTATCAAAATAATGAGACAATGCATGGTTTCTATTTTTATTTTCCATGCCTATAATTGTAAATCAGTTTAGAAGACAACTGTATTGATGTTAAAAATGTCTCATTATTGTTAAATTTATGATTTAAGATACAGGACAAACCCGCATGACAGACAACAACAAAGCATTGAAAAATGCTGGACTCAAAGTCACTCTTCCAAGATTAAAAATTTTGGAAGTACTTCAAGAGCCTGAGTGCCACCACGTCAGTGCGGAAGATCTCTATAAAAAGCTGATCGATATGGGCGAAGAGATCGGGTTAGCAACCGTATACCGCGTGTTAAACCAATTTGATGATGCAGGTATCGTAACCCGTCACAACTTCGAGGGTGGTAAATCTGTATTCGAGTTAACTCAGCAACATCACCATGATCATTTAATCTGTTTAGATTGTGGAAAAGTGATTGAGTTTACTGACGAATCCATTGAAACTCGCCAAAAAAATATCGCTGCTCGCCATGGCATTAAACTATCTAACCATAGTTTATATCTATATGGTCATTGCGCAGATGGTGATTGCCGTGATAATGCTGACGCACACGAAGCAAAAGAGTAATAGTATTCAACCATCGCTGATAAAACGTAATGGTTAAAAATACCAAAACCCTGATAATAAACTTTATCAGGGTTTTTTATTTTAAATATCCATATTTTTTTCACTCAATTAGTGATAATTTATGATGAATAACTTAAATTTAACTATTTATCACTACAATTTTTAGTTAATAAAAAATTTTCCTAGAAACTATAATAGTTGCAATTCAAATCAAAACCCTTATATTATTTCACTGATGAATATATTCTATCATCTAGAATTATACTTATATATCAAAGTGGTATATAAATAACATTATAGATGTTTTCTAATTTTTCATACTATATAAAAATTATTTTATTTCCTTTCTATTATTTTAACTATAATTTAGAAAGTTGATGATTCAAATGTAGCCATAAAGTTAAAATACACTTTAAATGCACAATTACATTTATTGACTAAACTAATTACGTATTTTAGTAATTTGTAAGAGATTATCTGATGAAAAAAACATATCTTTTTCTCAACACAAGTTTTTTCTTCTGGTTTCTTACTTTAATAGGGTGGTTTTTTAGCTATTTATCTATCACCTTATTTTCGTTCGTATTATCAGTGCTATTCTTGATCTTATACTTCAATCAAAAAAAGGTAAGTAAAATGTTCACCAAAAGACAAAACAAGCCCACGCCTACATCGACGTCCCCTTCTATAAGTAATGAGCCTGAAGTGACTGCAAAGATAGAAGAACAAATTACACTATCAACGCCTACTATTAGTGAAGAAAAATCGAATACGGTTATCTCTAGGGACGTTATTTTTGAAGGGAATATTACCTCTAATGAGCAAGTACATATCTATGGAAAAGTCATTGGAAATATAACAGGAAAAGATAATACTGTTAAAGTCATGTTAAACGGCCAAGTCACGGGAAATATTACCTGTAAAGAGCTGGTAGTTAATGGGCGTATTGAAGGTGAGTGCTTATCTGATACTATTTGTATTGAAAATAATGGCGAAATCCACGGTACTATCCATTACAGTAGCTTATCGATTAAAAAGGGTGGGGTTTTATCTGGCCATGCTCAAATTAAAAATCCTCCTCATCAATCGGAAAAAGTTACCATATTAAAAGATAAGCTAAAACAAGACGCTATCATACCCAATGAAAGTGTAAATAACGCTTCTTTGTAGTCACCATAAAAATAAGGTGAATATACCCACCTTATTTTCAATTTTTATATCAGTATTTACACTTATTAAAACATCTCATTAATATTAAAATATATAGCAAACCTCTTTCCTATCTAGGCAAATGACTGCCATAGTTCCCCTATAGCAGTCATTTGTTACTAAAATATTTTCTACTCTAGAATACAGTAAATGGCATCATTACCATAAACTTAATATCTTTTTCATCTTGGAAAATATTTCCATAACCACCACCATAACTCGGAATATCTGTATGATTATCATATTTGGTAAAATGTAGCTTAAATAGCGTATCTTTTGCTCTACCTGACTGCACGGTATATAAAATATCAAAGTTCCATGCACTTTCTTTTAAGCGTACATCTTGAGCATATTGGCTATTCGTACTTGGTTTAGCATCCCAACCATAAATATATGAGGTTCCGACTTTCCATCCAGCTAAATCCCAATTTTTTAAATCATACATAACACCAGCCATAACGGCTTTTTCATTATTAGCATTCCAGTCTGAACGGCCATCCCACCAAATATCCATGCGGCCATTTGATGTTGCCCAACCAGGGGTCATACGCTGTAGGAAATAACCTTGATTACCTTTAGCTTTTACATAGGTTCCCTCTAATTTAAAATCAAATTCATCGTAGGTGTAACCTAATGTCATCGCTTGCAACCAAGCTAAACCGTCATAAACATCATTAACTCCGCCGTCTGAAACTTTGTCTTTTGCCCCATAAAATTGATAAGACATACGTAAATCACGGTCTACAACAGGAACAGCATAGGAAACCTTGGCAAAATATTGGTCCATATAGCTTTTTGCTTGCCCATATGCCCCTTCAAGAACTAAGTTGTTTTTAAAGTCATATTTGAAACCAATTGATTGTAAATAGCTGATCCCAGTTTTACCATCCGCTTCACGAAAATCATACATACTGCGGTACCAAGGTGCTTTATAGCGGTCGGTCCACATATAGGACATGCTGAGTTCACCATTTTGCTCAAAATCAAACACCCCGCCCACCTCTAATCCACGGTATGTTCCAGGCATATAACTCCAATGGGATGCTAATAGCGTTTGCCCCGTTGGTTGAATATAGCCGCCTCTCCCCCAGAAAGGGCCATATTTCAATTTTGCAGCCGCTTTATAAAAAGTCACACCACTACGATCCCCTGTCCATTTTTCATCCCAACGTGATTTTGCGTCACTAAAACCGATTTCATTTGGTGCAGCAGGCCCACTGTTCGATAGCTCAATAGCTGTAAAACCCGCTAAATCAAGCCCAATAATGTCCTGAAAATAGCCGGATGAGAAATCTAGGCTGGCATTAAACGTTGAGTGTTTAAGATTATCCGCATACTTTTTATATTTATCACTATTAGAGTCTAAATCTTTACGTGAACGATCTCGTTGCCAGTAGTAAAGGCCACCAGTAAGTTTTGAATCTTCAAAAAATTGCTCCGCATGCATGATTGGCTGGTAACCAATAGGTAGCATCGCTATTGCGATTTTTAAGACGAGCAATTTCCTGCCAGTATTGACATTTTTATTAACCATTCTTGTATTCCTCTAATATTTTTTAATTTTATTTTTCGGCCGAAATACGATTTAACTTTCCATTTAAATCTAAATATTCACAATGAGTTATGCCTCTTGCGATGTATTTAGCCTATTTTTTGCAACGCGAATTATCAACACAGATACAGGCTTTGTTGCCAAAATATGATCAACGACACATTAATTTTAATTAATTGCCATTATCACCAGTGATGACCTTGCTAAAAATAAAATGTAATAAATTGATAAATATAAAAAATATAGAGAGAATACACATAAGAAAGGGTTCAAGATAAAATCAATAAATTAACTGTTTGTACCTTAATTTTTCCTATTTTGTAGGAATTCTCAAAGTTCTATCACCACATTGACCTAATTGCCTTAAAAAAGCTCAGATTACTGAGTCAAATAATTAGGATAAATGTTGTTGTACTGAAAAATAACATACGTAAGTATAAAATTTCTTAACAAACAATAAAGCTAACGGGGTACAGGCTACTGCACCCCGCTGTATTAAATTAACACTTGTTTTGATAATTAATATTTTTCGAATAATGCCTGAATTTGCTGAGGATCTTTAGTCTGAGTTAAGGCTAACTGAAGCAATACACGCGCTTTTTGCGGGTTCAACCTTTCTGAAGCAACAAAACCATATAAGTTATCATCCACTTCGGCATTTCTTGTCGTATAACCTGTTGGTACACGACTTGAACGAACGACAACCACGTCTTCTTTCGCTGCTTTTGCTAAAGCGTCAAATACCGCTTTATACATATTACCGTTACCCACACCTGCGCTTACAACCCCTTCAACCCCTTCTTCTCTCAAAGCTTTCACCGGAGCCGCTGATGCATTGGCATAATTGTAAACAATGCCTACCGCAGGGAGCTTTTCGAGTTTACTGACATCGAATGCCGCTTTGTCACCACGAGGTTGCGCTGCTTGGAAATAAGTGACTTTACCATCATGAATAAAACCTTCTGCTCCACCATTAACTGCATCAAATGCCTGTACTTCAGTGGTGCTCATTTTCATCACATTACGGCCTTGCACGACTTTATCGTTCATTGCCATCAGAACACCGCGCTCTCCAGCAGACTTATCCGTCGCTAAAACTACTGCATTATACAGGTTCAAAGGACCATCAGCGCCCAAAGCTGTTGAAGGACGCATTGCACCAACCAAGACAATTGGCTTTTTACATTGCGTGGTTAAATCAAGGAAAAATGCCGTTTCTTCTAAAGTATCAGTACCATGAGTGATTACAAAACCATCTGTTTTATCGCAATCTTGGTTAATTTTTTTCGCGAGGCTCAGCCAGACTTGGTCATTCATATCTTGTGAGCCAATATTCACCAATTGCTCACCACTTAAATTGGCAATTTTTTTGGTTTCTGGCACTGCATTAATTAAAGCATCAATCCCTACTTTACCCGCTTGATAACTGGAAGATGTGGCTGAATCACCGCCACCTGCTATCGTTCCCCCTGTCGCCAATACTGTAATATTAGGTTGAGCGATAGCGGATACGGCAAACAGTGAAACCAATGTCGCCAAAAGCGCTTTATTTCTGTTTTTCATCCTATTTTCCTTTCATTAATAAACTTCAGTTATTATGTGGAATTATGCTGAATTTTATGTGACCTATACAATTATTTTAGGATAAATAATGAATTTTAAGATGATTTATCTGTGAATAAATAAAAAGCGTGAGGCTTGCGACAAAAATCCGTATCATAGGCCGTTTGAAACACTCTATTCACAAGTGACTGACAATGAGCCAAACTTTTATTCCCGGCAAAGATGCCGCTCTTGAAGATTCCATCGATGCATTTCAAACCAAATTAAAGAAATTAGGGTTTGATATTGAAGAAGCCTCTTGGTTAAACCCTGTACCCAACGTTTGGTCTGTACATATCCGCGATAAAGCGTGCCCTCTTTGCTTTACTAATGGTAAAGGAGCGAGCAAAAAAGCCGCATTAGCCTCAGCGCTTGGTGAGTATTTTGAGCGTTTATCAACGAATTACTTCTTTGCGGACTTTTACCTTGGTAAATCTATCGCTGAAGGGGATTTTGTTCATTACCCTAATGAAAAATGGTTTCCACTAACCGAAGATGATAGTTTACCTGAAGGGTTATTAGACAATCGTTTGATTAAATTTTATGACCCCGATAACGCCTTAGCCGCCAGCCAATTAATTGACTTACAATCCGGCAATGAAGAACGTGGTATCTGCGCCCTGCCATTTACCCGCCAATCAGACAATCAAACCGTATATATTCCAATGAATATCGTTGGCAACCTATATGTTTCCAACGGAATGTCTGCGGGAAATACCGCCAACGAAGCGCGTGTACAAGGCCTTTCCGAAGTCTTTGAACGCTTTGTTAAAAATAAAATCATTGCTGAAAGTATTAGCTTACCGGCTATCCCTGCTGACGTCATGGCTCGTTATCCTGCGGTAGTTGAAGCCGTTGAAACCTTAGAAAAAGAAGGTTTTCCAATTTTCTGTTATGACGCATCACTAGGCGGCCAATACCCTGTAATTTGTGTGGTCTTGTTCAATCCACAGAACGGGACTTGTTTTGCCTCATTTGGTGCTCATCCTGACTTTGGTGTTGCCCTTGAACGTACAGTCACCGAATTGCTACAAGGCCGTGGCTTAAAAGACCTCGATGTATTTAATGCACCGACCTTTGATGACGAAGAAGTGGCTGAACACACAAACCTTGAAACTCACTTTATTGATTCAAGCGGTTTAATTAGCTGGGATTTATTTAAAGATGATGCCGATTATGCCTTTGCAGATTGGAGCTTTAAAGGCACAACTCAAGAAGAATTTGCAACGCTTATTAGTATTTTCAATACATTAGATGCTGAAGTCTATATTGCAGATTATAACCATTTGGGTGTCTACGCTTGCCGTATTTTAGTCCCAGGTATGTCTGATATTTACCCAGTAGAAGACTTACATATCGCCAATAACGCGATGGGCGCTTATTTACGTGACACGATTATCAACCTACCTGATAGCCAATGGAAAAAACAAGATTATCTTGCACTTATCGAGCAATTAGATGATGACGGTTTAGATGATTTTACCCGTGTTCGTGAATTACTTGGGTTGGCTGTAGGTAAAGACAATGGGTGGAGTAACCTGCGTATTGGCGAACTAAAATCCATGTTGGCACTGGCTGGTGGTGATCTCGAGCAAGCACTTGCTTGGGTTGAATGGACACAAGACTTCAATAGCTCGGTATTTACTGCTGAGCGTGCAAATTATTATCGTTGCTTGCAAACCCTGTTGTTGTTATCCCAAGAAGAAGAACGTGATCCTGCACAATACTACAACGCCTTTGTACGTATGTATGGTCAAGAGGCAGTAAATGCTGCATCAGCCGCTATCGCTGGGGAATCATGCTTCTATGGCTTGTGGTCTATTGACGAAGAACTTAAAGCACTTCCTGCGCATCAAGCCTTGCTGGCTGCTTATGAAAAGCTGCAAAAAGCAAAGCGTGATAATGCATAATGTGAATTAAATCGTTGACGGGGAACTTGCCCCGTCAACATTTTCACAATTTATTGGTTTATATTAATTATAAATCCAATGAACGTTTCCATAATAAGAAATCAAACTGTTCTAATCGGTCCGCTTGAACCTGATAGTCACCGCTTGCCGTTTCAATCACCCGTTCAAATAACCCTTTACTAATTGTTGGTAGTGGAACCCCATCAATAATTGGCCCGCAATCATAATCAATTATGTCTGACAGACGCTCTGCAATGGCACTATTAGTCGATATTTTTAAAACTGGCACAATCGGGTTCCCTGTAGGAGTTCCAAGTCCTGTTGAAAAAATAACCACATTACACCCCGCAGCAACAAGGCCGGTAACCGCATCAACATCATTACCCGGCGTGCAAACTAATGATAACCCGCTGTCAGGCATAGGCTCCGCATAATCACACACCGCACTAATCGGCGACGTTCCGCCTTTTTTAGCCGCTCCAGTCGATTTAATTGCATCTGTTATTAGTCCATCTGCAATATTACCGGGGCTCGGGTTATCGGCAATCGTAGTATTAAAGAAATTCGCTGTCTTTTCATAACGCTCCATCAAGTCCAAGAATTTTTTCTTATCCTCAAAAGACACGCACCGTTTCACCATGTCCCCTTCTGCACCACACAATTCAGGGAATTCAGCTAAACCTGATGCGCCCCCCAAGGTCACTAACCAATCAGAAACTAGCCCCATCGCAGGATTACCCGAAATACCAGAAAAACCGTCAGAAGCGCCACATTTCACACCGAGTTTTAAATGAGACAACGGAACATCCACACGGGACTGTGGTTCGACAGCCTTCATGCACTCATAAGTTTGCTTCAAAGCGGTTTGCATCATTTCTTCTTCGCTATTCCATTCTTGCTGGCGGAAGTAAAGTGCAGGCTTAGCAAAATTAGGGTTACGAGCAACAAGTGACTCTTTAAACATTTTACGCTGTGCTTTTTCGCAGCCCAAACTAAACACCGTAATACCAATCACATTAGGGTGATCTGCATAGGCAGCAAGCACATCACACATTGTCTTACTGTCAGAAGTCGCCCCACCACAACCACTCGTGACCGTAATGCAACGCACGCCTTCTATATGTGGGAATAATTTAGGCTTTGCGGCTTCCCTTTGCTCGCCTGCGGTTAAATCTAACGCAAAGTTTTTCAAACTATTATTGGTATAACCTAATGCTTCATTTAAGGCATCAGTGAGCTTTGTTACATTGCGGTTTTCACAAAATACTAATGGAAAGATTAACCAATAGTTTGCAGTTCCCACTCGCCCATCTTCACGTATATAGCCTTTAAATGTACGTCCTTGATATACCGATACATCTGGCGCATTCCACTCATATGGCGCATCTTGCTCTAAAGAAACCGGAGCTGCATAGTGGCGAATATTATCGACTGTGATAACTTCACCTTTTGCGATTGGCTTTGTGGCTTTTCCTACTGCAGTACCATACATCGAAACAATACCATCAACGGGTATCGCTTCCATGGCGAACTTGTGTTTTGCTTTCACATCGGTCACTAGGGTCACTTCTTCACTTCCCCAGTGGTAGATATCGCCTGCTTGCAGGTCTTTCAAAGCAACAATTAGGTTGTCGCTCTCATCAATTTTGAGAATTTTTTGCATGTCACACCTTCCTAAAAATTGTCATTAGTTAGATGACAATGCTTTGAGTTTGTTGTTATGAGTGTTTTTTTTAAGTAATGCGATTAAAACGGCACAACCGACGGTGATCACCGCTAATGTCACGATACCTGCGGTATTGCTATTCATAATTTTATCGACTTCCACGCGAATGATTGGTGCGAGGAATGAACAGAATGCCCCCATGGTGGTACAGAAACCAATTCCTGCTGCTAATGCAGGGCCACTTAATAACTGAGGTGGAAACGTCCAAAACACCGGTTGAACGGATAAAAAACCAACAGCGCTTAAACATAACGCCGCAATAGCAAAAACAGGGCTCGCAAATGCTGACAATGCCAAACCTAATGCTGCGGCTAACATACACAGCACTGAGATTTCGATGCGACGAGTTGGATGGCGGTCAGCAAAACGAGGAATGTAATACACCCCGAATGCAGAACAAGCCCAAGGTATGGCAGCAACTAAGGATTGTTTAAAGCCTAAGCTTTCCCCCATTAAGGACGCAACTTGGGAAGGCAGAAAGAACATCAAACCGTATACTGAAATTTGGATCGTGCCGTAAATCAGTGCAAGGTGCCAAACTTTGATATTTTTTAGTGCAGATAATACTGATGTGGTTTCAGTTTTTGCATTTTCTTTAGCTAATTGTTCAGTTAGGGCTTTTTTCTCTTCTTCGGTTAAAAAACGGGCTTTTTCAGGGCTATCATCCAAATAAAAGAAGGCAAAAATACCAATCACAACAGCGGGAAGGCCTTCAATGACAAACATCCAGAACCAGCCCGGCCGACCTAACCAACCATGCAATTCCAGTAACGCGCCGGATAATGGCGAGCCCAGTGTCAACGCCAAAGGTACGCCTAAAACAAAGATTCCAATTACAGACCCGCGTACATTATTGGGGAAATAAATGGAAGCTAATAATAGAATACCTGGATAAAAACCGGCTTCCCCCAACCCCAATAAGAAACGTAAAATAATAAATTGCGTCTCATTGGTGACAAAACCTGTCATTGCAGACAGAACGCCCCAGATAACTGTCGTAATACTTAGCCATTTTTGCGCCCCTATTTTGTTTAAAATTAAGTTAGCGGGAATACCAAATAACGCATATGCCGCAAAGAAAATACCTGCACCAAAAGCAAAAGCAGAATCGGATAAACCAATGTCGACTTGCATCGCATCTTTAGCAAAACCGACATTCACACGGTCAATAAATGCAACAAAATACAAAATAAACATCAGAGGTACTAAACGTTTCCACGATTTGGCTATCGCAGAATTTAAAACAGGATTGTTATAAGCTTTCGTTGTCGCCATGATATTTTTCCCTGTTGGTAAGATGTTCTATTGTGTTTGATTCAGGAAAGGTCAGAGCGGTAAATCAGCAAGGGTTAATAACTGCTGAAGTTGCTCAATCTGTATATTGTTCAAGCCAATAAATGGCGCTGTACAATAGTCTGAATTAACCACACCTTTTAGCTGCAATGCTTTTTTAAAGGTTGGGATAAATGGTGCATTGACACCATATATAGCCATCAATTGGTCTACTCGTTGTTGGTGTTTTGCCACTAATGCTAAATCACCCTGGATAAACGCCTGCATCCACGATGCAAAAAACTGTGGAACAATATTTGAAAGCCCACCAATGCAACCATTTCCCCCCGATAAAACCACATGAGCAAAGTTATTATCGTAACCTGCATATACCTCAAAATGAGGTAAGCGGGTTTTCACCGTTTCAATCACTTGGGCGGTATGAGTCGTGTCAGGAATGGTATCTTTCAACCCGATGATATTGGGATATTTATCCGCTAAACGTAGGCAAACATCTGGAGAGACAGAATAACCTGTTCGTTCAGGGAAGTTATAAATGAAAATGTTAGCAGATGTTTTGGCTGCTATCGTGCTGTAAAAACGGAAAACACCTTCATCATCCAGCGGAAAATAATATGGGCTAATGATCATCACCCCATCGATTCCTTTTTCATATGCATAGTTAGCCAATTCAACCGACTCTTGCACATCAAGGCGGCTTGCTCCTGCATAAACACGCATTTCCTCCTTTGGGTAACGACCACATAGGTCTATTAGTGTTTTTGAGCTCTGCATATTAAGTGCAAAAAATTCCCCCGTGCTTCCCATTGTGACAAAACCGGAGACTTTGCCTTTCAATGAATCATAAACACGTATGTTTTGTTCTATATCCACTCGACCTTTGTCATCAAAGATGGTCACTACTGGAGTGATATAACGACTTTCCATACCGATAATCTCCTTACTCATTACTGTTCATATATACAAACTGTATTCATAAATAAAAACAATAAACAAGAAATCATGAATTATGGATTGAGTCAAATTCATCCAATTTATATATAAATCTCACATAATCATTTGATTAAAAAGAATTTAAAGAAAAGAAATAGCAATTAGACTGGCTAAAAAATGATTTTTTTATTACTAAATTTTGAACAGAGTCACGTCTTTATTGCGACTTGAGCCATTAACAGGTATGACCAATTTGAGATTAAACGTATTCCTGAGATGATTTACATAGTGGTATTTTAAACCTAGAATAGCGACAAAATTAATCAGTGAGGTGGTTTAATGTCTACGGGGCACATGCCGACAATTCGGGTATTAGAAATACTGCAAGTTTTATCGGCTGAAAATACTGGGCTTTCTTTGACACAACTTTCTGATAAAACACAAATCTTAAAGGGGACTATTTATCCTATCTTAAAAACGTTGGTTGAACATCGATATATTAATTATGATGACAATAGCCAGCTGTATTATTTAGGTATCGCCTGCTCACTCCTTTCCCGCTCATTTTTCGAAAAATCCTATTGGCTAAAAATGGTTCATCGGGAAATGGTACATATTGTTGATGAATGCAATGAAGTGTGTCAAATGGGGATTTTAGACGGTGCCGATGTACTATACATTGATAAAGTCCAATCAGCCCAAAAGGTCCAATTAATCTCTAATATTGGTACTCGTTTGCCTGCTATTTACTCGGCACTTGGTAAGGCCATGATTTTTAACTACAGTGACCAACAAATTTCCGAGCTTTATCCTTCAGGTTTTACCCCGTTAACCCAATACAGTGTGCAAACTTTGGCTGAACTGCGCCTACAGCTTAACGCAGTTCGTGAAAATAATTATGCCGTTGATAATAAAGAAATAAATGAAGAAACGACCTGCTATGCTGTTGCATTGCGTCAGCGGGATAAAATCATAGCTGCAATTAGTGTGTCTATCCCAACTTTCCGCATTGATGAATCCAAAGTGAACCAAGTCATCAAAACACTTTTAGCAAGTCGTGCACGTATTGAGCAAGAATTGAACACACTCGAAGATATTGAGTTTTATACCTAGCCATAACATTAAAAGCTGTTTGATTAGTTAACATATATCACTTTCATTTGTAGATTCATTTATACGAATCTTTTATTATTTACATTATTGTTAGATAAATATTGCAGAAATACGGTTTGGTTAAGGAATATATATCGGAATCCCCCCGAATTAAATAGGGTATTATGCAAACATAAGTTAAATTATATGCCAAAAGGATCATATTCATCTTAAATAGTTAACATTTACACGTATATTTTTACTTATTTTAATGCTCAAAACTGACTTTATAAAAATTTTTAATAAATTTTAAAAAATATTTAAACCTTATATATCAATATGATAGGTTAAAATTTAACAATTTACTAACCATTTTCACCGCTCTCTCTAGAGAGTTCATGATCCATATCAAATTTATCAATTCACCCCTTTGTTACTATTATTGCGTGCTATAATTAATCAACTTTGTAAGAGAGTGTTGGTATGAAAGCTGACAACCCTTTTAATTTATTGCCACCTGCTGTAATGGCGCAAGTCGCAGATGATGCCTCTTTTTATAAGGCAAATAAACATCCTGCAATTACTTACTTGTCAGCATTCACTGCCGGTATTTTTATCTCTATCGCGTTTGTATTCTATATCACAGCAACAACCGGGGCAGCTGAAGCGCCTTATGGTTTCACTAAACTTATTGGCGGGATTTGTTTCTCCTTAGGTCTGATGTTAGTGGTTGTATGTGGCGCAGATCTTTTCACCTCCACCGTACTCACTATCGTCTCAAAAGCCACAGGAAGAATTACTTGGGGGCAAATGTTCCGTAACTGGTTTAATGTCTATATTGGTAACTTAATTGGTGCGTTATTCTTTGTTGCACTGATTTGGTTTGCAGGACAATACACCGCAGCCAATGGTCAATGGGGGTTAAATGTATTACAAACCACCAGCCATAAATTACACCATACCTTTATTGAAGCGGTTACATTAGGAATTTTAGCAAACTTAATGGTTTGCCTTGCGGTTTGGATGAGTTACTCCGGCCGTAGTTTAACTGATAAACTGGTCGTTCTAGTGTTACCTGTCGCGATGTTCGTAGCGAGCGGTTTTGAGCATAGTATCGCAAACATGTTCATGATCCCGTTAGGCATTATGATTAAAGAGTTCGCCCCCGCTGAATATTGGTCTCAAATAAATATGTCTCCTGACCAATTTTCACACCTAACGGTTGGTAACTTTATTACAGATAACTTAATTCCAGTCACTATCGGAAATATTATTGGCGGTGCGATTTTAGTCGGCCTCATTTATTGGTTTATGCATTTACGTAGTGGCCAAAAACATTAATAGCCACTGACACACACGAAAAGATTTATTAAGATCCCTAAAAGATCCATTGTTAAAAGGTAAAAGTATCATGTCCGAGTTAAATGAAAAATTCGCTTTAGCATGGCAAGGTTTTAACCAAGGTGACTGGCAGAATAACGTCAACGTACGTGACTTCATCCAGAAAAACTACACTCCATATGAAGGTGATGAATCTTTCTTAGCAGGCTCTACTCCAGCAACTGACACGTTGTGGGATAAAGTCATGGAAGGGATCAAAATCGAAAACCGCACTCATGCGCCAGTTGATTTTGACACTGATGTCGCTTCAACCATCACTTCTCATGATGCAGGTTACATTACTAAAGAATTAGAAAAAGTCGTTGGCTTGCAAACTGACGCACCTCTGAAACGTGGTCTTATCCCATTCGGTGGTATCAAAATGGTTGAAGGCTCATGCAAAGCTTACGACCGTACATTAGATCCAGAAATCAAAAAAATCTTCACTGAATACCGTAAAACTCACAACCAAGGTGTTTTCGACGTTTACACGCCAGACATCTTAAAATGCCGTAAATCAGGTATCTTAACTGGTCTACCTGATGCATATGGTCGTGGTCGTATCATCGGTGACTACCGTCGTGTTGCACTGTACGGTATTGATTTCCTGATGAAAGACAAATTTAACCAATTCACCTCTTTGCAAGAAAGATTAGAAAAAGGTGAAGACCTACAAATGACTATCCAACTGCGCGAAGAAATTGCTGAACAGCACCGTGCATTGGGTCAAATGAAAGAAATGGCTGCAAAATACGGTTACGATATTTCTGCACCAGCAACAAACGCACAAGAAGCAGTACAGTGGACTTACTTCGGTTACTTAGCCGCTGTTAAATCACAAAACGGTGCTGCAATGTCATTTGGTCGTGTTTCTACCTTCTTAGACGTGTATATCCAACGTGACTTAGAAGCAGGTAAAATCACCGAACAACAAGCGCAAGAATTGATTGACCACTTAGTCATGAAACTGCGTATGGTACGTTTCTTACGTACTCCTGAATACGATGAGCTGTTCTCTGGTGACCCAATCTGGGCAACTGAATCATTAGCAGGTATGGGCCTTGATGGCCGTACTCTGGTAACGAAAAGCACATTCCGTTTCCTGAACACACTGTATACCATGGGCCCATCTCCTGAGCCAAACATGACTATCCTGTGGTCAGAAAAACTGCCAATGAATTTCAAAAAATTCGCAGCTAAAGTGTCTATCGATACCTCATCAGTTCAGTATGAAAATGATGACCTGATGCGTCCAGACTTCAATAACGATGACTACGCAATTGCATGTTGCGTCAGCCCAATGATTGTTGGTAAACAAATGCAGTTCTTCGGTGCTCGCGCAAACTTAGCGAAAACCATGCTGTATACCATCAACGGTGGTGTTGATGAAAAACTGAAAATGCAAGTTGGTCCTAAACATGCACCAATCATGGACGAGGTCTTAGATTTCGATACTGTGATGAACCAAATGGACCACTTCATGGATTGGTTAGCAACTCAGTACGTCACTGCACTGAACTGCATCCACTTCATGCACGATAAATACAGCTATGAAGCTTCGCTGATGGCGTTACATGACCGTGATGTTTATCGCACCATGGCTTGTGGTATTGCGGGTCTATCTGTTGCTGCTGACTCACTGTCTGCAATCAAATATGCGAAAGTTAAACCAATTCGTGATGAAGACGGTATCGCTATCGACTTCGAAATCGAAGGTGAATATCCACAATTTGGTAACAACGATTCTCGTGTAGATGATATCGCGTGTGACTTAGTTGAACGTTTCATGAAGAAAATTCAGAAACTGCCTACTTACCGTAACGCGGTACCAACTCAGTCAATCCTGACCATCACCTCTAACGTAGTGTATGGTAAGAAAACAGGTAATACACCAGATGGCCGTCGTGCAGGTGCACCATTCGGACCAGGTGCAAACCCAATGCACGGTCGTGACCAAAAAGGTGCGGTAGCTTCACTGACTTCTGTTGCTAAACTGCCATTTGCTTACGCGAAAGATGGTATTTCTTATACTTTCTCTATCGTACCAAATGCGTTAGGTAAAGATGATGATGTTCGTAAAACGAACTTAGCGGGTCTGATGGATGGTTACTTCCACCACGAAGCGTCTATCGAAGGCGGCCAGCATCTGAACGTTAACGTTATGAACCGTGAAATGCTGTTAGATGCAATGGAAAACCCAGAGAAGTACCCACAACTGACTATCCGTGTATCTGGTTATGCTGTACGTTTCAACTCACTGACTAAAGAACAACAGCAAGACGTTATTACTCGTACTTTCACCAGTACAATGTAATAATTAGCTCATTAAAATAAAGTAAATTAAAGACCCCGCTTTACGGGGTCTGAGGTTGTTGACAAAGCGGGATAAAAGCGTGATTTTTCCCGCTTTGTGTTATCAGCCGAAAATCAATAAATTGATTTTCCTAGTTTATTTTCAAAACCTATTCGACTTGCCGCCAAACATAATATGTTTGTCAGCAGTCTGAGCCCCCTCAAGGGGGCTTTTTATCTATACCAGCAACGATATTTTTGCTCTAAAGTTTGCGGTATGAAGGATATTTTGGAGTGCCTGCTATGTCTATCGATGATACTAAAACCAAAACAATAGCGACGACTAATGTGACAGAAACCCCAACCACACTCGGCCGTATTCATTCGTTTGAATCATGCGGAACCGTTGATGGTCCTGGGATCCGTTTTATTGTGTTTTTCCAAGGCTGCTTAATGCGCTGCCTGTATTGCCATAACCGCGATACTTGGGATACCCACGGTGGCAATATTGTTACCGTTGAAGAATTAATGAAAGAAGCCGTAACCTATCGCCACTTTATGAATGCGACTGGCGGAGGTGTTACCGCCTCAGGCGGAGAAGCTATCTTACAAGCTGAATTTGTACGTGACTGGTTCCGTGCCTGTAAAAAAGAAAATATTCATACTTGCCTTGATACCAATGGATTCGTGCGCCGCTACGACCCAGTGATTGATGAACTGATGGATGTCACTGACTTAGTGATGTTAGATTTAAAGCAAATCGATGATGAAATTCATCAAAAATTAGTGGGTGTTTCTAACCATCGTACTTTGGAATTTGCTCGTTACCTTGCCAAACGCAACCAGAAAACTTGGGTACGCTATGTTGTCGTGCCGGGTTGGAGTGATGATGACCATTCAGTACATTTACTGGGCGAATTTACCAAAGATATGAGCAATATCGAAAAAATCGAATTACTGCCCTACCACGAACTCGGTAAACACAAATGGGAAACCATGGGTGAAGAATACAAACTAGATGGCGTTAGACCACCATCAAAAGAAGTGATGGAACGAGTTAAAAGTATTCTAGAAAGTTATGGTCACAAAGTAATGTACTAACCAATTTGAGGCTCTTTATAGAGCCTCTGCTTTATCTGCCATTATTCCTATCTAAACAAAGGTAAGTGGCCAATAAGCTGCGTCACCGCCTTTTTATTTCCTACCAACCCAATACCAGCTAACTGAATATTTTTATATTCGTGTTCTAATAATTTTTGCTGATACTCATCATAAGTCCGGCACGATTGTGCCAATAAGCTAAAAGGAATAATGTATATTTCATTTACCTTTAATGCAGCCACTTCAATCTCTTTAATATACTGCTCCGGTGATTTTAAAATCGGTAATGGCGCATAAATCACACCGGGATAATTGATATTATCCGCACTGTTCAAATCTTCCCCTACTATATTGTTAACTTTATTTCCTAAACTCACGCCAATCACACTAGCGGCATTCATTGCCAACCCGTTAGATAAATCCTGATTAACGACGATAGCGCAACGATGCTCAGCTGGATTAAATATCATTCCTGTCCCCTATGATTTTATGTGTATTCAATTTCCCAATAATTATGGCATTTAAAGAAAGAAATAGGCTTTCTAACTCAGTCATTACACGCTAAGATTTAGGTAAATTTATCCCATTTAAAGCATTTTTAAGGTAGAGATTTTCATTTATGGCAATAGATAAGACAGAAATAAAAATACTAAAGTTACTACAAGATGACGCTCGAATAACTAACCAAGTGCTTGCCGAAAAAGTAGGCATGTCAGCCTCTCCCTGTTGGCGAAGGGTTAAAAAATTAGAAGAAGAAAATATTATTCAAGGATATCGCGCCATTCTCAATCGTAAAAAGATTGGCTTAGGTGTGATGGTTTTTGTTCGCGTCATTATTGATAGTGATAGCGAGGCTGAAGCACAAAAATTTGAACAAGAAGTGACTGAGCTAGAAAATGTCGTCGCTTGCTACAGTATTGGTGGTGATACTGACTTTTTATTACAGGTTGTATCCCATGATTTAGACTCCTATGCCGACTTTGCTATGACGGTTATTCGCCGGTTACCGGGTATCAAAGAAATGCAAAGTATGTTTGTACTTAAAGAAATTAAGCCGTTGGATGCTTACCCAATATCACTTATTTAGCTTTTAAATTAAATAAAATCTTACTTAATTATTATGAATCGTGATTATTTAATTGACGATTTAACCTTGTTGATAGAACCAAAAAATAGCTTTTTTCACTAAATATACTAAATATTCGTATTTTATTCAGTACATTAAGGAATAGATAACCTTCTTATTTCGATAGAAAATATTTTATACAAGAAAATTTTAATCAAAAATACCTTACCAGAATAGTCTGCTTTATAATAAGCTAACTTATCTGCATACTACTGCCGATAAGTTACAAAAATGAGTATAATCTCAAAAAACTTATTAATAATAATATATCGCTAATTCACTACGACTAACAGGTTCCTTTTTTATCATGAATAATGAAAACTTCAGTGCAGATAACAATCCTGCACCTACAATTAACGCACAAACTCAAGCCGATACATTCGTTTTTCACGCAGAACCTCGCGCAGTAGATGCAGGTGAAGGTGTTAACTGGATCAGCCAATCATGGTCTCTCGTTAAAGAAAAACTGGGAATGTGGATCCTAATTAACATCGTTCTGTTTGCGGTGATCTTTATCATTTCAATGATCCCATTCTTGAACTTACTGATTACTTTTATTACACCTATTTTTATCGGTGGTATTATTGCTATCAGTGAAAATCAACGTAAAACAGGCCAAGCAGAAATCGGCTTATTATTTGCAGGCTTCCAAAATAAATTTGGTACCCTATTTGCCGTTGGAGCCATCAACTTTGCTGCTAACTTAGTAGGAATGATCATCGCATTTATTATCGGTGGTTCTGCAATGTTCGGTTTACTGATGGAAAGCAACCAATACGGTTCGCCATCTGACGCGGCTATCCTTGCGTCTTCAGGTACATTCTTCTTTGCAATCATCATAATGGCCATTGCAGCATTAGTGGGTACAGCCTTAACTTGGTTTGCTCCTGCATTAGTGATGAACCATGATTTCACTGTTGGCGCTGCAATCTCAGCAAGCTTACAAGCTGTTAAGAAAAACCTCCTACCAGGTATCCTGTTCTTTATCGTTTTATCAATCTTAATGATAATTTCAGTTATCCCATTAGGTTTAGGTTTATTAGTTTCTATGCCAATTATGTATGTTTGCTATTACAGCAGTTATCGCAGCCTGTTTTTCTCACAAGTAAAATAAACCAAAATCTAATGATTTGACGACTTTGTTAAATCATTAAATCTAAAAAAAGGAAAGCAATTGCTTTCCTTTTTGCTATCCCGAAAAAATTCACATATATTCCTTTAAATGATAATTTCCCTCTTCTTTTCATAATTTGGAGTTGTTTTCCATGTATTTCGATACCACTGATTTAAAACTGTGTGTTAATGTCGCCAATGCAGGAAGCATCACCCAAGGAGCGAAACTAACTTATCTTACACTGCAATCTGCAATCTGCAAGTGAACGAATACGTGGGTTAGAAAATGAATTAAACATCGATATATTTATTCGTTCAGTGAAAGGGGTTTCATTATCGAATGCAGGTCATGCATTTATTGAGCATGCGAAAACAATTTTGCAGCAAATTGAATTAATGCAAGATGAACTGCGAAAATATAGTCGACACCTGCGTGGGCATATTAATATTCTTTGTAATACTTCAGCTCAAATGGAATTTTTACCCGCCCGTGTTAGCGCTTATTTACGACAACAACCCACTATGTCTGTATCCGTGAAAGAAATGCCAAGTGCTAATATCGTCACTGCCATCAAAAATAAAATTGCAGATATTGGTATTATCGCAGATTCTACTGACCTCACTGGTCTGGATATTCGTCCATTCAGCTCAGATGAATTAGTCGTTTTTGCCCATAAAGATAGCCTTTGGGTAAGCCAAAAAAGCGTTCTATTTTCTGATATTATTGATGCTGAATTTATTGGTTTAATGGAAGATAACCCATTACAAAAACATATTGATAATAACGCTAAACAACAAGGCAAACGGCTCAACTACCGGATACGCATGCCAACACTAGATGCGGTAATGCAAGGGGTTAACGATGGAATTGGCATTGCTATTATTCCCAAACAAGCGGCACAGCGTAGTCAATTTTCTACTAGTAAAATACTGCAATTGACCGAAGATTGGGCATGCCGAAAATTAGTTATCTGCGCACGAGATTTCAGCCAATTACCTGATTATACCAACGAGTTTATTCATTTTTTAATTAACTGGTCATCTGAAAGCTAATTTTGCCGTCATGTAAATCCCTAATCCGATTAACCCAATAAAAAAGCAACGACGGAATAATTTCTCGCTAATAATCTTGCGTAAATATTGACCAAGATACATTCCACCAATAGCAGGTATTAAGGCAAAGGCAGATAAACTCCAATTAATATCATATTGTTGATGGTCAATGGATAACTTGATGGCTAATGCAACTGTTGATGCGGTAAATGCTAACCCTAGAGCCTGAATAAGCTCATCTTTATTTAATTTTAAGGTTTGCAAATAAGGAACTGCTGGAATAACAAATACTCCTGTAGCTGCTGTAATTACACCTGTAATATAACCCACTGTTGGCGAAAGCCATGTTTCATGTTTCTCGAAAGATGGCGTTTTTTTAGCAATTAAGCCCCAAATTCCATAGATAATAAGCACGATACCCAGTGTAGGTAGTGTCCAACGAGATGCCGAGGTTAAAGAAGGTAAAAAACTGAATAATGTGCCAAGCATGACCCCAATAATAAAACCACTGAGCCGTTTGATTAGTGCCATAAATTGTGGGCCAATCAATAATTGCCATATATTAGTAATTAATGACGGAATAATTAATAAGCTCGCAGCTGCAGCAGGCTCCATTGATGTGCTTAATAACCCCATCGCGATTGTTGGTAGGCCTAGCCCGATCACCCCTTTTACAATACCTGCTAATAAGAAAACACCAATAATTACACCCATCAATATCACTCCGATAAATTTACTTTACCGTAGATTAATGTCATGCATTGAATGCTGCTATTTGGAAAATATTGAGGGGGGATCAGGTTTAACCTGAGGATGCTTTTTCCAGAACACTTTAAATTTACACAATAAATATCCTCCGGCATAGCCGGAGGTTTTTAATATGCGCCTATAAGGCTTTGTTACCAGCCGCGCCCTAACAGGCGCATAACGGCCCTGACATTTGCATCTATGGATTACTTACGGCCCGTAAACGGGCTGCCCGGATAGGGGATCGACAATTGCTCTCCCAATTTATCCTGTTCTAACTGATGTTTTATATATTCTTGTATTCGTTTCGTATTCTTTCCTACCGTATCAACATAGTACCCTCTGCACCAAAACTCTCTATTTCGATATTTAAACTTTAAATCCCCAAATTGCTCATAAAGCATTAGGCTACTTTTTCCTTTTAAATACCCCATAAAGCTCGAAACACTCATCTTGGGTGGGATTTCTAGAAGCATGTGTATATGGTCAACACAACATTCTGCCTCCACTATCCTGACATTTTTCCACTCACACAATTTCCTTAAAATACTACCTATCGCCCTACGTTTTTCACCGTAGAAAACTTGCCTTCTATACTTTGGGGCAAAAACAATGTGATATTTACAATTCCATCGTGTATGCGCTAAGCTCTTTTCGTCCCCATTGGGACCCCCTTTTGATTTTTTGTTTGACTCTTGCAGTTGCCAGACCGCAAGGTGTTTTAACAAATCAAAAGGGGTTTTAATATCTTATTCAAAGCTGAAAGCTTTACGGAACCCCCAGCCTAGCTGGGGGTTTTCTATGCACAAAAAAACGCGACTGTCGTCAGTCGCGCTTTATGTTTGAAAGAGTAACGGAAATTAACCGATGAACTCTAGCCCTTTCATATATGGGCGCAATACTTCTGGAACTTCAATACGGCCATCAGCTAATTGGTAGTTTTCTAAAATCGCCACCAATGTACGACCAACAGCTAAACCAGAACCATTCAGGGTATGAACAAGTTGTGTTTTCTTATCACTCTTACCGCGGAAACGCGCTTGCATACGACGCGCTTGGAAGTCCCACATGTTTGAACAAGATGAAATTTCACGATAAGTATTTTGCGCTGGTAACCACACTTCTAAGTCATAGGTTTTACGTGAACCAAAACCAATATCACCGGTGCACAAAATCACTTTACGATAAGGCAAGTTCAGTAATTGTAATACTTTTTCTGCATGACCAGTCAGCTCTTCCAATGCATCCATGGATTTTTCTGGATGAACGATTTGTACTAACTCAACTTTGTCGAACTGATGCATACGGATCAAACCGCGTGTATCACGGCCATAAGACCCTGCTTCAGAACGGAAACAAGGCGTATGTGCTGTCATTTTCAGAGGAAGTGAGTCTTCATCTAAAATTTCATCACGAACCAAGTTAGTCACTGGAACTTCTGCGGTTGGGATCAACGCATAAGTACTGCTGTCTGCTTCTTCTTCCAGTGGTTTAGTATGGAACAAATCTTCACCAAACTTTGGTAATTGGCCAGTTCCGTACAGTGTGTCATGGTTGACTAAATATGGAACATACAACTCTTGGTAACCATGTTGTTCAGTATGTAAGTCAAGCATAAATTGAGCCAAGGCACGATGCATGCGAGCAATTTGCCCTTTCATGACAACAAAACGTGCTCCTGTCAGTTTTACCGCAGCAGGGAAGTCTAAGCCACCAGATAACTCACCAAGGCTAACATGGTCTTTAACTTCGAAGTCATACTGGCGAGGTTCACCCCAACGAGCAACTTCAACGTTGTCAGAATCATCTTTACCATCAGGTACTTGGTCATCAGGGATGTTCGGGATACTCAAGGCAATATCACGGATTTCTTGTTGCAGCTTATCTAGCTCTGCTTTTGCAGAATCCAATTTTTCGCCTAATTGGTTAACTTCCAGACGTAATGGTTCGATATCTTCACCACGTGCCTTCGCCGCACCAATAGTTTTCGATCGCGAATTACGGTCTGCTTGCAGGGTTTCAGTTTCAACTTGTAAAACTTTGCGGCGTTCTTCTAATTCACGCAGCTTTTCCACATCAAGGGTAAAACCCCTGCGAGCCAGTTTTTCAGCAACCGCGTCTAGCTCCGTACGCAGTAAATTGGGATCGAGCATGCTTATCCTGTGATTATTGTTAGTAATTAATGATACTTTTTGAGGTGCATTCCAGCACAACAAATAAAGTAAAGTATTTCGCTATATAACCTTACCGCATTGCCTAGTTTAGCGATAGCGTTTTGTGGTGCTAATTTGATCCTGTTGGGCTAACCAGTCTAATTTTTCAGCAAACTTGCTTTCTTGGCCCCGTTTCGTAGGGTAGTAATAACGTGTTGTTTGCATAGGTTCAGGAAAATAATTTTCTCCCGCAGCATATGCGTTAGGTTCATCATGTGCATAACGATATTCTTTCCCTGCACCCATTTCTTTTAATAGTTTAGTTGGGGCATTTCGAAGATGTTCTGGCACATCGTAGTCTGGTTGCATTTGTGCATCTTTAATCGCTGCTTTATAGGCGGTATAAACCGCGTTACTTTTCGGCGCACAAGCTAAATAAACAATAGCTTGGGCAATTGCACGCTCGCCTTCGGCTGGCCCCACTCGCGTGAAGCAATCCCAAGCTGAAATGGCGACTTGCATCGCACGAGGATCCGCATTCCCCACATCTTCTGATGCAATTGCAAGTAGCCGACGGGCAACATACAGAGGGTCACCACCCGCAGTAATAATCCTTGCAAACCAATACAGTGCGGCATCTGGTGCTGAGCCTCTAATCGACTTATGCAGAGCAGAGATTAAGTCGTAATAACGGTCGCCTTTGTTATCAAACCGTGCAGTACGTTCACCGCTAACTTCTTTTAACAGATCAGCGGTTAAAATACGCTGCCCTTGGCTATCAGCCTCTGCCATATCTGCCATCATTTCCAGCAGATTTAATGAACGCCTAGCATCCCCATTAACCAACTGAGCGACCATTTTGCGCGTGTTATCAGGCAGAACAATATTTTGCCCACCAAGGCCACGAGATGAATCTGCCAGTGCTTGTAACAAGACCTGTTCAATATCATTTTCTTCAAGGGATTTAAGCAAATACACCCTAGCACGTGATAACAATGCGGAATTTAATTCAAATGATGGGTTTTCAGTTGTTGCACCAATAAATGTAATCGTGCCATCTTCTATATGAGGTAAAAATGCATCTTGCTGGCTTTTATTAAAACGATGAACCTCATCGACAAATAAAATGGTTCTCCGCCCCGCGCTGCGATTTTGCCGGGCTTTTTCGATGGATTCTCGAATTTCCTTAATACCAGAAGTAACTGCTGAAATACGTTCAATATCGGCTTGTGCATAATTACCAATAATTTCGGCAAGGGTTGTTTTACCTGTTCCAGGGGGCCCCCATAAAATCATGGAGTGCAGATGACCCGCTTTAATCGCACGTGGCAACGGTTTCCCCTCAGCCAATAAATGCTTTTGGCCAATATACTGTTCAAGGGTTTCAGGCCGCATTCTTGCTGCTAAAGGTTGAAATTCATTCTGCGAAAAATCAAGAGACAGGTTACCCACTATATCCTCTTTTTTACTTCTTAAAATATCTTATATTAACCAGCAAGTATGAATACTGCTGGCTCATATTTTCTCTAATCAAGCTTATTTAGCATTTGAACGCTGGTCATCTAAAGTGACGCCTTTTGGTACTGTAAACTTGAATTTACTCGCATCAACGCGACCATTTTTTTGCTCTTTTAATTGATAAGCACTGGTTTGGCCATCTTGTTCAACCGCTGAAAACTGCTCAATCGTCCCTTCGGGAGAAACCGTAATGGAGAAACGTTTTAGAGTCCCATTAGTTTGTTTTGGTTTTAAATCAAACGTATTTCCCTGCTGAATGATTGAGTACTGTTTCCAATCTTTCGGGTCGTTACGTGTAATTAGTAGAAATGGCGTATCCTGCGTAGCATCCGCTAAATTAGTCACCGTCACTTGTTCTACGAACGGGTTATAAAACCACAAATCTTTACCATCTGACACCAATACGCTTTCATCAGGTGAGGTCATGTTCCAATTAAATAAATTTGGGCGCTCAAGCCATAAATCCCCAACACCTTCTTGAACCAAATCCCCTTCAGGACTCGTCACCTTTTGCGAGAAGCTAGCTTGGAAGCTATTGACCTTATTCAAACGTTCTTGAAGGTCTTGGCTTGCGTCCGCCAATACTTGGCCAATATGTAAACTCAGGGCTAACGCACCCAATAACATCATTTTTTTCATCGATGAGAGACCTTAAAATTATTACCATAAGAGGTGTTACGTCTTTATACACCCCTTAAATTAAACCAGCAATTAGCACACTAAATTATTAATGCCCCATTGACGGAGGAGCAAGAACTTCACGGTTACCATTGTGCCCTTGCTCACTGACAATACCTTGGAGCTCCATTTGCTCAACAATCCTTGCAGCACGGTTATAACCTATCCTGAATTGGCGTTGAACCCCAGAAATGGAAACGCGTTGTTTCTCAACAACAAACTCAACTGCCTGGTCAAACAGTGGGTCAAGCTCTTCACCTCCGCTATCATAACCACCACCTTCGCTATCGTCACTACAGGTCGTGATGCTATCAATATATTGTGGTTTACCGCGAGCTTTCCAATCATTCACAACGGCATGAACCTCTTGGTCACGAACAAAAGCACCGTGTACACGCACAGGAATTGAAGAGTTTGGTGGTAAATACAGCATATCCCCCATGCCTAGTAAAGATTCAGCGCCGCCTTGGTCAAGGATCGTGCGCGAGTCAATTTTACTGGATACCGTAAATGCAATCCGCGTTGGAATATTTGCTTTAATTAGTCCAGTAATAATATCAACCGATGGCCGTTGAGTTGCCAATACCAAATGAATACCCGCGGCACGTGCTTTTTGTGCCAACCGTGCAATTAACTCTTCCACTTTTTTACCAGCTGTCATCATTAAGTCGGCAAATTCATCAACCATGACAACAATGTAAGGTTCTTTTTTCAGCATTGGGTGTTCTACATCCATGCTATCACCGGGTTTCCAATGTGGATCAGGAATTGGCCGCCCCATTTCTTCTGCTGCTTTAATGCGGTCGTTATAACCAGCTAGGTTACGTACCCCTAATGCAGACATGAGTTTATAACGGCGTTCCATTTCATTCACGCACCAGCGCAAGGCATTCGCCGCATCTTTCATGTCAGTAACCACTTCAGTCAATAGATGCGGAATACCTTCATAAATGGATAACTCCAGCATTTTCGGGTCAATCATGATAAAGCGAACATCTTCGGGTTTGGCTTTATACAAGATACTGAGGATCATTGCATTCACCCCAACCGACTTACCAGAGCCGGTTGTCCCCGCAACGAGTAAATGAGGCATTTTCGCTAAATCCGCAACAACAGGGTCACCTTCAATATCTTTACCCAATACAATAGTGAGAGGAGATGGGTTTTTGCGGAAATCATCGCAGTCTAAGACTTCACTTAGGTAAACGGTTTGCCGTTTCTCATTAGGGAGTTCGAGGCCTACATAAGGTTTACCCGGTATCACTTCTACAACACGTACGGCTACGGTTGATAACGAACGAGCAAGGTCACGTGACAATGTGGATATCCGTGCAGCTTTTACTCCCGGTGCGAGGTCAAGTTCAAACCGAGTAATGACAGGGCCTGGAGAAAAACCAACCACTTCAGCTTTAACGCGGTAATCATTAAGCCTTGCTTCAATCAACCTTGCTGTTTGTTCTAGTTTGAACATATCCACTGGCTCTTCTTGTGCTGGCGGACTTGCCAGCAAATCAAGAGACGGCATTGGCGTTGTTGGTTTTGGTAATGGTTGGTCATTACGCACTAAGAACGGGTGGAATAAGCTATCTTGCTGTGGCTGCTGTGGCTGCTGTGGCTGCTGTGGCTGCTGTGGCTGCTGTGGCTGCTGTGGCTGCTGTGGCTGCTGTGGCTGCTGTGGCTGCTGTGGCTGCTGTGGCTGCTGTGGCTGCTGTGGCTGCGCAAAAGTTTGTGTTACTGATGGTGAGCTAGCAAGCCCTTCAGCGATATTATTTTGTGGGGTACCTGCTGTAACAGAAGTCGCGCTAAATGACGGCATAAATAATGGGTCAGCTGGCTCGTTGTCAACCAAATCATCAACAGGGGTAAAACTATCCAGCACAGAGAACTCTTTTCTTAAATCAATTTTGGGCTCAAAGTCTTCTTGCTCTTGTGTAAACTGAAGTTGATAGCCATTATCCACGACTGGCACGGCCTCATCAGGCTCTGGAATTGTATGCGTATTATTGGATTGTTGCGAAGCTGACGCCCAACGGTGTTCAATTTCTGGCTGCGTAAATACGCTGACTCTATTTTCAGTCATTGGCTCATTTTGTAATTGCTCATCATGCGAGTGCAGGCTATTAAGCGGTACATCATAATCAGTTTCATCAACTTCACCATAACGTTCACGTTGCTGTTCTAAGAACTGCGCTCGTAATAATTCGTCTTGTTGTGCCTCATCATCAGTTTCAGGTTGGTCAGACTCACTCGTAGACCACTGCTGATATATTTGTTCACGTTTAGAAGCCTCTTCTTCGCGCCGCTGTAGTTCCGCATCACGTAACGATGGAATGCGAATACCATATAACTCACGACGAGTCGGTAAACGAACAGGATTTGGCCGTGGAAGCTCCGGCTCCATATTTTGTTTAACCTGAGCATGGCGCTCCAGTGCAGCGACTGAAATACCCGCAGCCGCTAATGCAGCTGGATTAGAGCCCCTTTCAGTAACTGATGATGGAATAAAACTTTCTGTTGTATTTGAAGAGTTAAGTGGGGGCGTGGATGTCGCTTGAGCTTCAAACGCAGCTTGATTAACAGGTGTTTCTTGTTTATCCGAATATTCTTGATAAGCGGTATTATCTTGTTTTTGTTGTTCTATTTGTTGATTATGCTGAACACTTAACATCGGTTCTTCTGGTGCAACATACGGTGACGCTTGAACTAACGGCTCATTAACGGTATCTGATGTTGAATCAAAACTTGCACCGAGCTTAGGCTGGTAATCTTCTGGTACTTCAAAATGATATGTGCTCGGCTCATCCACTGCAGAGAAAGCAGGTACCGAATCTTGCTCTGATGTGTTTTGATTCACTGAAGGAATTGGGTTTTCTATAGTAGCAACCGCTTCACCCGTATTTTTTTCCGTTGTTGGAGCGACTTCAGTGACTAATTCAGCCACAGTGGGTGCGGAAAACAAAACATCATCCGCATCAATATTTTCTAGGCTGTCATTGGCTCTGTGCTCAGCTTCTTGCGCACGCTGTAAAGCTCCTTCAGTTTCTTCAACGTCGTAATCATAGTTATCTAAATCGTCTCCCCTCGCTCGATTTGTTAGCAAAGTAATAGGGAGAAGTACCGCTGCACCAATTTTTTCTGCGATTGTAAGCCATGACCATCCCGTAAACAGCGTAAAGCTTATCGCCCATAAAAACAGCAATGCTAACGTAGCACCTAATGAATTGAACCACGGCATAATTGCATTACTAAATACACTGCCAATCACACCACCAGAGGCGAAATTAGGTAAGTCGTCAAAATTGAGAGCCGCAAGCCCACAAGAAGATAAAATAAGTGCTAAACCACCTATTAATCTTAACGATAAAGAGAAAAAATCAATATATCGGCGCCGACTTTCATATTGGAAAATCGCCCAGCAGCCTAGGAGTAATAGTGCAGGAATGGCAAATGCAAGAATACCAAAAGCAGAGAAAAGAATATCTGCACTCCATGAACCTACACTACCCCCTAAATTCTTCACTGGGGCATTCCAAGTGGTCTGTGACCAGCTTGGATCTGAAGGGCTGAAGCTCAATAAAGCCACCATTAAGAAGAGTGCGCTCAAGCATATTGCGAGCAAAATAACCTCTAATAGCCGTCTTCCGCTACTTAGTTTTTTAAATTTGATATGTTTATCTTCTGTATATTCTTGGCTCATTATTATTTCTTTGCTAACTGATGTTCTTGACTAACCTAGGTTTATTCTACCATTAAACGCCTGACTCTGCCTGTTTTACAGCGACTAAGAGATATCAAGGCTTCACAAAAGCACTAAGGTGCAGTATTCCATCTAATGTATGATGATTCAATTTCTATTTCTCGTCAAAAATCCTAAATATTTATAGCTTTAGAATCAATAAATTGGAAATAAAACTTATCAGTTGCTAAGTAATTTACGTAAAACAAAGTAGAAAGGCATGGATAGCAGCCAGTTGAAGCTGTGAAACAGCAAAATATTACGTTTTTATAAAGCAACAAATGAGGTGAGAAAAACGGAACAACGCTGAGTAAACTCAGCGTTGAAACTGCAGTGCGGCAACAAAGCTGAAATGCTGTGCTGAAGCGAGGTTAAAAAGCACTAATTAGCGAGTTTTGATCACTAAACGGTTGCTTTGTTTAACTTCTTCCATAACTACATAGGTGCGAGTGTCGTTTACGCCGGGTAAACGTAACAGAGTTTCACCTAACAGTTTACGATATGCGGACATATCTGGCACACGCGTTTTCAACAGGTAGTCAAAGTCACCAGAAACCAAGTGGCATTCCTGAATTTCTTCCAGTTTTTGAACTGCTGTATTGAATTGCTCAAATACATCCGCAGCACCACGGTTAAGTGTGATTTCAACAAACACGAGCAAAGATGCATCTAAGTAGTGTGGATTTAGTAACGCAGTATAGCCAGAGATAAATCCTTGTCTCTCAAGGCGACGTACACGCTCTAAACAAGGTGTTGGAGATAAACCAACTCGTTTAGATAACTCTACGTTAGAAATTCGCCCGTCTTTTTGTAGTTCGTTTAATATATTCCTGTCGATACGGTCAAGGTCTTTGCCAGGACGCTTTTTATTGTCAATCATCTCTTTATCTCTCTTTCTCTAATTGTTATTTTCTACATCTAAAAATAAGCACCTTAGCCACCACCTTTTTTATTTAGGAATTCGTGTTCAGGAGCAAATTTTATTCATAATGCTGAAGTTAGTGTGAATGTAATTATCACCCACAATGTTTACTTGTATTTTAAATTTGTAAGTAGTGTAAAGTTAATTTTCCAGCAAGAACAAAAATGCGCCATTTCCATTGATCAGCTAGATAATTAACTCTTACACTGATGTTTTCGCAAATGCGCAGCCGATTGTCAAAGCAAATGAATAAAAATCAGTACAAGATTTCGCTTTTTTTTCCAGTAAAACGTTTCGCAGCCTTAATTCAAGATAATTCCTAAAAATTGTGATGCGTGACACAAGCAACTTTTTGTCATATTTTTTTACATTTTGTCGGTATTACCTATTGATGAAATAAGCCAAATGAAACTAAGTCGCACTTAAACCACTTTTGTTAACCTCTTATTTCTCCTACAATCTGATAAATGCTTTTTAGATTAAAGAGGAATTCATGAGCACAACAACACATCGCAAGTTAATCATTCTTGGTTCTGGCCCTGCGGGCTATACTGCAGCTGTCTATGCTGCACGTGCAAACTTAAACCCAGCATTGATTACTGGGGTGGAAAAAGGCGGTCAATTGACCACCACAACTGAAGTTGAAAACTGGCCTGGTGACCCAGAAGGTTTAACCGGTCCAGGGCTTATGGAACGCATGCATGAGCACGCGTCAAAATTTGACACCGAAATCATATCTGACCATATCCAAAAAGTGGACTTAAAACAACGTCCTTTCCGTTTAATTGGCGATGAAAATGAATATACCTGCGATGCATTAATTATTGCAACAGGGGCTTCCGCTCGTTATATCGGCCTACCTTCAGAAGAAGCGTTCAAAGGCCGTGGCGTTTCAGCTTGTGCAACCTGTGACGGTTTCTTCTATCGTAACCAAAAAGTCGCTGTCGTTGGTGGCGGAAACACTGCGGTAGAAGAAGCATTGTACCTTTCTAATATTGCTTCAGAAGTTCATTTAATTCATCGTCGTGATAGTTTCCGTGCAGAAAAAATCCTGATTAATCGTTTAATGGATAAAGTTGAGAACGGTAATATTATTCTGCATACCGACCGCACATTAAATGAAGTATTAGGTGATGATATGGGCGTGACGGGTGTGCGCTTAGAATGTACTAAAACACATGCAACAGAAGATATCCCTGTTATGGGGGCATTTATTGCCATCGGCCACAGCCCAAATACAGCTATTTTTGAAGGCCAATTAGATTTAGACAACGGTTATATTAAAGTGCAATCTGGCACCCAAGGCAATGCAACTCAAACTTCTGTTGAAGGTGTGTTCGCGGCTGGTGATGTCATGGACCATATATACCGCCAAGCAATTACCTCTGCGGGCACAGGTTGTATGGCAGCCTTAGATGCAGAACGTTATCTTGATGGCTTAGCATCAAAATAATCAATAAGTGATTGTAATTTAGATAGGCTTCAATTTTTCCTCAATTGAAGCCTTTTTTATTACTTATACTCCCCATCCTAACTATTGGTTTTGCATATATTTTTAAGACCAAGTTTATATTGTACTTTTTTAATACTGCCTATACTGTTTTTACATAACATTAATTAATATAAGGTGTAGGTATGGGGCAACAATTAGAACGTGATGCCATTCGCGGTTATTCTTATTTTATTATTGTCATACTTGCCGTGATTCAAGGCATCGTCATCACAGCCACTACTGATTACTCTATCCGCCTAGAAAGCCAACTAAGCGCCACCACCCTATATCTGCCTATTTTGCTCGCCATTTTTGTTCCTTCAGCAATCAGTTACCTAATTACCAATGCAAAATCCGCTATTTTTTATCTCAACATTGCGGTCATTATTGGGTTAATTTTCTGGCTCAATTACTGGCATGCCCAAGACTTTCTAAATTCTTCAGATACAGACCCATTCTTCGCCTTTATCACCCTCACCGTCCTGCTCTTTTTTATACTTCCTTGGATGCAATCGTGGCAAACCACAAGAACATGGAAAATTGATTACGGTTGCTTAATGGGGCTATATATTAAAAATACCTTTCTGGGTATTCTCGCTTCTATAATCGGTGGGTTGCTAACATTAATCGTAAAAATAGCCAGTTTTTTATTTGGCATTGTTAACCTAACTTTTTTGAGTGAAGCTCTTGATAACGACGTTATCTATTGGGTGAGCTTTGCCCTTGGGTTCAACGTGAGTTTAGCTTTTTTACGCACAGCACTGAATGTACAACTCAGTAATTTTGTTAGCTTTATTGCGCGTTTTTTCTTACCTCTATTGAATATTGTTGCTGTTATTTTCTTAGGCGGTTTCGTTGTTTCATACTTTTCAGGTTTAACCTCTGCAGGCTTAGGCTCCGCAGTAATGCTGTGGTTTTTAATTTTAAACCTTATTTTTATCAATTTCGTGTATGGCGATGGCACAACTCAATATCAATTCCGTGCGGGTCTCAACGGTTTTGTCTTAATTAGCATTATGTTACTTAATGCATTTTCAGTGCTTTCGCTCTATGGAATTTTAGTACGAGTTAACCAGTATAGTTGGAGTGTTGAGCGCCTATACGCCTTTACTATTGCCCTATTCCTATTTGTATTGGTTTTTGCTTATAGTATCGCAATTATCTATAAAAAATCAGCCTGGATGTCCTATTTAGGCCCTATCAATAAAGCGGGAATTTTGTCTCTAATTGCCATTATATTGGTCATTAACAGCCCTATTGCTGATTTTAAACGCATCACACTAAACAGTATTCTTGCCGGCGTTGAAAATGGCAAAATTAAAGTCAATAGCTCGCTTGCTTATGACTTAAAACAATTAGGTGAGAAAGGGCAACAAGCTTTTGAAAAACTCAATAACAACCCTGAATATCAAAAACTATTCCAAACCAGCCCTTATGAAGAAGAACAGCGCAGATCGCTAAAATCAGTATTAATTCAAGCTCAAAATAGCCCTGCAATACCGGAGAGTTGGTTCGACCTCGGGGAAAACCTTAGCAGTGCTTGGTATTGTACCTCACAATACGACCCATACCCGTGTGTAGGCTTTATGGCCGATGTTAACCAAAACAATCAAGATGATGTGGTTATGTGCTATTCCTATCCAAGTAGCTCTAGTATTGATTGTAATATATGGCAACAAACGGAACAAACCTGGGAGTTAATGGATACGCAAACTCGCTCATTTAATACCATGAAAGAAAAAGATCAGGCTTGGGATAATTTATTAAAAGGAAACTATGAATTAAAACCCAAAGAATGGTTAATGATAGACCCCACATTCTAATTGTAGTGAAAAATGCCGATGGCTTAACATTTCTTTGTTAAGCCACCTTTTTATTACGTAGAAATACAGTAATATCCCAATATCATTACATCTAAAAATTTACTGAAATATTAAATTTACCTTTATAAAACAATTTAATAACAAAGCACAACTCACTTTAAATAACCCACTCTTATTAGGTAACATATCGTGATGAAGCTGTTATGATGTACTCTAATACTCGAATTTATGGGTAAGATCAAAAACGCAGATTTTCTTATAATCACCAATTGCGTTACCAGATCAAAAGTTATCGTTCTCATGCTGTTTAAAACAGGTCAACTGCAATATCACGCATGATAAAAACAACGTTAGGGTGATATTTCCTAACTATACTCAATGACATTAAAACTACACCTGCTAACTAAATCATTATGGATAAATCAAGACAGACTGAATTGGTACGTTGGTTAAAACAATACAGTGCCCCTGCCAAGCGCTGGTTGCGGATCTCTATGTTACTAGGCATTTTGAGTGGATTACTGATTATTGCTCAAGCTTGGTTCTTAGCTGTTATCTTACAAGCATTGATTATGGATAACGTTCCTCGAGAACAGTTATTAACCCCTTTTGTTCTTCTGCTTTGCGTTTTTATCTTACGCGCAATTGTCACTTATGTACGAGAACGCGTTGGCTTTCGTTGTGGCCAAGTGGTGCGCCAAGAAATACGTACCATGGTACTCGATAAACTTCAAGAACTCGGCCCTGTGTGGGTTAAAGGTAAGCCAGCGGGTAGCTGGGCTACAATTATTCTTGAACAAATTGAAGATATGCAAGACTACTATTCGCGCTATCTTCCTCAAATGTATTTAGCTGGGATCATCCCCATTATGATCCTGATTGCTATTTTCCCCTTTAACTGGGCTGCAGCACTCATTTTATTCGTCACTGCCCCGCTGATTCCTATCTTTATGGCATTAGTCGGATTAGGCGCTGCGGATGCTAACCGTCGTAACTTTATTGCCTTAGGTCGTTTAAGCGGGAGTTTTCTCGATAGATTACGAGGCCTTGATACCTTACGGTTATTTTTTCGTGAAAAAGCAGAGATTAAGCAAATTCGTGAATCAACAGAAGATTTTCGTTCCAGAACGATGGAAGTATTGAGGATGGCATTTCTGTCTTCTGGCGTACTTGAATTTTTTGCATCGATTTCTATTGCTGTTGTTGCTGTCTATTTTGGTTTTTCCTACCTGGGCGAAATGAACTTCGGTAGCTATGGTTTACCTGTCACGCTATTTGCAGGTTTTCTTGCCCTGATACTTTCGCCAGAGTTTTTCCAACCATTACGTGACCTTGGCACATACTACCACGCCAAAGCGCAAGCTGTTGGTGCCGCTGAAACACTCGAAACACTATTAAACAGTGAGGGCGAACAAAAAGCTCAACAAGGAACCCAAACACTGAGTGATGAGGCTATCTATATTCAGGCTAAACAATTAGAAATTTTATCCCATGATGGTGTGCGCCTTGCTGGGCCATTAGATTTCAATATTGAGCCACAACAACGTATTGCAATTGTTGGTCAAAGTGGTGCGGGAAAAAGCTCATTACTGAATTTATTGTTAGGCTTTTTGCCTTATCGCGGTTCCATCACCATAAATGGTGTTGAACTTCGTGAATTATGCCCTGATAAATGGCGTGAATTACTCGGTTGGGTTGGGCAAAACCCTCACCTTCCAGAGCAAACACTGGTTGAAAACATCTGTTTAGGCAAGCCAAATGCTACAGAAGCGGAAATTCAACAGGCGATTGATAATGCATATGTTTCCGAATTCTTAGCCCATTTGCCTGATGGCCTAAATACCAAGCTGGGTGACTATGCCGCTCGCCTTTCGGTCGGGCAAGCTCAGCGAGTTGCCGTTGCACGAACCCTGTTGAAACCCTCTCGTATGCTCCTTCTAGATGAGCCTGCTGCGAGCTTAGACTCCCACAGCGAACAACGTGTTATGCAAACACTTAACCAGCTATCAAGTCAGCAAACGACCCTTTTAGTCACCCATTTACTGGAAGAAACCCTTGATTATGACCAAATTTGGGTAATGGCTAACGGGCAAATCATTCAACAAGGTAATTACACACAGTTAAGCCAGTCAGAAGGCGCTTTTGCCCAATTACTTGCCCATCGCAGTGAGGAGCTTTGATAATGAAAATTTTATTACCTTTCTTAGCCCTTTACCGCCGCCATTGGTTTTTAATTACATTAGGCATTATCTTGGCGATTGTGACCTTACTGGCAAGTATTGGCTTACTTACCCTTTCTGGTTGGTTTTTAGCCGGAACCGCCATTGCTGGTTTTCCGGGTCTTTACTATTTTAATTACATGTTACCCGCTGCGGGTGTCCGTGGTGCCGCTATTTTTCGTACCGCTGGCCGCTATGGAGAACGCCTAGTTAGCCACGATGCTACTTTTAAAGTACTTGCTCATTTACGGGTTTTTGCTTTTAGTAAAGTATTGCCCCTTTCGCCGGGTGGTATCAGTCGTTTTCGTCAAGGGGAGTTACTCAATCGTCTGGTCGCTGACGTAGAGACCCTAGATCACCTCTATTTGCGTGTTTTATCGCCGATCATTACTGCATTTTTTGTTACCTTTGTCCTTATTTTTGGTTTAAGTTATCTCGACCCTCGTCTTGCTTGGACACTGGGTGGCATCATGCTGTTCTTGCTATTTACAATGCCATTTATATTCTATCGTGCAGGAAAACCCATTGGCCGTGAGCTAACCGAATTACGTGGAAGTTATCGCACTATTTTAACCTCCGCACTGCAAGGACAAGCTGAGTTAACATTATTTGGCGCCACTGAACGTTTTCGCCAAAACTTGCTTAATATCGAAAATAAGTGGCAAGTGCGTCAACAACAGCAAGCGGCACTCACTGGGTTATCTCAAGCCATTATTTTATTTGCCTCTGGTGTTACAGCAACACTGCTTCTTTGGATGGCTGCCGACCATGTAGGGGGCGATACAAAACCGGGAGCACTGATTGCTTTATTTGTATTCTGTGCGCTAGCAGCTTTCGAAGCATTAGGCCCTGTTGCTGTTGCCTTCCAACATATGGGTCAAGTGATTGCATCTGCTACTCGCGTTTCCCAATTAATGACCGCAAAACCAGAGGTAACTTTCCCAAGTGAAAGCCCTTCAATCGCAACATTGGAAAACCTGACTGTCGATAATATTTCATTTACCTATCCAGAACAGCCATTTGCCGTTCTTCAAAATGTGTCTTTAACATTAAATAAAGGCCAACACCTTGCTTTATTAGGTAAAACAGGTTGTGGTAAATCCACTCTTCTGCAGTTATTAACCCGTGCTTGGGATGTTGATAGCGGAACCATCTACTTAAATGGCACGCCTATTAACGAATTTAGCGAAAAATCGTTACGTAATATGATGTCTGTAGTACCACAACGGGTTCATGTTTTTAGTGATACATTGCGCAATAATCTATTGCTCGCCAATGAACAAGCGACGGATACCGAATTAAGCGAAGTATTGCAGCAAGTTGGTCTAGGTAATTTATTAGAAAACGAATTAAAGCTTAATGCGTGGATGGGTGAAGGCGGCCGACAACTTTCTGGAGGGGAACAACGCCGCTTAGGTATTGCCCGTGCTTTATTACATAACACACCATTAATTCTAATGGATGAACCAACGGAAGGGCTTGATGCACAAACTGAACAGCAGATTTTAGCACTGTTAAAAGAAAAATGTGCCGATAAGACGTTAATTGTCATTACTCACCGTATGCAGGGCTTAGAGGAAATGGATAACATTTGTGTGATGGATAATGGTAAAATCATCGAACAAGGTACCCATCAAGCGCTGTTAGGTATGCAAGGCCAGTATTATCAGTTCCGCCAGCGCCACTGGGCACAGCAACCGCTCTGAGGCGTATATGTACCAATTAGATGATGACTCCTATTTATTCCCTCCCGTGTCTGAAGCCATGCGGGAGCCCAATGGCTTATTAGCGATTGGCGGAGATCTTTCATCAAAAAGGCTGCAAGCTGCCTATTATGATGGTATCTTTCCTTGGTTTAATCCTGGAGAGATGCCTTTATGGTGGTCTCCGGACCCTAGAGCAGTACTCATGGTTGGTGAACTCCATATTAGCCGGTCAATGAAAAAAGTTTTAAAAAAGCAGACTTATCGCATTACTGTTAACCATGCATTCAAGCAAGTTATTGAAGCTTGTTCTGTACGCCAAGAAGGCACATGGATTTTACCCGAAGTTCAAGCTGGGTATTTAGCGCTACACCAAGCAGGTATGGCGCATTCCATTGAAGCTTGGTATGGCGATAAACTCGTTGGAGGCCTGTATGGCGTGAACATGGGGCACCTATTTTGTGGGGAATCTATGTTCAGTAGAATGAATGATGCATCCAAATTTGCTTTTATTACATTCTATTTTCATTTTTTGCGCTATAATGGGCAACTTTTTGATTGTCAGGTACTTAACCACCATACCGCCTCAATGGGCGCAAAAGAGATATCCCGTAGGGATTTTTTACATATTCTTTATCGGTGGCGTGACAAAGCGATTGACCCCGCCTGCTGGATACCGCAATCGATTGAAATACCGCCAATTTTCGATTAATGAATTTTGGTTTTACATTAATTTTATTCCTTCACTTAAAAATAAAGATCGCGTTAAAATGCGACACTTCTTTACTTAGTGCGGGTTTTTGGGCATTATCTTGCCCGTTAAAAATCACGGTTATTAAACTTAGAGGATTAGATGGCCAAAGAAGACAATATTGAAATGCAGGGCACAGTTTTAGATACCCTGCCAAACACAATGTTCCGTGTTGAACTGGAAAACGGTCACGTGGTGACTGCTCATATTTCTGGAAAAATGCGTAAAAACTATATCCGCATCCTGACAGGCGACAAGGTAACTGTAGAGTTAACACCTTATGACCTGAGCAAAGGCCGAATCATTTTCCGTAGCCGTTGATATTCTCTTCAGGCAAGGCCTGACAACCACAGGTGCATTGATACACCTGTGGTCTATTCGTCAGAATACCGCATCCTCCGGAGAGGCCTTGTGCACGCTACTGAAGCTGTATGTCAGTGTGTTACTTTTTTCATCAAGCCCGATACTTACAGAGCCACCATTGGTTAGTGAACCAAATAACAACTCGTTTGCTAATGGTTTTTTCAGGTTATCCTGAATGGTGCGAGCCATAGGTCGGGCACCCATCGCTTTATCATAACCTTTTTCACACAACCAGCGGCGAGCCGCGGCGCTAACTTCAATTGATACACCCTTTTCATCAAGCTGAACTTGTAATTCCACAATAAACTTATCAACGACTTGCGTAATAATTTCTGGAGTTAATGAGTTAAACCAAATGATACCATCAAGGCGGTTGCGAAATTCTGGTGAGAACGCCTTTTTGATTTCAGACATCGCATCAGTGCTATTATCTTGCTCAGCAAAACCAATAGAACGACGCTGAGTTTCTTGCACCCCAGCGTTGGTTGTCATTACCACAACAACATTACGGAAATCCGCCTTACGACCGTTATTGTCTGTTAACGTTCCGTGGTCCATTACCTGTAAAAGAATATTAAACACATCTGGATGCGCTTTTTCGATTTCATCTAACAGCACCACTGAATGCGGATGTTTGATAACCGCATCGGTCAGTAAACCACCTTGGTCAAAGCCAACATAGCCAGGAGGCGCACCAATTAAGCGGCTAACCGTGTGACGCTCCATATATTCAGACATATCAAATCGCAGCAATTTGATATCCAACGCTTTCGCTAACTGGACAGTTACTTCAGTTTTACCCACCCCTGTTGGACCGGCAAATAAGAAAGAACCCACAGGTTTATTTTCTAACCCTAAACCTGCCCGATTCATTTTGATTGCCTCAGACAATGAATCTATCGCTTTGTCTTGTCCAAACACTAACATTTTCAAACGAGAGTCGAGTGTCTTGAGTTTATCTTTATCGCTTGAGGAAACCGTTTTTTCAGGAATACGGGCGATACGCGCCACAACTGTTTCAATTTCAGGCACACCAATGGTTTTTTTACGCTTACTTGGTGCAACCAGTCGCGTTCGCGCCCCGGCCTCATCAATCACGTCAATGGCTTTATCTGGCAAATGCCTGTCGGTGATATATTTAATGGATAAATCCACCGCCGCTTGGATCGCTTTTGCGGTATAACGAACATCATGATGAGCTTCATACTTAGGCTTCAACCCATTGATGATACGAATTGTTTCTTCGGGAGTTGGTTCTACAATATCAATTTTCTGGAAACGACGAGCCAACGCTCTATCTTTCTCAAAAATACTGCCAAATTCTTGGTATGTTGTTGAACCAATAACACGAATTCGACCACTTGATAGCAACGGTTTAATTAAGTTCGCTGCGTCAACTTGCCCACCAGACGCGGCTCCTGCACCGATGATAGTGTGAATTTCATCAATAAATAAAATGCTCTTGGGATCTTTTTCCAGCATTTTTAATAATGCTTTGAAACGTTTCTCAAAATCACCACGGTATTTGGTTCCAGCCAATAATGAACCAATATCTAATGAATAAATTGTGCAGCCTTTCATTACGTCAGGTACATCATCTTGCTCAATACGCCATGCTAGCCCTTCAGCAATCGCAGTTTTACCGACACCTGACTCACCAACTAATAGCGGGTTATTTTTACGACGGCGGCACAATACTTGAATCGTACGCTCTAATTCAGCCTGACGTCCAACCAGAGGGTCGATATTCCCTTTCTTGGCCTGCTGGTTCAAGTTGGTCGTAAAGTTGTCCATATGGTCTTCTGGGACCGGCTGCTCTTCGTTTTGCACACTATTAGAGGAGATATCTTGTTCTGATGACGACTCTTCGCCTTTTATCGTGCCATGAGAAATATAATTAACTACATCTAAACGGCTTACATCATGCTTACGTAATAAATACGCAGCTTGGGACTCTTGCTCACTAAAAATCGCGACCAATACGTTTGCACCGCTGACTTCGTTGCGCCCAGATGATTGCACATGAAAAACAGCGCGCTGTAATACACGCTGAAAACTCAACGTAGGCTGGGTGTCTCTGCTATCATTTTCGGGTAACAAAGGTGTAGTTTGCGCGATGAAGTGTTCAAGTTCTTGACGTAATGCAACAAGATCAACCTTACAAGCATCTAAAGCTTCGCGAGCAGAGATATTACTCAGTAACGCTAGCAATAGGTGCTCTACAGTCATAAACTCATGGCGACTGTCTTTCGCTTTCGTAAAAGCTACGTTTAAACTAAGCTCCAGTTCTTGATTGAGCATAAGCACCTCCCAAAATTGATATTAAGCCAAATTAGACTTTCTCTATAGTGCAAAGCAAAGGGTACTCATGTTCACGAGCAAAAGTATTAACTTGCGCCGCTTTCGTTTCAGCAACCTCTGCAGTAAAAATTCCACAAACTCCCTTTCCTTGAATATGGACATCTAACATTATCTGTGTAGCGCGTTCTTCATCAAAAGAAAAGTATTTTTGTAACACTTCGACAACAAAATCCATCGGGGTGTAATCGTCATTATTTAATAGCACCTTATACATCGATGGTGGCTGTAAGGTTTGTTCTATTTCATCTTTAAAAATGACGTCAGTTTTAAATGTGCCCAGAAAATCACTCATTGCTTTCTTGCTCAGTGTTTAACTTCAATTTAAGCATAGTCTTTATTATCAACGATTTCTATCAATCATATTGATAACATCATAAAACTATACCATTTAGTTACTATGCTGTTTTTTGTCTATATTGCATCAAGCGACAGTGTATCATGGGAATCACCTTTGCTTCCATGGTTAGCAATCTGTGAGCCATATCAAATATTATAGAAAATGAGCGCTATTGATTAGCGAATTCTTAACACTTTCCAGCAATTCCTGAACCCTACCTCTTGACCTTAGAAGGTAATTTATTACAGTATATTTTACGAACAAATAACATCGTATTTATACTTATTTTGTATGTGTTTTTTATACATCGTTCTAAATGCAAATACTGGTAAATTTGAAGGATAAAATATGGAGACGGGTATCGTTAAGTGGTTCAATAACGCAAAAGGCTTTGGTTTTATTTGCCCGGCTGATGGCGGAGAAGATATTTTTGCTCATTATTCCTGTATCCAAATGGACGGTTACAGGACACTAAAAGCAGGCCAGAAAGTTCAATTTAGTGTGACTATTGGCCCAAAAGGTAATCATGCAGACCTCATTGTTCCTATTAAAAATGAGGATGTTCCAGACAACACAACAGAATCGAATTTATAGCTCACCAATAGAGCACAGTTAATTATTTTAATAACACTGACAACGCTAATAATTAACTGTGACTATTTATAAATTAATCATTTTTTGCTGCATTATTACCTGCTGTTTGCAGGTGTGACATATCACCATACAATGACGTCAATAAATCATATTGTTCAACATCATAAAACGCACATTGTTTTCCTGTGAATGCTTTAGCCACTTCTATCATAAATTTTACAGTAGCCGCAATATCAACCTCATGGCTAGCCCCTGTAGAGCAACCTGGTACTACCGTTTCTGAGCAAATAGCGACACCAACCACTGGTGCAGATGTTGATACCGCAGGTTGTAATATACTGTTGATATGATGTAGACCATTACCATATGGCGTAATGTCTTGAATTGATAATGGAAATGTCACCGCTTTTTGGCCACTACTCCACTCCATCAAACGAATTAAATCCTCTGATACAGGTAAAATATAACCATTTTTTACTGTTGGAGACAGTGCATACCCTTTATGATTGAGTAAACGATTTCCCTTCGTGGTATCTACGGACAAAATAGCATCCGCTTCAGGGATCGCCTCATGTTGATTCATCGTGGCATCTTCAAGGGGCGAGTCCATAAAATCAACAGGTGTATGCGGACGTGTTGGCGCATTTGGGCAAATATGGGTCGTGACCACGACATCACCGAGTAACTGGTCACCCTTTTCATGCATTTGTGCCAGTTTAAGCGCTGCTGCAAGTGCGGCAATCGCACCATCTGCATCAGACACAACACCTATTCGAGAAGGCCTAGCACCAATTCCACCTAAACGCCCGATGATTCCCAGTGTTGGCGCATCTTTATGCTGTGATTTACCTTGTGTTCCTGGAATAAGAATGCGAACAAAGTCACTTTGTCCTTTGTGATCCTTAACCGTTTTAGACATGACTTCAATGTGTGGGAAATCTTGGAACAATGCAACAATGTCTTCACCTTTAACACTAGCGCAATCGATTAGATCATATACGCAAAGAGTTTGTTTTAGACTCATTGTACTTCCTTTAATTTTAATTATTTTTTATGAGAGTAAAGAGCTACTTTGAGATTAACTCGCATAGAATAGCGAGTTAATCTCATTTCACTCTAGATGGAATCTCACGTAATAGAGGTTCCATTTTTCCTGATGAAGGCGTATTCACGCACTTAAAATGCTAACAATATTAAATATTTATAATTTACTATTTACTTCAACTACTTACTTCAACTACTTACTACTTTTTGCTTTTATAACATGAAATAATCTCATGACTTATTCATGCTTTTTTGCAACCAATACGGGTCACCCACCATACACCCAAGATAAGCGGCTTTATGACAAAGGCTCTTAGATAACTGCACCATAACCTCATCATTCATTTGTGCAGCAGGCAAACTTAAACACAAGGCATATAACGTATTTTGTGCAGGGTCGAACACCGTGCTGGATATGGAAGCGACTCCAGCAACGGATTCATCCATCGATAATTCCCAGCCACGATCTGCCACTAAGTCCAAACGCTCGACTAATTTACCCCGTTCTTCTTTTGGTTCACGGTCGATAATTTTTGACCGCTCATTTAGCGGTAACCTTGCTAATAGTGCACGCCCCGTTGACGTTCCCAGTATGGGTAAGCGGGTACCCGGTTGAGTGATCACTTGCAGCATGCTATTACCAAAACGAGCATGAACAACACGAACCATATCATCATCAAGTGCTGACACATAACTGGTAAACCCACTATCTTTCGCAAGTTCATCAAGTGCTTCAAGCATCATATCGATTAGCGGGTTCATCCCCCTAGCCCGATGAGCTAATTCCATAATCAGCAAACCAGGTCGATATATCGGTGCATTGTTTTTCTTTTCCAGCAATCCGAGTTCAGCCATTTGCTTTAAAAGACGGGAGGCCGAGCTTTTTGGCATACCTAATTCATTAACCAACGTTGTCACCGTCAGTTCATTACCTGAACGTAAGAACAATTGGTAAACATCAACCACGCTAGATAAAATACTCATGACCCTAAACCTTGGGTTAATACACTGTAGCTTTGTGGCTTTCTGTCTCTCAGATAAGGCACTTTTAAACGTGTATGGGCTTGGTTTAAAAAATCAACCTCACCGATTAATAGCTCTTCGCCCTCACAGCTCGCTTCACAAAGTACTTGGCCGCGAGGACCTAAAACCTTGCTACCACCAAATAAATGCAGATCTTCTTCATGACCCCAACGGTTCACTGCAAGTAAGTGAGTTCCATTTTCTAGTGCTCGACAGGCGCTATTAATATCCCATACATCTCGGTCTTGAACACACCAAGCTGAAGGGGCTAATAACAATTCCGCGCCTTGTAATGTTAAAATTCGTGCGACTTCTGGAAAACCCATGTCATAGCAAATCATGATACCGATTTTACCGATCGGCGTTTCAAACACAGGGAAACTATCACCTCGTCCAAACCATTGTTTTTCTATGCCGAAAGCATGAACTTTACGAAAAACACCACTAATACCCTCACACCCTGGGTTCCAAACACCGACAGAGTTATAGATATCGCCTAAATATTCACCGCGCTCAACAAAACCGCTAACAATAGTGATATTTAAACGAGTAGCAAGTTCGCTAAATAGCGTATAAGTTTCACTTCCGATGGAATCGCTTAAATCCCACAACTTAGTGGTCAGTAAGTCACCACGATAACCCGTTGTCGCCAGCTCAGGGAAACAAATCAGTTTTGCTCCTGAATCTGCGGCTTGTTGGCACAACTGTGCCATGCGTTGTAAATTATTGGTTTTATTGCCAAGTTCTGAATCAAACTGAGCCAGAGCAACTTTAACTTTTGTACCCGACATTGTTTAATCCTTAATCTAAATGAGAGACTTTGCGAAAGTGTACCGTTTCAACACCTCTCGCTTTCGCCTGCCAGCGCATGCCTATCCAATAAGCAACTGCACCAGTAATCAAAGAGTTAAGCGCTGGGATACCGTAGTCTGCATGCAGTGGACCTAACTCTGATGTCCCCCACCCAACCAGTACTGCGATCACCCACACCACGAGTGTTACTGGGTTATATGCTTCACAGCTCGGTGGTAATATGCCTTGCTCTCGAGTGATATCTAATTCTTTGCGATCACGTTTTAACAAGTAATAGTCAACAACCATAATCCCTGCGACAGGAGGAATGGCTATTCCTAAGTAAATTAAGAAACCGATAAAGTTATCTAAGATCCCTAACATTGAAGCGATTGTGCCAAAGATACCAATCACCCACGTTAAATAACGACGGTCAAAACGCTTATTAAATATGGCATTTAACAGTGTTGAATAACCTAACGATGATGAATACAAATTGATATCATTCATTTTTATTGTTGAGAAGATAACAATCGATGCACCTAATAGGCCTGTCAGCGCCATCATTAAATCAAATACTTGGCTTGTACGTAATGACAGCGCCATTAGTACCGCTATCATATTGACCAGTAACTCACCAAAAAATGTGCCGATAAGCGTCATCCAAAACACATCTTTAGGCCCTTTCATGAAACGGCTGATATCGGGTGTTGTCACTGCTGCAATAATAAAACCACCAGCAACCATTGTGATGGCCGCAGGCATAGTCATTAATGGCCCGGCGGGTTCAGTGTCATTAATAAGCGTACCAATATCTTGACCTGATAATAAATTATATGTCGCCCAGCCTAACGCGAATAAAAATAGCGGCGTTGAGATATTGGCAGTAATAGATAAAAATCGATACCCATATACTGTTATAACCGTCACCGCAATACCTGTAATAAGTGACCAAGTCCCTGGTGTTAGCACATTAGTCGCTTTATACATTCCATCCGCAAAGAAACCATTTTGGACGCCAAACCAGCCCATTAAGGAGATAGCAATTGCGCCACCAATGAGTGCTGAGCCTAACTTACCAAAACCCGCCCACCGAGACAGTAGGCTGATTGACATTCCTTCGCGGCACGCAGCCGCTCCAAGCCCCCAGCTGACAACCTGTAAAATTACAGATCCAAGCATCGTTGCCCAAAACGCCTGCCAAAAAGTTAACCCATACCCAAGAGCCGCACCTAACATAACTTGTGAAACACAAGCTAGTGCGCCAATTCGTAGAATTAACACTTCATAGAACGGCCTACGAGCACTTTGGGGTACCCGAGCCAAAGAATAATCTTCACCTGCTTTATTCGCCATATCGCACCTGCTGTGTGGTTGTCTTTGCTTAGTTTTTTACTGGCTTTATTATAAGTTCCATTATATGGAACTAGGTTTCATTTATTCTACAAGGCAAATCATATCCATGATCGATACCAATTCGCAAGTAGAATTTATCTTTTCAGACAGTTTTTTATTATGAAATATTTTAAGAAACGAGGGAATATACAGACTGAAAAAAATATTATCGGGAAATGAAGGAGTTAAAAATAACGCATTTAATTAGCAGAATTTAATTGAGGAACTTGGTTCCGAAAAATGGGACTATCCCTAAATCAAATTATTTACAAGCAGATGATTCACATATTGATAATTGACCTTAAAGCTGAGTTACACAGAAAGTAGAGCGAAGGAATTTAGCTTATCCTTCGCCACTCAAAAATCTCACTAAGAAAAATTATTATGGGTGGCTGATCTAAAAACTATCCATGGTTAACTTAAAGTGAGTATCCATCTTTAACCCAGTTGCCACAAAGTCTTGTTTTTCAATTGACTCTAAAATATCAAAATGAATATCAATGATCTTTTTATGTTCATCATGGTTGTTTTGGTTTAATAAACCAGCTGAAATAGAACCACCTAATGCGCCTCTTAATGCTTTTAGCATCAATGCATATAACGGATTTTGTGACATTTCAGCTAATGTTAAGTGGAAATCAATATCACTCTCAATGAACAAATCCCAATCATTAGAACTCAACAAGGATTTCCTCATTTTATCTGCAATTTTTCTTAACTTGATATAATCATTTTTATTTCCATGCATTGCAGCCAACACTGCAGAATCAACTTCAATCGCACGTCGAAGGCCTAAGATTTGCTGATAATTAACCTGCTGAGTCACAATGGCATGGTTAAAAATAGTTTCTAACGGGTTTGAGTTAATTTTTTGTATTTTAGGTTTTTTGCCACTACTAATATCTAAAATACCTAATATAGAAAGGCTTTGAAAAGCCTCTCTAACCACCCCCCTGCTCACCCCTAAACGTTCAATAATCTCTTTTTCACTTGGTATTTCATCACCTGGATTTAGATTTGATTGAGATATTAAAGATAGAACATAGCTTCTAACTTGTTCTGAAAGTGTTTGTTTTTCAATTAAAGGATGCAATCTAACCCCCAAAATTAGCAATATCCATTTGATTTAAAATCAAAAAAATAATCTTCCTGTGATTAAAACAATAATAAAACTAGAGTCGTATCACAAAACCTATATTAACCCTCTTTTAATATTAAGGCTAGACTGTTAGCCTGTATGACAGGTTGACAGCCAAACAGGAAGATTAAGACCTTAGATACATAGGAATATGAAATGAATAAAGATAATGATTTGTTTGACAAGATTAAAAAGGTATTACCCGTAGCTCTTCTAGGGGATATTTTAGATGAAATAGGATTACACCATCAGTTCTTACCTCCTATACTCAAACCTTTATCTGAGGATATGAAGATTGTAGGTCGAGCAATGCCTGTACTAGAAGCTGATTACATGTTACCGCCTGACGTTACATCTAATGGGCCACTAGGAAATAAAGATTTCGGTATTATGTTTGAAGCACTAGATAGCTTAAAGGAAGGTGAAGTTTATATCGCTTCCGGTTCTTCGCATAATTACGCCCTGTGGGGTGGATTAATGTCGACAAGAGCTAAAAAACTTAACGCTGCGGGCGCTATTATTTATGGCTATTCAAGAGATAAGAGAGAAATACTAGAACTTGATTTCCCTGTATTTTCATTAGGTAGTTATGCTCAAGATCAAAAAATAAGAGGTAAAGTATTAGATTATCGAGTTCCAATCAAAATCAATAATATTTTAATTGAACCAGGTGATTTAATTGTTGCCGATGAAGAAGGCGTATTAATTATTCCTAAAAATGTAGAGTCTTACGTTATTGAACATGCATTTGAAAAACAAAAAATGGAGAATAAAGTACAAAAAGAAATAGCGAATGGAATGGGTGCTGTAGAAGCATATAATAAATTTGGCGTCATGTGATAAACATAAAATAGATATGTCTATTAAATTGAATAATAAACATATCATTATATCAAAGGTGATTTATGTTTAAAAAAATAAGATGGAATTTAGTTTTATTTATTTCTCTTGGAGGAATGATAAACTATATGGATCGCTCTGCATTTGCTATTGCAGCTCCTGTTTTTTCTAAAGATTTAAACTTAACACCAAGTGAAATGGGTATACTTTTCAGTAGTTTTTCTATTGGATATGCTTTATTTAATTTCATTGGCGGATACGCATCAGATAAATATGGTCCCAAAAAGGTTTTTGCCGTAAGTATGGCTCTTTGGTCTATCTTTTGCGGCATGATCGGGGTAACTGTTGGTTTTATCTCTATGCTTATTATCCGAACTTTATTTGGTGCAGCTGAAGGCCCCTTTGCAGCAACACTCAATAAAATGGTTAATAACTGGTTCCCTAAAAAAGAAGTTGCTACTGCTATAGGTATAGCAACTGCTGGTAATCCAATAGGTGGAGCTATTGCTGGCCCTATAATGGGAATATTAATAATTACAACTGGTTGGCGTGTTGCATTTTTTATACTTGCTGCAATAGGCTTTATATGGCTAATTGGGTGGTTAAAAATAGCTAAAGATAAACCGGAACAACATAAAAAAATATCAAAAGAAGAATTAGAATATATTTTATCTGACGATAATAATGTAGAATCAAAAACCACAAATACTATATCTAAACCATTATCTTTTTATATAAAGAGTCCGACTATATTAGCAACAACTCTTGCATTCTTCAGTTTGAATTATATTTTATTTTTCTTTTTATCATGGTTTCCGAGTTACTTATCTAATGTTCAAAATCTCAGTATAAAAGATATGAGTATAGTAAGTATTATACCTTGGCTATTAGGTGCTATTGGAATGGCTCTAGGGGGAATACTTTGTGACTTTGTTTTAAAGAAAACAAATAAACCATTATTCTCCAGAAAAATCGTGTTGGTTAGTTGTCTAGGAATATCGGCAATCCTTGTCTTTCTTGTCGGTAATGTTACTCGTGTTGAAAGTGCCGTAGCACTCATGGCATTCGGAATATTTTTCTTATATTTATCTGCTACAACCTATTGGGCAATTCTACAAGATACCGTTGCAAAAAATAATATTGGTGCAGTTGGTGGATTTGTACACGCAATGGCAAATGTTGCCGGAATTTTAGGCCCTATTATTACAGGCTATATCATTGAATGGTCTGGAATGTATAGCATCGCATTTTTTGTGGCAGGTGGAATCGGTATTGTTGGCGCAATCAGTGTCGCATTATATGTAAAACCACTAAATCTCACTAACTAAGAAATTTTCAAATTAAAAGGTTAATAATTATGAAACTAGGATTTGGTTTATATCGACATATGCTTAATGATGAACATTATGCTTTTGCAAAACAATGTGGAGCAACTCATATCGTTGTTCATATGGTCGACTACTTTAACAGTAATGAACGATTTTCACGTAGCGACCAGCCAATTGGCGATAATGATGGCTGGGGAACGGCTGTTGGTGATGTCTGGACAGTAGATGAACTAATAAAAATCCGTGACCGGATGCAAGAGTTTGGCTTAACATTTTATGCAATTGAAAATTTCGACCCTTGCCACTGGGATGATATTTTGTTTGACGGTCCTAAAAAATTAGAACAGCTTGAAGTCGTCAAAAACATTATTAGAAATGTAGGGAAAGCAGGTATTCCTGTCTTTGGATATAATTTCAGTCTGGCAGGAGTCGCAGGGCGAGTTATCGAAAACAAAGCACGAGGAGGTGCTCAAACTGTTGGTTTATCTGGCATCAACGAAGACATTCTAGAGCCAATGCCGGATAATATGGCATGGAATATGAAAATCAATAACCATAGTGCTGGTTATCGTCCTGAAACAACAACAGAGCAACTCTGGGAAAGGTTAACCTGGTTCTTAAACCATATTATCCCTGTCGCTGAAGAAGCAGGCGTTCGCCTAGCTGCTCATCCAGACGATCCTCCACTAGAGTTTGTCAGAGGTCAACCAAGGCTCGTCAATCAACCTCACTTATATCAAAAATTACTAGATATAAAACCAAGTAAATCAAATGCGCTAGAGTTTTGTCTTGGAACCATTGCCGAAATGTCTGAGGGCAACGTTTACGAAGCAGTACAACAATATGCAAGTCAAGATGCGATGGCATACGTCCATTTTAGGAACGTTAAAGGTAAAGTGCCACACTATCATGAAACCTTCATTGATGAGGGCGATATTGATATGTTGAAGGTATTAGCAATATTAAAAGAAAATAATTATACAGGTGTATTAATCCCTGACCATACGCCACAAATGTCATGTGATGCGCCATGGCACGCAGGTATGGCTTATGCGATGGGATATATGCAAGCATTACTTAAAGTACTGAAATAATATATAAATAATGCTCCATGCACTATTTTGATAAATGTGCATGGAGAGCTTTATACGAACAATTTATTCCCTCGCCAACGCATCAATTGGGTTCAAGCGAGCTGCATTTCGAGCAGGTAAAAAGCCAAAAATAATGCCAATGGCTGTTGAACAAACAAAGGCACTGACTAATGCCACCGGGTCAAAAGAAAAAGTCCAGCCTGGTAGTGCCATTTGAGCCAATAAACTAATCCCATACGATAGGCCAATCCCCATCAACCCGCCCATTAAACAGACTAGTACGGCTTCGATAAGAAATTGCTGCATCACATCGCTAGTCCTAGCCCCTACCGCCATGCGAATACCAATTTCTCGCGTCCTTTCGGTAACAGAAACCAGCATAATATTCATCACACCAATACCACCAACCACCAGCGAAATAACCGCGACTAACGTTAGAAACAGTTGCATAGTCTGGGTGGTTTTTTCCGCTGTTTTTACAAAAGTGTCAAGGTTATAGGTGAAAATATCCTTTTTACCATGGCGCAACGTGAGTAAGCGGGTCAGTTGCTGTTCTACCGTTTTCGCATCGTAACCGTCTTTCACCCTAACAACAAAGCTCTCATAGTATGGACGGTTCAGAATTTTACTATTCACCGTAGTATCCGGTAACCAAACCGATAGCGACTTACTCGAACCAAAAGTCGATTTTTTCTCTTCAAGCACACCGATAACCGTTACAGGCATATTACCAATGAGCAAAGTTTCGCCAATAACATTTTCTTGTTTAGGGAAAAAGCGGCGCTTAGTATTGGCATCAATAACCACCACTTGTGCGCGCTTATCCACCATATCTTGCGTGAAACTCATACCTTCTGAAAATTTAGAGGCATAAACATTAAAATAATCCCGACCAACACCGGTGAGCTGTGCCGAAGCGTCAACATTCCCTTTTCTTAAGCGTGTTGAGTGGTTGAGCTCGCCAGAAATCGCGTACACATAAGGCTGTTTTGCTAATGCATCAATATCTGAGGCTCTTAAGGACTGACGATTTTTTGCATCATCGTACCCAAAGTCTTCCCCTGGATAAATTGAAATGGTATTCGTCCCGATTGATTTTATATCATTAAGGACCATACCTTGAGCAGCATCACCGATCACCATTATTGATACCACCGACGCAATGCCAATGATAATCCCCAGCATAGTCAGCAATGTACGCATCTTATTAACGACCATGGCACGCCAAGCCATTAATAAGGCCTCACTAAACCGCCCATACGCCTGAGCTAAAGAGAATTTTCGTGGGGGAGCTTTTGGTAATGAATTTGTTCGTTTCGTGGCTTTGCTACCCGAGTCATTCAAAATCTCGCCATCTTTAATTTCGATAATACGTTCCGCTTGTTGAGCAATTTCAGGGTCATGCGTGACAATAATTACGGTATGCCCTTGGGCACAGAGGTCTTTTAAAATATTCATGACCTCTTCCCCCGAATGGCTATCCAGTGCTCCTGTTGGCTCATCCGCGAGAATTATCTGCCCACCATTCATAAGAGCGCGAGCAATACTCACGCGCTGTTGTTGCCCACCAGACAACTGACTTGGGCGATAATCAACTCGCTCCCCTAACCCTAGACGCTGTAATAGCTGGGCTGCTCGCTCACGACGTTGGTTTTTACCCGCCCCTGCATACACCGCAGGCACCTCAACATTTTGTTCCGCGCTTAAATGACTCAGTAAATGGTAACGTTGAAAAATAAAGCCAAAATGCTCTCGGCGCAGTTCTGCCAATTGGTCGTTATCTAACGTTGCAACGCTTTGACCATCAATGCAATAATTCCCTTCAGTTGGTTTATCTAAGCACCCAATAATATTCATGAGCGTGGATTTACCTGAACCAGAAGCACCAATAATCGCCACCATCTCACCTGCATTAATTTGCAGTGAGACATTTTTTAAGACTGTAACTTGGTTTTCGCCTTCCCCGTAGCGGCGAGTGATCCCTTGAAGATCAATTAACGCAGACATAGTTAGTATTCCGTCTCGCTATGGCCAATGACCACTTTGTCACCTTCATTTAGGCCTTTGGTAATTTCCACATACACATCATTTCGACCACCAATTTCAACGTGTTTTTTCTCGACTTTATTGCCTTGAAGGATATCCACTTCATAGGTTTGTGGTGAAATTTCATTGCCTAATGCAGATAGCGGTAGTAACAGAACATTTTTACGTGACTCTAATTCAATAGTGACCTGAGCGGTCATTTGTAATTTCAATAAATGTTGCGGATTGGGTACCTCAAAGCGCGCATAATAGAAAATGGCATCATTGATTTTTTCAGGTGTTGGTAAAATATCTTTTAGTTGCCCTGAGAATTTTTTATCTGGAGCGCCTAAGACGGTAAACGAGGCATCTTGCCCAGGCTCCAAATAAATCACATCGGCTTCAGAAACTTCCGCTTTTACTAGCATCGTGTCTAAATCCGCAAGTGTTAAAATCGTTGGTGCTTCCTGAGCAGCAATAACCGTCTGCCCTTGTAATGTTTTAATAAAGGTGACAATGCCATCCATTGGAGCCGTAATTTGAGTGTATTTCAAATTTGTTTTTGCCGAATCTAAAGTGGCTTGGTTACGCTTAATTTGCGCTTGATAAGTGGCAACTTGCGCTTTTTTCACTTCTACATCAGTTTTGGCTTTATCAAGCTCTTGTTGGGAAACGGCTTGCTGTTTCGCTAGGCTTAAATGACGTTGATAAGTCAGTTGAGCAAGGCGAAGTTCCGCTTGAACTAATGATAGATTCGCTTCAAGTTCACGAGTCATCGCTTCAGACTCAGTCACATCATTTTGGGCTTTTTTCGGGTCAATAACGGCTAATAAATCACCTTTTTTAACATAATCACCCTCTTTAACATACAGAGTTTGTAGTTGCCCACTCACTTGAGCCCCCACATCGACTTTACGTACAGCGTCAAGTTTTCCCGTTGCCAGCACTTGTTTATCTAAATCGCCTCGAGTGACATCTACGGTTTGAAAAACCTCTTCTTCCTCACGATTAAAAAGAAACCCAGCAGTGACTAGGGCAACAATAATGATTGCCAAATAAATCGGCCACTTTTTCTTAGGCTTTGCCTTCATGTTTATTCGCTTCCTATGAACAAAAAGAGGGCATTGCCCTCTAAGATCGCTGACAACTTGTAAAAGGAGGTGACTTTCCAATTTGTTGCCAGCTAAAAACTAATGATCAAATTATATATCACTTAAGTTATCAATTGATTCAACATGAGATAAACCTAAGAGTGGGATTTCTCAATAATCCATCAACAACCCGTAAAATTTATCGATATCACCATTAATTTGCTTTACCCCTTGCCAACCATGCCACACGAGAAAACATACTTTTCAACTGTAGCGGGATACTATCTGGACCTAACTCAGCCGCCCGATTAACAGTAGCTAATGCTAAATCCGGCTTCGATGTACGTGAAATCGCCTTAATAATCACTCGCCTTGTTGAAACCTTTGCATTATCTGGAATATCAGCAATTTCATGATAAAGTTTTCGAAACCCTTCACGATATAGGAAATGTTCCATATCTGGTGCGGGTAGCATCGTTAGCCTATCTCTATCTGAGGAATTAATTTTATTAGCATAATGCGTCGCTGTTGCCGCATATTTACGCCCTGCTTCATCACCATCAGTTAAAACATGCCATTCAATTCCCATTTTATTGGCAAACTTTAGCAGTGGTTTCAAACCACTTTGCGCAAATGCAATAACTTTTATTCCTTCTGTTTCAAAGTAATAGTTACACTGGCGCGAGAATTCATTCATCAGCCAAATTTCAGTTTCCCCTTCAACTAATAACCAACAGCGAGCGAACAAGGCTGACGGACGATTAAAGCGAATATGGAAAGAAATTTTACGTAATTCTTCAGCACTCAAATCATTTTCATTTAAACGATAAGCTGAAACCTTATTCGTATTACGAACCAAACGACATAAATCCTCCAAAGGCGCTAATGAAAGTAGCTCCCCTGAATTCGTCGTGGTGATCCTCTGTAGAGAAAATAAGCTAAATAAGCCCCATGCAATGGAGAGCATAATTGGGTGCAAACGCGTTTCAGGGTCTTCAACAATAATCAATGGCCGAGCGTATTTATCTAAATGAATATTGCCCTTTGATTGTAATAAAGAAGAAAACATCCCTAAAATGATTAACCGAATATTACGTTGATTTGGTTTGGCAATTAACCGGTTAATATTATCAAGCGCTTTCCAACCGCGTTTACGCGGTTCTATTTTAACCATTGAATTATCTGAACGAATAATATGGGAGCTTTGCCCAGAGAAGTAATGGCTAAGCAACTGTTGCATGGCATCAACCCCATCACAGAGATCTTCATCACTTAAGCGTTCAGGGTTGTTGACCAATGCGCTAGTGAGTTCCTTAATACGAGCATTAAATAAGTCACGTACCTCTTTTTGCCCTGAAACAATCGTTTCTGGATTAAGTGAGTGTAAAAAACGCGCATCACGAAGGCGAATAACAGGATACAACCGAATAATTTCTTTAATATATTTACCGACGTTGTCCAATGAAAGTTTATTACCACCTGCATTTAAAAAGCTTTTATCGACAACTATCGTGTCATCATCTTTAAGTTCTGCACTAACACGATAAAAAATATGTTTAAGGTCATCACCGTTATCTACCCAAACTGAGGCTAAGTTATGAAAACGATAGGATTGATGACGCCCTTTGCGGCGTTCACAAAATTTTAAGACTATCTGCAATGAACGGTAACGTGACTCATCATTCCCTGCGGGATAGTGAAAATCATGAAGACTGAATTGGTAATCTATATGTTCAGGAGAAAGAAGAAGGTCAAGTGCATCAAGTAAGCTCGACTTTCCCCATGAATTCTCGCCAACTAAAACTGTACTGTTATTCAGTTCTAATGAAAGGCGGTTAATCCCTCTAAATCCGTATATTTCCACACGTTCCAGGTACATATCACTCTCCTTGGAATATTTTTAGTTCACCCTAAATATTATTAGTTTTCATTACATATCGGGTGATTCCGTCAATTGGATATACTAAAGAACAATATTTAGAGCTTACCGATTAACCTTCTTTATTACTATAACTATGTATGTAAAATAAAAATTCTTCATAGCAAAATAGCAAACTATGTTGAGCATCTAATTGCAGTGTTATAAAATAGTAAAACTTTTATTTTTAGTGTTTTTGACCTATTTTTTATTAGTTAGCCAATAAAAACATTTTATAACAAAAAGAACTTTTAGCACGGGGCGTTAAATCGGATTTGTACTTCAATAACCTAAATAAATAAAATTGTATAACCCTTTGTTTATATTTAGCTAGTCGATGAGATAACCTCTAAGGATGCGGCCATGTATTCAGGACTCTTAATTATTCTTCTACCATTAACGCTTGGTTATCTTATTCCTATTAAAAACAAGCAAATTCTCCATCGAGTACACCAATCCTTGAATTCAATGGTGTATGTTATTTTATTTTTAATGGGAATTACTCTCGCACTTCTTGAAAATTTAAGTGTTCACTTATTTTCTATTTTAATTTATGCAGTTACCTTTTTTGGTTGCATATTTTCATTGAATGTAATCTCACTGTTATTGCTGGATAAATTTGATCCTTGGAAAATTCCGCAACATAAACAAGAAAAACCACCTTCACGAATCAAAATGGTGCTCGAATCCTTACAACTATGCGGAGTGTTACTACTCGGATTTGTCGTTGGCCTAACTCATTTTGATTTTCTGCACTATGCCGACAAAGGGAGCCAATTGGCGTTAATGCTACTGCTATTACTCGTCGGTATCCAGCTACGTAACAGTGGCATGAGCATCAAGCAAATTTTAATCAACCGCCGCGGTACAACCATTGCGTTTGTCATGGCAGTCAGTGCATTAGCGGGTGGTGCGTTAGCCGCGTTCTTACTAGACCTTCCCGTGAAAATGGGGTTAGCGCTGGCTTCTGGCTTTGGCTGGTACTCATTAACAGGGATTGTCCTCACCGATGCTTATGGCCCAGTCATGGGGAGCGCAGCTTTTTTCAATGATTTAGCAAGGGAACTTGCTGCAATCATGCTTATCCCAATTATTATTAACCGTTACCGCTCAACCGCTCTTGGCATTTGTGGTTCAACATCAATGGATTTTACACTGCCTGTTTTACAACGCAGTGGTGGGGTTTCAATTGTCCCTGCTGCTATTGTTCACGGCTTCGTACTGAGTCTTATTACGCCAATTCTCATGGCCTTCTTTACATAGGTAAAATTTCAGTCACAATAGCTGTTAATTTGCGTGAATCAGGAAATTAACATGACAGATAAACAACGTGTTTTAGTGTTGGGCGCTAGTGGCTATATTGGTCAGAATCTGATCCCTAAACTCATTGAGCAAGGATATGACGTAACAGCAGGTGCACGTCGTGTTGATTGGATGTTATCTCAAGGCTGGCAAGATACCCAATGCATTTATGTGGATCTTCACGACCCTGAAACACTAAAAGGTGTCATGGAAGGCATCGATATTGTTTATTTCCTCGTTCATAGCATGGCCGACCAAGCCAATTTAGTCGAGCGTGAGCGTGCAGCCGCTCGCAACGTGCAACAAGCCCTTGAAGGCTCAAGCGTTAAACATGTTATCTATCTCAGTGCATTACAACACGGGCATACCTATTCACCACACCTAATTGCTCGACGTTTAACCGGTGATATTTTACGTGAAAGCCAAATCCCTGTTACCGAAATCCGCTCATCAATTATCGTTGGGTCTGGTTCTGCCGCATTCGAAATTATGCGTGATATGGTCTACAACTTAGCGATTTTAACGCCACCACGTTGGGTTCGTTCTAAATCGTCACCTATCGCCCTATCGAATATTTTGTATTATTTAACGCAACTGGCAAAAATACCAACAACTGAGAATCGGATTTTTGATGCAGGTGGCCCTGAGTTTATTAGCTACCAAGAGCTATTTAAGCGCTTTATTAAAGTCAGTGGTAAGCGGCGTTTACTTATTCCTATTCCGATCCCCATTAGTATGATTTCCGTGCATTTCATCAGTTTGATCACCTCCGTACCACCGTCAATCGCTAAGGAGTTAATTCAAGGCTTGCAGCACGACCTTCCCGCGGATGATAAAGCGTTACGAGAACTGATCCCCCAAACCTTAATTTCTTTTGATGATGCCGTTAGAACGACTTTAGCAGAAGAAGCCGATGCCGTTGATAACGCAGATTGGGGTTATGACCCAGAAGTCAGAAAACGCTGGCGTCCCGGCTATGGCTATTACCCAAAACAAGCGGGAGCAACCCTTGGAACAACAGCCAGTTCAGAATCGCTTTGGTATACAGTGCAACAAATCGGCGGAAAAAACGGCTATTTCTATGCCAATGGCCTGTGGAAAACTCGCGCCATTATGGACGATATGATGTTAAATAAAGTGAAGTACGGCCGCCCCGATCGTGAACAGCTCCAACTCGGTGATGAGATTGACGGCTGGCGCGTAATTAATCTTGAACCTAATAAACAACTTAGCTTGTTATTTGGTATGAAAGCCCCAGGACTTGGCCGCTTAACTTTTACTATTCATGATAGCGGGAACCGCCGTTCAATTGATGTTAGAGCATGGTGGCACCCAGCTGGCTTTTGCGGCCTACTCTATTGGTTTGCCATGATGCCCGCACATTTATTTATTTTTAAGGGAATGGCAAAACGCATCAGCGAACTGGCTTATGAGCGAGATAAACAACTCGCTAAAGAACAGCAAGCAGAGCAACTGACCGTTAAATCGGAATAATTTTAGCGTAAAAACCAAATTTTTATGCAGAAATTATTGCATAAATATGCTCATAGGATTAATATCGCGGGTAGTGAAATAAGATATTATTGGTACACATGAGCATTCAATTAAAAAACATCAACTGTTTCTATGGTTCCCATCAGGCACTCTTTGATATCAATCTAGAGTGTTCTGCTGGTGAGACTATGGTATTACTTGGGCCAAGCGGGGCTGGTAAAAGCTCATTGTTACGTGTCCTCAATTTATTAGAAATGCCACGTTCAGGCCACTTGAATATTGTGGGTCAGCAATTTGACTTTTCTTCAGCTCCAGATGCGAAAGCGATTCGTGAGCTGCGTCAAAATGTAGGGATGGTATTTCAACAATATAATCTGTGGCCTCATCTGAGCGTTATGGACAACTTAATTGAAGCACCTTGCCGCGTATTAAAATTATCAAAGCAAGAAGCGCAAGCAAAAGCGTCTAAGTTATTAGAACGCTTACGGTTGTCGCAATTTGCTGATCGCTACCCCTTACATTTATCGGGTGGTCAGCAACAGCGTGTTGCGATTGCAAGAGCGCTAATGATGGAACCAAAAGTTTTATTATTTGATGAACCAACCGCGGCACTTGACCCAGAAATCACCGCTCAAGTTGTTGATATTATTCGTGAACTATCTGCAACTGGGATTACACAAGTTATCGTCACTCACGAAGTAGAAATTGCTCGCAAAACCGCTAGCCGTGTCGTGTATATGGAAAACGGCCATATAGTAGAACAAGGGGATGCAAGCCATTTCACTGCACCTCAAACAGAAGCATTTGCAAATTATCTGTCACATTAATAGATATAGGATTAAGCAATGAAAAAAATTATATTAGCTGCACTGCTGGGCGCTGTAACCCTATCTGCAACTGCTGCGGAAAAAGAAACCATCCGTTTTGCAACAGAAGCGACTTACGCACCTTTTGAAATGTTCGATAAGAATAACCAAATCGTTGGCTTTGACGTTGATTTAGCCAATGCAATGTGTGAAAAAATGAATGCAACTTGTACATTTACTCACCAATCTTTCGACAGCTTAATTCCTAGCTTAAAATTCCGTCGCTTTGAAGCATTAATGGCAGGTATCGATATTACCCCTGAGCGCCAACAGCAAGTAGATTTCACTGAGACTTACTACCCTAACTCAGCAGAATTTATTGCTGTAAAAGAAAAAATCAGCTCAGTAGACCAATTAAAAGATAAAAAAATTGGTGTTCAAAACGGAACCACTCACCAAAAATACATCATGGAACAACATAAAGGGATGACAACCGTTCCTTATGATAACTACCAATCTGCTATTTTAGACCTACAAAATGGTCGTATCGATGCCGTCTTCGGTGATACCGCAGTTGCTGACGAATGGTTAAAAGCTAAAGGTAACGAAAACTTAGCTGCTGTTGGTGAAAAAGTGACTGACCCACAATATTTCGGTATTGGTTTAGGTATTGCGGTTCGTAAAGGGAATAAAGAGCTGTTGGATAAAATGAATAAAGCCTTAGCTGAAGTTAAAGCAGACGGCACTTATGATGCTATCCACAAAAAATGGTTTCAACAGTAATTGATATAATTAATGAGCAACTTTCTATTTTTAACAAGTGCCGCCGGTATCACCGTCGGCCTTGCTGTTTCTGCACTGGTTTTGGGGCTGATCCTCGCCATGTTATTTACTGCGTGGGAGTCCGTTCGTTTTAAACCTATTGCCTTTTTAGGGACCTGCTGGGTTACCTTGATCCGCGGTCTACCTGAATTATTGGTCGTATTATTTGTCTACTTCGGTACATTACAACTGATCAATTTGTTTGGTGATGGGTTCGATATAAACCTCGGTTTTTGGCAAACCACTATTCAAATCGACCCCAGCATTTTCTTTGCTAATAGTGGCGAATTTGACTATACCCCATTTGTTTGTGGTGTTATTGCCCTTGCCTTGTTGTACGCCTCTTATGCATCACAAACATTAAGAGGAGCTTTAAAAGCAGTACCTTATGGCCAGTGGGAAGCAGGTTTTGCATTAGGTTTAAACAAACGCACTATTTTCTTTCGGTTCATTATGCCGCAAATGTGGCGCCATGCGCTTCCAGGCTTAGGCAACCAATGGCTTGTATTATTAAAAGATACCGCGTTAGTTTCACTCATCAGTGTTAATGATTTGATGCTACAAACAAAAACAATCGTCAATAGAACTCACGAACCATTCACATGGTACGCCATTGTGGGTTTGATTTACCTTGCCATTACGTTAGTCAGTCAAGTTATCTTAAAACGTATTGAATTGCGTACTACTCGCTTTGAGCGAGGTGAATCAAAATGATGGATTTAATTTTAGATATTCTTCCAGGGCTACCAACCAGCTTATCACTAACGTTTAGCGCACTCATTGTGGCTTTTATCTTAGCGATATTATTTACTTTAGTTCTCTCGCTGAAAACCCCTGTGGTTTCTCAAGCCGTTAAAGTCTATATCACGCTTTTCACTGGTACGCCGTTATTGGTACAATTTTTCTTAATTTATAACGGCCCAAGCCAATTTAAATCATTGCAAGATTATCCCATGTTGTGGGAGATTATTTCCACACCTTGGGTCTGTGCAATGGTTGCATTGGCCTTAAACAGTGCGGCTTATTCCACTTTGTTATTCCACGGCGCAGTTAAAGCCATCCCATCAGGCCAATGGCAGTCTTGCCAAGCGCTTGGCATGAATAAAATGCAAACCATGCGTATTATTTTGCCTTATGCCTTTAAGCGTTCGTTATCGTCCTATTCCAATGAAGTCGTCCTGATTTTCAAGAGTACGTCACTTGCCAGTACGATTACAATGTTAGATGTCATGGGCTATAGCCAACTGATCTTTGGTCAAAGCTGGAATGTGATGGCGTTTGTTGCTGCGGGGATTATTTATTTAGTGGTCAATGCAATTTTAACAGTGCTAATGCGTTTAATTGAACGCAAAGCGTTGGAATTTGAGCACAGAGGTTAGTCTTTCTTTCTCTCCGACAAGTAAAAAAAGCTTGGTCTTATACCAAGCTTTTTTTATTCGCTCAATCGGATTTTTAAAGAGCACTTTATTTGAATAATGTAATAATTAAACTAATTAAATAGATATGATTGATGAGTTTATTATGAAAAAAATTCAATTTGACATTCCTTTTGATCAAGACAAACTGCTTACATACTTTAATAAAAAAGAAAATAATGCCCTAAGAAAAAAGCTCACTCAAGTCAGAAATACCTCTAATGCTAGCAATGGAATTTGCCATGGTCTATCAAACCTATACCTTCTTAATGAAAACAAGAGTGATGGGGATAAACTAATTGAATCGATGGGGGCCGCTTTAAAATCCATAAAAGCACAAAGTTACCATTTAAAAAACAGAAAGCCGAATGATGTTGAAGTAAGTTTATTAAATAAACAGATAGTCAATGGCCTGAATATTCAGATCAGTTATGAACGCGCATATGATTTCAATAAAATTGCACACAAAATAGATTCATTACTCATTGATAATAAAAAGAAAAAAAACATCATTAATCAATAAAAGCAAAGATATTAAAGTAGATAAAAATTTAATATCATTAGAGAATAAGGAAAATGACCTTAATATAAAAAATCTATACGATATAACCCATCTACTAATGAAAAATATATCTCGTGTAAATAAAAATGTAAGTTATTTAGATAGTAAATACGAAATTATAGAGTTGGTTACCTTTTACTATAATTTAGTTAGAAAAAACAAAGAAGACTCAATAGAAATTTATTATTGTCATAAAATATTGAATGAGAATATAAAAAACAAAATAATATCTGACTTACCATTAGATGATAAAGAAATTAAAATTTTTCTAGCTAATGCTTTCGAGTTTATATCTAAGCTAGAAATGTATAAAAATACAGCTAAGAATATAAATTCTGGGTTAATCAATGATATAAGCCTACCTATTTGTGACTATGCAAACTTACAAATAAATAAAAACCAATCAAATATTGAAAAACTAAAAGCTGATATAGAGAATAAATTAAAATATAACAATGATTACTATTCACTGATTTCTTATGATGGCCATTGTATGGCAATTTCAATTAAACACGATAAAAATAATTATATATATAAGTTTTTTGACCCTAACAGAGGTATAAAAAAATATGATAACGAAAATGATTTTTTAGAAAACCTAAAACATTTGCTCTCCTATCATAGTGATAAACCTATACCGAATCATATCGATGAATTTAAGTTCAGAGTATTATCCATGGATTCATTCCTGCTGAAACATTAAATTAATTACCCAAATGATATAACGAATATTGAATTGTCGTTTTATACAGTAAAAACCATCACATGGATTTTACTGTACAATACGCTTTAACAACGTCAGCACTTCAAAGTGTGCAGTATGAGGGAATAAGTCAAATAGCTGTACTTTACAGACTTGATAGCCAGCCAACAGTTGTAAATCTTGCGCCATGGTTTGTGCATTACAGCTAGAATACAAAATATATTCGGGCTGCACGTGGGAAAGGAAATCGCATAACTCTTTACCAATTCCTCGGCGTGGCGGATTGACTAAAATAAGCTGAGGGATATCCTGATTCGCCGTGGCAAAACGCGTTGAATCAAGGGCTTTAAACTCAACATGCTTTAATCCAAGTTCATCCGCGGATTGCTGTGCGCTGGCAATCGCTGGCGCACTGATTTCTATCCCTGTTAAGTGAGTGTCTTTTTCAGCACAGTGCAGCCCAAAGCCCCCAACACCACAAAATAAATCCCATAAACTATTGATATGTAGCTCTTTAACCCATTCTCTTGCTGTTTGATACAGTTTGGCTGCAACAACAGGGTTAGTTTGGAAAAAGCTTTGTGGGCGAATAAACAACGGGACTTGGTTGAATTCTTCACGTAAAACGTGCTGCTCAGTTAGAAATACTTCCTGTTCCCCTTCCAATATTGCCATATGTATAGGTTGAATATTGGCGGTGATCACCGCAAGCAGTGGCAACTGTTCTTGTAGCCATGGCAGTGCCTTTTTTAACTGCTCAATTTTTTTCTCTGAGCGCAAAACAAACCGCAGCATGAATTTCCCAGAGTAATGACTTTGGGTTAATAATAGGTATTTTAATTCACCGCGTTTGCGCTCAATGTTATAAGGCGTCAGACCCGCCCTCGCAATAAAAGGAATAATGGCATTAAACACATCAGAAAAGGCATCTGGATACAACAGGCAGTCCGTTAAATCTACACCTTGCCCATCTCGCCCAACAATACCTAAAATTGGCTTCTCAACACTACCACTAACCACCATTTTGGCTTTATTGCGAAAAGCCGTTTGCGGCCCTGTCACTGGAGGCTGAAATAAAGAAGTATCAATAGCAGGCAAAAGAGCCTGTAGTTGGCTCTGCTTTTCGGTAATTTGCTGTTCAGGCGTTAATGTTAGCCATTGGCATGAATGGCATTGCCCTGTGGCATATTTTTCACAATGCATAGCAAAAACTTAGTGGAGAATAACTGAAGGTTTGTCATCAAGAGAAAGCTCAGAGCCTTCTTCAGAGCTGTCATCATCTTCACTAAAGTCATCTTGATTTGCATACAACAAATTATTGCTAAAGATTTCAAAGACAATAGCTGAAATTTGCTCTTCCGCTTGTTGTAAAAAATGGCAGAATTGACGATACGTCATTCCTGCTTCTAATGAAAATGATTGGCTAACAATCAATTTAGGCAAGTTTTCATTGTTTATTTCAAGGAAAACTTTTGCCGTTAATGAGCTGGCATTAATTTGGCTGATATTCGCCACTAACGTCACAATCGCTGTCGGTTTGAGTTCAGCTAATGCAGACAACACCAAAACATTATTTAAAATATCGAGCTTTGCATCAAAAATACCGTCTATATTTTGCATATGAGGTAAATGTAATGCAGAGCAGGAATCACACTCGAAATAAGAGGTTTTGAGTTGGTCTAACCATTCACGTAACTTAGTGATGTCAGGGTAACAAATAGAATCCATGGATAGTAACCTTCTTCAACTCAAAATAGTCGTGCAATATCGATTTGTTAGGGTTCTGGCACATTTTCCCCCTAACTAAAAAACGAATAATTCTCACACATTGTAGAGCGAAACACCAGTAAAACCACGCTCAATCTACTTATTCATCTGGTTTATTATCTGTAGAGTCTGGCTTTTTAGATACATTCTTTTCTGGTTGTTTATTATCAATGCCCAAAAAACTCAGGCCATGAATTGCTCGCCAGACAATATTGACCATTGCGGGGACCAAACAGCCAATGCCGACCATAATCATGCTCACGATCGCCCCTGGCTGCATTAAAGGCTCCGGCAATGTGATATAGTCATTTGTTGCTAACAAAACAATAATAAGCAGAATGATACCCACACCTTCTAACACGATAATGGGCTTTGGCATGTCCGCTAGTGAACGCATTGTCCCTTTAGACTGAGGTTTATTGCTCATTCTTTTTCTCCTCTCATTATTGTGTCACTTTCTCAAACTGAGAATTATATGTCATACCTATAGGTATAACAGGAAAATTCGACTTTTATTTCATAACTTATGTAGGCATAGTATTGAGCATTGCAATTAGAATCTGAGCTCAAGATAAAAAGGAGATACTATGTATACTGTTATTTTTGGTCGTCCTGGCTGCCCATACTGTGTTCGTGCAAAAGAACTCGCTGAAAAACTGAAAAATGAACGTGAAGATTTTGACTACCGCTACGTTGATATTCAAGCTGAAGGTATTTCTAAAGAAGATTTATCTAAAACTGTTGGCAAACCTGTTGAAACCGTTCCACAAATTTTTATTGATGAGCAACATATTGGTGGATGCACAGATTTCGAAGCTTACGCAAAAGAAAATTTGAATCTATACAAATAATTAGCCCCTTCTGTTTTTCATCTCAACAAGCAAAGTTGTTCACTTATTTATAGGTGTTAACACTTTGCTTGTTCTTTTTGTGCTATTTAAGCCAAATTTAATAAAAATATTGTACTTTTTTTCATCTAGGTGAGAACTTTCTTTTTTAGACGGGGTCTTAATTAGTGCCACTGCTTTTCTTTGATGTCCCCATATTGAGGAGCCCGATAGCCAACTATTTGTTTTCATGCTATCGGGTTTTTTGTTTCTAACGGCTGGGTTCGCCTTGCAATGTAATGATTAATCTACGTTTTCCACCATAATTTCGGTGCTCACATAAATAAATCCCCTGCCACGTCCCCATGTTTAAACACCCTTTAGTAATTGGAATAGTCAAACTTGCACCCAATAAACTGCTTTTTAAGTGCGCAGGCATGTCATCACTTCCTTCATAATCATGCTTATAATAAGGTTCATTTTCAGGAACGGCCTGATTGAAAAAGCTCTCGAAATCTTCCCTGACAGTGTAATCTGCATTTTCATTGATTGTTAAAGATGCTGATGTATGTTGAATAAAAATATTCGCTAAACCAACCTTGATTAAGCTAAGTTCAGGAAGTTGCTTGAGAATTTCTTCTGTCACTAAATGAAACCCTCTCGCTTTTGCGCTAAGTTGTATCTCTTTTTGCCACCACATCACTTTTTCTCCCTTGACTTATCTAAACTCATTACTGCACTAAATAATTATTGAGTAAATGTTAAACCGCAAGTAAATTTGTCGCATATAGCTTTCAATAATAAGACAAAGGGACTTTACCTGCTCATTAAGAAACTTTAATCTCCCCCTTTTATATCTATTCTGTCTCACTAACCATCTGACCGAGGTACTGAACTGTGCTGGAACAACTTAACCTTGATCTATTCAATTTGATCAATGCGACTCCAGAAACCGCTAGTGGAACCATTGCTGTAGCGAACGTGATTGCGAAACGCTTAATTCTATTATTTCCACTATTTACTGTTGCTTGTTGGTTTTGGGGCGCCCAGCCAAATATGACTCGCCAACGTGCCTTTGCTTGTAAAGCAGCCATTGCTATCGTCATTGGCTTAACCATTTCATGGCTAGTGGGCTATTTCGCGCCGCATGACCGCCCATTTGTCATGGGAATTGGCACTAATTTCTCCGAGCATGAAGCCACGCCTTCATTCCCAAGTAACCATGGCACGATTGTCTTTACATTCGCTTTTGCATTTCTTTTCTGGCTAAGAACTTGGGTTGGGCTCGTGATGATGATCCCCGCTGTCGTTATTGCTTGGTCACGTATTTACCTCGGTGTTCATTGGCCTTTAGATATGGCAGGTGCCTTTATACTGGCGATTGTCGCATGCGGTTTGGCCCAGCTCCTCTGGTCTGTTGGTGCGTATAAAATTCAATTACCTATCACTCGGCTATATAGTTTTATTTTTGCCTCTCTTATTCGTAAAGGTTGGTTTCAACCATAACAACGTATATTCAAATACTGGCATTAATTAATGCCAGTATGTTTAGCATTATAAAAATTGCGCTAAATCAAAGTTTCTGTTTATTTCCATTTTCATGATTAAAACTTTTTTGAAGTTATCAATAAAATTATTAAAACAATTACTTAACAAATATCTTGTTACCTATTTTAATTATTTTTTTCGTTGCAAAAAAAGTGGCAAATATAAGCACAAAAAAAACGTAAAATAATTAATATATAGTTATCTTTCCTCCAATTTTTAAACTAATTAGTTACGCAATAAATCAATCTAAAAAATAAAAATATTTTATTTATTTTCAATAACTTATATCACAACTCTAACAATTAACTTGTACTATTGTTACAGTACAGCTCAATATTTATATTGATATGGATGATATTTTAATCAGCGCAATTTTAATCATTAATATAATAATATTTTTCTAACAGAATTTAATTCTGCTCACATTTAAGTAAAGCTTAACTTATTCACCCACTATTTAATTGCTAATAAAAACAAACTTAACGCAAATTTATTTAACATTTTTATAAAATATAATTATATCTCGCAATCTTGGGGGATATTTCTCTTTTGAGATAATGATCACGGCATTTTATTCTGGTAAACTATAAATTCACACACTCAAAATCCAATGTTAAAATTTAATGATAAAAATACAAAACTGATTGAAAATCAATTTACCGTCAATTTTAGTTTTATTTCCAATCAGATTGTTACGCAAAAGAAAACAATTGTTATTGAGTAATTGTTCGTACCAAAAGATTAAAAGGTCGTAACGCATTTGCAGTTACGCTAAATGATTTTTTTGACTTATATTTTCGGAGACTATTATGGATGCAACAAAAGTTGGTTCCATCGACAAAACGGCCTCGCAAACAGTAAATAGTAGTGCTTGGCGCAAAACTGACACAGTATGGATGCTGGGTTTATATGGTACAGCTATCGGTGCTGGGGTATTGTTTTTGCCAATCAATGCAGGTATGAGTGGTTTATTACCTGTTTTACTGATGCTGGTATTAGCCTTCCCAATGACATTTTTTGCTCACCGTGGGTTAACACGCTTCGTTCTTTCTGGTTCAAAACCTGATGGTGATATCACTGAAGTTGTAGAAGAACATTTTGGTCGCACAGCAGGAAACTGGATCACCCTACTCTACTTCTTTGCTATTTACCCTATTCTTCTTGTTTATGGTGTTTCCATCACCAATAACGTCAATAAATTCTTAACCGAATTATTGGGCGTTGGCGCACCGCCACGCTGGTTACTTGCCTTGATCCTTGTAGGCGGAGTGATGGCGATTGTGGCATTCGGTGAAAAATACATCGTAAAAGTCATGAGTATGTTAGTGTTTCCATTTATCGCCGTGCTGGTTGCATTCTCACTGTATATGATCCCACATTGGTCTGGTGATGTACTGAATACATTAACTTGGGAAGGAATCACTGAAGCAACAAAAAATACAGGTGGGCAAAGTATCTGGGTCACCATTTGGCTAACAATCCCAGTGATGGTATTCGCATTTAACCACTCGCCAATTATTTCTGCTTTCTCTGTGGCAAAACGTGAAGAATACGGTGATGCAGCTGAACAAAAATGCTCACGGATCCTTGCATCCGCGCACATTTTGATGGTGCTGACTGTTATGTTCTTCGTGATCAGCTGTGTCTTTACCTTATCTTCAGCGGATCTCGCACAAGCTAAAGCACAAAATATCAGTATTCTTGACTACCTGTCTGGCTATTTTGACCAGCCATTCATTAAATATGCAGCTGCAATCATTGCCTTTATTGCAATTATTAAATCCTTCCTTGGTCACTATTTAGGTGCTCGTGAAGGTTTCAATGGTCTAGTTGAGCGTGCTTACCGTGCAAAAGGTAAAACAATTGATGTTCGCAAGTTAAACCGCGGTACTGCAATCTTCATGTTAGTCACAACTTGGTTAGTGGCAACATTGAACCCAGGTGTGCTGGATATTATTGAAAGCCTCGGTGGCCCAGTTATCGCTATCTTACTGTTCTTGATGCCAATGTATGCAATTAGCAAGGTACCAGCAATGCGTAAATACTCAGGTAAAATCAGTAATGTATTTATCGTAATTATGGGTCTGGTCGCTATCTCTGCGGCAACATATAAGTTATTCTTCTAATTGAAGCCACTAGGTAGCGACCAACAACGGAAGCTACCTAATTTCAATGACTTTCTACAAAAGGAAGCACTGAATATGATTAGTGTATTTGATATCTTCAAAATTGGCATCGGCCCTTCAAGTTCCCATACCGTCGGCCCAATGAAAGCGGGCAAACAGTTTGTTGACGACCTTATCCAGCAAAAATTACTCTCTCGCACAACACGAATTGCAGTTGATGTATATGGTTCGCTCTCTTTAACGGGTAAAGGCCATGCAACGGATATGGCGATTATTATGGGTCTTGCGGGTAACTTACCGGATACCATTGATATTGACGCTATTCCTGCTTTTATGCGTAATGTTGAGCAAACTGAAAGGCTCTCCCTTGCACAAGGGCAACATGAAGTTGATTTCCCTACTGAAGGGGGGATGAATTTTCATACAACCAATCTCCCCCTCCATGAAAATGGAATGAGTATTACGGCATTCAGTGGTGATGATGTTATTTACAGCAAAAATTACTATTCTATCGGCGGTGGTTTTATTGTCGATGAAGAACATTTTGGCCAGTCAGACGAAAATGCAATTCAAGTCCCTTACCCATTTAAATATGCGGCCGACCTGCAAAAACATTGTAAAGACACAGGGTTATCACTTTCCGCACTCGTGATGCAGAATGAATTAGCGTTACGCAGTAAAGAAGAAATTCAGCAATATCTCTCGTCCGTATGGGATGTCATGAAATCCGGTATTGAACGGGGAGTGACAACCGAAGGTTTACTACCAGGCCCATTACGTGTGCCACGTCGAGCAGCAGCGTTACGTCGTCAACTCGTAACAACCGATAACACCAATATGGACCCAATGGCCGTCATTGATTGGATCAATATGTATGCGCTTGCCGTTAACGAAGAAAATGCAGCGGGTGGTCGTGTTGTAACGGCACCAACGAATGGAGCCTGTGGCATTATTCCTGCGGTATTAGCTTACTATGACAAATTCATTCGCCCTGTGAATGAAAATTCCTATACCCGTTATTTTCTAGTTTCCGGTGTCATTGGTGCATTATATAAAATGAATGCGTCAATTTCCGGCGCCGAAGTGGGCTGCCAAGGAGAAGTGGGTGTTGCTTGTTCGATGGCCGCTGCGGGGCTCGCCGAATTAATGGGCGGTAGCCCTGAGCAAGTGTGTATCGCAGCAGAAATTGCCATGGAGCATAACTTAGGTCTCACCTGCGACCCTGTTGGAGGGCAAGTTCAAGTACCTTGTATTGAACGTAACGCCATTGCTTCCGTTAAAGCCGTAAATGCCGCACGCATGGCATTACGCCGTGTCAGTGACCCACGTGTTTGCCTCGATAAAGTCATTGAAACCATGTATGAAACTGGTAAAGATATTAACGCTAAGTATCGTGAAACATCCCAAGGGGGATTAGCGATTAAATTGGCTCACTGCGAATAGCATTTGTTTATCTATCGTCTCTATAAAAATGCCTGCTAATGCAGGCATTTTTTTGTTCACATCATTTTCATTTAATCATTATTAACCGAAAATGGCACTCCACCAGCCGCTAATCGTTTTCATGATGTAATCCCAAATACGACCGAAGAACCCCGCTTCCTCAACGGCACTTTTTGCAACTAGAGGATGCTGTTCGACGATTTCATCATTCAGAATAAAGTTAATCGTTCCTACCGCTTGGTTTTTAGCAAGAGGCGCTTCAAGTGAATCGTTAGTTAGTTGAATATCCACTTTCAAGTTTTGCAATTGCCCTTTAGGAATCGTAATTGAAACATCATCGGCAACCCCTAAATCAACTTCTGAAGTATCACCAAACCAGACACGCTGCTTTTTCAGTGTGGCATCTGCCTTAATTGGCGTGACAGTTTCAAAGAAACGGAAACCCCAAGTGAGTAATTTTTCGCTTTCAGAAAAACGCACACGGTCACTTGGCGCTCCCAACACAACTGAAATCAAACGCATATCGCCTTCTGTTGCAGAGGCGACTAGGTTATGGCCTGCTCCACTCGTGTGCCCAGTTTTTACGCCATCCACTTTTAAATTTTGGTTCCATAACAGACGGTTACGGTTAGGTTGACGAATTTTATTAAAGGTAAACTCTTTTTCCTTGTGCAGTGCGTATTCATCGGGAACATCACGGATCATTGCTTGGGTTAACAATGCCATATCCCGTGCAGTACTATATTGCCCCTCTGAATCGAGGCCATGAACGGTTTTAAAATGGGTATTCTTTAAACCAATCTTTTGCACGTATTGATTCATTAAACTCACAAATGAGTCTTGGCTACCTGCAACATAATCGGCAAGAGCAATACTGGCATCATTCCCTGACTGGATCACAATCCCTTTATTTAAATCCAATACGGAAACACGATCTTTTGGCTTTAAAAACATCAAAGAAGAGCCTTTAAGAACAGGGTTTCCCGTTGCCCATGCATCTTCACCTACCGTAACCATATCCTGTGGGGTAATTTTCCCCGCATTCACCGCTTGCCCAATCACATAGCTGGTCATAATTTTTGTTAAACTTGCGGGATCTAAGCGTTCATCTGGATTCCCAGACGCTAAAATTTTACCGCTATTATAATCCATCAAAACAAACGCTTTTGCATCGACTTGAGGAGCAACCGGTGTCTGCGCCGCATAAGCACTGGTACTTACGGCAACCAAAAGACTCAACCCAATACCAGCTCGGCGGGTTTTTAAAGACAACATTTTCTTACTCATCGGTTATTCCTTCACTTAATTCTACACATTTAAATTACTGTCATTGACTCAACATCACTAAACGAGAACCCATCGCTGTGACAAAATTTGATAACTAGACCTAATATAAGACTTTAATTTCACTGAGGCCACTGATAACAAATAAACATTTGCCTCTGAGTAAATTTAATCTATCTTAACCATGGTCGATGCCAAAAAATCAATTTAGGAGACTGCCATGTTAACTGTTTGGGGACGCGTCAACTCTTCCAATGTCAAAAAAGTACTTTGGTGCTTAGAAGAATTAAATATCGCTTACAATCAAAAAGATGTGGGTGGCCCATTTGGTGGGCTAGATACACCTGAATATATAAAAATGAATCCAAACAGCACAATTCCAACTCTACAGGATGATGACTTTGCGCTGTGGGAATCGAATGCGATTTTACGTTACCTTACGGAAAAGTTTGATCATTCTCACTTATTGCTCGCACAAGACCTACAAGAACGAGCTGCCGCAGATAAATGGATGGATTGGAGTGGTGCTAATTTATTCGACCACATTAAACAGATGATGAACAAAATTGTTCGTGTCCCAGAAGCGGATAGAGACCCAGAACAAGCTAAAATTATTTATGGCAATATCAATCGATTACTAACCATTGCTGATAATGCATTAGCTAACCAAGCCTATTTCAGTGGTGATAAATTTGGTATCGCTGACATTGCTATCGCACCACTATTTTACCCTTGGCATGAAATTGTCACGCAGCGCCCCGAATTTAACAATTTGGAACGCTGGTACCAGCAACTGACCACACGCCCTGCGTTCCAAAAAATTGTCATGATCCCGATTAAATAATCACAGGGTCATATTCATCAAACTTGGGTTTGGGTACTGGTATTCAAACCCGAGTTCTTGGCAAATTCTATTACCGTTAATGGTTTTCCCCACTAACGTATTCTTCTCTTCAATAAATTGAGGCGGGGTTAACCCGATAGATTGTGCTGCATGAGTATAAAATTCGGCTCGTGTTGGGTGGACTGGCGCACAGAGGTTATAAATATGTCCCCCTTGCGGTTGCTGGAGCAATAATAAAATGGCGGCAATCACATCATCTTGATGCACCATATTCACAGGTTGGTTTGCCCCCTTCACCCCGGTTTTCCCCGCTAAAAAACGCCCTGCATGGCGTTTTTCACCGACTAATCCCGCTAATCGCAGAATATCCACCGATATGTTCGGTAACTGATGCAACCACTGTTCTGTCGCCACCAAGGCTTTAGCTGATTCAGTTACCCCATCCAATGGGCTGTTTTCGGTCATTTCACCATTTTGTTCCCCATAAACCGCAGTAGATGACGTGAAAATAACTTTAGGCACCTGAAAGGCTATTGCGCTATTCACCAGTGTTTCAATCGCCATCACATAGTATTCGGTATTAATTTTAGAGGGCGGAAGCAAGATAACGATAGCATCACTTTGTTCCATCAACTGCGCTAAATCGTCGTCATCACATTCAAGTTCTGGGGTTAATTTCAATGCATAACACTCAATTCCAACCGCTTGAGCGGCTTCAATACCATCTGGTGTCGTTTTAGTTCCAACCACATGAATGCCTTGAGACAATAAGGCTTGGGCGAGCGGTAACCCAACCCACCCTAACCCGATGACAGTGACTTTTTTCATATGAAAACTCCCCAATCGTTCAACTGACTGAAATTAATCACAGAGTAGCTGAAAACCATAAAACTTCCGAATACAATTTCTGAGGGATTTATCACTATAAAAAGTGAACAACTAATTATTATTGGTTATTTTTTAAAAAAAGGTTGCATTCATAGGGGTAAATCGGATAGGTTGAATACCAATGAGTATTTAGTTAGCACAATGAATGTTTAGTCATTCACTTAAATAACAGAACGGAAGACATTATGAATCGTATTTCACGCAACCATCATCACCACCATCATCCTGACTAGTCTTTCGGGCGATGTGTGCTGGAAGACGTTCAACGAATCTTCCGGTGGCTGAAATGCGAATTGAGAGAACCCTCGGAAGATAATCTTCCGAGGGTTTTTTTATTCTTGAACAAAGAGTTACTAAACAAAAAATTTTAAAAGGGATAAGGGTAAAGTCATGTTGGATAAATCACGTTTACGTATTGCAATACAAAAATCAGGCCGTCTGAGTGAAGAATCAAGAGAATTGCTTTCTCGCTGTGGCATCAAAATCAATTTACAACAACAACGTTTGATTGCTTATGCAGAAAATATGCCTATTGATTTACTCCGCGTTCGCGATGACGATATTCCGGGGCTGGTCATGGACGGTGTCGTTGACTTAGGGATCATCGGTGAAAACGTTCTTGAAGAAGAGTTATTAAACCGCCGTGCTCAAGGGGAAAACCCGCAGTATAAAACCCTGCGTCGTCTTGATTTCGGTGGGTGCCGCTTATCTCTCGCTGCCCCATTAGATTTCAACTATACTGGTGCTGAGTGCTTAAATGGCTCACGCGTTGCAACTTCCTACCCTCACTTGTTAAAACGCTATTTCGACCAAAAAGGCATTCAATTTAAATCATGCCTGTTAAATGGTTCAGTTGAAGTTGCCCCGCGTGCTGGCCTTTCCGACGCTATCTGTGACCTCGTCTCTACAGGTGCAACACTTGAAGCAAACGGCCTAAAAGAAGTGGAAGTTATTTATCGCTCTAAAGCCTGTTTAATTCAACGTGATGGCGAAATGTCGCCGGAAAAACAACAGCTTATTGACCGCATGATGACCCGTATCCAAGGTGTTATCCAAGCACGTGAATCCAAATACATCATGTTGCACGCGCCAAGTGAAACACTGGAAGAGATCATTGCCTTGCTGCCAGGTGCTGAACGCCCAACAATTCTACCGTTAGCAGGCGAACAAAGCCGTGTGGCGATGCACATGGTAAGCTCAGAAACGCTGTTCTGGGAAACCATGGAAAAACTCAAAGCTTTAGGGGCAAGCTCTATTCTTGTCCTGCCAATTGAAAAAATGATGGAGTAAGCCGTCATGAAAATGGGATTTAACCAACCTGTTCGCTGGTCGGCTTGTAACCAAGAGCAACAAAGCGCTTTATTGATGCGCCCCGCAATAGCGGCTTCTGGTAGCATTAGTACTGCGGTTAGCCAAATTATTGACCAAGTCCGTAACGAGGGCGATGCTGCCCTCCAAGCACTGAGCCGTCGTTTCGATAAAACTGAAATCGAAACAGTGCGTGCACCTGCAAATGCTGTTGACGCGGCAGAGGCTCGTCTTGGTGATGAAATAAAAACAGCAATGAAAACCGCCATTGGTAACATTCGTCGTTTTCACGAAGCCCAAAAACCCACTCCAATTACAGTAGAAACACAGGCAGGCGTCGTGTGCCAGCAAGTCACACGCCCAATAGATGCGGTCGGTTTATATATTCCGGGGGGGTCTGCTCCCCTGTTATCAACGGTCATGATGTTGGGAACCCCTGCGAATATCGCAGGCTGTCGCAAAATTATTTTGTGTTCGCCCCCACCTATTGCCGATGAAATTTTGTATGCAGCGAAACTGTGTGGCATCAGTGATATTTTCCAAGTAGGCGGTGCGCAAGCGATTGCTGCAATGGCATTTGGTACCCAAAGTATTCCTGCAGTTGATAAAATTTTTGGCCCCGGTAATGCCTATGTCACTGAAGCAAAACGCCAAGTGAGTCAAAGCCATGATGGAGCCGCTATTGACATGCCTGCGGGGCCTTCCGAAGTGTTAGTCATTGCTGATAACGGTGCAAACCCAGCATTTACCGCATCTGATTTGCTATCTCAAGCAGAGCATGGCCCTGATTCACAAGTTATTTTATTAACTGATGATGAAAACTTTGCCCAACGCGTGATCGAAGAAACAGAAAAACAATTAGCGCAACTTTCACGTGCAGAAATTGCTCGAAAAGCATTGAGCGCCAGCCGTGTCATTATTGCTGATTCGATCGAACAATGCGTTGAAATTAGCAATCGCTATGGACCTGAGCACTTGATTTTACAAACACGCAATGCCGATGACCTAGTCGATTCTATCACTAGCGCAGGTTCCGTGTTTGTCGGAGACTGGTCACCCGAATCTGCAGGAGACTACGCTTCAGGCACAAATCACGTATTACCCACTTACGGGTATACCGCAACCTATTCAAGCCTTGGCCTCGCCGATTTTATGAAGCGAATGACAGTTCAAAAACTGTCGAAGCAAGGTTTATTAGGCTTAGCCGACACCATCGAAACCTTAGCCCAAGCAGAGCAACTCACCGCTCACAAAAATGCCGTTACCTTACGCGTTAACGAACTAAAAAAACAAAATCAGGAGTAAGTCATGAGCCAACCATTTAATGCCGCCAGTCTTGCACGTGAAAATGTTAAAACCATGACGCCTTATATGTCTGCACGACGTTTAGGGGGAAATGGCGACGTTTGGCTCAATGCCAATGAATACCCAATTGCACCTGATTACCAATTCAGTGAACGCAACCTTAACCGTTATCCTGAATGCCAACCAGTTGCGGTGATCAATAACTATGCAGCTTATGCCAAAGTTAAACCAGAACAAGTGCTAGTTTGCCGTGGGGCCGATGAGTCCATCGAGTTGTTAATCCGCGCATTTTGTGAGCCGGGGAAAGATGCGGTGATGTTTTGCCCGCCAACCTATGGCATGTACAGCGTCAGTGCAGAAACCTTTGGTGTTGAACAAAAGAAAATCATGGCGTTGCCAGACTGGGCATTAAACGTTAACGCGATCCGTGAAAATCTATCCAATACCAAACTGATTTATATTTGCAGCCCGAATAACCCAACAGGCAATATCATCGACAATAAAGATTTACGCGAAGTGCTAGATATGGCTGCGGGCCGTGCATTAGTCGTTGTCGATGAAGCCTATATTGAGTTCTGCCCACAATACAGTGTGGCAAGCTGGTTAGCACAATACCCAAACTTGGTAATTTTAAGAACCTTATCCAAAGCCTTTGCATTAGCAGGTTTACGTTGTGGTTTTACTTTAGCGTCCCCTGAAGTGATTGAAGTGCTATTAAAGGTTATCGCCCCTTATCCTTTATCAACCCCTGTTGCGATGATTGCAGCTCAAGCCCTTGAGCCTCAAGGTATTGAGACGATGAAAAGCCGTGTAGAAACGGTAACCGAAAACCGTATTGCACTTCGTGAAGCGCTACGCGACTTATCAGTGGTTGAACATGTTTATCCAAGTGAAACTAACTATATTTTGGTGCGTTTCACCGATGGAAATAAAGTCTTTAAAGCCCTGTGGGACCAAGGCATTATTTTACGTGACCAAAGTAAACAACCCGGTCTCATTAATTGCCTGCGTATTACTATTGGGACAGAAATAGAAAATACCCGTGTTATTGAAGCTATTGCAGCACTTTGCTAATTAGGAATGATTCATGAGCCAGAAAATTTTATTTATCGACCGTGATGGAACATTAATTACCGAGCCGCCAACTGACTTTCAAGTTGATAGTTTAAGTAAACTCGCCTTTGAAAAAGCAGTTATTCCTAGCTTACTTGCTCTGCAAAAAGCCAATTACCGTTTAGTGATGATAACCAATCAAGACGGCTTAGGCACCGATAGCTTTCCAACAGCAGATTTCGAACCGCCTCATAATTTAATGATGCAGGTATTGGAGTCCCAAGGCGTTAAATTTGATGAAGTGTTAATTTGCCCACATAAGCCCGAAGATAACTGCACTTGCCGTAAACCTAAATTGCAGTTAGTTGAGCGCTATTTAGACAGCAACGTATTAGACAGCGAAAACAGCTATGTGATTGGTGACCGTGAAACAGATATTCAATTAGCTAAAAATATGGGTATCAAAGGGTTACGTTATAACCCAACAGAACTTGACTGGGAGGCCATCACCCAGCAATTAACCAAACGCAACCGCCATGCACTGGTGAAGCGTGTAACAAAAGAAACCAATATCCAAGTTGAAGTGTGGCTGGACCAAGAAGGCGGCAGCAAAATTAGTACTGGCGTAGGCTTCTTTGACCACATGTTAGACCAAATCGCGACTCACGGCGGTTTCCGGTTAAACATTGAAGTGAATGGCGATTTATTTATCGATGACCACCACACGGTTGAAGACACCGGTCTTGCACTAGGTGAAGCATTGAAAGTGGCACTGGGTGATAAACGCGGTATCGCACGTTTTGGTTTCGTTCTGCCAATGGATGAATGCCAAGCGCGCTGTGCACTGGATATTTCAGGTCGCCCGCACCTTGAATACAAGGCCGAGTTTAAATACCAACGCGTCGGTGACTTAAGCACAGAAATGATTGAGCACTTCTTTAGCTCACTTTCCTATGCCATGGGTTGCACATTACACCTGAAAACCAAAGGGAAAAACGATCACCACAAAGCCGAAAGTTTGTTTAAAGTTTTCGGCCGCACATTGCGCCAAGCAATTCGTGTTGAAGGGGATACGTTACCTAGCTCGAAAGGGGTTCTGTAATGAACGTTGTCATCCTTGATACCGGCTGTGCAAATTTAGCCTCCGTAGCCTATGCGG